>JBJMJR010000081.1:0-17259 GCA_045806245.1 Gaiellaceae bacterium | reverse complement strand
GCTCAACCTGCTGTCGGTCGGCGCCGCCTACGGCGTGCTCGTCGCCGTCTTCCAGTGGGGCTGGGGCGAGAACCTGCTCGGCTTCACCTCGAACGGCGGGATCGCGTCATGGCTCCCGATCTTCATGTTCGTGATCCTGTTCGGTCTCTCGATGGACTACCACGTGTTCATCCTGAGCCGCGTCCGCGAGGCGTACGACCGCGGCATGTCGACCGCCGACGCGGTCGAGCACGGCATCACGACGACGGCCGGTGTCGTCTCCTCGGCCGCCCTCGTGATGGTCGGCGCGTTCGCAGTGTTCGCGCTGATGCCGATCCTCGACATGAAAGAGATGGGGATCGGTCTGGCCGCAGCGGTGCTGATCGACGCCACGATCGTCCGGGCAGTGCTGCTGCCGGCGACGATGAAGCTGCTCGGCGACTGGAACTGGTACCTGCCGAAGCGGCTCGAGTGGTTGCCCCGCCTGGAGCACGAAGCAGCTCCGGCACCGTCTGCCGCGTAAGCAGCCGACACTCCTTCGCGTAAGACAGAAGCGCCCCGGCTCTCGCCGGGGCGCTTCGCATTTCAGGAGCCGGAGGACGGACTCGAACCGACGACATCGGCATTACAAATGCCGCGCTCTACCAGCTGAGCTACTCCGGCGTACCGGCAGAGTACCGCCAGTCTCCGAAGGACATGTACCAGGGACAGTCCCTGGTACATGTCCGTTCCGTGAAGCGGCGGGCGGCCGTTAGGCCGCGTGGACCAGGTCGTCGCCTGAGATGGCGACGACGTCGGCCAGCTGGTGCTCCAGCGCGGCGAGCGCGTCGCGCTCGACCTGGCGCACCCGCTCGCGGCTGATCTTCAGCTCGCGGCCGATCTGCTCCAGCGAGGTCGGCTCGCCGTCGAAGCCGAAGCGAAGCTCGAGCACACGGCGCTCGCGCTCCGGCAGGCGACGCACCGCGTCGCGCACCGAGCGTGCACGCAGCGCCTCGGCAGCCTCGTCCTCCGGATCGAGCGAGTTCGGGTCGGCGAACAGGTCGCCGAGCTCGCCCTCGCCGTCGGAGCCGACGGCCTGGTTCAGCGAGACGGATGCCTCGACCGCGCCGAGGGCCTCCTCGACGTAGCGCAGCTCGAGACCGGTCGCCTTCGCGAGGTCCTCCCGCGTCGGCTCGTCGCCGCTCGCAGCCTGGAGCCGCTGGCGGGCCCGGTTGAGCTTCACGCGCCGCTCGTGGACGTGCGTCGGCACGCGAATCGTTGCGGACTGGTTCGAGACCGCACGCTGGCAGGCCTGGCGAATCCACCAGGTGGCGTAGGTCGAGAACTTGAAGCCCTTGCGCCAGTCGAACTTCTCGACTGCGCGGTTCAGTCCGATCACGCCCTCCTGGATCAGGTCGCCGAGCTGCAGGCCGTGGCCCTGGTAGCGCTTGGCGATCGAGACCACGAGACGCAGGTTCGAGTTGATCATCCGCTCCTTCGCGGCGGTGTCACCGCGCTCGACGCGCTTCGCGAGCGCGACTTCCTCGGCGGCGGTGAGCAGCGGGTAGCGGCCGGCCTCGTTCATGAACAGCGTGAGGCTGTCGGTCGCGCCCGACACCGGCGCCGCAACAGCACGCGCAACCGGCTCGGCATGGGGAGTCGAGATCAGCTCGACGCCGCGCTCCTCGAGCTCGCCTCGGAGGTGCGCAAGCTCCTCCTCGTCCAGCTCGTGCTCCTGCGCGTACGCCTCGAGGGTCTCCTCTTCGAGCTCTCCGAGCTCCTCAGCCTCGTCGATGAAGGCGCGTGGTTCCAGTTCAGCAAGCTTGGTCAGTTCAGGTCACTCCTTCTACTTCTTCAAAGGACGGGCGCCCGGCGGGGCGCCTCACTGTCTATAACGCTCTATGGAAGCCCGCTATTCCGTACTACAGCAGGACTTGCCTGGATTTCTGGTGGGTCAAGATCTTTCTTTTAACCCGCTGGAGCGCATTGTCAATCGTCTTCGTGTCGCAGCCCAACTCCTCAGCCATCTCCTCGTAGGACGATCCCTCCAAATAGAGACGTAAAGCATCGGCTTCTAGTTGGGAGAGTCCGCTTCCGAGGGTGAAGACTAAGCTTTGGAGCTCCTCCGTGGAGATGACACAAACGGAGGGATCGTCGACGCCGGGCCCGGGCAGGGCGTCGCCGAGGGTGCATTCGCCGTCCGACTCCTGGCCCGCCGGGGTGTGGCTGAACGAGACGTAGGTGTTCAGCGGGGCGTGCTTGAAGCGGGTGGCCGTCTTGATCGCCGTGATGATCTGGCGCGTCACGCACAGCTCCGCAAAGCTCCTGAACGAGGTCTCCTTGTCGGCCTTGAAGTCGCGAACCGCCTTGTACAAGCCGATCAAGCCCTCCTGGACGAGGTCTTCCGAGTCCCCGCCGGCGAGGAAGTACGAGCTCGCCTTCAGCCGGACGAAGCCGGTGTAGCGGCGGATCAGGACGTCCAGCGCGCCGCTGTCCCCGTTGCGCGCGCGGATGACGAGCTGTAGGTCTTCGAGCTCTCGCTGGGCCTTCTGCGCGGCTGTGGCTGCGGGCCGTGCGGCCATCTGGCCTCCCCCGGGGTCAGGGGCAAGACGTAAGTCTCACCCTTAGGTTGAGGGAGAAGATAGCAAGGTCCGCCGGACATTACAAGCCGTTTGCAGTGGACCCAGGATGTTACGAACATACGTTCGCTTCGCCCAGAATGTTCGCGATCATCAGCAACGCATTCGCCGCGAAGAGCGGATTCGTCTCTTTGTAGTACGGCAACGCGATCAGAGCCATCGACAGGGCCCAGCCGCGCCCGCGCGCCCACGTTGCGTCGTCGACGCGGAGATCGAGACGGAAAGCGTCGCTCGCATCCGCCGGAAGCCACCACGCCGGCAGCAGATCGCAGGCAGGATCGCCGACGCCGACGAGCGAGAAGTCGAGCACCGCACTCAGGCGGCCCTCCCGCACGAGCAGGTTGAAGGGCAGGAGGTCGCCGTGCAACCAGCGTGGCGGCGCCGACCAGTTCGGCGCGGCCAGGGCCTCCTCCCACGCTGCCGCTGCCGCGTCGACGTCGATCATGTCGCCCACCTCGCCCAGCGCTTTCCGGACGCCAGCGTCCTGTCCGGTCAGCGGAGCGCCGCGCCGCGTCTTCGGCCCGGCCAGCTCGATCGAGAGGAACGCACGGACAAGGCGGGCGAGATCTCGTGCGAGTGCGAGCGGAGCCGTCAGCTCCCGCGGGACGGGATTGTCGCCCTCGAGCCACACATAGACCGCCCAGGTGGCGGGGTAGCCGTGGTCCGGCGCGCCCTTGGCGACAGGCGTCGGGACGGCGACGGGCAGCGACGCACCGAGCCGTGGCGTCCATTCGTACTCGTGCTCGATCGAAGCGCCGCCTTTCGGCCGCCGCGGCAGACGCACGACGAGGTCGTCTCCCAGCCGGAACAACGCGTTGTCGGTGCCGGACGACGGCACCCGTTGCAGCGGGAGCTCGGCCCAGTGCGGGAACTGGTGCGCCAGCAGCCGCCGAACCAGCGGCTCGTCGATGTCCAGCTCGTCGGCGTGCATTCGTTGCACGCCCGACAGCATGCAGCGCTAGACGGCCAGCGCGACGGACCGCAGAGGCGCCTCGGCCACGAGCAGCTCGAGCGCGGCAGCCAGCTGCTCCCGCAGCTCCTCGTCGGCGAGTGCGCCCGACTCGTCGAACTTGGTCGGAGCGTGCCCGACGGCGACGTCCGCGTCGACAACCCGTGCGCCTGCAGTCGTCAGCACCTTGCGGAGCTCCGCCTGCGCCCACACCGCGCCGAAGGCTCCGGTGGTCGCACCGACGACCAATGCCGCCTTCCCACGCAGCGCGCTGGTGGCCACGGGCCGTGAGAGCCAGTCGACGGCGTTCTTCAGCTGGCCGGGAACCGACGCGTTGTACTCGGGCGTCGAGAACAGGAGCAGGTCAGCATCGGCGACCGCGTCGCGCAACGAGGCGACCACGGCCGAGCCGGGCTCGTCGTCCTCGTCGAACGGCGGGACGGCCTTCAGGCCGTCCCAGATCTCCAGCTCCGCGAACGGAGGGAGAAGCTCCTCCGCGGCGCGGAGGAGCTTCGTGTTGTAGGAGTCGCGGCGCAGGCTGCCCGAGATCCCAAGAACCCTCATCGGTCTTACGCGTCCTGCACGAAGTACAGCTCGGCGACGAGCGTGACCTCGTTCTGCAACGCAGGCTGGCCGTTCGGCAGCGGCATGTTCCAGTTCAGCCCGAAGGCCGTCCGGTCGACGGTGGTCGCGAGCTTGACGTTGACGCGCTCGTTGCCGAACGCGTCCGTCATCGGCCCGGCGATCGTCCCCACGAGCTCGACGGGCTTCGTCGTGCCGCGGATCGTGACCTCACCGGCGACCTTGAGCTCGTCGTCCGACCGCTCGATCGAGCGGGACGCGAAGGTGAGCTCGGGATGCTCCTCGGCGTCGAAAAACTCGGGCGACTGCAGGTGCGCCGCCAGGTTCTCGTCCTTGACGTCGATGCTCGCGACCCGCGCGGAGCCCGAGAGCCTGTCGGCCGTGAGCTTGGCATCCACGTCGATGAAGTGACCGCGGAACGTGCCGGCCAGGTACGGGAGCTCGAAGCCAACCGTCGAATGGACCGGGTCGAGCGTCCAGGTGCCGGTCGGAAGTGCCGTCCGGGTCTCAGTCAAAACTGCCATTTCCACTCCTCCTTGAGTGCGCTATAGTTGACTACGCAAGCAATAGTAGCGAGGGAAGATTGTCTAGTCAAGTATTGAGAGAGCAAGCACCTGCGATCGAAGCCTGGATCCACCTGCTCCGGGGCCAATCGGCTGCCACGCGGGCGATCAACGCCCAGCTCGTGGCCGACCACGGCCTGACGATCAACCAGTACGAGTGCCTGCTCCTGCTCGCCCGCGCGGAGGACCGGCGGCTGCGCCGGGTCGACCTGGCCCAGCAGCTGATCCTGACCGCCTCCGGCGTGACCCGGCTCCTGGACGGGCTCGAGCGCGACGGCTTCGTCGACCGGGCGAATTGCGACGGCGACCGCCGCGTGACCTACGCCGTGCTCACCGACGAGGGCCACCGGAAGCTGCAGGAGACGTCGAAGACGCACGTCGCCGACATCCGGGCCTTCTTCGAGTCGCGCTTCAGCTCAGAGGAGCTCGACCGACTCGGAGCGCTCCTCGGCCGGCTCGCGGCCGACTCGCCCGAGCTCGACTGCTCGGTCGACTAGGTTCCGCCGCGCCGCAGCCGCTCGAGCTTCGCCCGGATCTCCGGGTCGAGCGTGTCGCGCAGGTGATGCGGCCGGTCCTCGTTGTGCGTGACGGCTTCGAGGTCTCCGAGGAAGGTCGCCGACGAGCGCTTCTGCACTTCCTGGCCCGACGTGCCCCGCACGGCCACGTCGGACGAGACGAGGCACACGACCTCGGTGCGCCGGTTCTCGGCAGCGAGCCGCTCCAGCAGCGGGTCGGCATCTGCGGCGTAGCGAACCTCGAGCGGGCCGTACGACTCGTCCGCGCCCGCGCCGTCGAAGACGACGACGCCGCGCGCACCCTTGAGCGCGACGAAGCTGGCGAGCTCGTCGCGCAGCTGCCGCAGGTCCTCGTAGTCGCCTGCGTGAAAGAGGTTGTGGCCGTCGAACAGGTAGAGCGTCGGCTCAGGCATCCCGCTGTCTCCGCGCTTCGTAGAGCAGGACCGCAGCCGCGACGCTGACGTTGAGCGACTCGACGCTGCCCGCCATCGGGATCGAGACGAGCTCGTCGCACATCTTGCGCACGAGCGGCCGCAGCCCCTTCCCCTCCGCGCCGAACACGAGCGCGACGCCGCCGCTCAGATCCGTCCGCCACAGCGGCTGCGCGCCGTCGCCGACCGCGCCGAAGATCCAGAGGTCGCCGCGCTTCACCTCGGCGAGGTAGCGCGCGAGATTCGGGACGACGGCGACGGGCACGTGCTCGACCGCGCCCGCGGACGCCCGGCTGACCGCCGGCGTCACGGTCGCCGCTCCGTGCGCCGGGACGACGACGCCGGTTGCGCCCGCGCCATCCGCGCTGCGGATGACGGCGCCGAGGTTACGCGGATCGGTGACCTGGTCGAGGCACGCCAGCAGCGGGCGCTCGGCGCCGGCGAGCTCCCAGCCGTCGGCGTATTTGTAGGGCTCGCACCAGGCAAGCACGCCCTGGTGGTCGCGCGTCCCTGCGGCCTCGCTGAGCTCCCGCTCGAGCTTCGTGTGCACGCGCGGGCGCTCGACCTCGCGCAGCCACGCCTCGGATTTCTGCGCGCGTTCGGTCGCCCACAGCTCGAGCACCTCGCGCCGGCCGCGCAGCGCCTCGCGCACGGCGCGGCGCCCGTACACCTGCTCACGCGTCACTTCGGCACGAGCTGGAAGCCGTCGGCGACGTCGCGCGCCTCCCAGCCGGCGGCCTCGATCTCGGCGCGCAGGCGGTCGGCCTCGTCGAAGTCGCGTGCGGCGCGTGCCGCCCGGCGCTTCTCGGCCAGCTCCACGATGTCGGGCGGCGCGTCGGCAGCTTCGGCCAGCGATGCAAGCCCGAAGACGTCCAGCGCACGCTGCAACATCTCGTGGTCGCGCCAGCCATGCAGCACGGCGAGCGCGTCGGGCGTGTTGAAATCGTCCTCGAGCGCCGCGGCGAAGTCGTTCCAGTCGCCGCCCGGCTGCGACTCGCCGCGAAAGACCTCGCGGAAACCGTCGACGCGTGCCTGAGCGGCGGCGATCGTCTCCTCGGAAAAGTCGATCGGCTTCGACCAGTGCCCGGTCATGAAGTAGACGAGGATCGCCTCGCGCCCCCAGCGCTGGACGGCCTCGCGCAGCGTGACGATGTTCCCCTCGGACTTCGACATCTTCGAGCCGGTGAAGCGCAGCAGCCCGTTGTGCGTCCAGATCCGCGCGAACTCGTGTCCGAGCGCATTCGACTGCGCCAGCTCGTTCTCGTGGTGCGGGAAGACGAGGTCGAGCCCGCCGCCGTGGATCTCGAACACCGGCCCGAGCAGCTCCTCGGCCATCACCGAGCACTCGATGTGCCAGCCGGGACGGCCGCGCCCCCACGGCGAGTCCCACGAGGTGTCCTCGTCGGGCTTGTTGGCCTTCCAGAGCGCGAAGTCGCGCGGGTCCTCCTTGCGCGCGTTCGGTTCCTGCTCCTCGACCTGGTCGGGACGCTGGCCCGAAAGGCGGCCGTACCCGGAGTCGCGCGCGACGCGGAAGTAGACGTCGCCTTCCACCTCGTACGCGTAACCGCTGCGGATCAGCTCGGTGATGAAACGGACAATCTGCTCGACGTACTCGCTTGCCTTCGGCGACTCGTCGGGGGCGCCGAGCCCCAGCGCAGAGGTGTCCTCGAGGTACCACTGCGTCGCCCGCGCCGCCAGCTCGGCGCTCGCACCGGGCGCCGCCTCGTAGATGCGGTCGTTGATGTCGGTGATGTTGTGGACGAGCCTTACGTCGCGGCCCTGCGCGCGCAGCCAGTTGCGCAGCCACATGCCGAGCACGAAGGGGCGCGCATTGCCGATGTGCGCGCGCTGGTAGACGGTCGGGCCGCAGAAGTACATGCGGATCGGGCCGCTTGCCGGCAGCTCGACCTTCGTCTTCGTCAGCGTGTCAAAGAGCCGCATCGATCCTGCGCAGCGTCTCGTCGCGCGGCAGCGCCGCGATCACCGTCCAGAGCTCGGGCCCGCGCTCCTGTCCCGTCAGCGCCATGCGCAGCGCGCGCAGGTTGCCGCCGACCGCCTTGAGCTCCCGCACGAGCGCGCGCGCGTCGGCCGCGCCGTTGCTGCGCTCGATCAGCTCGCGGAAGCGCTCGAGCGTCTCGGGCGCGTCGACCTTCACGGGTGCGGGCGGCGTCATGATCGCGCGTGCGTACGCGCGCGCCTCTTCGAGATCGCGTGCGCCGCGCAAGGCGGGGACGACGTCGAGCGATGCGTCGGCCGCGGCCGCGAGGTCCTCGTCGCTCATCGACTCGATCGCCTCGATCGCCAGGCGGCGGATGCGCGGCAGGTCGTAGTGGACGTCGTGCTGCGGCAGGCCTAGCTCCTCGAGGTAGCGCCGTACGGCGGGGCCGGGGATGCCGGCGTCGCGCAGCGACGCGACGGTCGCGCCGGGCGCGCGCTTCGCCAGCTTCTTGCCGTCCTCGCCGAGGATCAGGCCGTGGTGGACGAACTCCGGCGGCGCCGCGCCGAGTGCCTCGAAGAGGCGGCGGTGCACCGCCTCGTTGGGACGGTGGTCGAAGCCGCGGACGATGTGCGTGATGCCGAAGTCGATGTCGTCGACCACTGTCGCGAGCTGATAGGTGGGGCTGCCGTCCGGGCGCAGCAGCGTCGTCCCCTCGAAGCGGTCGCCGAGCGCGGCGCCCGCCTCGCGGTGACGCTCGGCGCGCTCGCTCTGGCGCACGGGCCCCTCGTCCCACGCGAGCCCGAGCCACTGCAGGTCGCTGATGATCTCGTCCTCCCCACCCGCGACGTTCCGGGCCGGGTCGGTGTCGTCGATGCGGAGCAGCATCCAGTCGCCCAGGTGCCGGTTTGCGACCGCGCTGAGCGCGTTCCCGACGTGCAGTGAGCCCGTCGGACTGGGGGCAAAACGGACTCGCTTCATCTGCGGCCCAGTCTAGAGTCCGGGCCCGTGGAGGCTGCTCTGCTCGCCTGGTTCGAGGGTCATGGCCGCGACCTGCCGTGGCGGCGCACACGCGAGCCGTACGCGATCCTCGTCAGCGAGGTGATGCTGCAGCAGACGCAGGTCGAGCGTGTCGTGCCGCGCTACCTCGAGTGGCTCGAACGGTGGCCGACGGTCGAAGCGCTGGCGTCCGCGTCGCCCGCTGAGGTGATCCGCGCGTGGCAGGGGCTCGGCTACAACCGGCGCGGGCTCAACCTGCACCGCGCCGCGCGACAAGTCACGGACGAGGGTTGGCCGGGCGACTTGACCCAGTTGCCCGGCGTCGGCCCGTACACCGCCGCGGCCGTGGAGAACTTCGCGCTCGGCCGCCCCGTTCTCCCCGTCGACACGAACGTGCGCCGCGTGCAGGAACGGACCGGGCAGGAGTTCTCGCCCGCAGCCGGCCAGGCGCTGATGGATCTCGGCGCAACGGTCTGCCTGGCGCGCGTTCCGCGCTGCGGCAATTGCCCGCTCGCCGGCGCGTGCCCATCGCGCGGCCGGCGCTATGAGCCCCTGCGCAAGCAGTCACGCTTCGAAGGATCGTTCCGTCAGCGGCGCGCCGAGACGTTGCGGCTCGTCGCGGCAGCCGAACGGTCGTTGCGAGAGCTCGACGAAGCTGCCGTCGAATCCCTCGCGCGCGACGGGCTGGTCCTGATCGAAGCCGGCGTGGTAGCCCTGCCGACGGCATGACGGCTACAGGCTAGAGTGACGCGCGTGATCGGCTCGATCTGGCTTTACCTCACCCCGCTGTACATCCTCATCGCGCTGCTGCTCGTGCTCGGGACCTTCGCGCTGCTGGGGCGCGTCGCCGGCGGCAAGTACCTGAAGCCGATCGTCGCGTTCCTGATGAAGGTGCCGCTCGCCGGCAAGCTGATGCGCAAGGCATCTCAGGCTGCGCTCGAGCGCCAGAACCCGGAGCTTGCGAGCGCCGTCAAGAAGATGGAGCGTGCCGGCGTCGCGCGCGACCCGCAGCGCGCAGCACAGGCACTGTCGCGTCTCAGCCGCGAAGAGCGGGCGGCCTATCTCGACGCGACGACCGAGCAAGCGGACGCCGTGCCGATGAACCGGCAGATGAAGCGGCAGATGGAACGCGCGAAGAAGGGCCGCCGCCGCTAGCTCGCGTAGACGTCGCCCAACGCGCGAAAGCGCTCTGGGTAGCTCAGCACATCAGTCGAGTCGACGAATTGGTCGATCGCACCGACCGGAGGCAAGGACGTCAGCGCGGGGTCGGTCACTCGCGCCAGGCATGCATCGACGAACCGGCCGGAGCCGAGGACCCGGAACGGGCGGCCGTGAAAGAGGCGCACCGTCGGGTCGACTCGCGACGTCAGCCCGAGTGCGTTGTGCCGCACAGCCAGTGCCTCAACGGAAGTGACGAGCGCAGCCTCGCGCTGTTCATAGTCCTCCGCGGCGAGGACGGCAGCGAGAGCTGTGCCGATCTCTGCGTGTGACTCGAGCTCGGCAAACGCCGATCCCAACCATTTGCTGTAGGGCGCATAGCGGCGCTCCAACAGAAAGCTCAGCCGCATCAGATCGCGAACGAGCCGCGCCGCCACCACGCGCGAACCAAGCTCGTCGCCGACCTCGGCGGTGCGACCGACGAAGGGCTCCTCCTGATCGATGCGCCGCCACTGGCACGCGAGCAACCACAGCCAGACGTGATCGGGATACCACGACAGAGCATCCCTCACTGCTGCAAGCTCGCCACCGTCGTCGCGGAACACCGCCCCTGCTGTGACCTCGAGCAGCAGCTGCTGTGGCGTGCACAGCCAGTCGTGCAGGCCCACTCCTTCGGCAGGATCGAATCCGAGCCGGTCTCGAAGCCACTCCTCGAGTGCAGCGATCTCGACGTGATGCGTGACGGGCACCTCGTCCCAGCCGAAGCGCGTCGGCCGACCGCGAAACTCGTCAGGTAGGCCGGCGTCGACGACGTCCCGAACCAGAGGGACGTGCTCCACATCGACGAAGACCTGCAACCGCGGCCCCCAGCCATGGTCGGTGGAACGGCTCGTGTCGAAACCGAGCACATCAGACCCCCAGCCGAGCAAAGCCGCCGCGTGGGGGACATCTCCTACGAGCGGGGCAACAGCCTCGGCATAGAACGCATTCGACAGCTCGAGGCCGCTGACGAAGCTGGACATCAGCTCAGGCTTCGGTCACGAGCGCGACGGCCTGCGCCGCGAGCCCTTCACCGCGGCCGGTGAAGCCGAGGCGGTCAGTCGTCGTTGCGCGCACGCTCACGGGAGCGCCGACAATCGAAGCGAGCGTCTCCGCCATCTCGTCGCGGCGGCCCGAGATGCGCGGCTGCTCGCCGATCAGCACACAGTCGGCATTGACGACCGAGTAGCCGGCGTCGCGTACCTGGCCGAGCGCGTCGCGCAGGAGGTCGAGTGACGAGACCCCCTCGGGCGTCGATCCGTCCGAGGGGAACAGGGAGCCGATGTCGCCCAGGCCGGCCGCGCCGAGCACCGCGTCGATCAACGCGTGCGTGATCACGTCGCCGTCCGAATGGCCGGCAAGCCCGCGAGGCGAATCGAAGCGGACCCCGCCGAGGACGAGGGACACGCCGTCGGCGAATGCGTGCGCGTCCACGCCGATGCCGACTCGGTAGCTCACCCGAGCGGCTCCTGGCGCGCCTGCCGCCGCTCGAACACGGTGACGGTGTCGTAGCCCGCCGAGCGGAGCAGCTCGCGGGCGAGGCCGAAGTCGCGGCCGACGACATCCGGGGAATGCGCGTCCGACCCGGTCGTGGCCGGGACGCGGCGCGCACGGCACGCGGCGAGAAAGTCCGGATGCGGGTACAGCTCGCCCACCGGCTTGCGCACCCCGGCCGTCGATACCTCCACCGCGACGCCCGACTCCGCGATCGCATCGACGATCTGCGAGTAGTCGAACGAGTCGACGCGGTCGCCGAAGATCTTGACCAGGTCGGGATGCGACAGCGAATCGAACAGGCCGCTGCGTGCCGCGCGCCCAAGCTCGTCGAAGTACCGCCGCCACGCCTCCTCCACGCCGACCTCGCCGACGAGACGCGGCTCGCCGTCGACGCCGAAGCCGTCGATCCAGTGCACCGAGCCCAGCAGGAAATCCCACGGATACGGCGCCAGGAGTGCCCTCGTCTCGTCCTCGCGTCCGGGCACGTAATCCACTTCGAGGCCGAGCTTGACAGGCAGCCCGCGCTCACGCGCACGGACGACGGCGTCGACGTACGAGTCAAGGTCGTAGGCACAGCGCTCGGTCTGGTACGGCACCGACCAGAGCGTTCGGAGCTGGGTGAAGTAGTAGCCGTGCTCGGTGAAGCCGATCTCGTCGACGCCGGCGTGCCGTGCAGCCTCGACGAAGGGCTCGACAGACCACGTGTCGTGCGCGATCTCCTCGCGGCCGTTGCGCAGATGCATGTGGTAGTCGACGATCACAGGAGCGCCGCGACGCGCTCGAGGTCAGCGGTGTCGGTGACCTTGAGCAGGCGCGGATCTCCGTCGACGACGCGGACGCGTCCCCCAGCCGCCTCGACGGCAGCGGAGCAGTCGGTCCAGTCGGAGCCCGTGAGTGCGCCACGCAGCACAGCGGCCACGAACGCCTGCGGCGTCTGCACGACGCGCAGCTCTTCCCGCGCGACCGTCTCGACGATGCGCTCGCCGTCGACGCGCTTGACGGTGTCTGCGATCGGGAGCGCCGGGACGGCGCCGTCCCAGCCGTCGCCGAGCGCCGTCACGACGCGCTCCACGACCGCGTCGTCGAGCAGCGGACGGGCGGCATCGTGCACCAGCACGACAGCGGCATCCGCCGGCACCTCGGCCACTCCGATCCGCACCGAGTCGGCGCGCGTGGCGCCCCCGGTCACGCAGGCACTGACCTTGTCGCAGCCCAGCTCTTCCGCCAGCAGAATCGCGGGCTCTTCCCAGCCCGGCGGCGCGGCGACCACGATCGCATCGATCCATTCGGACGCGTCGAGGCGCGCCAGGCTCTCCGCCAGCAGCGGCTGCCGGCCCAGGCGCACGAACGCCTTGGGCCGGTCGGCGCCGAGCCTTTCCCCGCTACCGGCCGCAGCGAGGACGGCCCACACGCTCACCTCGAGGTGGCGCGCGCCTTCGTCGTCGACTTGCTCTTCGCCGCGGCGGGCTTCGCCTTCGTCGTCGCGGTCTTCCGCACCGCCGGTTTGCGCGCAGCGGGCGTCGCGGCGGCGGTCTTCGAAGCGACCTTCGCGGGCTTCGCAGCCGTGGTCTTCTTCCGACCGTTCGACGAGCCGTTCGAGCTCGGGCCGACGAGGACGCCGTCGAGCCATTCCGCGGCTTCCTCCTCGTCCATGTCCTTGGCGTACATGAGCTCGCTGGCGAGGATCTTCTTCGCCTTGACGAACATCTGCTTCTCGCCGGTCGAGAGGCCCTTTTCGTGGTCGCGCAGCGACAGGTTCCGCACGACCTCGGCCAGCTCGAGGATGTCGCCGGTCTTCATCTTGTCCCGGTTGTGCTTGAAGCGGCGGTTCCAGTTCTTCGGCATCTGCGTGCCGCCGCCGGTGAGCGCCTTCACGACGACCTTGACCATGTCTTCGCCGATTACCTTGCGGAGCCCGACCTTCTCGGCGTTCTCCGACGGGACGTTGACCGTCATGTCATTGTGCAGGATCTTGATCGTCAGGTACTCGCGCTTCTCGCCGAGGACCTCGCGCTTTTCCTTCTTTACGACCGTGCCTGCCCCGTGGTGTGGGTACACCACCTTGTCGCCGACTTTGTACAAGCCCGCCCCTTTCCGTCCTTTTGTGACCGCGAAGCCGGCGGGGTTCTTCCGCCGGCCGAGAGGACAAGTCTACCAAAAGCCGCTGGAAATGGCCATATTTTGACCAAAATCCCTGCTAACCGCGGGATTCGCGCAGCAGCGGAGCCCAGAGCGCCTAGAGCTGGAGGTACCGGTCGACGAGGTTGTGTTCCTGCAGGCGGCGAAGCCCCTCGCGAATGTCCCGCGCGCGCACTGCGCCCACGCCGGCGATGGCCTCGAGATCGCGCTGCGAGGCCCGAACGATCGACTCGAGGTCACCGAGGCCCGCGACGACCTTTTTGACGACCGGCTCGGGCAGCCGCGGGATATGCGAGAGAATCCGGTACCCGCGCGGCGAGACGGAGTGGTCGAGCGGGTTGACGTCGCGGGGATAGCCCAGCAGCTCGGCGATGCGCTCGGCTTCGAGCAGGTGCCGGTATGCCATGGCATGAAGCCCTTCGAGCGCGAGCTCGGCGCGCGGGCCGGCGCCGTCGGCGTGGTAGTCGTGGACGACCGCGGCGCGTTCGACGGGAACCTCTCCGACCAGCTCGTGCAGCTGCATGCGGATCAGTCGCGCCTCGGCACCGAGCTCGACGCAGTCGCGCTCGATCTCGGCTGCCATGCGCGTCGTCATCTCCGCGCGCTGCAACACGACGAGCACGTCATCGAGCACGACCGCGTTCTGGAACTCGAGCGCCGTGAGCCGGGTCAGGACCTGCTCGAGGCGCTGCCGGTAGGTCTCGAGCGTGGCAAGCGCCTGGTTCGTCTTCGCGAGCACCTCCGGCACCGCGTCGAGCTGGTAGCGCGCCTGCCCGACGTAGACGGAGATCGTCGATCGTTGCTGCGAGATCGAGACGACGAGCGCGCCCGTCTGCTTCGCGACACGCTCGGCGGTGCGATGGCGCGTGCCGGTCTCGTTCGACGGAATCGTCGGGTCCGGCATCAGCTGCACGTTCGCGTACGCGATCTTCGTCAGCGTCGTGTTGACGATGATCGCGCCGTCCATCTTCGCCAGCTCGAAGAGGAATTGCGGCGTGAACGGCTGGTCGAGCCGCATGCCGCCGGAGTAGAGGAACGACAGCTCCGCGGGGTCGCCGACGACGATCAGCGCGCCCTCGTGCGAGCGGATGACGTCGTCGATCGCCTGGCGGAGCTCGGTGCCCGGCGCGATTCGCGCCAACGCGTCGAGCAGCTGTGGATCCCGACGCGGATCGTCCTCGGAAGGCGTCCGCGTGAAGCCGAGCGCGGCGGCGGCTTGTGACTCCGGCATCGAGCCTAGTTTGCCACGTCAACCCGCGAGCTCAGGCTCCGCCGCCGGCACCTCGCGCCGCCTGACGGTCGCGGTCAGAAGCCCCGCGAGGATGCAGGCGGCGCCCGCGAGCTGCAACCAGGACGGCGACTCGTTGACGATCACCGCGGCGAACACCACCGAGCAAACGGGCTGGAACGTCAGCAGGACAGAGGTGGTCACGGCCGGCAGCCGTGGCAGCGACGTCGAGATCAGCAGCCAGCCCAGCACTTGCGACGAGAGCGCCAGCACGACGAGCCAGCCGACCGCGGCCCACGACGGCGTCAAGTCGAGGTCGCCGACGACGGCGCCGATCGCGGCGCACCCGATCGCCGAGGCAAGCGTTGCGGTGAAGAGCGGCCCCGCGGGCCGCCGCAGGTCGCGGCTTCCCTCGCGCAGTGCGAGCAGGAAGCCGGAGTACGCGATCGCCGTGGTGATGCCGTAGAGGACGCCGAGGCCGGGGTTCTTGCCGTACGCGCCGCTCTCGAGCACGCCGGAGATCAGCAGGACGCCGACGCCGACGATCGGAATCGCTCTCAGCGACGAGCGCGGCGGTCGTTCGCGGAGAATCGCCCACGCGAGCAGGCCGACCATGACGACCTGCGTGTTGCCGAGCACCGTGGCGAGCCCGGCGCCGACCTGCTCGATGCCGTTGTGCCAGAGCACGAGGTCGGCCGCGAAGAAAGCGCCTGCAAGCCAGGCCAGCCCGAGCGCGCGCCGCGTCGGCCGCCCGTAGCGCCTGGTCTCGGTGCGGGCGAACAGCCAGAGCAGCGGCAGCGCGAATACGCAGCGGTAGAAGGCGCCGGTCGACGCGGACACGTGCGACAACCGGAAGAGGATCCCGGAGAACGCAATCGCGACCGCGCCGACCAGCACAGCGAGGACTGGCCTCTGGCCGACGCCGCGCAGCACGGCGACAAGCTACCGCTACGGGCCGTACCCACCGCCTCCGCCGGTCGTGGTGGTGACCGGTGCCGGAGCAGGCGTCGCGGCCGAGACGGTCGCGACGCGCCAGACGCCGACGTCCTTCAGCCCGTTGCCCTTGACGTCGCCCATAAGCATGTCCTGGGCGAACGTGTAGAGCGGTCCGCCGCGATATGCGACCTGACGGCGGCCGTCCGGCCGCTTGACGACGGTCAGGTGCGCGACGCCGGTCGCAACCGCGCCCTTGGCGAGGGTCAGCGGCTTCCAGATCGACAGGCACGTCTTCGTGCAGATGAACTTGCCGTTTCGTTCCACGCTCAGGGAGTAGAGCGTCATCCCCTTGCGGTTGACGAGAATCTTCTTGCCCAACGTCTTGTTCGTGGCAGTCATGACGACGCGGATGTGGTTTGCGCCGTTCGCGCGGACTGCGTAGTAGGCAGCGGCCGCGCCCAGCAACAACGTGATTGCAACTGCTGCCCCGAGACGAGTTGCGACTCTTTCCATGAGACGCCTCCGGGTTGTATGAAGGTACGAAAGGAGTACGCGGCTTGCACGGCAGCGGATTGCAGTGCGAGTCTTGACTGCATGCGTCTCGGCCTGACGTTGATCTACGTCGAGGAATTTCCGACGATGTTGTCGTTCTACCGCGATGTGCTCGGCCTGCAGCTGACCAGCGCAAAGCCCGGCGCCGGATATGCCGTCGGCGTGGACTGGGCTCAGCTCGGCGACGGAAGCGGCGGCGTGATCGAGCTCGTCGACCGTGCGCGCTTCGCCGAGAGCCTCGAGCTCCCGCTGCCGCGTGCGAACGCGACGGTGCTCACGTTCGAGGTGGACGACCTCGACGCGACGACCGCGCGGCTACGAGAGAACGGCGTCGAGCTCTTCGACGAGGGCCGCTACGACTGGGGCGCCGCCGCCCACTTCTTCGATCCCGAAGGCAACCAGTACCAGGTCTTCGAGCTCGCGCCTAGGCGAGCGCCGCGGTGACGGCCTTCGGCAGCGTCTCGGTTTTCGCCGGCGTGATCACGGTCTTGATTCCGAGCTTCGCGCACTCTTCGAGCCGTCGCTCCGCCTGCGCCGCCTGACGCAGCCGTCCCGTGAGGCCGATCTCGCCGAAGGCGGCGAGGTTCTCTTTCGTCGGCACCCCCTTCGCCGCCGAGGCGATGGCGAGGGCGATGCCGAGATCGGCGCCTGGCTCGTCGATCCGGACGCCGCCGGCGACATTCACGAACACGTCGGCCGCGCCGAGCGCGATGCGCGCGTGGCGACCGAGCACCGCGACGATCATGGCCAGGCGCTTCGGGTCGACGCCGGTCGCGACGCGGCGCGGCATCGCCAGGTCCGACGGCGCGACGAGTGCCTGGATCTCGAGCAGGATGGGACGAGTCCCCTCGAGCGCGCAGGCGACCGCCGAGCCGACCTCGCTCCCGGCCGTGCGGCCGAACACCTCCGACGGATCGGGAACGCCGACGAGACCGGTCCCCGTCATCTCGAAGACGCCGAGCTCGTTGGTCGAGCCGAAGCGGTTCTTGGTCGCGCGCAAGATGCGGTGCGCGTGGTAGCGGTCGCCTTCGAATTGGAGGACGCAGTCGACGAGGTGCTCGAGCACGCGCGGCCCGGCGACGGAGCCGTCTTTCGTCACGTGGCCGACGAGGATCGTCGCGACGCCCAGCTCCTTCGC
>JBJMJR010000080.1:0-12934 GCA_045806245.1 Gaiellaceae bacterium | reverse complement strand
GGTCATCGCGCTCGTCAGGCGGCCGGCTTCGCTCCGGCTGCATCGGGACGAGCTGCCGCTGATCGTCGCCCTCGGCATCGTCGGCCTCGCGCTCGTGCAGTGGTCGTACTTCTACGCAATCCACCGTGTCGCGATCGGCATCGCCCTCGTCGTCCAGTTCGTCGGCCCGATCCTCGTCGCGCTCTGGGCCCGGTTCGTCTACAGCGAGCATGTGCGCGCTCGCATCTGGATCGCGCTCGTGCTCGCGCTGACCGGGCTCCTGCTGATCGTCGAGCTCTGGGAGAGCGATCGCCCGGACGCCGTCGGGCTCGCGGCGGCCGCCGTTGCGGCCGTGACGTACGCCGCCTACATCCTTCTCGCCGAGCAGGGCGTCCGCAGGCGGGATCCGATCTCGCTCTCTGCCTGGGGCTTCTTCTTCGCGACGCTGTTCTGGTCGGTACTCGCGCCGTGGTGGAACTTCCCGGCGGGCCGCGTCGACGACCGCGTCTCGCTCGTGGGGAACCTCGCTTCGCGCCACCTGCCCGTCTGGGGCCTGATGGCCTGGATGATCGTGCTCGGCACGATCGTCCCGTTCGCGCTCGTCGTCGCCGCGCTGCAGAGGATTCCGGCGACCCGTGCCGGAATTACGGCGATGCTCGAACCGGTCGTCGCAATCGTGGTCGCCTGGGCCTGGCTGGGGGAGTCGCTAGACCCTCTGCAAGTGTCCGGCGCAGCGGTTACGCTCGCCGGCGTCTCGCTCGCCCTGTCCTCCCGCTGAGATTCTGAAAGGAGCGAACCTGATCTCCCCCAAAAGGGGGAGGCGACCCATGATTTATGACTTCAAACTCCCGCGAATGTTCATAAAAAGACAGGTTTTCGCCGTTTTGCTTGCAGTTTCCGCGCTTTTGCTCTCCGCAGGCGTGGCGCAGGCCCGGGGGCTGGACAGCTCCGAGGCCTCTCTCCTCAACACCATGAACACCGTCCGGAAGAGTCACGGCCTCCCCGCCCTCCGGGTCGACTTTCGCCTCGTTCGTGCCGCCCGCGGGCACTCCGCGGACATGATGCGGCGCCAGTACTTCGCCCACGGCTCCGTCGGCGGCCGCGTCGTCGCCGCGGGCGCCCGCGGGCCGCTGTTCGGCGAGGATCTCGCCTGGGCGCAGGGCATCACCGCCTGGTGGGTCGTCAACCACTGGCTGGCCAGCCCCTCCCATCGAGCGATCCTGCTCCGGCCGGGGTTCACCCGCGTCGGGATCGGCTACTCGTTCGGCACCTTCATCGGCCACGGCGGCGCAGGCGTCGTCACGGCCGATTTCGCAGGGCGCTAACCCGCCCGACGAATCAAGTAGCGCGACAGGCCGCCTGGGGAGACGGTCTGTCCCGCGCTGCCTCGCGCTATTCCGATTCCATGAGCGTCCGCAGCTCCGAGAGCTTCTCGGCCCGGAGCTCGTCACGCTCGCCGCGATCGATGCGGTCGAGCAGCCGCTGAACCAGCGGCGCGAGCTCGAGCGGGTTGAACGGCTTCGTGATGTAGTCGACGCCGCCGATGTCGAGCCCGCGCGCGCGGTCGCGGAACTCCGCGCGCGCCGTCAGGAAGATGATCGGGATCCCGGCCGTCTGGTCGTCCTCGAGGAGTTGCTCGGCGACCCGCCAGCCGTCGAGCCCCGGCATCATCACGTCGAGGAGGATCACGTCGGGGCCCTCGGCCCGTGCCTTGTCGACGCCGGACGGGCCGTCGGCAGCCTCGATCACGTCCATCCGCTCCGCCTCGAGATTGACGCGGCAGAGGAGGCGGATCGGCGCTTCGTCGTCGATCACGAGAACCTTGGTCATCCCGGCCTGGCGCCCCCTATACCCACTGGCTGCGTCGCCTAGTCGCGCGCAACCGGCAGCTCGAAGGCAAAGCTCGAGCCCTCCCCCTCCGTCGAGTCGACCCAGATCCGCCCGCCCATCGCGTTCACGAGTTCCTTCGCGATGAACAACCCGAGCCCGGTCCCGGCGGCGCCGTCGCGCGCTGCGGACTCTGCGCGGTAGAACTTTCGGAAGATCCACTCGCGCTCCGCGGCCGGAATGCCCATGCCCTCGTCGACCACCCGAACCTCGACTCGGTCGGCGTTGCGCCGCGCGCCGACTGTCACCTTGCCGCCCTCGGGCGAGTAGCGCAGCGCGTTCTCCACCAGGATGTTGAACACCTGCCGGACCTTGTCGGGGTCGGCCTCTGCCGCCAGCGGCTCCTCCGGCAAGTCGATCTCGAAACGGTGGTCGTTCGCACCCTCGACCGTCTCGACGACCTCGGACATGACGGAGCCGACGTCGATCCGGCCGAGCTCGACCTGCAGGTCGCCGGCGTCGAGCCGCGCGACATTGAGTAGCTGGTCGACGATCTCGGTCAGTCGCGCCGACTCCGAGGCGATGTAGCCGAGGAACGTCCGCCGCTCCGCCTCTCCGAACGGAATGTCCTGGCGAAGCAGCGTCTCGGAGAAGCCGTAGATCGACGTCAGCGGCGTGCGCAGCTCGTGCGAGACGGCGGCGACGAAGTCCGACTTCACCTGTTCCACCATCCGGTCGGCCGAGATGTCGCGGAACGCGAAGATGCGGCCCGCAACTGCGCCCAACGGGTCGCGCATGACGGCCTCGCTGAGCGAGAGCCACACCTCCTCGCCGCCGCGCAGGATCGACACGAGCCGCTGTCCTGCCGGCGCCTCGCCGCCGGACTCGAGGTCGCGTTGCAGCACCTGCAATGTCGTGTGACCGATCGCCTCCTCCTGCGGGACCCCTGTGATCTGCTCGGCTGCGGCGTTCCAGAGCACGACGTGACCGTCGCGGTCGACGGCGACGATTCCGTCGGCGATGTTCGCGAGGATCGCGACGCTGCGCTCCTTCTCCAGCGAGACGCGCGAGTAGAGCTCGGCGTTGGCAAGTGCGGCGGACGTGTTGCCGGCGAGCGCCTGCAGCGCCTCGATCTCCTCGGCCCGCCAGGTGCGCGGCCGCCGCGCATAGACCGCGAGCACGCCCGCCGGCGCGCCTTCCGGACCGAACAGCGGCACGCCGAGAAACGCGGTGTAGCCCGCCGTCACCAGCACGTCGGCGCCGAGGTGAGCGTCAGCGGCCGCGTTGTCGACGGCAACCGGCGCACGCGACTGAAAGACGTCGCCCGCGAGCGACGAGGTCGAGCTGAAACGAGTGCCGACCGCCTCCTCGGTTCCTTCTCCGAACGCCGCGCCGACGACGAGCTCCGCGTCCTCGAGGATCAGCACGGCACAGGCGTCCGCCGCGAGCAGGGCAGGGGCCTGCTGCACGACCTCGTCGAGGACGGCAGCCGGATCCAGCTCCGTCGCGAGGACGCTCCCGGTTTTCGCGAGCTGCTGGGAGAGCGCGCGCGCCGTGCGCTCGGCCTCGAAGAGCTCGCTGCGCTCGAGCGCGCCCCGCGCGGCGTCGCCGAGATGCCGCGCAATCTCCAACTCGGCGTCGGCGAACGTCCGCTCCTCTCCGAAGAAGACGAGCGCCAGACCGTTCCGCTGCGCCCGCGGGCTGGCGACCGGCACGGCGAGCAGCGCACGCAGCCCGGCTTCGTAGAGCTCCGTCCGCCAGCGTGCGTCGAACCGGTCGTCGCCTGCCAGCTTCGGTGACGCCAAGATCTGCGCCTCCGCCGAAACGCCGTTCGGGACGGTCGACGCGAGCTGCTCCGGCAGCTGCACCGACGCAGCGAGCTCGAGCTCGTTCCCGCGTGGCATCAGCACGGCCGCCGCGTCGCCGTCGAACGCATCGCAGGCGACCTGCGCAAGCGCGTCGAGCGTCGCCGACAACGAGAGCGGCTGCCCGAGCATCGCGGCGATGCGGAAGAACGCCGACTGTTGCGCTATGCGCCGCTCGTTGTCGCGCAGCAGGCGCGCGACGTGGATCGCGAGCCCGATCTCCCGTGCGACCGCTTCGGTCAGGGAGATCTCCTCCGGCGTCCAGCGGCCAGGCTCCCGGCGGTGGAGCGCGAGGATCCCGATCAGCTCCTCGAACACGACGATGGGGACGGCAAGAACGGCGCGCGACCCGAGCTCCAGGAGGCCGGTCGTGCCGCCGAGGGAATCGTCCGACAGCTCGGCCGCCTGCTCGACGTCGTCGATCGCGACCGTCTCGCGGCGGCGGACGGCGATGTTCGAGACGGCGAGGCGCTTGCCCGTCTCGATCGGCGACTGCCCCGGCCCGTGCCACTGCGCTGCGATCGGAATCGAATCCTCGGTGTCGCCGAGGCGGATGAAGCAGCGGTCGACGCGCAAAGCGCTCGCGGTCTCCTGCACGGCGATGCGCAGCAGCTCCTCGACGTCGAGCTCCGAGCGGACGCGCGCGGAGATGCGCGCGACGAAACGCTCCCGCTCGAGCGCGTCCCTCAACGCTGCCGTCGAGCGCGTGCGATCGAGCGCGAGCGCGGCCTCGCCGGCGACCGTGCGGAGCAGCGTCAGCTCCTCGTTCGTGAAAGCGCGCACGCCGGACGTGCTGCCGACGACGAGGACGCCGATCACACGCTCGTTCGCGAGCAGGGGGACGAAGGCCGCACTGCGCGCGCCGGTCGCCTCCGCCAGCCGCGGACTGACGATCGTCGACGTCCGCACGTCGAACACCGCGAAGGGCGCGGCCTCGAAGACCGCGGTCGAGACGCCCGAGGGCTCCGTGTCGAGGTCTACGGCCAGCTCGCGGAACCAGTCGAGCTCTTGCCCGTGGTCACGGCCGAGGACGCCGGTGGCGACCCGCCGGTCGTTGTCGACGAGGTAGAGCAGCGTCAACTCCACCCCGACGAGGGGCTCGACCCGCTCGAGCAGCTCGCGGGCGATCGTCGCGGTGTCGTCGGAGCCGCCGAAGGCTGTGGCGATGTCGGAGAGGGACTCGAGCTCCCGCACAGGCTCGGTCGAACGTCGCCGCCTGAGTGCCAGGAGCCCGAGGCCGGCCAGGCAAAGACCGATCACGACCGCCGCGATATCAAACCCGATGCGAAGCACGCGCGCTTGCTCCCGGGGTAGCTGTACTGGGCGTGACGAATTGTAGGGAGCGCGGGTGCCGGTTCCAAAGATGGGCCGTTCGGCCTATTGGAAAGGGAACCTCGACTCGTTACCCTCGTGCCCACTGGGCGATGCGAACCGCGGTGCGTTCCTGGCCTTGCATTCCGCGGTGAGCACTAGGAGGAGGCTCGTCGCCACCGACCCCCCCGAGCGACGAGCCTCTTCCTGTTTCTGACGGTTGATCAGGCGGTCCGTCAGGGCCGTTGCTACCGTGGCCCACGGTTTGGTTTCGCGAGTCCTGCTCGCATCGCCTCGGGGATATTGCGCTGGGGTCGAGCGCGCCGTTGAGACGGTGGAGCGTGCGCTTTCGCTGTACGGCGCGCCTGTCTACGTGCGCAAGCAGATCGTCCACAACGCCCACGTCGTGCGCGACCTGGAGGCGCGCGGAGCCGTGTTCGTCGAGTCCGAGAGCGACGTCCCCGTGGGCTCCACTGTGGTGCTCTCGGCACACGGGGTCGCGCCTTCCGTCTACCAGGGCGCGGCCGACCGGCGGCTGCACACAATCGACGCCACCTGTCCGCTGGTGACCAAGGTGCACGTGCAGGCTCGCCGGTACGCAGCCGAAGGACACCGGATCGTCCTGATCGGGCACGCCGGACACGAGGAGGTCGTAGGGACGATGGGCGAGGCGCCCGAGGCGACCGTGCTCGTCGAGAACGTCGCGGACGCCGAGGCGCTCGAGCTGCCCAGCGGAGTCCCGGCGGCCTACATCACGCAGACGACCCTGTCCGTCGACGAGACCGCCGAGATCATCGAGGTGCTCAAGCGGCGCTTTCCGGAGATCCGCGGACCGCAGCGAGAGGACATCTGTTACGCGACCTCCAACCGCCAATGGGCGGTGAAGGAGCTGCTGGACGACGTCGAGCTGCTGCTGGTGATCGGCTCGCGCAACTCCTCGAACTCGAACCGCCTCGTCGAGGTCGCACGCAGTGCCGGCGTTCGCGCGCACCTGATCGACGACGAGACGGAGATCGACGAGCGCTGGCTCGACGGCGTGGACACGGTCGGCGTCACGTCGGGCGCGTCGGCCCCCGAACGGCTGGTCGAGCGCGTGTGCGAATGGTTCCGCGCCTACGGCGTCAGCGACATCCGCCCGTACTCGAGCGTGTACGAGGACGTCGTCTTCCGGCTGCCCGTCGAGCTACGTCGAGCAGAGACGCCTGCTGCCTGAGGCGTCGCTTGTCGACGCCGAAGAGCTTGGGCGAGCTTTGCTCGCGCAAGCGTTTCGAAGGACGTAGGAAGCGCGCAACCCGTCCCGCTTCGTGCTCGTCGAGTGACACGGCACCTTCGGCGACACCGCTTTCGTTCCAGACGCTGAAGCGGATGTGCGGGTCGTCCGTCAGATAGCGCGTGATGCGCAGCGCCTTGCCCGCATCGCGGGGGTGCGGCGAGAAGAACTCGACGATCTTCGTGCGCTGCGGGTGCGCGCACCAGGGGCAGAAGCGAAACTGCTCCTCCAGCTCCCCGTCACAGTGCGCGCACTGCGCCATCCCGCCGGGAGCCTGCCATAGGCGCCGACTGGGCGGCGCCGCATAGAGGCTGCGCGAGCTTTGCTCGCGCGGCCGTCTCAGCTCCCTGGTTGGATCGCTTCGACCAGAACGCTCGACCACATCGGGCATAGGCTCAGTGAATGCGCCAGGCGCCGGAACGGATCGAGCGGCTGCCGCAGCAGTACTTCACGGCCCTGCTCGCCAGCGTCGCCGCCGCGGCGGCTGCCGAAGGTGAGCCCCTCGTCGACCTCGGCCGCGGCAATCCAGAGGTCGGCCCTCCGCCCCATGTTGTCGAGGCGCTGGCGGCCTCGGCAGCCCGACCGGACGTCCACGGCTACTCACCGTTCTCGGGGCTGCCTGCGTTGAAGGAGGCGATCGCCGCGCGGTACCGGGACGTCTACGGCGTCGAGCTCGACCCCGCGCGGGAGGTCGCTGTGCTGCCGGGAACGAAGACCGGCCTGATGGAGTTCGCGCTCTGCACCGTCGACCGCGGCGACACGATCGTCCTGCCAGACCCCGGCTACCCGGACTACTTCTCTGCGGTCGCCCTCGCGGGCGCGCGTGTCGCTTCCTTCTCCGGCTTCGACATCACGGGCGACGCGATGTACCTGAACTTCCCGACGAACCCGACGGCGACGGCCGCGCCGGGGGGCGTTTTCGAAGACGCCGTCGCGTGGGCGCACCGCCACGACGCCTGGGTCATGCACGACTTCGCCTACGGCGACCTTGTCTTCGACGGCCGCCGGCCGCACAGCTTTCTCGAGACCGACGGTGCGCGCGACGTCGGCATCGAGCTCTTCAGCATGTCCAAGAGCTACGGCATGGCCGGCTGGCGGCTCGGGTTCGCGCTCGGCAACGCCGAGCTCATCCACCGCATCGAAAACCTGCAGGAGCATGCGTTCGCCGGGATCTTCCGCCCGGTGCAGGAAGCAGGCATTGCGGCGCTGACAGGTCCGCAGGACTCGGTCGAGGAGCGTCGCGCGACGTACGAACGGCGGCGCGACCGGGCCCTCGTCGCGCTCGCCGGCGTCGAGGCCCGCTCCGAGGGAACGTTCTTCGTCTGGTTCCGCCTGCCGGACGACCTCGGTGTGGACCGCCTGCTCGCCGAGCACCGCGTCGCGCTCGCACCCGGCGAGGGCTTCGGCATCCGCGGCGCCGGCTGGGCGCGCCTGTCGCTCGCGGTTACGGACGACGTGCTCGAGCTCGGGCTCGAGCGCCTACGGCACGCGTTCGCTCAGAGCGCGTAGCCCGTCGCGATGCGCACGCACTGCGGCTGCCGCCCGCGCGCGCGAAACGTTCCAGGAGCGCCAGTCCCCGGCCGATCGGTCGCGCGCCAGCAACGCCCGCGCGAGCTCGAGGCGTTGGGCCGGCGGAAGGTCGTCGATCCTCTTGACGAGCGTCGGCACCGCATCGTCGCTGAGCGCCGCGAGGTACGAGACGTCGACCACCGGCCGGGTCACGTTCGTGCGCGCGATCAGTGAGTCGGGGCTGAGCACGTTGAGCACGAGCGTCGCCGCGAATCCCGCGGCGAGAGCACCGACGGCGAATGCGTGACGCCTGCCGCGCAGCACGGTGACGGCGAACCAGGCGGCGACGACGGCGAGCCACAAGACGACCCCGGACGCATAGAGCCGAAGCTCGGTCAGCCCGTAGTGGTGGACGTAGAGCCGGAGCCGCTCGAGCGCCGACGCGATCACGATCCCGAGCAAGACGAGCAGCAAGCCTGCGAGCCAGCAAAAGACACGGCGGCCCCGGCCGGCAAGCGCCCAATCCGCGAGCAGCAGGACGGGTAGCGTCAGCGCCGTCACCGCAACCAGCTCGAAGAACCCGTGTCGTGCGTATTCGGCGTACGTCAGGTGCGCCTCGGACTGGACGAGCGCAGCCCCTCCGAACAGATAGCGGAACTGCACGACGACGAACGCGAGGAAGAGGAGATCGAGGAACGCGAGCGCGACGCCGATCTCGAGCTGCCCGAGGATGCGGCGCGGCACCGTGAACGGAGCCTCCTCATGTTCGGCGCGCGCAACGAGCAGGTCGCGCAAGAGGCCACCTGCGAGCCACGCCCACACCGCGACGATCACGAGGCGCTCGAGGATGCGCGCGTCAAACGTGGGGACGGCCGTCACGAGTAGGTGCTTGAAGACCGCGTCGGCGGCCACGAAGAGGCCGCCGAAAAGCACGAGGAGTGGTAGGCCGAGCGCGATGCCACGCGCGATTGCTGCGGTTCGTTGCGAGCGCACGCGCCCGACGACTTCGCTCCACGTGATGTCCGCCATCAACAGCGGCGCGGCACCGACGGCTGTCGAAGTAGCGGCACCGACGACGCGCTCTCCGTAGTCGGTCAGTGTCGCGGTGCGGACGTTTCGCAGCGCACCGACGGTCACCGCCGCCGCGAGCGCGAGCAAGTTGGCAGCCACGAGCAACGGTGAGTCGTGCCACGCGAAGAGCGCCGCGAAGACGAGCAGTGGCCCGACCATCGCACGGCGCCCCTGATGCAACGGCGCCCGGGCAAGGCGCAGCAGCGCGGCCAGGGCGACGGTGAAGGCAGACACCCACAGCCAGACGTTGAGCCCGAGCGGCTGGCCCTGGAAGAGCGCGTCTCCGAGCACGCCGAGAACGACTGCCCCCACTGCGAGCGCGATCCCGAGCCTCGTCCTGCGACTCATGGTCGCTTATTCAACCATGCGCAGATCGATGAGGAACGCTTATGAGACTTTTGCGATCTGCGGCTCGGACCCGCCGTCGGCCGCGACGTCGGTGGCGAGCACCTCTTCCTTGATCCAGTCCACGTGCTCGAGCAGGTCGGCGTCGTCGGCCGGGAGCGTCAGGCGAATGCGGTCGGTGAGCGCGAGACCTGCGTCCTTGCGCATCGTGTTCACGCGATGGATCAGCTCGTACACGCGGCCTTCGCGGCGCAGCTCGTCGTCGAGCTCCGTCGTCACCGCGACGGTGACGCCGTCGTCGGCAGCAAGCGCCCAGCCTGCACGCGCGCGACGCTCGACCAGCACCTCGTCGGCGCCGAGCTCGTGTCCGCTCACGCGCACGCCACCGCCTTCGAGCTGCTCGAACTCACCGGCCTCGAGCGCTGACCGCACCGCGCCGAGCTCCTTGCCCAGCTTGGGGCCGAGCACCGGCAGGTTCGGCTTGACCCGCACCTCCAGCGCCTCGACCGGCGCGAACTCGACTTCCTTCACGCGCAGCTCCTCGGCGATCTCGTCGGTGTGTCGCTGCGCGAGGTGCGTTCCCTGCACCACGAGCCGGCGGAGCGGCTGCCGCAGCTTCATCCCGGCGTCGCCGCGAGCCTGCCGCCCGAGCTCGACGACGCGACGCACTTCGGCGACCTCGCGCAAGAGCTCTTCGTCGAGCGCGCGAGGCTCGGGCCAGCGCGCGAGAAACACAGATTGCGGCGCGTCGTCCGCACGCAAGCGCCGCCAGAGAAAATCGGACAGGAACGGCATCACCGGGCCGATCACGTGAACCGAGCGGACGAGCGCGTGCCACAGCGTCCACAACGCCACCTGGTCGCTGTTCCAGAACCGTCGCCGCGAGCGGCGGATGTACCAATTGGAAAGGTCGTCGACGAACGAGTCGAAGGCGCGCATCACGCCGGGGCTCCAGAAGCGCTCGTAGTGCTCCGTCACATCGGCGACCAGCTGGTCGGTGCGCTCGACCAGCCAGCGGTCGAGCGGTTGCAGCTCCCCGGGCGGCTCCGCCGCCGGCTCGAAGCCGTCGATGTTCGCGTAGTCGACGAAGAACTTGACCGAGTTCCAGTACGTCAGCAGCCTGCGCCGAATCTCAGCGGCCGGTCCGTAGCCGAACTTCATGTTCTGGCTCGGCACGTGCTCGCAGAACATGAACCGGATCACGTCCGCGCCGATGTTCTCCAGGGCTTCGGCCGCGTCGATCGCGTTCCCCCACGACCGGTGCATCTCGCGTCCGTGCTCGTCGAGGAACTTTTCGTACGTCAACACCGCCCTGTATGGCGACTTGCCGGTCAGCGTCACCGACATGAAGCACTGCGAGTAGAACCACAGGCGGATCTGCTCACGCATCTCCGAGACCCAGTGCGCCGGGTACCACTTCTCCCAATACGCGTGGTCGGGGAGATCGGCGCCCGTCAGGCCGGCCGCCGCGCCCGTCGCATAGCCGTGCTCCTTCCACTCCGGGTTCTGCCAACCAAGCGTCGAAAACGGGACGATGCCGGCGTCGAGCCACGCGTCGCCGACCTCCGTCACGCGTCGCACCTCCGCGCCGCAGTCGCAGCTGATCGGCACGTCGTCGATCCAGGGCCGGTGCAGCTCCTGCAACTGGTCGAGCCCGCCGGTGGCGCGCTCGCGCAACTCTGCGAGGGAGCCGATCACAGTCAGCTTGCCGCACGACGTGCAGGGATAGAAGGGCAGCGGGAGACCGAAATAGCGACGGCGGGAGATGTTCCAGTCGCCCATGTTGCGCAGCCAGTCGTCCATGCGCTTCGAGTAGAAGTCCGGCGTCCATTCGACGGTCGCATTCGCGTCGAGCATCGGCTGGCGGATCTCGTCGGCGCGGATCATCCAGTCGTCCGCGATGCGGAAGACGAGCGGCGTCGAACAGCGCCAGCAGATCGGGTAGCGGTGGACGATCGACCCGGCCTCGACGAGTAGGCCCCGACGCTCGAGCTCGATAGTGACGGGTCCTTCGACGTCCTCCGTCGAGCGCCCCTCGAACTCGCCGTAGTCCTTGTAAAACCGGCCGGCCTCGTTGATCGGGGTCAGCACCGGCAGGCCGAGCACGCGCGACAGTTCGAAGTCCTCGGCGCCGCACCCCGGAGCGATGTGGACGATGCCGGAGCCCTCGGTCGTCGCGACTTCGTCCCATGGAATGACCCGGTGCACGACTCCCTGCTGCGCCGGCAGCGCCTCGAACGGCGCCTCGTACTCCAGCCCGACCAGCTCTTCGCCGCGCGCCCGCTTCGTGAACTCCGCATCCGGCTTCCGCTCCACCAGCCACCAGCCGCCGTCGACGAGCCCGTACTCCGCGTCCGGCTTCACGGCGGCCGCGACGTTCGCCGGCAGCGTCCACGGCGTCGTGGTCCAGACCACGAGGGCCTCGTCCTCTCGGTCCTTCAGCGGGAAGCGAACGTACAGCGACGGATGCGTCAGCTCCGCATACGAGTTGATCAGCTCGTGCTGCGACAGGGAGGTGCCGCAGCGCGGACACCACTCCACCGAGCGGTGTCCGATATAGAGCCAGTCGCGCTCGTGGCACTCCTTGAGGAAGCGCCAGATGTACTCGATGTTCGTGTCGGAGAACGTGTAGTAGTCGTTGTCCCAGTCCATCCACATGCCGAGCCGGCGGCACTGGTCGGTGATGACCTCGGCGTACTTCGCCACCCGCTCCTTGCAGCGCTCGGCGAACTCCGCGATGCCGTACTCCTCGATCTCGCGCTTCGAGTTCAGCCCGAGCTCGCGCTCGACACCGACCTCGACCCAGAGGCCCTGGCAGTCGAAGCCGTTCTGGTAGCGGAGCTCGTGGCCGCGGAATGCCTTGTAGCGCTGGAAGACGTCCTTGAGCGTCCGGCCCCAGCAGTGATGGGCGCCCATCGGGTTGTTCGCCGTGATCGGCCCGTCCATGAAGCTGAACGGCGGGCCGCCGCGGTTCTGCTCCCGCAGCCGGTCGAAGATCCCCTCGGCCTCCCACCAGGCGAGGACCTCCTCCTCGAGGGCGAGGTGGTCGGGATACTGGGGGAGCGCTTCGAACATCGCTGCGATTCTAGGGACGGAACAAACGCGTGTTCTGAAGCGTTGGAAGAAGGGTACGACCGGTACGTCAGTTACGAAAGGACCCGATGTCTACAACTGTCACGGAACAGAGCTTCGAGCAGGAAGTGCTCCAGAGCGACAAGCCGGTGATCGTCGACTTCTGGGCTGAATGGTGCGGCCCGTGCCACGCCGTCTCGCCCGTGCTCGACAAGATCGTCGACGAGCGCAACGGCGACCTGAAGCTCGTCAAGGTGAATATCGACGAGGAGCAGGGACTGGCCATGCGCTTCGGCGTCCAGTCGATCCCCATGATGATCCTCTTCAAGGACGGGGAGCCGACCGCCGCTGCGGTCGGAGCACATCCCAAGTCATCCCTCGAAAAGGCCCTTGGCCTTTCCGAGGGATAGGTACGCCGCTTCGCGGGGAACGCGCGCGGGCTGAGCCCGCGCGCTCCTTGCGGTCAGGCCCTTTGTTCCCTTCCGTGCGGCTCGACCATGCTTCGCGTGGCCGACTCGCATCAGTTCGCCTCCGCGTAAGCCGCGCTTCGCCACGGCTTACGCTCCCGCCTTTGCGGCCGCGTCGTTTCGGCGGCTAGGAGCCTTCGGCCATCTCTTTCTCGGCGTGCGGCACCGGAGCGGCTGCGCGCCCGGCCGGCTCCTTGACCAGGTTGAGCACGCGCATC
>JBJMJR010000079.1:0-14335 GCA_045806245.1 Gaiellaceae bacterium | reverse complement strand
GGCAAGGAGATTCGATCGGCGTTCGTCGCCGAGAGCGGCGCGCGGCTGCTGTCCGCGGACTACTCGCAGATCGAGCTACGCATCCTCGCGCACGTCTCCGGGGAGCCGAAGCTGCGCGAGGCCTTCGCGCGCGGCGACGACATCCACACCGCGACGGCCGTCGAGGTGCTCGGCAAGGATCCGGCGAAGCTGACCTCGGCCGACCGGTCGATCGCGAAGATGATCAACTTCGGGATCGTCTACGGCATCTCGGCGTTCGGCCTGTCGGAGAACCTCGAGATTCCGCGCGAGCAGGCGCAGGAGTACATCGACGCGTATCTCGCGCGCTTTCCGCGCGTGCAGGACTTCATCCAGCGCACGATCGAGCAGTCGAAGCGCGACGGCTACGCGACGAGCCTGCTCGGGCGGCGGCGCCCCACCCCGGAAATACGCGCCTCGAACCGGCAGACGCGCTCGCTCGGCGAACGGCTCGCCGTCAACTTCGTGATGCAGGGCTCGAACGCCGACATCATCAAGAAGGCGATGATCGCCATCCACCGGCGGCTCCGCGACGAGGGGCGCGGCGCCCGGCTCGTGCTGCAGGTGCACGACGAGCTGCTGCTGGAGGTGCCGGAGGCCGAGATCGGCCCCGTGCGGGAGCTTGTCCGCGAGGAGATGTGCCGCGCCTACCCGCTCGATCCGCCGCTCGCCGTCGACGTCGGTGTCGGCGACGACTGGAGCGAGGCAAAAAGCTAGGAATTTGCGGAAAACGGCGCTACGATCCGACCGGGTCTGCCGCAGGGCCCTTCTCTCCTAGCAACGGAGGCCGTCAGTGAATTCCCCCTTGCGTAGCTGTGCGCTGCTCGCGTGCGCTCTTGCCCTGATCTCGGCCGCTGGCGGCGCGACTGCCGCTGCCGATGCCTCGACCGAGCCCGGCCTCCGCGTCGACGTCGCGCCCTCGCCGGCAGCGCCGGGCAGCGTCGTCACCATCACCGCGACCGCAACGCCCGGAACCGCGCCGGAGAGCACGAATCTCGAGGTCCGCTGCAACCTCAGCTGGTCGTCGGACCGCGGTAGTGCCGCGCAGCTCAGCCCTGATGCGAGCGGGCTCGTGTTCACGATCGATGCGACTGTCCGGCCGGATGCGATTCCGGGCGTACGCGTCGGCACGTGCACGGTGGGCGACGACCAGTTTCGCGAGACGACGGTCGACTACATGTTCACCGTTGGAGAAGGCGTTGCCAATGCGCCGCCGTCGGTGTCTGCCGGCGGCCCGTACACCGTCTCCGAGGGTGGAAGCATCTCGCTCGCGGCGAGCGGCAGCGATCCCGAAGGCCAGGCCCTCTCATACGCGTGGGATCTCGACAACGACGGCACGTACGAGACGTCCGGGATGACGCCGAGCTTCTCGGCCGCCGCGCTCGACGGCCCCTCGTCCTACACCGTCGGGGTGCAGGTCACCGACGCCGGCGGGTTGACGGCCACGGACGCCGCGACCGTCGACGTGACGAACGTCGCGCCGACCGCGACATTCGACTCTCCGGGAACCGCCGAGATCGGGCGCGGCTTCTCGCTCGCGCTGGTCGACCCTCTAGACCCGTCCGCCGCCGATAGCGCGGCGGGGTTCAGCTACGCGTTCGACTGCGGAGGCGGGTACGGCGAGTTCGGGACGGACTCCGCCGTTCAATGCCCGGCCGCCGACCCCGGGACGCTGACGGTCGGAGGCAAGATCCGTGACAAGAACGGCGCCGTCACCGAATATCGCGGCGCCGTGAGCGTCAGCGTCACGTACGCCGGCCTCTGTGCGCTCGTCCGCGCCTATTCGACGGACCCGAAAGTGGCGGCCGACCTCTGCGCGAAGCTCGCCCGAGCGGCCCTGGCCACGACCCCGACTGCCCGGTTCGGGATCCTCGGAGCGTTCCGCAACCAGGCGGCTGCGAAGGTCGGCAACGGCTTGACGGCGGAGCAGGTGGCGGAGCTGGATCTGGCCTCGAGGCTCCTCTAGTCCCTGGCCGGGGCGCCAAAAACCCCTGGCTATACTGATCGGCCGCTGTATGGCTACTGACACCGAGCAACCGATCGCCGGCGACGGCGTCTGGACCACAGGTCCCGACGGCGAGCTGATTCCCGACTACGAGTCGACCTTCCCGACCATCAACGAGGGGGAGGTCGTCCACGGCCAGGTCGTCCGGGTCGACAAGGACGAGGTCCTCGTCGACATCGGTTACAAGTCGGAAGGCGTCATCCCGGTGGCCGAGCTGTCGATCAGGCGGTCTGTCAACCCGGCCGACGAGGTTTCCGTCGGCGACGAGATCGACGCGCTCGTGATGACGAAGGAGGACGCCGAAGGGCGTCTGATCCTGTCGAAGAAGCGCGCGCGCTTCGAGCTGGCGTGGAAGGCGATCGAGGGCGCCGCCGAGTCGGGCGAGCCCGTCAACGGCCGCGTGATCGAGGTCGTCAAAGGCGGCCTCATCCTCGACCTCGGCGTGCGCGGCTTCCTGCCCGCGTCGCTGGTCGACATTCGCCGCGTCCAGGATCTCGACGAGTTCATGGGTAAGGAGCTCCGCTGCAAGGTGATCGAGCTGAACCGGTCGCGGAACAACGTCGTGCTCTCGCGCCGCGCTGTGTTGGAAGACGAGCGCAAGGAGATGCGCCAGGCGATCCTCGACCGGCTCAACCCGGGCGACGTCGTCGAGGGGCAGATCTCGAACATCGTCGACTTCGGCGCGTTCGTCGACCTCGACGGCATGGACGGGCTGATCCACATCTCCGAGCTCTCGTGGTCGCACGTCAACCATCCGTCGGAAGTGCTCGAGATCGGCCAGACCGTGAAGGTCAAGGTGCTCGACATCGACCGCGAGCGGCAGCGCATCTCGCTCGGGCTCAAGCAGACGCAGTCCGACCCGTGGCAGCAGGTCCTGGAGCAGCACAAGGAAGGCGACGTCGTCGAGGGTCGCGTGACGAAGGTCGTCACGTTCGGCGCGTTCGTCGAGATCCTGCCGGGCGTCGAGGGCCTCGTGCACATCTCCGAGCTCGCGCAGCACCATGTCGAGAATCCGCGCGAGGTCGTCTCGCAGGGCGACACCGTGCCGGTGCTCATCCTCGAGGTCGACGCCGAGCGCCGCCGTCTCTCGCTGTCGCTGAAGCGTGTCGATCCCGAGCGTCGCGCCGAGAACGAGGCGCCGCTCGAGGGAACGCCGCATCTGGATCTTTCCGAGGACGTCTTCGCGGATTCGGCGGCCGCACCGCCGGCCCCGCCGCTGCCCGGCGAGGAGGACGCCGTCGAGCGCGAAGCAGTGAACGCGGGCGACGAACTCGACCCGGTGGCGGCAGACGAGGGCGCCGCTGCGGTCGACACTCCTCCCGACGAGCACTAGCAAGAAGCCGCTCGCCGTCGCGGTGACCGGCCCGATCGGGGCCGGCAAGAGCGCGGCGCTCGACGCGTTCGCGCGCCACGGCGCGGCGACGATCTCGAGCGACGAGATCGTGCACCGCCTGCTGCGGAGCGATCCCGACGTGCGCCGTGAGCTCGTGGAACGCTTCGGGGCCGACGTGATCGGCGACGACGGCGCCGACCGCGGCAAGATCGCCGAGATCGTCTTCGCAGACCCCGATCAGCTCGACTGGCTGGAGGAGCTGCTCCATCCGCGCGTCGTGGAGGAGAACCTCGCCTGGCGTGCCGAGCAGGAGCGCCGCGACGACGCGCCCGCCCTGACGGTGACCGAGGTGCCGCTGCTGTACGAAACGGGCGCCGAACGACGCTTCGACACCGTGGTCGTGATCACCGCTCCCGAACACACGCGGCGGGAACGCAGGCCGCTGGGCGACAACCGGGAGCAGCGCCTCCTGCCGGAGGCCGAGAAGGTCGCCCTCGCGGACTACTCCTACGTCAACGACGGGACGCTCGCCGAGCTCGACACCTTCGTCGCCGACGTGGTTGGCAAGCTGACGGGGTGAGGCGCTTTCTCGCGATGGCCGTGCTCGCCGGGGGCGTGCTGCTTGCGCTCGTCGTCGTGCAGGGCGCGAAGCCGGGCTGGTGGGAGCGGCTGTGGTACCCGCTCCGCTACGACCAGATCGTGCGCGGCCATGCGCGGAACTACGAGCTCGATCCGGCGCTGCTCGCTGCCGTCATCTACCAGGAGTCGAAGTTCAAAGCCGACGCACGCTCGAGCTCCGGCGCGATCGGCCTGATGCAACTACTGCCCGGCACCGCCGAGGGCATCGCCGTGCATACGGGCGGCACAGCCTTTCGCGTCGAGGACCTCTACAACCCGGAGATCAACGTCCGCTACGGCGCGTGGTATCTGCGTCATCTGCTGGACAAGTACGGCGACGAACGCACCGCGCTCGCCGCCTACAACGCCGGGCAGGACAACGTCGACCGCTGGCGCCGCGCCGGGCGCGCGATCCAGTTCGCCGAGACGCGCGCCTATGTCGAGCGGGTGGAGGAGTTGAAGAAGATCTACCGCGACGCGTACGGCAACGAGCTGAGCGGCTAGGCCGGCCTGCAGTCCTCGTCGGGCCGATTCTCGATTCGGAACTGCTCGACGCCGTCGGACGAGTTGCCGCGCATGTCGCTGACGTGCACGCGTACCTCGTACGTGGCGTTCGGATAGGAACGCGTGTCGAACGTGCGCGACAGGTTGTAGAGAAAACTGCCGGGGATGGAGAACTGCTGGTTCGAGAACCGCGGCGCGTTCTGGTAGGTGCCGCGCGCGTACACGTTCCAGAAGTTGCGGACGAACGGCAGCGTCGTGCGGAAGTCCGCGGCCGCAATCGCCGGGACGTACGGAATGCCGTTCAACCGCGTCAGCGACCAGGTGACCAGGGCGGGGGAGACCGGGAAGCCGGCGAACGTTCCGGGGACGCGCAACGGCGGGACGTCGTGCGCCGCAGCGACGAGCGAGACCGTTCCGCAGAGCGTCGGCGACTGGAGCGGCAGGAGCGAGCCGGTGGGCCGTGCGAAGATCGCGTCGACCTGCGGCGTGGTGCGGTCGACGTAGGGCGCGATGCCTCCGCGCGCGAGCGGGTTCCACACCCTCCTGCCGCGGATCTCCGTCAGGTGGACGTGATTCGCCGCGTGGATCACTCGCCCGAGGATCGTCCGCCCTGCGACCACGTGCTCGCCGTCGTGCACGGCCGGGTTGATGTGGAAGTACTGGAACTTGTGGCCCGGCGACCGGACCAGGACCGCGGCGGGGTCGATCAGCCGCACCGTTCCCGACAGGATCGGGTAGACCGGCGTGCCCTCGGCCGCCGCGATGTCGATGCCGTTGTGGAACTGGAACAGCCCCGGGCCCTGGAGCCCGTCCGTGAGCATCGTGTTCCAGAAGCGGGTCCGCGGATCGCCGAAGTTCGCGCGGATCGGATGCTGACGGTTGAACGGCTTGATCGGCCAGGGGTACGCGGACGCGCCCGCGCTGGCCGTGAGGGCAAGCGCAACCACCGTAAGGATGACGAGGAAATGACGGCGCACAACTGCTTGAGACAACGAGGGGACGCCCTAGGTTAGCGCCGCTGTCCGACGGCGAGCCGGCCGCGCAAGCCCGCGGGACCGACAGCGCCGAGCCGCGCCCAGAGGTTCTCGATCATCCGCCGGACGGGCGCCGACCAGATCGACTCGGCCAGCGTGAAAGCGCCGGCGGCGAAGACCTCGGCGCCGCTGGGCAACTCGTAGTACGTCATCTCGGCGTCCCGTCCGTGGCCGAAGACGTTCGGTATGCGTGCAATGACCCTCGTCCCCGCGGGTGAGGTCGGCGCCACAGCGTCGGCTTCAATTCCCCCGCGGGCAAAAGACGCTCCGGGCTGCAAGCCGGTGCCCGCGAAGATCCATCGGCCGGCCGGCGCATCCCCGACGACCCAGGGGCCCTGATGCTGACCGCGGTCGTTGCCGAAGTACTGCACGCCGATGAGCGAGGCCTCCGGTTTGTGCAACGACCGCCACCGCGCCGTACGGGTCATCACGTTGCCGTGCTTCACCGTGCGCCAGAAGAAGTTGTTCGCCGAGAGGAACATCAGATGGCCGCCGTGGTCCCTGTAGGACGTGACGACGGCGAACTCGTGCGGCGTGACGTATTCGTGGTGGCCGGGGAAGACCAGCAGTCGGTAGTCCCGCGCGAGGCTGGACCCCGTCGCCGATGCCGCGTCCAGATCCGAATCGGCGAGATAGTCGACCGGGTACCCACTCGCGACCAGCCAGCGCACGAACGGCTGCTCATAGTGCTTGTAGTGCGGAATCGTGCCGCGGTTCTCGAACGGACGTCCCAGACGAGCGTGTGGTGCACCTGCGTACCACGTGTCGAGCGTGCCGTTGCCGTCGTCATCATGGAAGTTGTAGGCCTGCCAGGTCATCGTCGAGAAGACGACGGCAACCGGCGACAGCCCCAGGCGCGGCGGCCGGAGGACGAACGGCGCGTAGCCCACCCTGCCTCCGCGGGCGGTGAGGCGAGCGAAGTACAGACCGCTTGGCCAATTGCCGATGCGAACCCGGATCGTGTCGCCACGAGCGACGGCACCGATACGCTGCGGCGCCGAGACGGCCGTTCCGAGCATGACGTCCTGGGCGCGGAGACTCTCTGTTTCGGTGCCCGCGCGGAGTACGTCCAACGTCACTCCTGAACCGCGGGTCCAGATTACGAGTCGCGCGACGTCTCCAGGTCTGTAGCTCTCCCGCGGAAAGGCGGCCTCGACGGTCGGCCGGTTCGTCGGTTGAAGCCGCTCGTCGCGTCCGTCGACGCCGCCACGGACTGTTCCGCCTGCGCCGACGCAGCCGAGCGTTGTGAGCAAGATGAGTATGCGAGCGAGCCCCACCGTTTCAAGGTGGGGCTCTGCTCTAACCGCGGGCTAATCGGGCGTATCAGTTGTTCAGCCAGGTGGAACGGTTGTGCACCTGGAAGACCACGGATCCGGAGCTGTGGTTTCCGGCCGTATCGGCGGCGGTCACCGTCAAGCGGTAGACGCCGTCCCTGAGCTGCCGCGTGTTCCAGAGGCCTGGCGTCAGCTTGAAGAGGTAGACGCCGGGGTTGTACCAGTAGCGGTGCACGCCCATCTGCACCATGTTCATGTGCGTGCCCCGCGCGTACGTGTGCCACATGTCGCTCGTACCCGGCAGCGTGTGCGTCACGTCCATCGCCACGGTTTCCGGAACCGCGACGTCGCCGGCCGGGAAGCTCGTGATGCGGAACGTCAGCTTCGCGGGTGTCACGGGCAGCCCATTCCACTGACCGGGCACCGGGATTGCCGGCGTATCGGAGGCGGCCGCGACGAGCTCGACCGACCCGTGGACGTATTCCGGTAGGAGCGCCGCGCCGGTGTCGCCGGAGCGGAAGCTGAGCTCGCCGACCGTCGGACTCGTGTGGTCCTCGTATGGCCCGATGTGGCCGGGTGCGAGCGGATTGACCGGCTTGCCGTACTGCAGCTCTGTCAGGTGCACGTGCTTCGAGCCCTTGAGGATGTGCCCGACGACGTCCTGCTGTGCCTGCACGTGGTCGCCGACGTGGACTGTTGCGCCGACATGCCAGTACTGGAACGCGGAGCCCCCGGCCGAGTCGACTTCGACCCAGTCAGGCGTGACCGTGCGGACGACGCCGTCGCGAACTGCATAGACGGCGGTGCCGTCAGCTGCGGCAATGTCGATGCCCTGGTGGTACGAGCAGGCGCACTGGCTGTGCATCAGCCCGCGCATCGTCGGCGCGCCGCGGAAGACCGAGCGGGGATCGCCGAAGCTTCCCCGGACGGGATGCTGCTGGTCGAAGGGCTTGACGGGCCAGCCGTACGAGCTCGTGCGCTGTGACTGCATCGCGCTCGCAGGTGTTGCGGCGGTAGAGGTCTGCATCGGGAGGGCCGTCCTTCCAGCCAGTGCGCCGCCGGCGATCGCTGCGGCGAGAAGGAACATCGTGGCCGTGCGGCGGGGGACGCCGCGCTGGAGATGAGTGTTGGTAGCCATGCAGCGACCGTCGAAGGCGGTCGCAACGGCGCCCTCAGCGCGGTCTAACGGCCGGCTAACGGCGCCTTGCAGGCGATAACGGCCGTTGGCGGCGTGAAGACCGCGATTAGTAGGCGGTTAGCGCTGTGAACGACGTTTTGGTCCGCGCCTGTTCAGGTCGTCGAAAGGGTGTTACAAACGTCACGTGTCTGACTTTCGAATACTCGGCCCGCTCGAAGTCTCCAACGAGACAGGCCCACTCCTGCTCGGAGGGCAGAAGCAGCGGGCAGTGCTCGCGATGCTCCTGCTCGAGCCGGGCCGGATCGTCTCGGTCGACCGGCTGATCGACGCGCTCTGGGGAGAGCAGCCGCCACGAACGGCGACGACCTCGCTGCAGAACTTCGTCTCGCAGTTGCGAAAGACCCTCGGGGCCGACGTGCTCGAGACGAAGGCTCCCGGATATCGCTTGCGGATCCGGCCGGGCGAGCTCGATCTCGACCGCTTTCGGGTCACCGTCGAGAGTGCCCGCGGCGCCGAGCCGCAGACGCGCGCCGAGAAGCTTCGCCACGCGCTGTCGCTCTGGCGCGGCCCGCCCCTCGCTGACTTGACCTACGAGACATTTGCCGAGCCGCACGTCGCCTATCTCGACGAGCTTCGACTCGGGACCCTCGAGGAGCGCGTCGATGCCGATCTCGCTCTCGGCAGGCACGCGGAACTGACCGGCGAGCTCGAGGGACTGGTCGAGGAGTACCCGATGCGGGAACGGCTGCGTGGGCAGTACATGCTCGCGCTCTACCGTGCGGGCCGGCAGGCAGAGGCGCTCCAGGCCTATGCCGAAGGGCGGCGCATCCTCGTCGACCAGCTCGGGATCGAGCCGAGCCGGGACCTCCAGCAGTTGCACGGGGCGATCCTGCGGCAGGAGAGCGGCCTGCAGGCGCCCGGCGTTGCGCCGCCGGCGGAGGACCATTTCGAGCAGGTGCTCGACGCGCTCTTCCAGGGGCGTTTGGTCGCCGTGCTGGGGACCGAGATCGGCGACTTGACCGCTCGGCTCGCGCAGCGGTTCGACTACGTCGAGAACGGCTACGGCCTCCCACGCATCGCGCAGTACATCTCCGTGATGAAGGGGTCGGGCCCGCTCTACGACGAGTTGCATTCGCTGCTCGACGCGGATGCCACGCCGACGCCGATCCATCGCCTCTTCGCGTCACTGCCGCCACTCCTGCGCGAGCGCGGCCTGCCGCACCAGCTCCTTGTGACGACGAGTTACGACCTCGCCCTGGAAGCGGCATTTGTCGAGGCAGGCGAGGAATTCGACGTTGTCTCGTACATCGCCGCAGGCCCGCAGCGGGGCAAGTTCTGCCATCTCCGGCCTGATGGCACGGGGCGGGTCGTCGACCTCCCGAACACGTACGCGGCGGAGCTCTCGCTCGAGGAGCGAACCGTGATCCTGAAGCTGCACGGCCAGGTCGACCGCGGCGCGGAACGGGAGTGGGAGAGCTTCGTCGTCACCGAGGACGACTACATCGACTACCTCTCGCACTCTGACGTCGCCGCGTCGGTTCCGGTCGGTCTTGCCGCGAAGCTGCGACGCAGTCACTTTCTCTTTCTTGGCTACACGATGGCCGACTGGAACCTGCGTGTCGTGCTCAACCGCCTCTGGAGCGATCACCCACTGAGCTATCGCTCCTGGGCCGTGCAGCCCGATGCGAAGCCGCTCGAGCGTGAGTTCTGGAAGCGGCGCGACGTGGACGTGCAGGAGCTTCCGCTCGAACGGTATGTCGAGCTGCTGGCGGGCCATGTCGGCGTCGGCACGGAGGCGACTCCGTGAGCGTCGCGGTCATGACGCCGGCAGGGCCGTACAAGGGCCTCGCGCCGTTCGAAGACACCGAGGGCGACGCGCTCATGTTCTTCGGACGTGAACGCGAGAGCGAGATCATCGCCGCGAACCTGATCGCGTCGCGGATCACCGTCCTGTACGGGGCGAGCGGCGTCGGCAAGAGCTCGGTGCTGCGCGCGGGCGTTGCGCATCGCCTGCGACAGGAGCGCGAGGCGGAGGTGATCGTGTTCGCGACGTGGACTGGCGATCCCGTGACGGCGCTCGTCGAGGCCGCGGGCGGAACGGGACGGAATCTCGCGGATGCGCTTGCCGACGCCGCCGATCGCGCAGGAGGTGACCTGTACCTGATTCTCGACCAGTTCGAGGAACTCTTCCTGTACCACAAGGGCGGCGGTGCGCTGGCGGCCGAGCTTGCGCGCGTGTTCGAGCGCCGTGGGCTTCGCGTCAACGTCCTGATCGGCATGCGCGAGGACTCGGTCGCGCGTCTGGATGCGCTCAAAGCGTCGATTCCGAGCCTGCTCGCAAATCGCCTGCGGCTGGAACGACTCGACCGCGCAGCCGGGACGGCCGCGATCGTCGGGCCGCTCGGCCGGTATAACGCGATCGTCCCGCCGCAGGATCGTGTGGAGATCGAACCGGCGCTCGAGCTCGCCATCCTCGACCAAGTCACCGCCGGTCGTGTCGAGCTCGCTTCCGCGGGACGCGGGGTGTTCCTTGCTGCCCGCGACGAGGACCGCATCGAGGCGCCCTACCTGCAACTCGTCCTCACTCGGCTCTGGCAGGTGGAGCGCGCGCGCGACTCGCGCGTCCTCCACCTGGCGACCCTTGCGGAGCTGGGCGGCGCCGAGCACATCGTCGAGGCGCATCTCGAGCAGGCGATGGCGGAGCTCTCCCTGCGCGAGAAGGGCGCCGCGGCCGCGATGTACCACTTTCTCGTCACGCCATCCGGGACGAAGATCGCGCACGGCGTCAGCGACCTCGCCGGCTATGCCGCTGTTTCGGAGGACGAAGCCGCCGGGGTGCTCAAGCGGTTGACCGCGGAACGAATCGTGCGCGCGAGCTCGGAGAACGGACCGAGCACGACGCGCTACGAGATCTTCCACGACGTGCTCGCCGGTGCCGTCGTCTCGTGGCGCACACGCTTCGAGGCGGATCGAGCGCTCGAAGAGGAGCGCCTCTTGCATCGGCGCCGGCAGCGGCGGCTTCTGGCGATCTTCGCGGCGGCGCTGGTCGCGATGGGCGTGATGGCGGCGATTGCGATCTACGCCCTCGACCAACGCGCTGAGGCACAGCAGCAGGCGAAGGTCGCGCAGCAGCAGCAGGCGAACGCCGAGGCGTCCGCCGCCAATGAAAAGGCGGCGAAGAAGACGGCGCAGGCGAACGCACGCAAGGCCGAGCAGAACGAGCAGAAGTACAAGCAAGCGGCGGCCGAAGCCCAGACGCAAGAACAGCGCGCGAACGACTCGGCCGCGTCCGAGCGCAGCGCGAAGGAGCAAGCCCAGCAGTCCGCCGGCGTCGCACAGGAAGAGACTCGACACGCGAACGAACAGACGCGGCTGGCGAAGCGTGAGACGCAGAAGAAGGCGCTCGCCGAGCGAGCGGCCGTCAAACAGCGGAACATCAACGGAGCGGAGCGGCTTGCCGCCCAGGCGCGTGCCTTTCTGACGCAGGATGCGGAGAAGAGCGTGCAGCGCTCTCTTGCCGCAGTGCGCGCCTTCCAGATCGCGAAGCTACGTTCGCCGCCGTCGCTCGAGGACACGCTGCGCGACGGCATTCAGCAGCTGCGCTTGCGTGCCGTTCTGCGGCTGCGAAAAGCCGGGAAGATGCACGTCGCCCGCTTCAGTCCCGACGATTCGCTTGTCTTCGCGGGCGGCGAGGGCGGCGCCGCCCTCTTCGACCGCAGCCACGGTTTCCGGGCGCGCGCTCTCTTTCCGCGGACGGACATCGTCGACGCCGCGTTCAGCCCCGACGGCATGCTCATCGCGGGCGCCGGCGGCGGGAACGATCGGATCGCGCATGTGTGGGATGTCCGCACGGGCGCCCAGGTGCTGGCCCTCGAGCATGAGGGCCCCGTGAACAGCGTTGCCTTTTCGCCCGATGGGCGACTGCTCGCGACTGGAAGCGCCGACGGAACCGCGCGCGTATGGAGCGTTGCCGGTGGTCTTCTGCTCGCCTCGTTCGCGCATGCGAGCGGGTCGAGGGGGCACGCCGTCCAGCACGTCGAGTTCAGTCCCGACGGCACCAGGCTGCTGACGGTCGGCGGGAACCGTCTCGTTCGCGTCTTCGACGTCGCGCGCAAGGCCGAGGTCTTCGCTCTGAACAACGTCAACGTCGTCAATGCTGCGCGCTTCAGCCACGACGGAAGGCTGATCGCGACGGCCGGCGCAATCGAGGCCGTCCGGATCTGGAATGCGAGGACGGGTGCTCTCGTGGACGTGCTCAATCTCACCGGGCGCGTCGCCGACCTCGCCTTCAGTCCGGATGACAAGTTGCTCGCGACCGCGGGCAGCAACGACACGATCGCGCGCGTTTGGAACTTCGCCCAGGCGACCTGGGTTGCGACGATCACGCAGCACCGCAGCGGCGTCGAGTCGGTTGCCTTCACACCCGACAGCGGCTCGGTGATTACTGCCGGCCGCGACGGGAAGGCGCTCCTGAGCGGCACCGCCGCGGGATTTGAGCAAGCCTCGCTGGCGGGGCACAGCCGGCCGCTCGAAGGTGCCGGCGTCTCGCACGACGGCTCGCTGATCGCAACGTGGAGCCAGGACGGCACAGCGCGGATCTGGGACGGGCGAGTCGGCACGGTCGCGCGCGACCTCGACAAGCACGACCTGCCGCAGGGCACGAGGAGCGGGCCGATCGTGGCGTTCAGTCCCGACGGCCGCACCCTGCTGAGCGCGGGCGCCGACGGAACTGCGCACCTCTCCGGTCCCGGGAAGCAGCGTCACATTCTCGAGCACGGCGCCGAGGTGAACGCAGCCGGCTTCAGCGGAAACGGAGCACGCGTGATCACCGGCGGCTCCGACGGACGCGCGCGGGTGTGGCGGGTGCCGAGCGGCGAACCGGTTGCCGAGATGCAGCATGGTGCCGCAGTAACCGCCGCGCGGCTCACGCGAAACGGGCGAGTTGCGGTGACGGCGGGCAGCGACGGCATCGTGCGCGTCTGGAACGTCGCGACCGGGACCACCGTCAGGAGATACGAGCTTGGAGGGTCGATCAATGACCTCGAGCTCAGTCGAGATGGGCGCTTCGCCGTCGCCGCGTCGTCCAGCGGACTGGCAGCGGTCTACGGCGTCGCCGGCCGGAGCGAAGTGCTCCTGCGCGGCCATGCCGACGAAGTCGTTGCGGCCGTCTTCTCCCCCGACGGGACACGCGTCGCGAGCGCCTCTGCGGATTCCACCGCGCGGATCTGGAACGCGCGCACCGGGAGGAGCGTCGTGCTCGCGGGACATTCGGGTGCGCTGACTGCGCTCGCGTTCAACAACGACGGCACGCTGCTCGCGACCGCGGGCGCGGACGCGGACATCAGGGTCTGGAACGGACGGTCAGGCGCTGAGGTGACGGTTCTTCGCATCCACTCGGGCGCAGTAAACGACGTCACGTTCAGCGCAGACGGACGCTGGATCGCGAGCGCAGGCCCGCTCTCCGCAGGTATCTGGCAGGTGGGGAAGAGGGGCGTGTGGTCATCGTCGCCTCTGTACCTCGTCGACGGTGACGCTGCGCGAACGCCTCGGCTCGACCACCTCGCCTTCTCGCCGAAGGGCTGGCGGCTGCTCACGGGCTGGCGGCTTGGCAACGTGCGGCTCTTCGATTGCGCCTTGTGCGGCGGCGTGAAGGAGCTGAGTGTGATCGCGAAGTCCCGGCTCACCCAGATCGTCAGGCGTTCGCCTTCTTCGTGAGCGCCGCGAAGCCGGCCTGCAGGTAGTCGTTCGCGCCCGCGGCGGCCAGCGACCACGTCAGCAGGCGTCCGAAGCGAGGCATCAGGATCTGGGTCGTCGCCAGGGTGGCGGCGGCCCACGTCCCGACGCAGCGGCTGCAGGTGACGAGCTCGCCGATCGCCTGCCGGTAGTCGCCGGACTCGACCGGCTCCTCGCCGCCCTCGTGCGCGTCGCCCTCGACGAACGGATCGCGCAGGAAGCTCGTCACCTCGTCGCGTGCGAGCGTCCGGGCTGCCTTGAACGACGCGGCGGAGAGGACGATAAGGTCGAGCGGCGTCTGGCAGGCCGGGTTGCGGCCGAGGAAGCGCGCCGCGGCACCGGCCGCCCCGAGACCGCCGACGAAGACGCCGACGATGGCGGCGTAGGCCTCGTAGGGCGGGCTCTTGACGGCAGCCATCGAGGCTACGCTTGGACGGAATGCGCGAGTTCAAAACATCCGACGCCTACCGGCCGACCGGCGACCAGCCGACGGCGATCGCGACCCTCGCCGAGGGGCTGCGGAGCGGCGATCGCTTCCAGACGCTGGTCGGCGCGACCGGCACCGGGAAGACCGCGACGATGGCGTGGACGATCGAGGAGGTCGGCAAGCCGGCGCTCGTCATCGCGCACAACAAGACGCTCGCCGCGCAGCTCTGCAACGAGTTCCGGGAGTTCTTC
>JBJMJR010000078.1:0-10752 GCA_045806245.1 Gaiellaceae bacterium | reverse complement strand
CGGGAACGAGCAGCAGCCGTACTCCAAGGGACTGATGGCGCGAGCGCTCGTCGCCGTGGGTGTTCCCATCGGGCGCGCGTACGAGCTCGCCAAGCGCATCGAGCAGGATCTGGCCGATCGAGACGAGGGGAGCGTCGAGGTCGACCGGTTCGAGCAGTTGGCGATGGAGGTGCTCGGCGACTCCGACGGGTCGCAGGCGATCGGCCGGCTGCGGCGCTTCCGAGAGCTGCAGGACCTGGACCTGCCCGTGATCGTCCTCGTCGGCGGGGCGACGGGAACGGGCAAGTCGACCGTCGCGACCGAGGCGGCCTACCGGCTCGGCATCACGCGCGTCACGTCGACCGACTTCGTCCGCCAGACGATGCGTGCGTTCTTCTCACAGGAGTTCATGCCCTCGATCCACTACTCGAGCTTCGAGGCCGCAGCGGGACTGCGCGAGCCCGAGCAGGCGGACGATCCGGTGATCGCCGGCTTTCTCGAGCAGACGCGGAACGTGCTCGTCGGCGTGCGCGCGTCGATCGAGCGTGCACTCGAGGAGGGCTGGTCGATGGTGCTCGAGGGCGTGCACCTCGTCCCCGGAATGCTGCCGCGCATCGACGGCGCACTCGTCGTCCAGTGCGTGCTCGCAATCGAGGACGAGGAGGAACACAGCACGCACTTCATGGTCCGCGACGCCGGCCTCGACGGGCTCCGCCCGCACCAGAAGTACATCGACGGCCTTGACGACATCCGCCGCGTCCAGGAACACATCGTCACGCGCGCACGGCGTCACGGTGTGCCGGTGATCACGCACACCGACATGCGCGAGGCGATCGATTCGCTGCTCGAGCTGGTGTTGGCGAGCACCGAGCAGGTAGAACGAGTCTGATGGCCGACACGGTCCACGAAACAGCGGCCGAGGTCGTGGAGTCACCGCCGCAATCCCGGCTCTGCCTCTGCGGGCAGTACGTGCGCGTAACGGAGGGTGCTGCGCTGACCGCCGCGCGGTGGCTCGGCCGCGCCGACCAGGAAGCCGCGGAGCGCGACGCCGCCGCCGCGATGCGCGTCGCGCTCGACGATTTCCCGATCGACGGCCGCGTCGTGATCGGCTCTCCGGACGAGGAGTCGCCGCTCTACGTCGGCGGGAACATCGGCGCCGGCGGCGAGCAGGTCGACCTCGCGCTCGACCCACTCGAAGGCCGTGGCGTCGTCGCGCGCGGCGGCAACGGCGCGATGTCGATGATCGCCGTGGGCGAGCGCGACTCGCTCCTGAACCTTCCGGACATGTACATGCGCAAGCTCGCGGTCGGGCCGCGGGCGCGCGGCTCGATCGACCTCCTGCGGCCGATGGCGGAGAACGTCCAGGCGATCGCAGATGCGTTCGGCCGCCGCCCGAACGACATCACCACGATCGTCCTCGACCGGCCGCGGCACCACGACCTGATCGAGGACATCCGCGCGTCGGGTGCGCGCATCAAGCTGATTCAGGACGGGACGGTGACGGCGTCGATCTCCGCGGCGATTCGCGGCACCAACGACCACCTCGCCGTCGGGATCGGCGGCACGCGCCAGGCGGTCATGTCCGCCGCGGCGCTGCGCTGTCTCGGCGGGGAGGTGCAGGCTCAGCTGTGGCCGACGTCACGCAGCGAGATCGAGCAGGCGCGCGAGCTCGGCATCGACGATCCGACGCGCGTGTTCACGACCGAGGAGCTCGCTCCGGGTGAGGTGATCGTGGCGGCGACGGGCGTCTCCAACGGCGACCTCCTGCGCGGTGTGCGGTTTCTCGCCGATTCCGCCCGCACGCACTCGCTCGTGATGTGCACGCGCTGCAACTGGGTGCGCTTCACGGACGGGATCCACTTCTTCGCGCGCGAGCGGCGCGAGGAAGTGCGGTTGCTGGGCTACTAGCTACACTCGCTCCGATGCCCACTCGCGAAGAGGTCTACGAGGCGCTGCGCCAGGTCGAGGATCCCGAGCTCGGGATGGACATCGTCGAGCTCGGACTTCTCTACGACGTCGAGGTGCAGGGGCGCACCGTCAAGGTGACGCACAGCCTCACCTCGATGGGCTGCCCGGCCGGGCCGATGATCCAGGAGGACATCAGCCGGGTCGCGCGCGAGGTGCCGGGCGTCGAGGACGTCGCCATCGAGCTCACCTGGGATCCGCCGTGGACGCCGGAGCGGATGTCGGACGACGCGAAGTTCATCCTCGGTATCGGCTAGCCCGGAATCCGCAGCACGATCTTCCCGAGCTGCTCGCCTGCTTCGAGTCGCTCGTGCGCGGCTGCGGCCTCGGCCAGCGGGAAGACATGGTCGACGACTGGCACCGCGCGCCCTGAACTGACCAAATCGAACACGGCCTCGAAGTCCGCGCGCGTGCCCATCGTCGAGCCGTAGACCGTCAGCTGCTTCCACCAGAGGCGGTGCAGCTGGGCCGGCGGGTTCGGCCCGCTCGTCGCGCCGCAAACGCAGACGCGGCCGTCTGTGCGCGCCGACGCGAGCGACCTCTGCCACGTCGCCTCCCCGACGTGGTCGACGACGACGTGTGCGCCGCCCGAGGTGAGCTCCTTCACCGCCGCCGGCACGTCGTCGGTGTTGTGATCGAGTACGGCGTCGGCGCCGAGCTCGCGGGCGCGGTCGAGCTTCTCGCCGCTGCCGGAGGTGACGATGACGCGCGCGCCGAGCGCCTTCGCGATCGCGAGGCATGCCGTCGAGACGCCGCTGCCGATGCCCCAGACGAGCACCCACTCGCCTTCGCGCAGGGACGCCTTCGTCGCCAGCATTCGGTAGGCCGTTTCGAAGACGAGCGGGAAGGCGGCGGCCGTCTCGAAGTCGAGGCTGTCCGGAAGGGCATACACCTGGTCGGCCGGCACGGCGATCCGCTCGGCGTGCGTGCCGTCGGTGTGCTCGCCGATGACGGTGATCGTCCCGTCGCCGTGGTCGATGCCGGGGTTGATGACGACGCGGTCGCCGGGCCTGAAGCCGTCCCCGGAGACGACGACGCCGGCGCCGTCGGCGCCGAGGATCCGCGGCTTCGCAACGGACGGCAGTCCCTGACGGATCCAGACGTCCAGGTGGTTGAGCGAGGCGGCGCGCAGGTCGATCAGCACCTGTCCCGTGCCTGGCACCGGATCGGGGGCGTCCTCGTAGCGCAGCACGTCGGGGCCGCCGTCCTCGTGGATTCGTATTGCCTTCACCCGGCACAATCTCCCATATGACCGCCGTCGAGCTTGAGCGGCTCGCCCACGAGCTCGGTCTCGACGTCGTCGGCGCCGCGCCGGCGGCGGCGTACGACGAAACCGAACGTCACATCCGCGAGCGGAGGGCGCGCGGGCTGTTCGCCGACATGCGCTTCACGATGGCCCAGCCGGAGGTGTCCTGCCATCCGGAGACGCTGTTGGCGGGGGCGCGCACCGTCATCTCGGCCGCGCACTGCTACTACGCGCCCGAACCTCCGCTCGAGCCCGGCGCGGGACGGCTTCCGCGCTACACGTGGTACGACGGGTACGCGATCCTGCGCGAGCGGCTCGACGAGCTCGGGCGCCGCCTCGGCGGTGAGTACCGCGTCCTCGTCGACGCGAACCAGCACGTCGACCGCGAAGCCGCGGCTCGCTCCGGCGTCGGCTTCTACGGCAAGAACACGCTGCTGATCACGCGCCGACACGGCTCGTGGGTCGTGCTCGGGACGCTCGTCACGACTGCGGCGGTCGAGGCGACGCAGCCGCTCGATGCCGGCTGCGGCACGTGCACGCGCTGCATCGACGCCTGTCCGACCGGCGCGCTCGACGAGCCCGGCGTGCTCGACGCGACGAGATGCCTTTCGTACTGGACGCAAGCGCCGTCCGCGATCCCTGAGGACTACCGCGTGCAGCTCGGCGCGCAGGTCTACGGCTGTGACATCTGCCAGGACGTCTGCCCGTGGAATCGCGGCGTCGAGAAGCGGCGCGCCGAGGCGACCCCGCCGGCGCCGGTCGAGCCGCACGTGCGGCTCGCCGACTGGCTCAGCGAAGACGCCGACGCGCTGCGTGCGCGCTACGACCGGTTGTACGTGCCCCGGAACGACGCGCGGTACCTCCGCCGGAACGCCCTCGTCGCGCTCGGGAACAGCGGCACACCCGATGACGCGGTGCTCGCAGAGCCGTTCCTCGCCGACGACGACGAGCTGCTGCGCGCGCAGGCGGAGTGGGCCGTGGCTCGAATCGAGGAACGGCATGCCGACTGACACTCCACGACAAAGCCGTCTGCGCGAGATTGAGCTCTGGATCGCCCGCGTGCGCGTCGGCGCGGTGCTGTTCGCGGTGCTCGAGGTGGGCATCCTCACCGAGGACTACCCGCCCGGCTACGAGCGGTACGCGTGGTGGACGACCGGCATCTTCGCCGTGGGTGCGGTCCTTCTGTTCCTCGCGAGCAAACGCTTCGATCCGCGGTTCGTCGGGCCGATCGCGCTGCTCTTCGACGCCGGTGCGATCGCGACGTTCGCGACGATCTACTCCTACGAATACGGCAGCCCGACCCGCTGGGCCCTGATCTTCGTCGTCACGGAGGCAGCGCTGCGCTACGGCCTGATCGGTGCGCTGGTGCTGCCGCTCCTGCTCTTTCCGTACCTCGTGTTCGCCGAGTGGTGGCGCATGCATCACTTCGCGGGCGGGCCGGGCTTCCTCTGGGACCGCGTCACGTTTCCCTTCGGCGTCTTCCTGATCACCGGCGCGATCGTCGGCTGGCTCGTGAAGCGGCTGGGCCACGAGGCTGCGTTTGCAGAAGCGCGCGCGCGCGAGGCGGAGGAGTTGCGCGACGAGCTCGGCCGGCGCGTCGACGTGCTCGAGGCCGCGAATCGCTGTGCACGTGCGCTCGCGTCGTCGCTCGAGCTCGACCAGGCGTTCGGCGCGTTCGTCCGGGAGCTGAGCGGCCTGATCGCGTTCGAGCGCGTCACGCTCGTGCTCGTCGAGGGCGGCCGCGCCGAGGTGATGGCGGTCGCCGGTCGCGGGACCGACCGTGTGTTTCCGCCGGGCTCGGCACGTCCGGTCGAAGGCTCGGTGCTCGAAGAGGTGCTGGAGGGGAAGCTCGTCTATCGCGAGTCGATGGACCCGCCGGCATATCCGGAAGAGGAGGAGCTCGTCGGCCTGGGTCTGCGCAGTCGTGTGCTCGCGCCGCTCCAGGTCGGGCCGCGGACGATCGGGATGCTCGGCGTCGTCCGCGCGGAGCGCGACGCGTTCGCGCCGGCCGAGCTGGAGCTCGTCTCGCTGCTCGGCCGGCTCGTGGCGACCGCGGTTCAGAACATCCGCTCCTACGAGGCGGAACGGAGCACGGCCGACGAGCTGCGGCGCCTGTCCGCGCTGCGTGCGGACTTCGTCTCGCTCGTTTCGCACGAGCTTCGGAGCCCGATGGCGGCCGTGATCGGCGCGGCACGCACGATGCAGGGGCGGTGGCGCGAGCTGACGCCCGAGCAGCGGCAGGCGTTCCTCGGGTTGATCGGTGACGAGACGTCTCGCCTCGCGACGTTGATCGACGACGTGCTCGACACGTCGCGGATCGAGGCGGGAACGTTCAGCTTCAGCTTCAGCGACGTCGACCTGACCGAGCTCTTGCGCGACGTGATCGCCGCCGTGGAGCTCGCCCAGGACGAGGTGCGCCTGACGACGGAGGTCGGCACGTTGCCGCGCGTTCGGGGCGACCGCGAGCGGTTGCGCCAGGTGATCCAGAACCTCGTCGACAACGCCGTCAAGTACTCGCCCGCGGGCGGGCGTGTGCATGTCAGCGCCACGACGGACGACGGCCACGTCGTGATCGATGTCGCCGACGAGGGGCCGGGGATCGCGGCCGAGGACCAGGAGCTGATCTTCGAGAAGTTCGGCCGCTCGAGCGGCGGCACCACGAAGCCAGGCACGGGACTTGGCCTTTTCATCGCCCGCTCGATTGCGGAGGCGCACGGAGGGACGCTCGACGTCGACTCCGTCCCGGAGCGCGGCTCCGTTTTCAGGCTCGAGCTGCCGGCCGGTTAGGCGCGGGCGCGCAAGCGTGAGACGCCGAGCTCGTTCCCGAGCTCGCGTGCGCGCGTCGCGAGCGCGACGCGCATCTCCTCCGGCTCGAGCAGAATCGCCTCGCCGCGCTGCGCGAGGATTTCCCCGATCAACCAGTCGGCGCTGCCGACCGGCATCTCTGCGAGCGCGGTGCCGTCCTTCAACAGCGTTGCGCCGCGTTCCGCCGACCAGCGTGCGGCGACGCCCTTCGCGTAGAGGACTTTGGCCGTGCGCGCATCGCGGAAGCCGCGCGGCTCGAAGGCGGGGCGCGGCTCGAAGCTCTCGTCTGTCACCTTCGCGCTGCGCATCCGGTCGAGTCGGAAGCTGCGTTCGGCGTCACGCGTGCGGTCCCATGTGTGCACGCGCCAGTTCGGAAGCTCACGCTCGAGCGAGTACGGCTCGACGATGCGCTCGGACCACGTCTGCTCGCCCTCCTTCTGGTACTCGATCGCGACGAGCCGCCGGTCGCGGATTCCTTCGGTGAGCGTCGCGACGAGGTCCGCCTCGGCGTTTCCCCTGCCGGGCTCCGGCGTCTGCGACAGCTCGAACTGCCCGAACGTCTCCTCGAGCTTCTTGCGGACGCGGTCGAGGGGCGTGTGCGCGTCTGCAGCGATCATCGGGCCGACGAATTCGAGCGCGAGGCGGATCGCGCGCGCCTCGAGCGGTGTCAGGCGCGGGGCATGTCTGAACGTGTCGCCGTAGAGCTCCTTGTCGACATGCACGCTGTCGCCCTCGAGCGCCGCGTACACGGTGTAGCACCCACCGCCGAAGTTGACGAGGTTCAGCAGCTGGAGATGCTCCTCGAGCTGGTCATCGGGAATGTGGAAGCGCTCGACGATCTCGTGCGCGGGGATGGTGGCGTCGTTGCCCTCTCCGCATGCGGCGAGCAGGTACGCGAGCAGCGCCTGCAGGACGGCGAAGCGCTCCGGGACGACGGGGCCTGCGGGACGCTCTCCGATCGCTTCTTCGCGCGCGGGCGGCGCCGGCCCGGCCAGCTCGGGCGGACCTGCCTCGTGCCTGGCACGCACGTCGCGCAGCGCTTGCGCGACCTCGCGCCGCAAATCGTCGGGCTCGAGCGGAATCGCGCGCCCGTCCTGACGGAGGATCCACGAAGCCAGCTGCGGAATGGACGAGTACTCCGTGACGAAGACGCCGTCTTCGAGCTCGCCGGCGTTGCCGAACGTGCGCTCGACCCACCAGGCCGTGTCGCCTGCGAGCTCGATGCGCGCCTCGCCGATCAGGTCGCCGACCTGCCACGGCGGCCGGCCGCGGAACTGATCGATGTTGAAGTCGGTCGGGATGCGGAAGTCGCGTTCCCGCCGCGTCGCGAAGCGAATGTCTCCGCGAATGCGCGAAACGCGGAAGGTGCGGATGTCCTTACGGTCGAGGTCCTGGCCGATCACGTACCAGCTGCCGTTGTCCGAGAGCAGCCCGTACGGATTGAGCGTGCGCTCGGTCTGACGGTTGCGCGAGATCGAGTAGTAGGGGAACTTGATCGTCCGCTGCTTCGAGATTGCGCCCTCGAGCTTGCCGAGGCGTCCAGGCATCTCGGCCGAGTAGTCCGGGTCGAGCACCTCGACGCGCACCGCGGTGGCCGTCGCAGGCTCGTCGAATCCCGGTCGTCCGAGTGCGAGGTTCTGCAGCGCCAGCCTCAGTGGCTCGGCGTACGCGAACTTGCCCTCGAGCAGGTACAGCGCCGTCTGGAGGGCTGCGAGCTCGTCGTCGTCCAGCTCGAGCTGGTCGAGGAAGTAGTTCTCCGATCGGAGCGTGTAGAGCTCTTCGCCCGTGAACTCGTCCCGTTGGGACTGCAGCGGCACGCCGAGCGCGAGCAGCTCGGCCCGATCGGAGTAGAACCGGCGGGCGAAGGCTTCGTCGGACATCTCCGAGTAGCCCTCGACGTTGGACTTCACGTCGCGCGCCGTCAGCGGACGCCGCTCCGCCATCAGGTACGCGACCAGCGAGAGCTGGCGGATCAGCTTGTCGGTGTCGTGCGACACCAGGCGAATCTATCCGACCTGCGGCGGGCACCGACGTCCAGCGCCAGGTCCCAAGCCGCCGGGTGAACCCGTGATGGACCGGGTTGTGGAGGACGTAGTCGAGCGTGTGGTCGTACTGCTCTTCGGACTCGATCACCTTGGACCAGAAGCGACGGCCGAAGACGTGGTCCCTGCGGCGATGCCGCTCGTTGAAGGCTCGTGCGTACTCGCCGTTCAGGTCGCGCATGCCGTCGGAGAGGTTCGGCAGCGGCGTCTCGACGACGAGGTGGTAGTGGTTGCCGAGCAGGCAGCGGGCATGCAGCCGCCAGCGGTAGCGGCGGCGGACGCGCCTCAGGATCTGGACGAAGACAGCGCGATCCCAGTCGTCTACGAAGATCGGCGCTTCGTTGTTCCCTTTTGACCCGACGTGGTAGTAGGCGCCGGCTGCGAGGTAGCGAAGCGGTCGTCCCATCCCGGCGACCGTACCGGCGTGCGGGGCACGCGAACGCCCGCGTCAGCGTCTCGGCACGAATCCGTTACGGACCCGTCACGTGCCAGGCACGAGACAGGTGCTACGCGGCGACTTTGGAGCGCTCGAGGTGCTGGTGCGAGGGGCAGTAATCGCGTTCCGGCAGGGGCGTGCGCTGGCACGGCTTGCCTTTCCGCGTCGTGGCCCGGCAGCGTGCGACCCCGCCGTCGAGCGCACCTGCCTCGATCTGCTCCTCGATGAACGCAACCGCCGCGGCGACGCCTTCCTGCACCGCCCAGGCGACCTCGGCCTGCGCCGTGATCGGGAAGTAGCGGCGAATGTCCTGGAACAGCGCCCGATCGGGCTTGGCGAAGTAGAGCGGGTCGCGGGCGAGCCGCTCCATCGTCTGCTCACACTGCTCGAGCACGGCGCGCCGGTATTCCAGGTGCAGCTCAGGCGCCACATACGGGTCGATCAGGTCCTTAATCGACCTGTAGATGGCTCTTGAGTATTGATACATGCAGGCCTGAAGCCGGGCGGTGTACTCCTCGCTCACAGTATCTCTGGCTCCCATTAATCCCCCGCAAAGCTTTGTTAAGTCGCGGTAAATCGTCCGAAGGCCGCGTCCGTCGAGCACGGAGTCTATAAGACCCACGGGGGTGTTACAAAGTCGCCCCCTTCGTTGCCTTGCGGGAGAACGGCTAGCGCGTTATTTCCCGCGAATACGCAAGCTGGAAACCTTTCTCCGCAGCTGCCGCACGGGCGGTTTCGGCCTGGGCCGCCGACGTGTAGATGCCGCTGAAGACGACGTAGTAGCCCGGGTGGAGGCTCGAATAGCGCCCGGAGTCCAGCACGCCGACCTGAGGAAGGCCGGCCCGCGAGGCCGCCCGGGCACGCGCGAACGCGAGCGAGCGGCCGGCACTGGTGGGGATCGACTCCAGGACGACCGTGAATCCGCTGCGGGCGGTCGGCCAGGAGGTCAGCGACCCGGGCGCCGGAGCCGTCGTCGTGGCCGGAGGCGCCGTGGAGGGCGTCGGCGGCGGCCCGGCGGCTGTGGAGACGCTCGGCAGCGTCACGGTCGCGGTCTGGGGAGCCGTCGTCGGCGTATGGGCCGGGCCGCCGCCCTGCGTCGCGACGATCGTGGTGTTCTCGGCCCCCGCGTCCGTCAGGGCAATCGCTGCCGTCGCGCCGGCGATCGCAATCACGAGGCCGAGCAACACGCGCCAGAACCAATCGCCCGGATACCAGCCGAAGCGCCGCTGCCACGCGGCCGAAAGCCGGCCGACCACGCCCGGCGCGGCCTGCAGCCGGTACCCGCACTCGAGGCAGTACTCCTGACCGGGCTCGTGAGGGGCGCCGCAGCGAGGGCAGGCCCGCTCGGCGGGAGTGCTCACGACTCCCAGCGGTCCTGCGCCGAGGGGCTCGGCACGGCCTCGACGAGCTCCGCCGAGACGCCGTGCCCGCAGACCGCGCAGAACTTCGCGTCGGCCGCAAGGGCGGAACCGCACTTCGCGCACGAGACGACGGGCGGCGTGGCACTCACCGGTCGCCCGCAGTTCGCACAGAAGTGCGAGCCCCAGACGAGCGGAGCTCCGCAAGCACAGCGCGCGGCCGGCGCGGGGCGTCGCGCCGAGACGGACGCGGCTAGCAACGTGTCGAGCTCCTGGAGACGCTCGTCCAGCAGGAGCAGCTCGTCGCATCGTTCGACGAGCAGGTCCTGGCGGAACTGGTCACGCCGGAACATCTCGAGCATCAGTCCACCGAGGTCGCGCAGCCGTTCCTCACGCGCGCGCACCAGGGTGCGGCGCTCGCGCCGAAGATGGCCGGGGTGCGGAAGCGTCCTGCGCGGCGGACCGGCGGGTCGCGCTGCCGCCGCGACCGGTTCCTTGCGGCGAAAACGTGCAAGCAGCGATGGCCGCGCCACGCGACCAATGTAACAGCGGCCTGTGACGGGTCAGGTCGGCGTGTTGGGCGTGCGCGTCGCGCTCCGCCGGCCCCACCCGGCGAGAAAGAGGACGAGCAGGATGAGCGCGACGATGCCGATCGGGATCGAGAAGATCCACAGCCCCAACAGGGCCATCACGACGCCGACGACAAGGAGTGCGAGCACGAGGCCGATCATGGCTCCAACGTTCCCGCCGGTCCCGCCGCGAAACTACGGCAGCTCGACGACGACGAGCCGTTCTTCCGTCATCTCACGCACGGCGTAGTGCGGGCCCTCGCGCGTGTTGCCGGAATCCTTCACGCCGCCGTAGGGCATCTGGTCGGTGCGAAACGTGGGGGCCTCGTTCACGACGACGCCGCCGAACTCG
>JBJMJR010000077.1:0-15498 GCA_045806245.1 Gaiellaceae bacterium | reverse complement strand
GCTGCTGCTCGCGTCGCAGCGCGACGACGCGGTACGCGCTGCGCTGGCCGGCGGCTCGCAGCTCGAAGGCGCGCTTCTGCGCGTCGCGTCCACGGGCGCGCTCGAAGAGAGTCGCGACGTCGCGCTCGCGTATGCGCGCAACGCGCGCGCGTGCCTCAACGGGGAAGTGCGCCGCGAGGCGCTCGAGGCCCTGACCTACGCCGTCGTCAACCGGGAGCGTTGATGGCGCTCCTCGAGCGCACAGACGTGCTGGCCGCCATCCACGCGAAGGTGGAGGCCGGAGAGCGGCTCGACTTCGACGACGGGCTCGCACTGATGGAGTCCGACGACCTGCTCGGCCTCGGCGAGCTCGCCGACCTCGCGCGACGGCAGCGCGGCGGGGACGACCGCGTCTTCTTCGTGCAGAACCTCTACTTGAACCAGACGAACGTCTGCCGCGTGAAGTGCAAGTTCTGCGCGTTCGCCGTGACGCAAAAGCAGTCCGACGCGTACACGTACAGCGGCGAGCAGCTGGTCGAAGACGCGGTGCGCCAGCACGAGCTCAGCGGCTTCACCGAGATCCACATGGTCGGCGGCGAGAGCCCGCACCTCGACTTCGACTACTACGTCGACATCGTCAGGTCACTGCACGAGGCGCTGCCGGATGTGCACCTGAAGCTCTTCACCGCCAGTGAGATCCACCACATGACGAAGCTGTCGGGACTGACGCACGAGGAGGTGCTGCGCGCCCTGCACGACGCCGGGCTCGGCTCGCTCCCGGGCGGCGGCGCCGAGGTGTTCGCCGACCGCGTGCGCAAGCTCGTGGCGCCCGGCAAGGAGCACCCCGACTTCTGGTTCCACACGCACGACACCGCGCACCGGCTCGGGATCCCGACGCACTGCACGATGCTGTACGGCCACGTCGAGACGTATGAAGAGCGGGTCGACCATCTGCTGCGGTTGCGTGCTCAGCAGGACAAGACCGGCGGCTTCCTCGCGTTCATCCCGCTTGCGTTCCACCCTGAGAACACCGTCTTCGAGCAGCGCGGCTGGCGTCACACGACCGGGTCCGACGACCTGAAGCTGATCGCCGTCTCGCGCCTTCTGCTCGACAACATCCCGAACATCAAGGCGTACTGGATCATGATGGGACTGCCGCTCGCGCAGGTCGCGCTGCACTTCGGCGCCAACGACGTGCAGGGAACGGTCGTGCGCGAGCAGATCTTCCACGCCGCAGGTGCGCGCACCGAGACGGAGCAGAAGATCCCCGAGCTCGTGCGCTTCGTCCGCGAAGCGGGACGCATCCCTGTTCAACGCGACACGCTCTACAACGAGGTGGAGCGGTGGTGAGGCTGGGCCGCATCTCCTACGTCAACATGGCGCCGGTCTTCTACCGGCTCGACGCCGAGGTGGAGGAAGTGCAGGGAGTCCCCACCGATCTCAACGCCCGCCTTCTGGCCGGCGAGCTCGACGTCGCGCCGATCTCCTCGATCGAGTACGCGCGGAACGCCCACCGGCTGCGGTTGATGCCGCGGCTCTGCGTGAGCTCCGAGGGTGCAGTGGACTCGATCCAGCTGGTCTCGCGTAAGCCGCTCGAGCAGGTGCGCACAGTCGCCGTGACGCCGGAGTCCGCCACGTCCGTCGTGCTGACGAAGGTGCTGCTGCCGGAGGCGGAGCACGTGCCGCTCGGCGAGGAAGGCGATGCGAAGCTGCTGATCGGCGACGCGGCGCTCAAGTCGGCGTTCGAGGACCCGACGCCGCACTACGACCTCGGCCGCCTGTGGCTCGAGCGCACGGGCCTGCCGATGGTGTTCGCCGTCTGGGCCTGCCCCGAGCCCGTGTGCGGCGGCCTGTCCGAGCTGGAGGACGCGCTCGTCGCGTCGGTCCGGCTCGCGCGCGCCGAGCCCGAGCGGCTCGCGCATGAGGCGAGCGAGCGCTACGGCTACCCGGCCGGTTTCCTCGCGCGCTACTTCGAGAAGCTGCGCTATCGCTTCGGCCCGCGCGAGCGCGCGGGCCTCATGACCTTCCTCGAGCTCGCACGCGACGCCGGTGAGCTGGACGAGGTGCCGGAGCTCCGGTTCGCGCGCGAGGCGGTGGTCGCGTGAGCGTCACAGACACGTCCCAGGGACAGTCCCTGAAGCATGTCCAGGCGATCCTGGAGAAGGCGCTCGACGGCGAACGGATCGGCGACGACGAGGCGCTGACGCTGCTCGAGTCGCGTGACCTCGTCGCGATCGGGCGCGCCGCAAACGACATTCGCAACCGCAAGGTCGACCCGACGCGGATCACGTTCATCATCGACCGCAACCTGAACTACACGAACATCTGTTACACGGACTGCGAGTTCTGCGCGTTCTACCGCCGTCCCGGCGACACGCGCGAGGGCTACCTCCTGCCGAAGCCGGTCATCTTCAAGAAGATCGAGGAGACGCTCGCACTCGGCGGCACCGGCCTGCTGATGCAGGGCGGGCACCACCCCGACCTGGCCGTGGACTACTACGAGGATCTCTTCCGCTCGATCAAGGCGCGCTACAAGATCCACCTGCATGCACTGTCGCCGCCGGAGGTGCAGCACATTGCGCGGCGCAGCAAGCTGACGCTGTGGCAGACGATCTCGCGCCTGCGCGACGCCGGGCTCGACTCGATTCCCGGCGGCGGCGGCGAGATCCTGGTCGACCGCGTGCGCGACGAGATCGCACCGAAGAAGACGAAGACCGACGACTGGCTCGCCGTCATGCGCCACGCGCACCGGCTCGGCATGTCGACGACGGCGACGATGATGTACGGGCACGTCGAGACGGTGGCAGAGCGTGTCGAGCACATGCGGCGCATCCGCGAGCTGCAGGACGAGACCGGCGGCTTTCGCGCGTTCATCTCCTGGACGTTCCAGAACGACGGCAATCGCCTCGCCGGCAAGGTCGCGCGCGAGGACATGCCGACGTCGTTCGACTACCTGCTCACGCAGGCGGTCTCGCGCATCTACCTCGACAACGTCCCCCACATCCAGTCCTCGTGGGTGACGCAGGGCATGAAGATCGGCCAGGTCGCCCTCGGCTTCGGCGCCGACGACATGGGCTCGGTGATGATCGAGGAGAACGTCGTGTCCGCAGCCGGGACCACGCACCGCACGTCCACGGAGGAGCTCGTGCACCTGATCAAGGCGCTCGGCAAGACCCCGGTTCAGCGCGACACCCTTTATCGAGAAGTAAAGGTCTGGAACTAGGCGTGGGTCTGGCCCCTGCGGGCCAGCCCGCGCGCTCCATGAGCGGCAGGCGATTGGCTCTTCCGTGCGGCTCGGCCATGCTGCGCGTGGCCGACTCGCATCAGTTCGCCTCCGCGTAAGTCGCGCTCTGCGCTGACTTACGCTCCGGCCTTCGGGCTGGGCGCGCTCCAGGCGTTTCGATACCCTCGGGCGGGGTCGTGGTTCGCAGAGCTCTTATCGCCTTGCTGCTGGCCGGTGTCGTCGTGACGCCCGGGAATGCAGCTACTCCCGTGCGCGGCCAGACGCTGATGCCGAACGTCGTCTACTCGCGCCAGGTCGAGTTCACGGCGCACGGGCCGGTGGTCGAGCACATCGTCGTCGCGCCGCGGCCGACTGGGCTGTACGCGCTGAAGGCGATCCTGTCGAACGGCGCCGTCCAGGGAACCGAGCGGCTGACGTCGATGGAGAAGCGAGCGTCGGGCGATGCGACGGTCGTCGGCGTCGACGCCGGCGCGGGCACGGTCATCAGCGGCGGGGTGCTCGACGTCGCGCCGATGGACGAGCGCTCCTCGGTCGGCGTCGACACCGACGGGACGCTGCACGTCGACCGCGTCGCACTCGCCGGCACGTGGCAGGGATCGGGACAGCGGCGCATCCTCGGCGTCAACGAGGCGCCGCGCGCCAACCACACCACCTTGTACACGCGTGACTGGGGTGCGCGAACGCCCGCCGAGAGCGGTGGAGCGTACGCCGTCCTCGAGCCGTTTCCCGCCGCCGCGCCGAACACGCCGCTGACAGCGACAGTGACCGGCTACCTCTCGGGCGGGAACCAGCCGATCCCCGCCGACGGCGCCTTGCTCGTCGCGCGCGGCTCGCAAGCCGGGTTCCTGCCGGCCGAGGCGCCGGTCGGCTCGAAGGTGACGGTCGTGCTCACGCTGACGCCGCAGTGGGCGAGCGTCCCGGAAGCGGTGGGAGGCGGGCCTGTGATCGTGCGCAGCGGCAAGCCCGTGTACCGCGCGTTCGAGAACTTCACGTCGGAGCAGCTCGCGTTCCGCAACGCCCGCAGCGCCGTCGGCCAGACCGCCGACGGTCGCATCGTCTTCCTCGCCGCGGACGGAAAGCAGCCGGGCTACAGCACGGGACTCACGAACTTCGAGCTCGCGCTGACGATGATGCGGCTCGGCTGCGTCACCGCCTCGGCACTCGCCTCGGGCCCGACCGCGACGATGGCGTTCGACAGCAAGCTGCTGAATCGTCCCTCCGCGCGCGGCGAGCGCCCGGCCGCCGCCGCCCTGACGCTCGACTACTACGGCGTCTATGCGCCGCCGCTGCAGACGAAGGCCGTGCCGTCGAACGGCTCGCTTTCCCTCGCCTACAAGCTCGCACGGCGATCGACGGTGTCCGCGACGACGGTCGGGCCGGGCGGAGACGTGGTGACCCTCGACTCGGCGACTCATCCGCCGGGCACCTACCGCTTCAGCTGGTCTGCGTCCGGTCGTCCGGCCGGCGACTACACGTTCCGCGTCACCGCCGACGACGACCAGGGCCGCCACTCGGTCGCCGAGCGGGACTTCACCGTTCGCGGGTAGCCTCCCCGCGTGCCGGTTGCCGGCGTCACGAGCTCGCTCACTTCGCTGATCGGCAATCACGGCGTCTACGCCGTCTTCCTGCTGATGATCGTCGCTGCGGTGCTGCCCGCGGCAAGCGAGTTGACGATGCTCTATGCCGGCGCCGTCGCTGCAGGCGCGTTTCCCGACGCGCAGGTCGTGCTCTTCGGCCACGAGATCAGCTCGCCCGGCGCTGCGTACGTCGTCATGTCGCTGGCGGGACTGCTCGGCAATCTCGTCGGTGCCGTCGGAGGCTGGCTCCTCGGCATGTACGCCGAGCACGGGCTCGAGCGGCACGGCCGGCTCCTGCACATCACGCCGGCCCGGCTCCATCGAGCCCGCCGCTGGTTCGACCGCTTCGGCGGTGTCGCCGTCCCCGTTGGCTTCATGACGCCCGGGATCCGTTCGTTCGTCGCCATACCGTCCGGGATCGGGCGCGTGCCATTGATCCGTTTCATCTTGCTGGCGGCCATCGGGTGCGCGGTCTTCTGTTTCGGCCTGGCCGCCGTCGGCTGGGCGGTCGGCTCGAACTACGACAGCGTCCGCAAGTACCTTGATTATGCCGTGATCGCCGCCGTCGCTCTCGGGCTGCTCTATCTGGCCTCTAGACTCTTCGGTCGTGCGTCCGATCCCGCTGGTTGACGTAAAAGCGCAGTACGAGCCGCTGCTGCCCCGCATCCGCGAGGCGATCGACGGCGTGCTCGCCGGGGCGGACTTCATCCTCGGCCCGAACGTCGGCGCGTTCGAGCGCGAGGCCGCGGACTATCTCGGCGTTCGCGACGCGATCGGGGTGGCCAACGGCACCGACGCCCTCGTGCTCGTCCTCGACGGGCTCGGCATCGGCCCTGGCGACGAGGTGATCTGTCCGGCATTCACGTTCTACGCCACCGCCGAGGCGATCGCGCGCCGCGGAGCGACGCCCGTCTTTGCGGACGTCGACGCGGCCACGATGAACCTCGACGCCGAGGACGTCGCCGCGCGCGTGACCCCGCGCACGAAGGCGATCCTCGCGGTGCATCTGTTCGGGCGTCCGGCCCCGACGGCGGAGCTGGCGCAGCTCGGCGTGCCGGTGATCGAGGACGCCGCGCAGGCCTTCGGCTCGCCGGAGATCGGCCGCACCGGCGTCGCGTCCACCTTCAGCTTCTATCCGACCAAGAACCTGTTCGCGCTCGGTGACGGCGGGCTCGTCTCCACCGACGACGCCGAGCTCGCGGAACGCGTGCGCATGCTCCGCTTCCACGGCTCGCGCGACAAGGTCGACTTCCAGCTGCTCGGCTACAACTCCCGCCTCGACGAGCTGCAGGCGGCGGTGCTGCGCATCTTCCTCGGCGAGCTGGACTCCTGGATCGCGCAGCGCCGCGAGGCCGCCGCGCGCTACGGCGAGCTCGGGCTCGGCGCGGCATGCGAGCTGCCGGAGGACGAGCCGGGCCACGCGTACCACCTGTTCGTGTGCCGTTCGACCGAGCGCGACCGGATCGGCGCAGCATTGAAGGAGGCCGGCATCGGCAACGCCGTCTACTACACGACGCCGCTGCACCTGCAGCCCGCGCTCGCGTACCTCGGCTGGTCGGCCGGCTCGCTCCCTGTCACCGAGCAGCTCGCGCGCGAGAACTTCTCGGTGCCGCTCTGGGCGGGCATCGACGCGGACACCCAGGAGCGGGTCGTCTCTGTCGTGCAGGCCGCCGCACCGGTGGCGTCGTAGTGCCCGTCAACCGGCACCGCATCTGGCAGCTGCTCGCCGACGCGGCGCTGATCGCGATCGCCTGGTGGCTCGCGTTCTGGCTCCGGTTCGACCACGGCGTGCCGAACCCGTACCACCGGCTGTTCGTGGACACGCTCGCGGTCGTCGTCGCGATCAAGCTCGCAACCTTCATCGTCTTCGGCTTCTACAACCGCTGGTGGCGGTACGTGTCGACGCGCGACATGTGGGGCGCGGCCCGCGGCGTCACCGTCGCGTGTGTCGTCGCCGACCTCGTCGTCTACTTCGCGCACCCGATCAAGGGCTTTCCGCTGCCGCGCTCGATCGCCGTGCTCGACTGGCTGCTGCTGCTGGCGTTCGTCGCCGGCACGCGTCTGTTCGCGCGCAGCCTGATCGAACGGCCCGGCGCCGCCTCGCTCGTCGCGCGCGGCAAGGAGGTGATCGTCGTCGGCGCGGGGGATGCAGCGCAGCTCGTCATCCGCGAGATGCTGAAGTCGCCCGCGCTCGGCTACACGCCGATCGGCCTGATCGACGACGACCCGCGCAAGAAAAATCTGCGCCTGCACGGCATCCGCGTCCTCGGCACCTCCGACGAGCTGCCGCACATCCTCCGCGACAATCCGCCCGACGAGGTGCTGATCGCGATCCCGTCGGCGTCCGGCGACACGCGCCAGCGCGTCGTCGAGATGGCGCAGGCGGCGGGCGTCGGCGTCAAGACGCTGCCGGGCATCTACGAGCTCATCTCCGGCGACCACAACCTGGCCGGCCAGATCCGCCCCGTGCAGGTGGAGGACGTCCTCGGGCGCGAGCAGATCGAGGTCGACCTGCGCGTCGTCGCCGAGTACATCGCGCGCGAGACCGTGCTCGTGACCGGCGCCGGCGGATCGATCGGCGCCGAGCTCTGCCGGCAGATCGCCCGGATCGGCCCGGCACGGCTCGTCCTCGTCGAGCAGTCCGAGTCGGCGCTGTTCGACATCGAGCGCGAGCTGATCGACGACCGGGATTTCTCCGCGGTCGCGACGGTACTCGGCGATTGCGGCGACCGCGCGAAGATGAGCCAGGTGTTCGAGCGCTACCGGCCGAGCGTCGTCTTCCATGCGGCGGCCTACAAGCACGTCGCGCTGCTGGAAGCGAATCCGCTCGAGGCAGTGCGCAACAACGCGCTGACGACGCGCGTGATCGCCGAGGTCGCCGTCGAGTACGGCGCCGCGCGGTTCGTGCTTGTCTCCACGGACAAGGCGGCCAACCCGAAGAACCTCCTCGGCCAGTCGAAGGCGCTGTGCGAGTGGATCGTCGAGGGATACGGCCATCGCGACGAGATCAAGACGCGGTTTGTCGCGGTTCGGTTCGGCAACGTTCTCAACTCCTCGGGCAGCGTGATCCCGATCTTCCGGCGGCAGATCGAGAAGGGCGGCCCCGTGACCGTGACGCACCCCGAGATGACGCGCTACTTCATGACGATCCCGGAGGCGGTCTCCCTGATCGTCCAGGCCGGCTCGATCGGGGGACGCGGCCAGGTGTACGTGCTGGACATGGGCGAGCCGGTCAAGATCCTCGACCTCGCCCGCAACATGATCCGCCTCTCGGGCAAGGAGCCCGAGACCGAGATTCCGATCGCCTTCGTCGGCGTGCGGCCGGGCGAGAAGCTGCACGAGGAGCTGTGGACCGACGGCGAGACCGTCGGGCCCACGTCGCACCCGAAGATCCTGCGCGCTGCGCGCCCGCCGATCGACGTCGAGTGGCTCGAGGAGCAGCTCGGCGAGCTCGAGCGGATGGTCGGCCGAGGCGAGACGCTCGACGTGGTGTCGAAGCTCGCCACGATGCTGCGCGAGCCGCACCGCGCCGGCTCCGCAGTGTTGGAAGACACCCTGCACTGACTCGTCACAGTTCCGTCCCCCCGCCTCCGTAGGGTGGACCGGTGATCTTCGAGGGGCTCAATCCCGAGCAGCGTCGCGCGGTCGAAACCGTGCGCGGCCCCGTCTGCATCCTCGCCGGCGCGGGCTCGGGGAAGACGACGACGATCACGCGGCGGATCGCGAACCAGGTCGCGACCGGCACGTTCGCTGCGAGCGAGATCCTCGCGGTCACGTTCACCGACAAGGCGGCGACCGAGATGCGCTCTCGGCTCGACGCGCTCGGCGTCGGCGGCGTGACGGCGCGCACGTTCCATTCGGCCGCGCTCGCCCAGCTGCACCGTCTCGGGACGCCGCCTGCTCGCATCCTCCCCTCGAAGGCGCTGGCGTTGCGTCGGATCGCAAACGGCCTGCCGCCCCCGTACAAGTTCCGCCCGGCGGGCGACCTCGCAACGGAGATCGAATGGGCCAAGAACCGGCGGCTGTCGGCTGAGACGTACCTCGACGGTCTCGGCGACCACGAGCCGCCGATCCCGCCCGACCTGATGGTCAAGGTCTTCCGCTTCTACGAGACCGGCAAGGCGGAGCGCGGGTTCGCGGATTTCGAGGACGTGCTCGAGCTGGCCGTGACGATGCTCGACCGCGACGAGCATGCGCTTGCGGCGGTGCGCGCTCGCTACCACGCGTTCACCGTCGACGAGTACCAGGACGTGAACCTGCTGCAGCAGGCGCTCCTCGACCGCTGGCTCGGCGCCGGCGACGAGCTCTGCGCGGTCGGCGACGACTACCAGTCGATCTACGCGTTCACGGGCGCAACGCCTCAGTACCTGCTCGGGCTGCCGCGGCGGTTCCCGCACGCCGCCGTCGTACGCCTGGAGGCCAACTATCGCTCGACGCCCGAGATCCTGGAGCTGGCGAACCGCATCGTGCCGGCGCTCGGCGGCGCCGAGAAGGTGCTGCGTGCGTCGCGGCCGAGCGGATCGGCGCCCGAGCTGCGCGCCTTCGCCTCCGCGGAGCTCGAGCACGCGTTCATCGTCGAGCGCGTACGCGCACTGCACGCCGGCGGCGTCCCGTACGAGGAGATCGCCGTGCTCGGCCGCACCAACGCGCGGCTGGCCGATCTCGAGGAAGCGTTCCACGACGCGGAGATCCCGTTTCAGGGCGCGTCGCTGCTCGCGCGCGAGGCTGCGCGGCAATTGCTCAAGCGCCTGCAGAAGCTCGGCCCGACGCCCGTCGTCGCCGCCGCCGTGCGCGGGTACGCGCAGGACTCCGGCTGGGTCGAGCGGCCGCCGGAGAAGCTCGGTGAGCGCGAGGTCGTGCGGCAGGCCGACCTCGGCCGCCTCGTGAAGCTCGCGAGCGAGTTCGAAGACGGCGTGCGCACGACGCACGATTTCGTCGCCGATCTCGAGCATCGCTTCGGCACGAGCGGCCCCGCGCGGCGCGGCGTGCATCTGCTCACGCTGCACGGCGCGAAAGGCCTCGAGTTCGAGGCGGTGTTCATGCCTCGGCTGGAGGAGAAAGAGCTGCCGATCAGACAGGCGAAGAAGCCGCACGAGATCGCGGAAGAGCGCCGTCTGCTCTACGTCGGGCTCACGCGCGGCAAGAGCCACCTCGCCGTGACGTGGAGCGGCAAGCCGAGCCGCTTCCTCGGCGAGCTCGGCATTCAGACGAGCACGCCACGCCCGGCGGAGCAGGACGACCCGCTCTACGCGGCGCTCAAGAAGTGGCGGCTGCAGCGCGCGACAGCCGACGATCTGCCGGCGTACGTCGTCTTCCACAACGCGACGCTCGCCGAGATCGCAGGGCGTCGTCCACGCGACCTGTCCGAGTTGAGTGCCGTGCCCGGCGTCGGGCCGACGAAGCTGCAGCGCTACGGCGACGAAGTGCTCGCCGTGCTCGCTGCCGCCTAGTCCTCCGGGAAGCCGAGGCGGCGCGCTTGGGCCCGCCGGGCCTCGAGCTGCTCCGGCGTCGACTCGCCTGCCGCGGGCGACCGGATCTCCCACGTCCACGTGAAGTCCGGATCGACGATCGTCTCGCCGGTCGAGCGCAACCTGTAGGCGCCGGGCGCCGCCTCCGACAGGCTGCTCAGGTCCGGAGGAACCCAATAGATCTCCGCATGCCAGGCGTGGCCCGGTGCGACGAGGCGGATGGCAACCCCGCGCTCGGGATCGGCTTCCTCGATCACTCCGTGTCGTTGCGTCTGCTCGACGACCTCTCCGCTTGCCGACGCAAACGTCAGGCCGAGCAGCACGGTCTTGCCGCGGAGCCCGCGTGCGAAGTCGTCGTCCCAGCTCGAGCGCTCGTCACCCATCGTCGAGTGCACTCAATAGCAGGTCGAGTATGACCCGCGGGTCGCGGCGGACGCGGCTGCCCGAGGTCGCGTCGCGCTTCACGAGCTCGAGCGCACGCGGATCGGTGAGCGGCTTCAGCCGCCCCTCGCGGATCAGCTGCTCGTCGACGCCGCCGAGCCGCCCGCCGTACGTCGTGTAGACGGGCACCCCGAGTGCGGCGGCCTCGCGGTTCATCGTCCCGCCGGCCGAGACGACGATGTCAGCGACGGCGATCAGGCTCTGCGCGTCGACCGCGCGGTCCGGGACGATCATCGACGGCAGGTCCAGCCCGCGCACGAACTCGCGCTGTTCGTCGGTCCGCGGCAGCACGACTCCCTGCACCTCGGGATGCGCGCCCAGAAAGTCGAGTGTCTGCGGGAAGAGCGGGTTCGAGTGGCGGTGGTAGAGCGACACGTCCGGCGGTGGACGCAGGACCACCAGCACGCGGCTGCGATCCGCGTGCAGGCGGTCGAGCACGCCCGGGTCGGGCTCGAAGTCCGCGAGGTAGTACTCCTCCTTCAAGCCGGGATAGCGCTGGAGCTTGGGCGGGTGGACGCCGAAGCGCTCGAGCCGCTCGGGCGGGATCGACTCCGGCACGACCACGCGGGTCGCGGCGCGCATGCCGAGCTGGTGCTGGAGCGTGGCGAATTCGTAGTCGTGCGTGGTCGTGCTCGGGATGCCGAGCCGGCGAGCGCTGATCGTCAGCTCGTGCGACCCGTGTGCGAGCGCAAGGTCGAAGTCGCGGGGGCGCGCCCATTTCCGCAATGCGTGCAGGCGCGCTGCGAGTGACCGTGCCTTGCCTGCGCGTGAACGGCCGCCGTGTCGGCCGATGACGGTCGCCTCGAGGCCGTGCAGCTCCAGCAGCTGCAGCGTCTGTGCGTAGTCACGCGCCGTGATCTCCACCTCGTCGCCACGCTCGCGTAGCAGTGCGATCAGCGGCCGGAACACGAGCACGTGCGCCGACGCGGTCATGTCGACCCAGATCTTCACAGCGCGTTCTCGATCGCCCGCGCCGCGCGCTCGCCCGCGTTCCCGTCCCATCCCTCGGGGATGCGGCCGGGCGTCGGCTGCTGGAGCAACCGCGGCACGTCCGGCAAGTCGTCGACGCCGATCAGCCGGTTCGTCCCCTCGAGCGTCTCGGGTCGCTCCGTGTTCTCACGGAGCGTGAAGCACGGGACGCCGAGCACCGTTGTCTCTTCCTGGATGCCGCCGGAATCGGTGACGACCGCGGCGGCTTCGAGCTCGAGCGAGAGGAACTCCCGGTAGGGGAGGGGGTCGGTCAGGACGAGGCGTCCGGCTGCGCCGATGTTCTTCTTCGTCCGCGGATGAACGGGAAAGATCACCGGCAGCGTGGCCGCGACGCCGTCGAGCGCTGCGATCGTCCGGGCAAGCGCTTCGCGGTCGTCGACGAGCTTCGGGCGGTGGAGCGTGACCAGCACGTAGTTCCTCGGCGCGAGGCCGTGCGCCGTCCACGCTTCGAGCGCCCGGGCGGCGTCGAGGGTCGCGTGCAGCGTGTCGATCATCGTGTTGCCGACCGGACGGATGCGCTCTTCAGGCAGGTGCTCCTCGCGCAGGTTCTGCTCGCCGCTCGGCAGCGTCGTGAGCAACAGCGCGGACAGGTGATCGGTGATGACGCGGTTGACCTCCTCGGGCATCGACCAGTCGTGGCTCCGCAATCCCGACTCGAGGTGGCAGACGGGGATGCCGCGCTTGCGCGCCGCGACGGCACCGGCGAGCGTCGAGTTGACGTCGCCGGCGACGACGACCAGCTCGGGCTCGAGCTCCGCGAGGGTCCGCTCCAGCTCTTCCACCGCCGCTGCCGGCGTCCGCGCCTCGAGCTGGACGTGCGGCCGCGGCAGCGGCAGCTCGGCGAAGAAGACGTCCTTCAGCAGCGCGTCGTAGTGCTGCCCGGTGTGCACGAGCTGCTGCTCGACGTTGCCCCGGCTCGCGAGTGCCGCGTAGACCGGCGCGACCTTCATGTAGTTCGGCCTCGCGCCGAGGACGTGGACGATCATCAGCGCTCGGCGAGCAACTGGGGCATGCGCACGTCGCCGGGCGTGCGCTCGACATGCCGTTCGTGCCAGAGCGTGAAGGCGAGCAGGCCCCAGAGCTGCCGGCTCAGATCCTCACGGCCGGCGACGTGGTCCTCGAGGAGCCGCTCGACGACCCGCGGCTCGAAGAATCCCTGCCTGCACAGTGTCTCGGCGGCCAGGGTCTCGCGCGCGAACGGCTCGAGCTCGCCGCGCAGCCACGCCGCAGCCGGGATCGAGAAGCCGCGCTTCTTCCCCTGCACGATCTCGCGCGGCAGCAGCGGCGCGGCTGCCTTGCGCAGCAGCACTTTCTTCCCGAGGCCGCGCACCTTGTGCCGCGTGGGGAGCGCGAGCGCGAGGTTCGTCACGACCGTGTCGAGATACGGGACCCTCGCCTCGAGCGAATGCGCCATCGATGCCCGGTCGGTCTTCACCAGCAGGTCGTCGACGAGGTAGACCCCGAGATCGACGTCCTGCAGCCGCGCGAGCTCCTCGGCACCGTTCGTCTCTGCGTAGCGTGTGCGTAGGAGGTCGACCGGGTCGAACGCGCTGCGCCGGCCGGTGAGCTCCGCGCGCAGGTCGGGCGAGAAGATCTCCTTCCAGCCGTGATGGCGCTCGAGCGGCGGCAGATGCGCGGAGCGGACGAAGCGCTTCGCGCGATAGTCGAAGCTTGCCTTTGCGCTCGAGCTCGGCAGCCGCTCGACAAGCGGGCGGGCGAGCCGCGCGAGGCCGCCGGTGCGGGCCGCCAGCAGGTCGGCGGCGTAGGTGTAGTAGCCGCCGAAGAGCTCGTCGCCGCCTTCGCCGGACAGCGCCACCTTCACGTCGCTCGCCGCCAGCTCGGAGACGAGGTACGTCGGCAGCGCGGACGAATCCGCGAACGGCTCGTCGAAGGCGTCGGCGAGCGCTGGCAGCAGGAGCGCAGCGTCAGGCCGCAGGACGAGCTCGCGGTGCTGCGTCCCGTAGCGCTCCGCAACGAGGCGTGCATCCGCCAGTTCGTCGAAGGACCGCTCCTCGAAGCCGATCGAGAACGTGCGCAGCGGCTCCGTGCTCTCCTCGGCAGCGAGCGCGGCCAGGAGCGCGGAGTCGACGCCGCCCGAGAGCAGCACGCCGACCGGCACGTCGCTGACGAGGTGTGCGCGGACAGAGTCACGCAGCCGCGAGCGCAGCTCCTCGACCAGCTCCGCCTGTTCGTCGTCGCGCTCCGGGAGCGGCGCAGGCCGCGCGAACCGCTCGACGCGAGCCGCGCCGTTGTCCCAGAGCAGGAGATGCCCGGCCGGGAGCTTTCGCACTTCCCGAAAGATCGTCAGCGGCGCCGGGATCGAGTTGAACGCGAGGAACGCCTCGAGGGCGTCGAGGTCGATCTCGCCGCGCGGCAGCGCGCGCAGCTCGGACGCGAAGGCGAGCTCGCCGTCGAGGTCGCGGTAGTACAGCGGCTTGATTCCGAACCGGTCGCGTGCGACGACGAGCCGCCGGCGCGGTGCGTCCCAGATCGCGATCGCGAACATGCCGCGCAGACGCTCGGCAAACCCGTCGCCGTACTCCTCGTAGAGGTGCAGGAGCACCTCTGTGTCGCCGTGCGTGCGGAAGGTGTGGCCCGCGCGCTCGAGCTCTCGTCGCAGCTCGCGATAGTTGTAGATCTCGCCGTTCTGGACGACGTGCAGCGTCCCGTCCTCGTTCGCGATCGGCTGGTCGCCCGTCTCGAGATCGATGATCGAAAGGCGCCGCGCAGCGAGCGCCGCCGTCCCGTCGCAGAATTCCCCGGCGCTGTCCGGCCCGCGGTGGACGAGCGTGCTGCTCATGCGCGCGACGCGCTCCGGATCGACGGAGCCGCTCGCGGACACGACTCCGCAGATCCCGCACATGCGCAGGAGTGTAGGGGCCGCGTAGGCTCGAACCGTGCACTTCACGACCCACGACCAGCTGATCCTGCTCGCGCTGCTCGCGGTGCTGGCCGCGCTGCTGATCGCGGCTCCGAAGCTGCGAATCCCGTACCCGATCTTTCTCGTCCTCGGCGGCCTCGTGCTCGGATTCGTGCCCGGGATGCCGACGATCACGCTGCCGCCCGAGGTCGTGCTCGTTGCGGTTCTGCCGCCGCTGCTCTACCTGTCCGCCTACCGCACGTCGCTCAGCGACCTGCGGACGAATGCGCGCGCCATCTTCATCCTCGCGATCGGGCTCGTCGCGGCGACGACCGTCGTGGTGGCGCTCGTTGCGCACGCGTGGGTCGACCACATGTCGTGGAGCGTCGCCTTCGCGCTCGGGGCGATCGTCGCGCCGACGGATCCGATCGCCGCGACCGCGATCATGCGGCGACTCGGCGTCCCGCGCCGGCTCGTGTCGATCATCGAGAGCGAGAGCCTCGTCAACGACGGGACGGCCCTCGTGCTGTTCCGCGTCGCCGTCGTCGCGGCGGTGACCGGCCAGTTCTCCTTCTGGGACGTGTCGTGGCGCTTCGTGTGGGCGGTCGGCGGCGGTGTGGGCATCGGGCTCGTCGTCGGTTTCCTCGTCGCGGAGACGCGCCGGCGCGTGGACAACCCGCCGGTCGAGGTGACCCTCTCGCTGATGACCGGCTACTTCGCGTTCATCCCCGCAGCCGCGCTGAGCGCCTCCGGAGTGATCGCCGTCGTCACTGCGGGCGTCTACCTCGGCTGGCGCACGCCGGAGCTGACCTCGGTGGAGACCCGGCTGCAGGGAGAGGCGCTCTGGAACATCGTCGCGTTCGTCCTGAACGCGCTCGTGTTCGCCCTTGTCGGCCTGCAGCTGTCGTCGATTCTCGACCAGCTCACGGGCATCTCCGG
>JBJMJR010000076.1:0-6029 GCA_045806245.1 Gaiellaceae bacterium | reverse complement strand
GGCGTGCTGCAGCTCGTCAACGTCGGGCACAAGTCACTAGCGGACTACGCGACCATCGCGACCCGCGGCTTGATGGACGAGATCCGCGCTCTCGCGGAGCCGCTCGCGGGCGCCCGTGTGCTCGAGCTGTCGGCGACCGCTTTCGGAGGCGGCGTTGCCGAGATCCAGTACACGCTCGTGCCGCTCATGCAGGACGCCGGCCTCGAGGTCGAGTGGCGCATCATCCGCGGCGCGGACGAGTTCTTCGCCGTGACGAAGACGATCCACAACGCCTTGCAGGGCAACCCGCAGGGGCTGACCGAGGAGCAGCGCCAGTGCTTCTCGCGCTTCCAGGAGCTGAACGCGCGCGAGCTCGACGCGGATGCGTACGACTTCGTGGTCGTTCACGATCCGCAGCCGGTCGGCATCATCGACCACATCGGCGGCGGGTCGGCCAAGTGGGCATGGCGAGGCCACATCGACTTCTCGACGCCGAACGACGAGGTGCTCGACTTCCTGCTGCCGTCGATTCGACGTTACGACGCAGCGATCTTCCATCTCGCCGAGTACGTGCCGAGGCGGGAAGGGCTGCCGCCGTGCGTGATCTGGCCTCCCGCGATCGACCCGCTCGCGCCGAAGAACATGGCGCTCTCTCCCGAGGACGCGGCGTACATCGTCGACCAGTTCGGAATCGACGTGAGCCGCCCACTGCTGACGCAGGTTTCCCGCTTCGACCCCTGGAAGGACCCGCTCGGCGTGATCGACGCATACCGGATCGTCAAGGAGGAGCAGGCGGGCGTCCAGCTTGCGCTCGTCGGCTCGATGGCGCACGACGACCCCGAGGGCTGGGACTACTGGAACCAGACCGTCGCCTATGCCGACGGCGATCCCGACATCTTCCTGCTCTCGAACCTGAACAACGTGGGATCGGTCGAGGTGAATGCGTTCCAGGTGCATGCGTCGGCTGTGATCCAGAAGTCGATCAAGGAAGGCTTCGGGCTCACCGTCTCCGAGGGGCTCTGGAAGGCCCGCCCGACGGTCGCCGGGAACGTGGGCGGCATCGTCACGCAGATCGCGAACGGCCACACCGGCTGGCTCGTCGACTCCTCCGAGGAATGTGCCGCAGCCTGTCTCGAGATCCTTGCCGCCCCGGTCGCGGCGCGTGGGAGGGCGCTGCTCGGCAAGGAGCACGTACGGAAGCATTTCCTGACGCCGCGCTTGCTGCGAGACCGGTTGGCCCTCTTCAACCGCCTGGTCGGGCGGGAGACCGGGTCAGACCTCCAGGTGATCACCGCCTAGCGAACCGCGTTTCTCGCTGCCTCCGGCGGATAGGTTTGGGCGCGGTGGCAGAGAGACGGAAGCTGATCGTCGTCGCAAACCGTGGACCGGTGTCGTACTCGCGCGGACCGGGCGGCCAGCGGATCACGAAGCGCGGCGGCGGCGGGCTCGTGACCGCGCTGCGGAGCCTCGTGACGCGTCACGACGTCACCTGGATTGCGAGCGCGATGAGCGACGAGGACAAGGTCGTCGCCGAGGAGAACGGTGGCGAGGCGTTCGACGAGACGTGGCGCGACGGCACGCCGTATCGCTTGCGGCTGGTCGCGCACGATCCGGCAGCGTACGACTGGTACTACAACGTCGTCTCGAACCCGACGCTCTGGTTTCTTCAGCACTACATGTGGGGGCTGCCGTATGCGCCGGACGTCGATCTCGGTCTGCACACGGCCTGGTTCAACGGCTATCTGCCTGTGAACGAGGGCTTCGCGGCGGCAACCGTCTCCGAGCTCGAGCATCAGCCGGACGCGGCCGTCTTCTTCCACGACTATCACCTCTACCTCGCGCCGCGGCTCGTGCGCGAGCGGCGGCCGGACGCGTTGACGACCCACTTCATCCACATCCCCTGGCCCGAGCCCGACTACTGGCACGTGCTGCCCGGGCATCTTCGCGTCGCCGTGCACGAAGGCGCGCTTGCGAACGACGTGCTCGGGTTGCATACGAACCGCTGGCGGCGCAACTTCCTTCGTTCGTGCGAAGACATCCTCGGCGCGGAGGTCGACTTCGGGTCGTCGTCGGTCGTGCACGCCGGCCATCGCACGCTCGTGACGAGTCATCCGATCGGCATCGATCCGGCAGAGTTCCGGGAGTTGCGCGACGACCCGAACGTGCTCGTGCAGGAGCGTGCGATCGTCGAGCGGCGGCCGGAGTTTCTCGTCGTGCGGGTCGATCGCACCGACCCGTCGAAGAACGTCGTACGCGGCTTCCGCGCCTTTGCGTTGTTCCTCGACATGTACCCCGAGATGCACGGGCGCGCCACGCTGCTTGCGCTACTCGATCCGTCGCGGCAGGACATTCCGGAGTACTCGGAATACCTCGCCGCGATCCAGCGGGAGGCGCGCACCGTCAACGACCGCTTTCAGAACGAGGGCTGGCTCCCGATCGACCTCCAGATCGCGGACAACTTCGCGCAGGCGATCGCCGCGTACAAGCAATACGACGCTCTGCTCGTGAACCCGGTCTTCGACGGCCTCAACCTCGTTTCGAAGGAGGCACCGCTCGTCAACGGTCGTGACGGCGTGCTGATCCTCTCCGAGAACGCCGGCTCGCACGAGGAGCTCGGCGACTGGGCGCTTACGGTGAACCCATTCGACGTCTACGGCCAGGCCCAGACGATCCACACGGCGCTCACGATGGAGGCCGAAGACCGCCGGAGGCGCCTCGAGGGAATTCGCGAGCACGTCGGACGGAACGACATCTCCGCGTGGATCGCCCTGCAGCTCGCCGATCTGGATCGCGTCGCGTCCCGCACCCCGGTCTGAGCGTACGATTCCCGCGTGAGCGACCTGAGTCACGTCGACGAGTCCGGCTCGGTTCGCATGGTCGACGTCGGCGCCAAGCCGTTGTCGCGGCGGCGTGCGGTCGCGTGCGCCGAAGTTCGGATGTCGTCCGGGACGACGGCGCGGCTCCGGGATCTGCCGAAGGGAGATGCGCTCGCAACTGCGCAGCTCGCCGGGATCATGGCGGCCAAGCGCACGAGCGAGCTGATCCCGCTCTGTCATCCGCTGCCGCTCTCGAACGTCGAGGTGGCGCTCGAGGTTCGCGAAGACGCAGTTGCGATCACCGCCGCGGCCGAGACAACGGCGCAAACCGGAGTCGAGATGGAAGCTCTCACCGCCGCAACGGTCGCCGCGCTGACGATCTACGACATGTGCAAGGCCGTCGACAAGGCGATGACGATCACCGACGTCCGTCTGCTCGAGAAGACGAAGGATGAGGTTTGACGGCCGCTGTCCTGACGGTCTCCGACCGCGTCTCGCGGGGAGAAGCCGAAGACGGGAGCGGCGACCTCTTGGAGGAGCTCCTGCGCGGAGACGGCTACGAGGTCGAGCGACGCGTCGTTGCAGATGAGCGGAAGGAGATTGCCGCTGCGCTGCGCGACCTCGCGGCTCGCGTGCGCCTGATTCTCACGACCGGCGGTACCGGTCTCGCGCCGCGGGACGTCACTCCCGAGGCGACGCGCGACGTTCTCGAGCGCGAGGCGCCGGGCATCGCCCAGGCGCTGCGGGCGGATTCGCTGCACCACACGCCGTACGCGCAGCTCTCGCGCGGGACGGCCGGCGTGCTCGGCTCGACCCTGGTCGTGAACCTGCCCGGCTCCCCCGGCGGCTGCCGCGACGGCTACGCCGTCCTGCAGCCCGCGCTCGAGCACGCGCTCGACCTGCTCACCGGCGAGCCGACGCCGCACAAGCAGAGCTAGTGACTTCCTCGGCGTCCACGCTCCCGCCGATCACCGCGCGTCTCGCGCGCCTCGTGAAGATCGAGCACACGGTCTTCGCCTTGCCTTTCGCCTACGTCGGCGCTTTTCTCGCCGTCGACGGCGCGCCCTCCGCGCACGACCTGCTCTGGATCACGCTTGCGATGGTCGGCGCCCGTTCTCTCGCGATGGCGCTGAACAGGCTGATCGACGCGGGCATCGATGCGCGTAACCCGCGTACCGCGGGCCGCGAGCTGCCGAGCGGACAGTTGTCCGTGGCGCAGGTCGCCGTGTTCTGCGCGGCGTCGCTCGCGCTCTTCGTCCTGTCGGTCTGGCAACTCGCACCGCTGACGCACGTGTTGTGGCCGATCCCGGTCGCGGGTTTCGTGGTCTACCCGTACCTGAAGCGCGTGACATGGCTCTGCCACCTCTGGCTCGGCGTGGTCGACGGCCTCGCGCCGGTCGGAGCCTGGGTTGCGATCACCAATCACCTGCCCTGGCAGGCCTGGATGCTCGGTGCCGCCGTCGCGTTCTGGGTCGCCGGCTTCGATTTCTTCTACGCGCTCTTCGACGTTGACATCGATCGCGCGGAGGGGCTGCATTCGATCGCAACGCGCTTCGGCGTGCGCGGTGCGTTCTTCGGTGCGCGAATCTCGCACGCGGCGACGGTCGCGTGCCTCGTCATCGCCGGCGCCGGGCTGCCGGTCGGCGTCCTGTATTGGATCGGAGTCGCCGTCGTCGGCTCGTTGCTCATGTACGAACACGCTCTCGTTCGCCCGGGCGATCTGCGCCGCCTCGATGCGGCCTTCTTCACGATGAACGGCGTGATCAGCGTCGCCTTCGCTGCGTTCGTGATCGGAGACGCGCTGACGTGATCACGGCGCGCAAGCTCGGTAAGAGCTTCGGCGAGAAGCGCGTGCTGCGAGGCGTCGACCTCGAGCTCGACCGTGGCGGCTTCGCCGTCGTCACCGGACCGAACGGCTCCGGCAAGACGACGCTCCTGCGCATCTGCGCCGGCCTCGCGCTTGCGAGCGACGGCGAGCTGCACGTTGACGTCGAGCGCGCGCAGGTCGGCTATCTCGGCCACGAGCCGCTCGTCTACCGCGAGCTGACGGCGTTCGAGAACCTGGAGCTGTACGGGCGCCTGTACCACGTCCCGGAGCGGCGGGAGCGAATCGGCATGGTCCTGGAGCGATTCGGGCTCTGGGACGTGCGTCACGAGCGCGTCGCGTCGTACTCGCGTGGCATGACGCAGCGGCTCGCGCTTTGTCGCGTCCTCCTTCACGAGCCCGCGCTGCTCGTCCTCGACGAGCCCTACACCGCGCTCGATGCGCAAGGCGTTGAGCTGCTCGACACGCAGCTCGGCGAGCTGCGCGGTGAGCGAACGTTCCTCGTATCGACACACGACCCAGCCCGAGTCGAACGATTCGCGACAGCACAGGTCTTGCTCGCATGAACTACTTCGCAGACGTGCGGGCGCTCGCCCGCAAGGATCTCCTACTCGAGCTTCGCGCGCGAGACACGCTTCCGGCGATGCTCCTATTCGTGGTTGCGGTCTTCGTGGTCTTCCACTTCTCGCTGCCGTCGAGCTCGTCCGATCTCGCGGCGAACGGCTTGCTATGGGTTGCGATCGTCTTCACCGCGCTGCTCGGTCTCGGGCGCGCCTTCGTGCCCGAGCGCGAGCAGCGCGTGTTCGACGGCCTCGTGCTCGCTCCCTCAGACCGCAGCGCGATCTGGCTCGCGAAATCGATCGCCACGTTCGCGTTTCTTGCGCTCGCGGAGGCTCTTGCGCTGCCGGTCTTCGCGCTCTTCTTCCACGGAGTCGACGGCACGACGATCGCGGCTGTCGTGCTCGCGGACATCGGCATCTGCGCCGTCGGCACCTTCGTCGGCGCGATGGCGGTCGTGACCCGCGCGCGGGAGCTGCTCCTGCCCGTGCTCTTCCTGCCGCTCGCGATCCCGATCCTGATCGGCGGTGTCGGCGCCTCCGTCGTCGACCAGCCCGGCCGCTATCTCGCCTTCCTGGGCCTCTACGACGCGCTCTTCGCGCTCGTCTGCTGGGCGGCGTTCGAGTACGTCGTCACGGAGTAGCCGCGGTACGGAGGGTCGGACCTGCGAGAATCTCCGCGGTGGGTCGGAGCTATCGGATACCGCTCCCGGCGCTCGCCGGAGCCTCGCTCGCGCTTGTCACGAGTGCGCTTCTGCTGGTGTTCTTCGTCGTCCCGAACGACCTCAACCAGGGCTTTTCGCAGCGGATCTTCTACTTCCACGTCTCGATCGCCTTCACGGCGTACGCATG
>JBJMJR010000075.1:0-39180 GCA_045806245.1 Gaiellaceae bacterium | reverse complement strand
GATCCCATTCGCACCGTCCGCCCCGACGAGGGCGTCGACTTCCACGAGATCGCCGTCGACGCGGAGCCGGCGGTCGGATTCGATGGCGGCGCGCACGCCGTCGCGGAGGATGGCGCCTGCTTCGACCGCCTGCTCGACGAGGTAGGCGTCGAGCCGCCGCCTCTGCGTCATCCGGCACAGCACGTGCTCGGAGCGGCGCTCCAACGTCCGGCCGTAGCGGAGGCGGCAACGCACGCGCGTGATCCGGTCTTCCACGACGGGCTCGATCGACACCGGCAACTGCCGTACAGCCCGCGTCGTCAGCCCACCGCCGCAGGGCTTGTCGCGGGGGAAACGCATTTTGTCTATTAGTAAGACGCGCGCGTGCGCGCGCGCGAGCCGGTATGCCGTCGTCGAGCCGGCGGGCCCTGCACCGACGACCGCGACGTCAAAGCGCTCCACGGCCCAAGGCTACAATGGCGCTCCCTCGAGGGGGTTGTGCCCTCGCGGCGAAAAGTCCGGCGCCTTCGGCGCCATGATGACTTTTCGCCGATCCGCTACCGACGAGCGTTTGCGGCCGCGTCGGGCAAAGCCCGCCGCGGCGGCGGAAACGCTCGAAGCTAGAATGGCCGTCCGCTCAAGGGGGTGTGCCCGAGCGGCCAAAGGGAACGGGCTGTAAACCCGTCGGCTCAGCCTACGGAGGTTCGAATCCTCCCGCCCCCACTTTCCGCTTCACGCATGAACGAGGAAATCACGTCGAGGTAGCGAGCGGACTCCTCCAGGGCCGGCGTGTGCGAGCTGTCTTCGAAGACGACCTCGCGCGCGCCGGCGATGCCGGCGACGAGCTCGGCTGCGACCGGCGCGGTGCACATGTCGTACGCGCCGCGGAGCACGAGCGTCGGCACGTCGATCTCGTGCAGCCGGTCGCGGATGTCCCAGCCCTTCAGCGCGCCAGTCGTCATCCACTCGTTCGGCCCCTGCATCGCGCGGTAGACGTCGGGCGCGCGCCCCTTCTCCATCGCCTCGAGCTCCGGCCTCGGGTACGGGCCGCGGTAGAAGTGCCGGTCGAAGTAGGCGCCCATCGCCTCCTCGTACTCCGGATCCTCGAACGTGCCGGCGGCCTCGTGGCGGTCGAGCACTTCGATCACGTCCGGCGGGAGCTGCGCCTTCAACTCGAGCTGCTGCTCGTTCCAGAGCGCGAGATTCGCGAACGTCGAGCTGAGGATGAGCGACACGACTCCGCTCGCTCCGGAGAGGACGTGCTCCTGCGCGAGCATCCCGCCCCATGACGTGCCGAGCAGGTGGATGCGCTCGAGCGCGAGCTGGTCGCGTACGGCCGCGACCTCGTCGCGAAAGACGTCGAGCGTCCACTCGATGTCGGTCGGGCGATCGGACTTGCCGCAGCCGATCTGGTCGTAGACAACGACGGGGCGCTCGTTCGCGAGGCCTTCGAGCGGCCCGAAGTAGTTGTGCGTCGAGCCGGGTCCGCCGTGCAGCGCGAGCAACGGCGTGACGGATGAGTTGAGGTCGCCGACGAAGCGGTACCACGTCCGGTAGCCGCGGAAGTCGACGTATCCCTCGCGCGCGCTCATCCCGGCTACCATCCTCGCACCACTGCCCTCTTAGCTCAGTTGGTAGAGCACCTCCATGGTAAGGAGGGGGTCTCCGGTTCGAGTCCGGAAGAGGGCTTCGCGCGAGCGCCGCGGAATGCCCTCCTGCGCCCGCGCGCCTACGGGATCAGTCAGCCCGGAACGGGCTGCGCCCCGGCGCAGACGGGACGATACGCCCGCTCGCCGAGAAAGTCGTTCCATTCTTCACGCGTGAGGTCCCGGTGCGCGACGCGACAGGCTTGGGCTTCCCATGCCACGGGGTCGACGTTCCAGACGACGCCCGTCGGTCCGAAGTCCGCGAGGACGTGCGTGCCATCCGGGAAGAACTCGGCTGTGCCGCCGCCCCCCGACACCGGGATCGGCGCGCCGATCAGCTTCTCGGTGGCGACGTCCCAGAGCCGAAGGTTGCCGTCGTCGCTCATCGTGACCAGCATCTGGCCGGTCGGGTCGAAGTCGACCCCGTGAAGGGCGCTGTTTTCGCCGACCAAGGGGCTTCCAACGGGCCGGCGCTTCGCGACATCCCAGATGACGACCTTCCCCGACGTGTCGCCGACGGCGAGTAGCCTCCCGTCCGGCGAGAAGCCCGCGGCGGAGTCATATGCCTGGTGGGATCCATTGAGGAGCCGTGCCAGCGACTTGCCGGTCGCGACATCCCACAGGTCTGTGGCTCCGGCGAGCGTCGCCGACGCGAGCAGCTTTCCGTCCGGACTGAAGTGGATGTCCTGCGGTGTACCGTCGCGACCCGGCAGCTCGACCACCCGGTCGCCGGTTCGCAGGTCGTAGAGGCTGATCGCGTCCGCAGGCTGCCCTTCCACGGCCAGCACACGGCCGTCGGGGCTGAACGCCACCGTGCTGCTCCCTCCGCCGACTGGGAAGGCCCTTGTCACCTTCCCGGTGCGCACGTCCCAGACGACAGCGTGCTTGCTGCCCGCAACCCCGAGCAGCCTGCCGTCCGGGCTGAAGCGAATATCGCTCGAGTCCCCGGCACGTCCGCGGAGGCGGCGAACAACGGTCAGCGTCGCGGCGCTCCTTACGTCGACCTGGTTCGAGCCCGGCGACACGGCGAACAACGATCCGTCCGGGCTCACGTCCGAGGGCCATCTGGAGTCCGAGTTGCGCGTGATCGGGAATTGCCGGCCGAGTCGGCGCGTGCCCGAGACGTCCCAGGCGATCACGCTGCCGTCGTAGCTGCCGGAGTAGAGCGTCCGCCCGTCCGAGCTGAATGTTGCTGCGTTGATCACCGCAGACTGGCCTTTATAGACGTCCCTGAGTACTGCGGCGCGGACATTCCAGACGCCGATCGTCCCGTCGTCGTCGCCCGTGGCGAGGGTCCTTCCGTCGCTGCTGAAGCTGAGCGAATCGACGTTGCTTCCCGTCCGGTCGGCGGGTGTCGTCCTCTCCCCCGTCGCCAGGTCGAGGAACGTGACGCTGCCGTCGGTGTGGCCGAAGGCGGCAAGGGATCCGCGGGGCGCGAGCGTTGCAGGCCCGCCGAGCTGGAACGTTTTGACCTCCTCGAGGGTGCCCGCGTCGAGGAGCTCCGAGGTTCTCTCGCCGGTGGTGACGAGCAGATACCGCCCGTCGGAGGTGTAACCGACCAACCGGCCGCTCACGATCGGCTGTGACTGACGCTCGGGAGCACCGGTTCGTGCGTCCCGGAGGACGATCAGCTCGACCTTCGGGTTCTCGGAGCCCGACCTGATCTCACCCGTCACGAGCGTCCGTCCGTCTGGCGAGAACGCGAGATCGGGAATCGTCGCGTCCGCCGAGGAGACGGTGACTCGCGGCTTCGAAGCGGCGCCGAAGACGAGGCGGACGAGCGCGTGGTTGCCGTCGGTGCTTCCGACCGCGAGCGTCTTACCGTCCGGGCTGTACGCGAGCGCGTGTCGCGGGCCGTCGACTCCGAAGAACGAGATCTGACCGTCCCCCAACGGCACGCCGCCGCTGCGTTCCATCGTGCGCGCATTGAAGAAGACGACGCTGCCGTCGTCACCCCGGACCGCGAGCGTCCGGCCGTCGGGGCTTAGCGCCTCGTCGAACACGCTGCCGCCTCCCTCGTGCGCGATCGCGATCGCGGCCGGCGCCCGCAGGAGCGCCGCCAGCAGGTAGCCGCGGCTCGCAAGCGAGTCGTCGATGCTGACCGCCTCCCGCGCGAGCAAGAGGGAAAGGTCGAGCGGCGGCTGGATCAGCGCTTGCGCGCCGAGCCTCTCGGCGGTCGCGGATGTCGCCTGGCGATCCGCCGAACTTCGGGCCGCCAGTGCAATGCCCCCGGCTGTCAGCGCGGCGATGAGCATCACGAGCGCGACGGCGAGGAGCATCCGGAGCCGACGGTTGGCGCGGGCGGACGAGCGACGGCTCTCGTGCAGAAAATCGCGCTCAAGACGGTTGAGCGTTCCAGCGTCCGCGGACTCGGCCCACTCGACTGCCGCCGCAAGACGCGCGCCGCGATAGAGCTCACCGTGCTCGCGGCCAGATTCCTGCCAATCCGCGGCGGCCTGCGCCAGACGGAGCTGCAGCACGCGTCCGTGGTTGTCTTCTTCGAGCCAGGTCCTGAGCCTCGGCCAGTGCTGTACGAGAGCCTCGTGAATCAGCTCGACACTATCCCCGTCGGCGATCACCAGCCGCCGCTCGGTGAGCACGGACAGCACATGCGACACCGCTTCGTCCTCGTCGGCACCGAGTTCGTCGCGGCTCGCCCGACGCCGAGTGAACGCCTCGTCACCGCCGACGAGCCGCAGCAGGACCCGCCGCGCGACCTGCTGGTCGCCGGCGTCGAGCGACCGGAAGGCCGCCTCTGCGTGCCGCGCAACCGCCCCGCGGACCCCGCCGCTTCGCGCGTAGGCCGCGAGGGTCAGCCGCCTCCCGTCGCGCTTTTCCCAAATGTCGACGAGAGCAGTCGAAAGCAACGGTAGGCTGCCGGACTCGCCTGCGAGGTTGTCGACGAGCGTGTCGACGAACTCCGGCTCGGCCTCGAGCCCGACCCGCTCGGACGGGCCTTCGATCGTCCGGCGCAACTCGCTCGTACTCATCGGGCCGAGCAGAACGTGATTTGGGCCGACAAGGTCGGCGAGCTCCGGATAGCGCGCAAGTTGAACGAAGAAGTCCGCGCGCAGCGCGATGATCACGAGCGAGCGACTTTCCGGGTCCCATGCCGTCTCGACCAGACCGGTCACGAACGCCGCACGTTGTTCCTCGGTCAGTTCCGGCGCGAAAAGCTCTTCGAGCTGGTCGACGGCAAAGACGCTCGCGGTGCTGCCGAACGGCTGAGGCTCGCCGGGACGCACGAGGACATGGTCGCGGTCGAGCGCCGGCAGCAATCCGGCACGAAGGAGCGATGACTTCCCGCTGCCCGACGCGCCTACGAGAGCGAGGAACGGAACCTCCTCGAGCCGGCCGAGGAGCTCGTCGACCAAACGCTCTCGGCCGAAGAAGAACTCCGCATCCTCAGCCTCGAACGGCGCCAGACCTTTGAAGGGGCAGATGTCCCGGAAAGTCTCTGCTCGGCGCGCCTCTTCGGCGACAGCCGGAGTGAGCATGGGGTCTTGAACGAGGATCGCGCGTTGCAGCTCCTGCAACTCGCTCCCGGGCTCGAGGCCCAGCTCGTCGCTCAGGAGCGTGCGGGTCTGCTGGTACACGTCCAGCCCTTCCGCCTGGCGTCCCGACCAGTAGAGCGCCATCATCAGCTGCGCCCTGAAGTGCTCCCGAAACGGATGCTCGGCAGCGAGAGTTTCAAGCTCGGGGACGAGTGCCAGCTGACGGCCAAGCGCGAGGTCGGCGTCGACCCGCTCCTCGACCACGGCAAGCCGAAGCTCCGCGAGGCGCTCCACTTCGAGCCGGCCGAACGGTTCGAACTCCAGATCGGCGAACGGACGACCCTCCCAGAGTTGCTCCGCCGATCTCAGCAACGCTGCCGCAGCCGCCACATCCCCTGCGGCGAGCGCCTCATGTCCCTCCGAGACCAACTGCTCGAAGCGCTCGAGATCAAGCTCACCTGGCTCGACGCGGAGCAGGTAACCGGGCGGCCTCGCCACGAGTCTCGGCTCGTCGCTCCCTACGGCCGCGAACACCTTGCGCAGGCGAGAGACGTGATTGCGAAGTGCGTGGTCGGCTGAGTTCCCACTCTGCTGCGGGAACAACTCGGCGACGAGGCGGTCGCGTGAGACGACACGATTAGCGTTAAGCAACAGCAGCGCGAGCAACGCCCGCTGCTTCGGGCCTCCCAGCGCGACGGGTGACCCGTCGACTCGAACGGAAAGAGGGCCGAGGATCCGGAACTCGAGACGGCTCGGGGGCATCTCAGTCCCAAGTCTTCTCCTCCGACAATGCCATTACTAGGGGGCCGGGACCGGGCTGGGACAACTTTGGGACAAGGCTCGTGCAGCGTCCCGGCCATGCTGTACACGGCGAAATGCTTCTGGCCAGGGGCCGGTGAGACCGAGATCAGGCTCGCGGCCGCACGCGCCTCACGCGACGCCGTGCAGCAGCACGCTGGCTTTCGAGGCGCGCTCTACCTCCCCGCCGACGAGCTCGTCCTCTGCCTGTTCGAGGCGATGAGCCCGTCTTCAGTGAAGAGCGAGAGCGAATCCGCAGGCATGCCCTGCGAACGCGTCATGGAGACGGTGTGGATCGGACCGAGACAAAAGGACCAATCCGAAGGGAGAAGGACATGAGGAAGCATGTGCATGCAGTTCTCGGAGCCCTCGTGGCAGCCGGGGCCGCGGTCGTGCTGGCGAGTGGGGCGGTAGCGACCGCCTCAACAGGCACGGAGGTCGATTTCGGCAACTGCGCTTTCGGCAACGACGGCGTCGCGACGGCCCCGGCCGGGGTGCCCATCACGCTCACCGACACCGGCGGCGGCGCGGCAGGAAACTACGGGACAGCGCTCCACGCCTACGAGTCGGGCGTGGACACCGCGACGATTGCCGTCACCGGTGGCGCTACGACCACGATCCCGTTGGTCGGCTCGTTCCCGCGGTACGTCGGCGATCCGTTCTTCGCCTGGCTCACGTCCCTGCCGGACATCCCGCTCGACCCGCTCGCCCCCGGCGGTAGCGTGCTCGTCACCATCGACGAAAGCAACGCGGTCGGCGGAGAAGTTGTCTTCCCCAAGCAGAAGGGCCCGGCCCCGCACTTCGGCCCCTTCCACTTCGGTCGGGGAGACACCTTCGAAGCTCAATGCCTGATCACCGCCAGCAGCTGATCTCAGCGGGCAGGAGTTAATCCCGAGTTGTTCTCTGGAGGGTGGTCACCTGTCGTGACCACCCTCCGCGTTGCCCAAGCGAGAACGGTGCGGAACCGACGAAAGCGGCAGCTCGGCGCCTTCCATTGATCGACTCGGACGCCTCGCGAACACGTGACCACAGTGCATTTCCATTCGTGGTAGAGGACGCTGAAGTGACCCTCAGCAGGTAGGACGACGAGCTCCCCGCGGGGAACCTGTCTCTTCAGCCAAGCTCCCATTCGCGACTGCGTCTTGCTCGCCGTACCAAAACCACGCAGGTGCTGTCAGCCGCGAGAGGTCGACGTTCCAGCGCGTCATTCGCACGACGTTGTCACGCGCCCAGCCCTGCTGCCCTTGGCGAAGCGACTCGCGATGCGTCGCGACGACGAGCGCCGCGAAATCAGCGTCAGCGAACAGGGATACGTCCGCCGGCGGACTAATCGAGCGCCACAACGCAACTACGGCTTCGTCTCCCTTCGAGAGCACCTCGAGGAAGGCGCGATCGACTTCGGCGAGCAGCCGTTCCGCCTCAGCCTCGTCGCGATCGACGAGGTCAAGAGCGCGGCGTTCGTCGTCACTGAGCTTCGCCAGTTCGTCGGGAACTTCCGAAAACGGGGCGCCGCCGCCGACGATGCCGAGCGCACTTACGCGATCCGGATAGAACGCGGCCGTGCAACGGCCGCGGTGCTTTCCGGGCCGAAAGCCGAGCACGCCAAAGCGCTCGTAGCCGAGCACGGCCGCGACCGCGATCGCGTCCGCTGGCGAGTGAGTCGAGGGTGAAGGCGTGGTAATCCGAGCCGCCATATCCGGGCCGATCAAAAGCAGCAACGTGAACACCCAGCTACTCGCTGCGGCCGCGTCCGAATTCAACGTCCAGCCTGCTCGATGGAGACCCGTGGAAGTAGACCACCAACGGATCGGCGTCGCGACCCTCATGCCGGACGCGGACTCGCCGGGCCCCGGTCCGCAGTACGTCGAGCTCCTCCATACGCGCAGCGGTCAGCGACGCGCCACGAAGACGTACTCCGAGCTGTCGTCGGTGAGCGGCTCGCCGGCGAATCCACCATAGAGAGCTTCGAGCCGCAGGCCTGCGACGTCGAGGAGGCCCAGCCATTCGTTCTTCGTCGCCCACCAGAGCGAACCGGTTCCACCCTCGTCCAACGTCATGTCGACTCGGTTGTCGCTGACGCTGTAAGAGTTCGTAAGCGGCACCGGGGTGTCGGCATGCCGGCCGTCCAGGGCGGCTGCGACGCGATGGTCGAAGGCGAACGCATTCCAGGCGAAGCGGCCGTCGGGCCGAAGCGACGCCGCCACGCGTTCGAAGCAGCGGCGACGGTCGGCCCAGGTTGGGAGATGCAGCAGAGACCGCCCGGGGCAGTAGATCAAGGCGGCCGGCTCCTCGAGTTGAAGCTCCCGGATGTCTCCTTCACGCAGGTCGAGGGCGACTCCCTCCTCGGCTGCGCGCTGTCGGGCCTGCGCGAGCATCCCCCGCGACGAGTCGATACCGATGACAGGCCTGCCCGTGGCCAGAGCAACCGGGATCGCAACACGCCCCGTACCGACCGCTAGCTCGACCAGCGGCCCGTCAGCGTCCCGGGCGAGCCCCACATAGAACGGGACGTCGGCGCTGACGTCGGCGGACGAGTCGTATCGGTCCGCCCAGGCGTCGTACCAGCTCGACATCGCAACACCAATCTACGCCCGGACGAGGGCTTCGTTCGTTCGGGGTGATGCATCTGCGGCGAAAGATGCCCAGCCTGGGCGTGATGACCCTCGAGGCGACGACCGCAGTCCCGGCGGAATCGAGCGGCGACTCGCGTCTGGCCATCCTCCTCGCGATGGCGATGTTCGTCCTCGTCGTGGACACGTCGTTCATGAACGTCTCGATCTCCGCGGTCGTGCACGATCTCGACACGACCGCGAGCGGGGTGCAGTCGGCGATCGCGCTCGAAGCACTCGTCTCCGCGGCATTCATCCTGATCGGTAGCAAGGTCGCGGACTTGATCGGCCGAAAGCGGGCCTACGTCATCGGCCTGCTCGCCTATGCCGCAGGCGCCCTCTCGATGACTCTCGCGCAGAGCCTCGTCCCGATCCTGATCATGTGGGCGATCGTCGGGGGGCTCGGCGCGTCGCTCTTGCTGCCGTCGCTGCAGGCGTTGATCCACGGGAACTTCGAGGGCGCCATGCGCCGCCGCGCCTACGCCCTCGTCGGAGCTGCAGCAGCGATCGCCGCCGCAGTCGGGCCGCTCGTAGGCGGCTTCATCACGACGTACCTCTCCTGGCGCGTCGCCTTCGCGGGCGAGGTCGTCATCATCGGCATCGTCCTCTCCAGCATCAAGCTCGTGCGCGACGTGCCGTACACAGGCCCGCGGGACATCGACGTTGTCGGCGCAATCCTGTCGGCCGCGGGGATGGGCGGCGTCGTCCTCGGCATCCTCGTCTGGCAGGAGGGTGGGGGCTACGTCGGCGCCGTGATCGGAGCCGGCATCATCGCGCTCGCGTCATTCGCGTGGTGGCTCCGGCGGCGCAAACGGGAGCACAAGCCGACGTTGATCGACCCGAGCCTCTTCCGGTCGAAGTACTTCCGGCTCGGGATCTCCTGCCAGGCGCTGCAGCAGATCGCGCTCGGCGGGATGATGGTCACGCTGCCGATGTTCCTGCAGATGGTGCTCGAGTACAACGCGATGGAGGCGGGGCTCTCGTTGGCACCACTCTCGTTGAGCATGTTCGCGATCGCGTTACTGGCGGGCAAGAAGGCCGGCAACCGCAGCCCCAGCAGGATCATTCGCACCGGCTTTCTTCTGCTCGCCGTCGGCGTCGCGGCCCTGATTCCGATCGTGCCGCGCGCCGACTCCGGCTGGGCCATGGTCGTGCCGCTCCTGATTGCGGGATCCGGCCTGGGACTGCTCGTGTCTCAGCTCAACAACTACACGCTCGCGCCGATCGAGGAAGAGCGCGTCAGCGAGGCGGCTGGCGTGAACTCCGCGGGCGGATCGTTCGGGCTTTCGTTCGGGCTCGCGTTCGCGGGCGCCATCATGCTCGCGTCACTGTCGCTCGTCTTCACTCACGAGGCCGACTCGAGCTCCGTGTTGTCGCCGAGCGAACAGGACAAGGTCGCGAGCGGGCTCGAGGACAACGCCGAGGTGATGAGCAACACGCACCTCGCGAAGCTGCTGGCAGGCCAGCCGGAGGACGTTCGTGCCGAGATCATTCACATCAATACGAAGGCGCGGCCGATCGCGCTTCAGATCGCACTGCTGATACCGCTTGTCGCCGCCGTCCTGGGCCTCGTGAACGGCTTCCGGATGACGCGCCTGCCAGATCTGGAACCATCCGGCGCCTCCGAGGCGATGGTCGTCGGCTGATCGTCCGAACAGGATGATGCGTCGCAGCGGTCCCGGCTGCGACCCTTCGGCAGAAGCATCTACAAGGGAGACAACATGTGGTGGGGAATCGGTTTCGGCGGACTGCTGTACATCGTTCTGCTGGTCAGCCTCGGTGTCACGACGCTGCGGAAGGGCCATTGGGTGATGTTCGCCTTTGGCATCCTGCTGCCGTTCTTCTGGCTGATCGGGGCCGTGATGCGCCCGGTCACCCCCAGGACCGCCTGACAAGAGCTGCTCTCAACCGAGATTCAGCTCGACGGCTTCGCGAATGAGCTTCTTCAACGCGGCCGCGTCGATCTTCTCGCCTTCCCTGATGTCGATGGCGCGCCGCACCTTCCCGTCGAGACTCGAGTTGAAGAGCCCCGCGGGATCCTGCAGCGACGCGCCCTTGAAGAAGGTCAGCTTGACCACGCTCTTGTAGGTCTCGCCGGTGCAGATGCCGCCGTTGTGCGACCAAACGGGCGTCCCGGGACTCGTGGCCTTCGCCCACTTCCACTCCTCGACGACGTCGGGATCCGCCTCTTTGACGATGCGGCGCACCTCGGCCAGCGTCTCGCCGCGCCAGTCGCCGAGCTCCTTGATCCGGGCGTCGATCTGCTCCGACGCACTCATCGTTCGAGCGGGAGGCGCTGGAGGACTGCGTCGACGCGCGCGAAGCCGTTCTTCGCACCTTCCTCGACGCCGTACTGCATCGTGGTGTCGCGCTCCTCGGGCGTCGCGAAGCTCATCGTCTGCGTCAGCTTCGTCTGCCCCCCGAGATCCTCGAACTCGAGCGTCTGCAGATGGTTCTGGAACGTCTGGACGAGTCGCTCGGGTGGCTCGACCTCGCGGAACTTCCCCTCGACCACGCCGAAGGCCGTGCGGAAGCGGTACGTCCCGCCGGGACGGACGTCCATCTCCTCGACGACGGTGCCGTCGCCCCACCATTCGGGGATCAACTGCGGATCCGTCCAGACCGAGAAGACGTGCGCGCGCGGTGCGTCGAAGACTCGCTCGACGCGGATCTCGAGCTCGTTGGGCGTAGTGACACTGGTCTCGTTCATCGATTTCCTTTCGTTCGTTCGACGACCTGGGCGAAGCGGTCGAGCCGCTGGAGCCACGTGCTGATCCCCTCGAAGGCGTACGGCACGAGCATGCACCGGCGCACGCGGCCGACCTTCTCCGTCGTGACGAGTTCCGCCTCCTCGAGCAGCCCGACATGCTTCTTCATGCCGGACAGCGACATTCCGAACGGCTCGGCGAGCTCGCTGATCGTGGCGCTGCCGGCCCCCAGCCGCTCGAGCACGGCGCGGCGCGTGGGGTCCGCCAGAGCGGAGAAGGCCCTGTCAACGGTCACGTGATACTGAACCATTAGGTTCACTATAGCGATCGACGCATCCGGGCGCAAGCGAGCCGGACGACGACGGTCACGCTCGCGAGCGGACCGCCGCAGTAACTCCCTCAGGTCGCCTAGGCTCCCCGCGATGTTCCCGGATTCCCATCGCGACCTGCTCGACGCGCAGTTTGCGACGCTCGGTACGGTCGACGCGGACGGCCTCCCGCAGCTGACCGAGGTGTGGTTCCTCTACGAGGACGGCAGCCTCAAGACGTCGCTCAACGTCGCGCGCGCGAAGACGAAGAACCTGCAGAAACGCCCGGGGTGCAGCCTGCTGATCCTCGACGTGTCGAATCCGTACAGGTATCTCGAGGTGCGCGGCACGGCCCGGTTGGAGCCCGATGAGGATTACGCGTTCGCCGACAAGTTGGGGAAGAAGTACGGCGGGGCGGATCTCCGCGCCCACGACCGTCCGGGCGAGTCTCGCGTCGTCGTGACGATCGAGCCACAGAAGGTGCACCCGGTCGACATGTCGGGCTAGCGCACCGCGCTCGGTGCTGCGACGACCCGCACGCCGTTCCGCTCGAGCGCTGCTGCCATTGCGCCGAAATCCGGCGCCTCGAGCCCCTCGGGAATCTCGCCGGCGCGTTGAACCGCGACGCCGAACTCCTCGAAGAACTCCTGCAGCGCCGCCGGCTGATGGACGAACAGCAACCGCGCCTGCGCGTCCGTTGCGTTCTTGAACGTATGCGCGACGTTCGGCGGGACGGAGACGGAAGTTCCAGGACCTGCGTGGATCGTCTCGAGACCGTCGTCGCCCTCGAGCGTGAACTCATACGTGCCCTCGAGGACGTAGAACAGCTCGCGGTACGCGTGTGTGTGCAGCGGCGGGCCGAACCCCGGCGTTGTCGACACCTCGAAACAGAAGTAGGCGCCTTGCGTCTCCTCGCTCGCGACCTTGAACGTGACGTAGTCGCCCGCTCCGACCAGCAGCGTCCGCCCCTCGCCGGGACCACGCACCACGACCTGCTCACTCATGACGTTCTCCTTTCCCGTAGGTCCTTCACCAATGTCTCGATCGCCCAGCCGAGCGCCTCGCCGATCTCGTCACCGGACAGGCCGCTCTCGTCGCGCAGGACGGTGTAGGCGAGCATGTTGTGCAGATAGGCAAGCACCGCCTCGGCACGGCGCAGCTCCGACTCCGGAAGGTCGCCGAGCTCGCGGCGCAGCGCCGCGGCGATCGCCTGCAGCCGCTCACGACGCCGGTAGCCGCGAACGCTCTGTCCGAGTTGCGACAGCGCGAGCGCGCGAACGAGCCCAGGATGCTCGTCGAAGTCACGGCAGCCGACACGAAAGAGCTCGGCGACGTCGTCGAGCGTCTCGGGATACGGATGGCGTAGCAGCTCGTCGCCGATCCAACGCCCCGCCGCCTCGAGCAGCTCGTCGCGCGTCGGGTAATACCGGTACACGGTGCGGAGGGAGATGCCGGACGCCTTCGCGACGCCCGGCATCGTCAGGTCCTCCGCCTCCCCCCGCTCCAGCAGGCCGGCGACGGCGGCGAGGATCCGCTCTCGCGTCGCCTCCGCATGCTGTTCCCGCAAGCTCACTGCCATCATGACACGGATAATGCCATAACGGCACGATACGTGTCAAATGACCGGTCGCCTAGCCCGCGTAGGGCGGCACGCTCATGTACTTGAAGCCGCTGTCGACGGCGAGCGTGACGATGACCGCCGCCGGGCCGAGACGCTCGGCGAGCCGGTGCGCACCGACGACGTTCGCTCCGCTGGAGATCCCGGCGAAGATCCCCTCCCCCCTCGGCGAGGCGGCGCGTCATCGCGATCGCAGCGTCGTCCTCGATCGGTTCGACGTGGTCGACGCGCTCGGGCGACCAGTGCGGCATCACGAGGCCCGTCCAGCCCTGAATCGCGAACGGGCCGGCGGCGCCGCTCGTGATCGCCGCCGAGCTCGCGGGCTCATGCGCTTGGATGAAAACGCCACGCGGCTTCAGCGCCTCCGACACGCCCATCACCGACCCGGCCGTCCCGAGCCCGTGGCAGAACGCCGTCACGCGACCGCCCGTCTGCTCCCAGATCTCCGAGCCGAGGTGATCGCGGTGATGCGCGATCGGATAGGGGTTGTTGAACTGGTCGGTTGCGTAGTGGCCCGGTTGCTCGGCCAGCTCGCCTGCGCGCTCGACCATGTTCCGGATGTCCTCCGGCGTGACGTTCGGGCGTCCGGCGACCGACTTGACGACGTCGAGCTCGGCGCCGAGCGCACGCACGAGCTGGAAGCGTTCCTCGGTGAAGCAGTCCGCCATCACGATCAGGCAGCGGTAGCCCTTGGCGCGGCAGACCAATGCCAGAGCGGGCCCCGTGCTGCCGCCGGTGTACTCGACAGCGGTGTCGCCGGCCCGCAGTGAACCGTCGCGCTCCGCGCCTTCGATCATCGCAAGCGCCATGCGGTCCTTCATCGAGCCCGAGGGGTTGCGGTACTCGAGCTTCAGCCAGAGCTCGGCGCCGTTCGCGGGCGCGCAGTGCCTGAGGCGAACGAGCGGCGTGTTGCCGATCGCAGCGAGGATCGACGGCGGCTGGCTTCGCATGTCATTTGCAAGTTACTCGGCGCCTGACGCCGCACGCACCGCATCAGGCGCCGAGCGGATGGTTCAAGCTGCGACGACCACCGGGTCGGGGCGGATCACGACGGTGTCGGCCACTTCGTAGATCTCGGTCGCAGGCATCTCGGAGCGAGAGGCGTGCTCGCGGATCTTCTCCGGGCTCGACGCCTCGTAGATACAGATCGTTCCGAGCGAGCCGTCGTCCTCGTGCACGACGTAGGAGCGGATCCAGCGGATGTCATCCGACATCTCGCCGTCGCCGACCTGGAGCGACTTCGCTGCCGTTGCCTGCACCTCGACGGGAGAGTCCCAGCCGCTGTGCCGCCGAATCGCGTAGAGCTTCATCTTCAGCCTCCATCAGGTGGTAGTTAGCACGATCGGTCGTTTTAGATTATACGAACGATCGTGCTATCTTGTCAAGTGAGATGGCTTCGCTAGCGGAAAGACGACAGCGCTCGGACGGAGAGCGCAGCCGACGCAAGATCCTGCGGGCTGCCGCGAACCTCGCCACGATCGAGGGCCTCGAGGGGCTCTCGATCGGGAGTCTGGCCGGCCACATCGGCATGAGCAAGAGCGGGCTCTACGCCCACTTCGGTTCGAAGGAGCAGTTGCAGCTGGCGACCGTCGACGAGGCACTCGAGATCTTCAACGGCGAAGTCGTCGAGCCCGCACAGGCGGTGTCCGATCCACTCGAGCGGCTGCGCCTGCTGTACGAGCGCTTCCTCGACCATGTCGAGCGGCGCGTGTTCCCCGGCGGCTGCTTCTTCGCGTCGGCGGAATCGGAGCTGGGGATGCGCGACGGCCCGGTCAAAGATCGGGTCGCAGCGATCCAGCAGGCGTGGACCGCGAGCGTGGAGCAGCTCGTGCGCGAAGCGCAGGCGGCAGGCGCTCTCGCGCCGGACGAAGACGCTGCCCAGGTCGCCTTCGAGCTCGATGCCTACGGGATGATGGGGAACATCGCCTTCGTCCTGCACGACGATCCGGTGTACCTCGCGCATGCCAGAGCCGCCATCAACAGCCGTCTCGCCGCAGCCTGAGACCATCGTCGTCGTCGAGGGAGCGAGCGATCGCGCCGCGCTCCTTCGACTCGCGGAACGCAGAGGACGGAACCTCGATGGCGAGAGCGTCGCGGTCGCCGCGATCGGGGGCGCGCACGCGCTGCCGCGCTTCCTGTCGTCGCTCGGAGCGCTCGCGCCTAGTGTCAAGCTCGCGGGGCTGTGCGACGCCGGCGAAGCGGACGCGTTCCGCCGCGCGCTCGGGCCGGACGCGCCGTGCTACGTCTGCGACGTCGACCTCGAGGACGAGCTGGTCCGCGCAGTCGGTGTCGAGCGCGTCGTGCAGATCATCGGCGTCCAGGGCGAGCTGCACTCCTTCCGAACGCTCCAGAAGCAGCCGTTCCAACGTTCGCGGACGCTCGAGCAACAGCTCCGCGTGTTCCTCGGCAACCGCAAGATCAGATACGCGCCGCTGTTGGTCGACGAGCTCGACCTCGGCAATGTCCCGCCGCCGCTCGACGGCGTGCTGGCCTACGTCTGACCGGCGGTCGCTGCGAGGCGTTCGTCGGGCGCGCCGCCCGCGACAGCTCCTTCGCTGCTGACCTCCGCTGCGGCAGGCGCGAGCGTCGTCCGCAGCGGCACCTCCTTCAGCAGCCACGCCAGCGCGGCAGGTATGAGGGCAAGGGCCATCCCCCAGAGGAACACGCCGTGCAGCGCGTTCGCAAAAGCGTGCAGGAAGTCCGCGTGCACCAGCGGCGGCAGGTGCTTGGCCTGCTCCGGCTGCAGGTGGACGCCGCTCCCCAGGCGTTGCGTGACGCTGCGTGGGAGATGCGCGAGCTGTCCGGCGAGGCGCGTCGCGAAGATCGTCCCGAAGATGGCGACGCCGAACGAGCCGCCGACGGAGCGGAAGAACGTCGCGGTGGAGGTGGCGACGCCGATGTCCTGGCGGCGCACGTCGTTCTGCACGACGAGCACGAGCACCTGCATGACGAGGCCGATCCCGACGCCGACGACCAGCATGTACACCGACGCGATCCACGGCGCGGTGCCGACGTCCAGCCGCGAGAGCAGGAACATGCCGACCACGAGCACGATCGTCCCGCTGATCGGGAAGATCTTGTAGCGGCCGATGCGCGTGATGATGCGGCCTGAGGCGATCGCCGCGGTCAGCAGGCCTGCCATCAGGGGCAGCAGCCGTAGGCCCGAGCTCGTCGGGCTCGCCCCGTACACGAGCTGCAGATAGAGCGGGATGAACACGATCGCGCCGAACATCGCCATCCCGATCGTGAAGCCCATCGCGTTCGAGACCGCGAAGACGCGCGAGCGGAAGAGCGACAGCGGCAGGATCGGCTCCTCCACGCGGAACTCCCACCAGATGAACACCGCCAGCAGGAGGACACCCCCGACGCCGAGAGCGACGATCGTCGGCGACCCCCATGCGTATTCGCTGCCGCCCCAGGTCGTCAGCATGATCAGAGCGGTGACGGCGGCACTGAGCAGCGCCGCGCCGAACAGATCGATCTTGTGGCGTACCTGCGGCGTGTGCAGATGCAGGCGCGTGACGACGATCACGATCGCGAGCGCGCCGATCGGCATGTTCACGTAGAAGACCCAGCGCCACGAGAGGTTGTCGACGAGGAAGCCGCCGAGCAGCGGGCCTGCGACCGACGAGACGGCGAACACCGAGCCGATCAGGCCCATGTAACGGCCGCGCTCGCGCGGCGGGACGATGTCCGCGATGATCGCCTGCGCGCCGACCATCAGGCCGCCCGCGCCGATGCCCTGGAGCGCGCGGAAGCCGATCAGCTCGGCCATCGACTGCGACAGCCCCGCGAGTAGCGATCCGGCGAGGAAGATGATGATCGCCGTCAGGAACAACGGCTTCCGCCCCAGCATGTCGCCGAGCTTCCCGTAGAGCGGCGTCGAGATCGTCGATGCGAGCAGGTACGACGTGACGACCCACGAGAGATGGTTGAGCCCACCGAGGTCGCCGACGATCGTCGGCAATGCCGTCGACACGATCGTCTGGTCGAGCGCCGCGAGGAACATGCCGAGCATGAGCGCGCCGAACACCGTCCACAGCGCGCGCCCTGTCAGCCCCTGTTCGCTCATGCCGCCGCCCTTCGACGCGAACGTGCGGGCAGCGGGGTCGCCGCCGACGCGCGCAGGCCGTCGAGGAGGAAGCCGAGAAAGCGGCGCCACGACTGCCGGGACGCGTCCTCCGTCAGCTCGATCACGCGTGTGACCGACCAGAACACGGCGGAGAGGTCGTCGAGCGTGAAGTCTGCGCGGAGCGTCCCCTGCGCCTGAGCGCGCTCGATCAGGCGGCGCAGCAACGGCCGGATGCGCTTGCGCATCTCGGCGTGCTTCGCACCGTGCTCCGGCGACGCGACGAGATCCTTGACGCTGCGGTTCTGAACGCGCAGCTCGAGCGCACGCTCGAGAAAGTGCGTGAACCCGGCCCACGCATCCTCGGACGCGACCGCCTCCTCGGCAAGCGTGCGCATCTCGTCGAAGGCGTCCTCGAGGACGGCGTCGACGAGCGCGACCTTCGTCGGAAAGTGCCGGTAGAGCGTGCCCATCCCGACTCCGGCGCGCTGGGTGATGTCCTCGACCGACACGTCGACGCCGTGCTTCGCGAACAGCTCGCGCGCAGCTGCGACGAGCCGCTCGTGATTCCGGCGGGCGTCGCTGCGATTTGAGGTGGCAACGGCCACCCCCCGGACGGTAGCAAAGAAACGGAGTGGTCGCTCCGCTTTAGCTGAGACCTAGCGCGTGCCCACGCGGGTGCGCGCGGCGGCCGAATAACCGTCGGCCCTCCCAGACATGTCGTGCGCAACGCCCGCAGCCGCGTACGCGTCGTCCTCGTCGAGCGTCTCGTGCTCGAGCAGCGCGCGCGCCAACGAGTCGAGCTTGCCGCGGTTCTCCGACAGCAGCGTCACGACCTCTCCGTGAGCCTCCTCGACGATGCGCCGCACCTCGTCGTCGACGAGCTTCTGTGTCTCGGGCGACGCTTCGGAGACACCCGGCAGCAGCGGCCCGCTGCCTTCGCGGGGGATAACGGCAATCGGCCCGATCGCCTTGCTCATGCCCCATCGCCCCACCATCTGGCGCGCGATCTCCGTGAGCTGCTGGATGTCGGACTCGGCGCCGGTGCTGGCCTCGCCGTAGACGACTTCCTCGGCGGCGCGGCCACCGAGCGCCACCTTGATCCTGGCGTGGATCTCGGGCTCGCGATAGTTGAATCGGTCGCTCTCCGGCGCGGCGAACGTCACGCCGAGTGCGAGCCCCCGCGGAATGATCGAGACCTTGCGCACCGGGTCGGCGCCCTCGGTGAGCATCCCGACGATCGCGTGACCGCCTTCGTGGTATGCGGTCCGCCGGCGGTCCTCGTCGGTCATCATCACCTGCCGCTCCGCGCCGAGGACGATGCGCTCGAGCGAGTCGGTGAAGTCCGCCTCCAAGACGACCTCGTGGCTGCGGCGCGCCGCCAGCAGCGCCGCCTCGTTGACGAGGTTCGCGAGGTCGGCGCCGACCATGCCGGGGGTCGTCGCCGCGATCCGGCCGAGGTCGACGTCGGGGCCGAGCGGGACGCTGCGCGTATGCACCGTCAGGATCGCCTCGCGCCCGGCGCGGTCCGGCGGCTGCACCGCCACGCGCCTGTCGAAGCGGCCCGGGCGCAGCAGCGCCTGGTCGAGGACGTCGGGGCGGTTCGTCGCCCCGATGACGATCACGCTCGTCGAGGAGTCGAAGCCGTCCATCTCGGTGAGGATCTGGTTGAGCGTCTGCTCGCGCTCGTCGTTGCCGCCGCCGAAACCGCCGACGCCGGAAGTGCGTGAACGGCCGATCGCGTCGAGCTCGTCGATGAACACGATGGCCGGCGCGTCTTGCTTCGCCTGGTTGAACAGGTCACGCACGCGCGACGCGCCGACGCCGACGATCGCCTCGACGAACTCCGATGCGGCCATCGAGAAGAACGGGACCTCAGCCTCCCCGGCGACGGCGCGCGCAAGCAGCGTCTTCCCGGTTCCCGGCAGGCCCGACAGGAGCACGCCGTGTGGGATGCGTCCACCGAGGCGGCGGTATTTCTCGGGATGGCGCAGGAAGTCGACGACCTCGGAGAGCTCGGCTTTTGCCTCGTCGATCCCGGCTACGTCGGCGAACGTGACACGGTCGCCCGACGGCTGGTAGCGGCGCGCCTTCGAGCGTCCGAAGCTCCCGAGCAGGTTCTGCGCGTTGCCCGCCCTGCGCATCAGCCAGAACAGCAGCAACACGAACAGGATCGTCGGCCCGAAGCCGAGCAGCAGGCTCTGCCACCAGGGCCCCGCGGTGTCGAGCGGCTGCGCGTTCACGACGACGCCCTTCCTCTGCAAGAGACCCGAGAGCTTGTCCGTGTTGGCGAACGCCGGCACCTCCGTCTTGAAGCGCGTCGTCGGCTTCGACTTGCCGTACCGGACCTTGCCGGTGAACGTCCCCTGGATCGCCGTGCCCTTCGACGTGATCTCCTTGACGCGGCCGGCGTTGACCTGGTTGACGAAGAACGGGCTGTACGGAACCCGCACGCGTGCAGGCGGCTGCGTCGCGCGCGACCCGAGGTAGAAGTTGACCGCGAAGAGGATGAGCGCGAAAGCGATCCAGCCGCGGCTGATCGGAAAGCGCGGCGGAGGGCGGCGGGACGATGAGCCGCGCGGCGCCGGCGGCGCCTTCGTGTCTGCTCGCCCGCGGCTGCCTTCCACAGGTCAAGCCTAGCGACGGGCCTCGGAAACCAGGAAGAAATGGGGGCCGGTCAGTCCGGCAGCAGCGGCATCGACAGGCCCGTATCGCGGCCGAGAAGGACGGCGCGCTTGATCGCGTCGAGGCCGAAACGGGTGCGGATCTCGTCGATCGCGCCGTCGAGCTCCAGGTCGCTGGGCCGCAGCAGCGGCAGCGGCAGTTGAAGCGGTGCGTCGTCGGCGAGATTCGAGACGGCGACGCCGACGAGTGTGAGACCGCGTCGCTCGATCAACCGCGCGTCCGTCGCGAGCAGCCCGCGCGCAGTGTCGAGGATCGCCTGCGTCTCAGCCGTCGCTTCGCGCAACGTGAACGACCTCGTCGCTCGGGTGAAGTCGTCGAAACGCAGGCGTAGCGTGACCGTCCGGCCGATCCGGTGTGCGGCGCGCAGCCTGCGCGTCACCCGGTCGACGAGGCCGAGCAGCACGGCGTCGACGTCTGCAGCCGAACGGCGACGGCGGCCGAGCGCGCACTGGGAACCGATCGAGCGCCGACGCCGTCCGGGCGAGACGCGCCGCGGGTCGCGGTTGTGCGCGAGTGCGTGCAGCCGGCGTCCGACACCACGTCCGAGAATGGAGACGAGCGCGGCCTCCGACATTGCGGCCACCTCGCCGACCGTCGAGACACCAAGCTCGTGCAGCCGCGCGGCCGTCACTTCGCCGACTCCCCACAGGCGCTCGACGGGCAGCGCGTGCAGAAACGTTAGCTCGCGCTCGGGCGGTACGAGCAGCAGGCCGTCCGGCTTCGCGACGCCGCTCGCGACCTTCGCGAGAAACTTGGTGCGGGCAATGCCGACGGTGATCGGCAGGCCGACGCGTCGGCGGACCTCCAGCCGCAGGCGGACGGCGATCTCGGCAGGGCTGCCCGCCAGCCGGCGCATGCCGCGCACGTCGAGGAACGCCTCGTCGATCGACAGGCCCTCGACGAGCGGCGCCGCGTCGTCGAACACGCGGTACACGGCCTTGCTCGCGTCGCTGTAGGCGGACATGCGCGGCGGAACCACAACCGCGTGCGGGCACAGCCGCCGTGCGGTGCGGCCGCCCATCGCCGTACGCACGCCGAACGCCTTCGCCTCGTAACTCGCAGCCAGCACGACGCCGGCGCCGACGATCACCGGGCGGCCGCGGAGACGCGGGTCGTCGCGCTGCTCGACCGACGCGTAGAACGCGTCGAGGTCCGCGTGGAGGATCGTCGCCTCCGGCACGAACACATGTTCGCATAAGCCGCCTAGTCGGTGGTAAAGCCGATGCTGCGGTGGCTGCCGTCGCAAAACGGCTTGTTCGACGACGCGCCGCAGCGACAGAGCGCAACGCGCGTGTCCTCGCGGACGACGGCGCCGTCGTCGCCGACGATGCGGACGCGGCCGCGCACGAAGAGCGGCCCGTTCGGCCGCGGCTCGACCGTCGTCTCCTCGCGGACCACTTCCTCCGGCCCGCCGTCCAGGCGCCGGTAGTGCAGCGCGCCGGTCGGACACGCTTCGACCGTGGCGGCGACCCGGTCGGCGTCAGCTCCGTCGACGACCACCCAGGGGCGTTCCTCCGCCTTGAAGACCTGTGGCAACCTGCGCACGCAGTTCTGCACGTGAATGCACAGGCGCGGCTCCCAGTGAACCTCGATCGCCTCGCCGGTATAGGTGCGCGTCGGCCCGCGCAGGGCAGGCGCCGCCATCAGTCGCCGACCTCGGGATCTCGCACGACGAGCTCCTTGTACTCGGGATGGCGCCGGATGTACGCGCGCACGAAGGGGCAGATCGGGATCACGTGCGCCCCGCGCGCGCGAAGGTCGTCGAGGGCGCCCGCGACGAGCTCGGCACCGAAACCGCGACCCTCGAACCTCGGCTCGACCTCGGTGTGCACGAGGGCGACGGCATCCGCGCGCAACCCGTACCGGAGCTCGCCGACCACGTCGCCGTCGAGCAGCAGCTCGTAGCGCAGCTCGTCGCGGTTGTCGCGGACCGCGCTCTGCGCGCTTTCGGCACTCATCCGCCGACCTTAGCTCAGGCCGCGCTCCTGACGAGACGCGCGAGCTCGGCGCGTACACGCGCGATCTCGTTGCCGTACAGCTGGAGCTCGCCTTCGTCTGCGCCGCGGCTCTGCCGCAGCTCGCAGACGAGCACGAGACCCTTGAGCTGCAGGACGAGATCGTCGACGGCGGTCACGCCGCCTCCTCGAGCACGACGACAGTTTCCTCGAGCGGCTGCGCCTGAGCCGCAGGCCGCACGAGGCCGAGCACGAGCAGCGCGGCTGCGACCAGCAGCCCGGTGAGCACGTAGAGGCCGGTCTGGAATCCGTGATCGAGCGCCGCGCCGGCGGTCACTGCGTGAGCGTCCGCGTAGTTCCGCGTCGAGGTCGCTGCGATCGCGCTGACGGCGGCGATCCCGACGGCGCCGCCGATCTGCCGGCTCGTATTGATCAGCCCCGACGCGACGCCTGCGTCCGAGCGCTCGACGCCCGTGAGGCCGGCAATCGTCACCGGCACGAACGAGAGGCCCATGCCGGCGCCGCCGAGGACGAACCACGGAAAGAGGTTCCAGAAGTACTGCCCGTCGACGGGGATCTGCGTCAGTGCCGCGACCGACACTGCCGAGGTGAGCAGTCCGAGCGTCAACGTCGCACGCACGCCCAGCCGCCCGACGATGACCTGTGCGACGTTCGACATCACGACGACGGCGACGGCGAAACCGCTGAACGCGGCGCCGCTTTGCACGGCGGAATAGTGGAGCACGTCCTGGAGGTAGAGCGTCAGCAGGAAGAACTCCGAAAACGCAACCGCGCCGACGATCGCCATGGCAGCGTTTGCCGCGGTCAGCGTGCGCAGGCGGAAGATCCGCAGCGGCAGGAGCGGTGCGCGCGAACGCAGCTCGATGAGCACGAACGCAAGCACGAGCGCCGCCGCGCCGGCGAACAGCAGCAACGTCGAGCAGGCGCCCCACCCGTGCGTCGTCGCGCGGGTCGTCGCGTAGACCAGCAGCATCAGGCCGGAGGTGATCGAGGCGGCTCCCGGCAGGTCGAAGTGGCGATGTGCAGCGTCGGCCCGGCTCTCCTCGAGCAATGCCGGCGCGAGCAGAATCGCCGCGATCCCGACCGGGACGTTGATGAAGAAGATCCACGACCAGCTCAGATACGACGTCAAGACGCCGCCGAGCAGCACCCCGACTGCCGCACCGCTGCCGGATGCGGCGCCGTAGATCCCGAGGGCGAGGTTGCGCTCACGGCCCTCGGCGAAGATCGTGAAAAGCAGCGAGAGCGCAGCCGGTGCGAGCAGTGCGCCGCCCAACCCCTGCACGGCACGGAACGCGATCAGCGACGTCTCCGACCAGGCGATGCCGCAAAGCAGCGAGCTGATCGAAAAGAGCCCGAGCCCGGCCATGAACAGACGCCGGCGGCCGAGCAGGTCCGCCAGCCGGCCGCCCAGCAGCAGCGCACCGCCGAACAGGATCGCGTAGGCCGAGATCACCCACTGCAGGTTCGTCGCTGAGAAATGGAGGTCGGATTTGATCGACGGGAGCGCGACGTTCACGATCGCCACGTCGAGAATGACCATGAACTGCGCGGTGACGATCAGCGCCAGTGCGCTCCAGCGGCGTTCTGTCTTCGTTCCAGGGCTCACGTACCTCTTGACCTCCCTAATCGTTGATCTCTTCAATCTTGTAGCACATCAACGGTTGCCCGCGCTACGCTATTCCCGATGAGCGTCACGACCCGGCAAGGGCTGCCCGAGGAGCTGGTCTCCTCCAGCACGTTTCTGCTGAAGCGGCTCGGTTACACGGCCAAGGACCGCGCGATGCGGGCGTACGAGGAGGAAGGCCTCCACCCGTACCACTTCGGAATCCTGATCGCGCTCGACCAGGGCTCGCACGAGACGCAGGGCGCGATCGCCGACGCGCTGGGCTACGACCGCGGCCAGCTGGTCGGCCTGCTGGACGAGCTCGAGGAACGCGGCCTCGTCGAGCGGCAGCGCGACCCGAACGACCGGCGCCGGCACCTCGTCCAATTGACCGCAGACGGGAAGCGCCGGCTGAGGCGGCTTCGCTCGCTCTCGCGCGAGCTGGAGGACGACTTCCTCGAGCCGCTGACCGAGGCCGAGCGCCAGAAGCTGCACACCCTCCTGCTCAAGCTCGCCGCGAAGCACGAGCCGCGCTGCGCTCCCTACCAGCCGAGCTGAGCCGGGTGGCGACGATGGCCGACCTGGACGAGCTCGCCCTGTCGCTGCCGGCGACGACGAAGGAGCTCGACGACGACCGGCCGGCGTATCGCGTCAACGGGAAGCTCTTCTGTTGTCAGCGCGGCCGGCGCAAGGACGCACTCGATCCTGCGACCGGCGAGCGGCTCGACGACGTGCTCATGTTCCGCGTTCCCGACTTCGACGTGAAGGAACTGCTGCTGGCCGACGACCGCGGCGTGTTCTTCACGACGCCCCACTTCGACGGCTATCCCGCGGTGCTGATCCGTATCCCGCAACTCGCGCGTCTGGAGCGCGACGAGCTGCACGACCTCGTTGCGGAAGCGTGGCTCACGCGGGCGCCGAAGCGCGCCGCGAAGGCGTGGCTCGTGGAGCAGGCCTGATGGGCCGGATCGTCGTCACCGAGTTCATCTCGCTCGACGGCGTGATCGAGGCGCCGGGCGGCGGCGAGGAGTACCAGCACGCCGGCTGGACGTTCGACTTCGACCGGGGCGAGGAGGGCGACGCGTTCAAGCTCGACGAGGTGGTCGAGGCCGAGGCCCAGCTGCTCGGGCGCAGAACGTACGAAGGATTCGCGGCGGCGTGGCCGTCCTACACCGACAGCGTCGGCTTCGCCGAAAAGATGAACACGATGCCGAAGTACGTCGTGTCGAAGACGCTGCAGAGCGCGGAGTGGAACAACTCCACGATCCTCAGCGGCGATCTCGTCGACGACGTGACGAAGCTGAAACGCGAGATCGACGGCGTCATCCTCGTCGCGGGCAGCGCGCAGCTCGTGCAGGCACTGCTGGAGCACGACCTCGTGGACGAGCTGAGGCTGATGGTCTTCCCGATCGTGCTTGGAACCGGCAAGCGCCTCTGGGGCGAGACGAGCGACAAGAAGCGATTCACGCTGGCCGACACGAAGAGCGTCGGCGACGGGATCGCGATCCTGACGTACCGGCGCTGAGTTAGAAGCCGCCGCCGCGACCGCGGCGGCGCGCACGACGGGGCTGATCCGCCTCGATCATCGTGACCTCGGTCGCCACGCGCGTGCCGTTGTCCTCGCGAACGTTGAAGCGCACCGGCAGGCCCGCGCAACGCCCGACAGGCGCGGGGCCGACGAATGCGTCGCGGTCCACGGCCAGGCGCTCGCCGGTCGCGGTCAGGACGAAGCCCGTGCCGCGGCCTTCGTGAAACCAGATCATCGTGCCGTCCACGCCAGCCCCTCCCTTAGGGTCGCCGCGTCGCGCGCGCCGAGCGCGCGCGACCACGGCAATCTGCGCTCTACGCCCCAGGGGCCGCAGAGACGTCGTACGCCTCGACGCCCTTGTTGCCCTCGCGCTGCTCGAACACGACCTTTGCGCCTTCCGACAGCGATTTGAAGCCGTCGCCGGCGATGTTGCTGTGATGGATGAACAGGTCCTTTCCGCCCTCGTCGGGCGTGATGAACCCGTACCCCTTCGCATCGTTGAACCACTTCACGGTTCCGGTTGCCATAAAAACACCTCCCTTGCCAAACTCACGAACGGGCAAGGAAAGCGCACCTGCGCAACCGAACTCGCTCTATTCCTCGTTCAAATTAGCCGAATCTTCGCCCGGCTGCTCGCCGGGATCCTCGTCGAGCAGCTCGCCGAGATCGTCGCCTGGCAGCTCGCCGGCCTTGCGCGCCGCGGCCGCCGCCTGCTTCTTCTCCCGCTTCAGCGTCCGCTTCTCTTCGACCGCCCGCTCGCGCTGCAGCTTTGCCATGGTGGTCTGACGTTTGCTCCGCATTTGCCTCCTTGGTCGGAATTCGAGGGTACCGGTCGCGGCGGGCGCTCGTCTATGCAGCGGCCCTCTCCAGCTCCTCGATCACGAGCTTCTTCATCCCCATCATCGCCTGCATGACGCGCTGTGCCTTCTCGGCGTCCGGCTGTTCGAGCAGCCGCGGCAGCGCCGTCGGGACGACCTGCCAGGCGACGCCGAACCGGTCGCGCACCCAGCCGCACGGCCCCTGCTCACCGCCCTCGGAGAGCACGTCCCAGTACCTGTCCACTTCCGCCTGATCCTCGCACAGCACCTGGAACGAGATCGCTTCGTTGAAGGTGAACTCCGGGCCCCCGTTCAGGGCGACGAACTCCTGGCCCATCAGCTCGAAGGCGACTGTCATGACCATGCCCTCGGGACGCGGACCGGCCGCGCCGTAGCGCGTGACCTTGCCGAGCTTGGCGTTCGGGAAGGTCGAGGTGTAGAAGCGGGCCGCGTCTTCGCCTTGCGTGTCGAACCAGAGACAGGTGACGAGCTTGTCCTTCATCTGCGCATCCTTTCGCGTCGCTGACACATCCGTCGCTAAGACGCCGGCCGCCGCGAGAACTCATCGCTACTCGGCTTCGACGGCTGGGACCGCCTCGATGCCGGGCATCGCGGCGGGAGCGTCGGCGCGGATCCGTGTTGCGGCGACGACCCCGGCGAGGACTGCGAACGCGGCGCCGATCAGGAAGGCGAGGTGGTAGCCGCCGTTCAGCGCCGCGAGCGCTCCATGGCCGGAGTCGGCGAGGCTGGCCGTGCGAGCAGCCGCCGCACTCGCGAGGATCGCGAGCCCGAGTGCGCCGCCCATCATGAACGACGTGTTGACGACGCCCGAGGCGAGGCCGGCCTCGCTCGGCTGCACGCCGCTCATCGCAGCGAGCAGGATCGGGTTGAAGGTGATGCCGCCGCCGATGCCCAGCGCGACAGCGCCGGGGAGGATGTCGATCGCGTACGAAGCGTCGACCGGCGCGCGTGCGAACAGGAGCAACGCCACCAGGTAAAACGCGAGCCCGGCGAGCAGCGGCGGCTTGATCCCGAAGCGAATCACGAGCTTGTCCGAGAGCAGCAGCGACGACAGCCCCCAGATGATCGTTCCCGGCAGGAACGCGAGCCCGACCTGCAGCGCGCTGTAACCGAGCACTCGCTGCAGGTACAGCGCGGAGAGGAAGAACCACGCGAACATCGCGGCGGCGAGCAGCATCCCCGTCACGTTGGCGCTGGCCATGTTGCGCACCCGCCACAGGCCGAGCGGCATCAACGGCGCCTTCGCCCGTAGCTCGATCAACAGGAACGCGCCGAGCAGGACGGCGGCGGCGCCGAGCATGCCGAGCGTCTGCGCGGACGTCCAGCCTTTCTCGTGTCCGTTGACGATTGCGTACACCGCGAGCATCAGCGAAGCGGTGATCGTGATCGCGCCGGCGATGTCGAGACTGCCGCGCTTCGTCTCGGCATCATCCGGAAGCAGCACGCGGCAGAACAGGACGGCAGCGATGCCGACCGGCACGTTGACGAGGAAGATCCAGTGCCAGCTGAGGAAGTCGGTCAGGACGCCGCCGAGCAGCACGCCCGCCGCCCCGCCACCCGACAGCACGAAGCCGATCATCCCCATCGCCTTGGCGCGCTCGGCGTGGTCGGTGAAGAGGATCAGGATCAGCGACAGGGCGATCGCCGAGACGACGGCGCCGCCGAGACCCTGCACGGCTCGCGCGACGATCAGGAAGGTCTGCGAGTTGGAAAGGCCACACAGCAGCGACGCGATGCTGAACTCCGCGATGCCGAACAGGAAGACGCGCTTCTGCCCGTAGAGATCGCCGAGGCGGCCGGCGAGAAGCAGGAAGCCGCCGAAGGTCAGCAGGTACGCGTTGACGACCCACGCGAGCGACGACTCCGAGAACCCGAGATCCGTCCGGATCGACGGCAGCGCGACGTTCACGATCGTCGAATCGAGCACGATCATGAAATCGGCGAGGCAGAGCACGTACAGCGCCAGCCAACGCTTCCTGGTCGAGAGAGCCGTCATGTCAGATGAGTTTCGAGGGGAAGCACAGTCTCTAGCACGTGGACTGCGACGTCGGCCACGTCCCGTGCGCGGACATCGCGACGGTCGGCGCGCTCGCACGCGCCTCGCTCAATGCGCACCGCCGCGGCGAGCGGCTGCGCGTCGTCAACGCTTCGCCGGAGTTGGAACAACTGATCGAGCTAGCGGGCCTCGACGCGGTCCTGCTCGGGCGGAGTCGCAGGCAGCCCGAAGAGCGGGAAGAGGCGGTCGGTGTCGAGGAAGGCCGTGAACCCCACGATCCGTCCGTCTGAGAGCTCGAGGACCTGCAACGCCCACGGCTCGAAGCTGCCACCGGGCCCGCTCGGCCGGTACTGGCCGAACGCAGGCAGGCCGTTCGCCACCGTGGGAATGAGGCGCGAGCCGCGGCAGCCGGCACCGGGCCCTGTCCACCAGCTGAGGATGTCGTCCCGGCCGAGCAGCCACATCTCGTACGGCGGCATCGACTGCTTTGCGTCCTCGTGCAGCAGCGACGTGAGCGCATCCATGTCGTACGCCTCGAACGCGTCGACGTAGCGCTTCAGCAGCGACTGCTGTTCCTCGTCGAGCGGGTCGACGGCCTCGCTCGGCGTCAGCTCCCCGGCGTCGAGCGACGCCCGCGCGCGCTGGAGCGAGCTGTTCACCGACGCGACGCTCGTGTCGAGCAGCTCCGCGACCTCGTTCGCCCGCCAGCGCAGGGCTTCGCGCAGGATCAGCACCGCGCGCTGCTGCGGCGGCAGGTGCTGCAGGGCGGCGACGAAGGCGAGGCGCAGCGTCTCGCGCTCCTCCGCCAGCCGCGCCGGATCGCCGTCGCTCGGCAGGACCTGTCCGTCGGGGATCGGCTCCAGCCAGCTGGCCTCCGGCCGCGTCGTCAGCGGGCTGTCGAGCCCGCCGGCGTCACCGAGCTCGAGCGGGCGAATCCGCCGTTCCTTCCCATTCAGCATGTCGAGGCAGACGTTCGTGGCGATGCGGTAGAGCCAGGACTTCAGCGCCGCCCGGCCCTCGAACCGGTCGAGGCCGCGCCAGGCGCGCACCATCGTCTCCTGCACCGCGTCCTCGGCGTCGAAAGCCGATCCGAGCATGCGATAGCAGTAGCCCGTGAGCTCGCGGCGATGGCTCTCGAGCTCGCGTTCGAGCTCGGGTGACGGGGCGGCCGCGGTCACGCGCTCAGCCTACCGATGAGTTTCTGCATCGGCCTCTGTCTAAGGGACGTGATCGCGAAATTCAAGGAGGCACACAGCATGAGTGACACCACGGACACCCGCACGCGCTGGCTCGCGCTCTACGTCCTCTGCCTGGCCAGCCTGATGATCGTGCTCGACGTCACGATCGTCGGCGTCGCGCTCCCCTCGATCCGCGCCGATCTCGGCTTCTCGGAGACGTCGCTGGCGTGGGTCGTCAACGCCTACCTGCTCACCTACGGCGGGTTCCTTCTGCTCGGCGGGCGACTCGGCGACCTCTTCGGCCACCGGCGGCTGTTCATCGTCGGGATCTCGGTCTTCACGCTCGCGTCGCTGGCCTGCGGGCTCGCGACAACGGAGTGGTTCCTGGTCGCGGCGCGTTCCGTGCAGGGCGTCGGCGGCGCGGTCGCGTCGGCCGTGTCGCTCTCGCTGATGATGGGCCTGTTCACGGAGCCGGCCGAGCGCGCGAAGGCGATGGGGATCTTCGGCTTCGTCGCGTCGGGCGGCGGGAGCATCGGCGTGCTGCTCGGCGGCGTCCTCACGGACGCGCTCAGCTGGCACTGGATCTTCCTCGTCAACTTCCCGATCGGCGTGCTCGTCGTGCTGCTGACGCCGCGGCTCGTGCCGGGCGCACCGCCGGCAGCTGCCGAGCGCCGGCTCGACGTCGGCGGCGCGGTCACGGTGACCGTGTCCCTGATGCTCGCCGTCTACGCGATCGTGAACGGGAACGAGAACGGCTGGTCGTCGACGCGCACGCTCGGCGTGCTCGGCGCCGCCGCGGCGGTCTTCGCGCTCTTCCTGGCGATCGAGTCGCACGTGCGGGCGCCGCTCGTGCCGCTCCGCCTCTTCCGCCTGCGCAACCTGTCGACCGCGAGCGGTGTCGGCGTCCTCTGGTCGGGCGCGATCTTCGCGTGGTTCTTCATGGCGGCGCTGTACCTGCAGCTCGTGCTCGGCTACAGCCCGCTGCAGATCGGCCTCGCGTTCCTGCCGGGCAACCTGATCATGGGTGCGCTCTCGATCGGCCTCTCGGCGAAGCTCGTCATGCGTTACGGGATCAGGAAGCCGCTGGCGACAGGACTGCTGCTCGCCTCGGCGGGCTTGCTCCTGCTCGTGCGCGCGCCGGTCGACGGAAGCTTCGTCTCCGATGTCCTGCCGAGCATGGTGCTGCTCGGGCTCGGGGCAGGGATGGCGTTCAATCCGGTGCTGCTCGCCGCGATGGGCGACGTCGGCCCGGCCGAGGCCGGCCTCGCATCAGGGGTCGTCAACACGTCGTTCATGATGGGCGGCGCCGTCGGGCTTGCCGTGCTCGCCAGCGCCGCAGCCTCGCGCACGAGCACGCTCGTGGACGCCGGGCACAGCCAGGCGGCCGCACTGACGGGCGGCTACCACCTCGCGTTCCTGCTCGGCGCGGTGTTTGCGGCGGCGGCCGCGGTGCTCGGCGCGACGTTGATTCGCGAAGGCGCTCCGGCACCGGCGCCGCACGGGGAGCCGGTTCCGCAGAGCTGCTGAGTTGGGAAGGAGATGTCCCAGGGACTGTCCCTGGGACATGTCTCCGCCGGTTATTGCGGCTGCGGCACGACCCGGATGTAGGGCTTTGGTTCCTCCCAGTCGCCGAAGATCTCCTTCGCCTCGTCGTTCGAGACGGAGCCGGCGATGATCACCTTGTCGCCCTGCTGCCAGTTGACGGGCGTCGCGACCTTGTGCTTCGCGGTGAGTTGCAGCGAGTCGATCACGCGCAGCACCTCGTCGAAGTTGCGGCCGGTCGTCATCGGATAGACGAGGATCAGCTTGATCTTCTTGTCCGGGCCGACGACGAAGACGTTCCGCACCGTCTGATTGTCGGCGGGCGTCCGCGAAGTCGCGTCGCCGGAGACGTCCGAGGCGAGCATGCCGTACGCCTTCGCGACGCCGAAGTCCGCGTCGCCGATGATCGGGTAGTTGGGCGCGGTGCCCTGCGTCTCCTCGATGTCCTTCGCCCACTGGGCGTGGTTGTCGATCGGGTCGACGGAGAGGCCGATGATCTTCACGCCGCGCTTGTCGAACTCCGGCTTGATCTTGGCCATGTAGCCGAGCTCGGTCGTGCACACCGGCGTGAAGTCACGCGGGTGCGAGAAAAGCACCGCCCACGAGTCGCCGATCCAGTCGTGGAAACGGATCTTCCCTTCCGTCGTCTCGGCCTCGAAGTCCGGGGCCGTGTCCCCTATCTGCAACGCCATCAGTGCCTCCCGTTCGACTTCCAAAAGTGAAGTATCTACCGTAGCTTCCACCCTATGGGTAAGGCGGAGGCGTTTCAGGCGCTGCATTCGGGCGAGCCGTTCGTGATTCCCAACCCCTGGGACGCGGGCTCTGCCAGGGTCCTCGAACGCGTCGGCTTCAAGGCCGTCGCGACGACGAGCTCAGGGTTTGCGTTCACGCTCGGACGGCGCGACGGCGAGGTCACGCTCGACGAGGTCATCGCGCACACGCGGGCACTCGCCGCCGCTGTCGAGATTCCGGTCTCCGTCGATCTCGAGCACGGCTACGGGGCACCGCCGGAACAGGCCGCGCAGGCGGTCGCTGCAGCCGCGGAAGCGGGCGCAGCCGGCGGCTCGATCGAGGACTACGACCCGAGCGGACATCTCTACGAGCTCGGCCACGCAACCGAGCGCGTCGCCGCCGCGGCCGAGGCCTCCGGGAACTTCGTGCTGACGGCGCGCGCGGAGAACCACATTCGCGGCAATCCGGATCTCGACGACACGATCGCGCGGCTGCAGGCCTACGAGAACGCGGGCGCCGACGTGCTGTACGCGCCCGGCCTGCGGACGACGGACGAGATCCGCGCCGTCTGCGACGCGGTGTCAAAGCCGGTGAACGTGCTCGCGCGCGCCGACCTCAGCTTTGCGGAGATCGCCGCCGCCGGCGCGCAGCGAGTCAGCGTCGGCGGCGCCCTCACATGGGTCGCGGCGGCCGCGCTCGTTGCCGCCGCCGAGCGCATTCGCGACGATGGGGACTTCTCTGTGCTGGCCGAAGGCGTCAAGATCGACGAGTGGCTATGACCTACGTCCCCGCGACAGAGCGTTACGACCGGATGCAGTACCGCCGCTGCGGTCACAGCGGCCTGCTCCTGCCCGCTGTGTCGCTCGGCCTCTGGCAGAACTTCGGCGGCGAGCGCCCGCTCGAGGAGAGCCGCGCAATTCTGCGCCGCGCGTTCGACCTCGGCATCACGCACATCGACCTCGCGAACAACTACGGCCCGCCGTACGGGTCCGCCGAGGAGACCTTCGGCCGGATCATGCGCGACGACTTCCGGCCGTTCCGCGACGAGCTCGTCGTCTCGACGAAGGCCGGCTACGACATGTGGCCCGGTCCCTACGGCGAGTGGGGCTCGCGCAAGTACCTGCTCGCAAGCCTCGACCAGAGCCTCGCGCGGATGGGGCTCGAGTACGTCGACATCTTCTACTCGCACCGCTTCGACCCCGAGACGCCGCTCGAGGAGACCATGGGTGCGCTCGACTCCGCAGTGCGGCAGGGCAAGGCGCTCTACGCCGGCATCTCCTCGTACGACGCCGCCCAGACGGCCGAAGCGGCGCGCATCCTGCGCGACCTCGGCACGCCGCTGCTGATCCATCAGCCGTCGTACTCGATGCTGAACCGATGGATCGAGCCGGAGCTGCTCGACACGCTCGAAGACGAGGGCGTCGGCTGCATCGTCTTCTCGCCGCTCGCACAGGGGATGCTCAGCGACAAGTACCTGAACGGGATCCCGCAGGGCTCGCGCGCGAGCCGCGACGGCTCGCTCTCGCCGAAGCTGATCAGCGAGGAGGCCCTCGGAAAGATCCGAGCGCTGAACGAGATTGCGCAGCGCCGAGGCCAGTCGCTCGCGCAGCTCGCGCTCGCGTGGACGCTGCGCGACCCGCGGATCACGTCGACGCTCGTCGGCGTCAGCAGCCTCGAGCAGCTGGAGGCCAACGTCGCGACGCTGGACAATCTCGGGCTGAGCGCCGACGAGCTCGCCGAGATCGACCGGCACGCGACGGAGAGCGGCATCAATCTCTGGGCTTAACGCCTGCGCAACAGACGCGGGCCGAAACGCGGCGCATACTCCGTCCATGCTGCGCTTCCGGAAGCCTCCGCTCTCGCTCGTCGTGTTTCTGCTGACCGTCGTTGCGATCGGGGCGCTAGTCGGTCATCTCGTCAACGCCGTCGGCCTCGCCGCTTTTTTCTTCTTCGTCGCGGGGATCGATCCGAAGCCGGCATGGACGTTCTGGTACGGCAAGCCGGGGAACCAGTACGACGGTAAAGGCTGGCGCTTCAACAGCTGGCAGCGGGTCGGGATGACGTCGCCGAAGGAAATGCGGCAGGCGCCCGACCTCAAGAACTGAGTGCGGCCTTAGCCGCGGCGTCCCGGCCGCGGCGAACAGCTTCGTCTTGCCCGGCACCACTCGCGAGCGCAACCAGGCAGGCCGCTGCGAATGCGTCGCCTGCCCCGAAGGGCGACGTGCGCTCGACGCCGTAGTCGTCCTTCAGACAGACGAGCTCGAACCGCTCCTGCAACCCGGGGACCGCATCGGCCTCCGCTTGGGTTGCGAAGACGACCCGCGCCTCGAAGTCGAGCTGCGCCAGACGCGGGGACGCGAGATCGACCGCCGTCCATTCGCCGTCGAACCGCTCGAGCGCCGCGAGCGACGCTTCACGCGAGCCGTCCTGGAAAAGCGCGAAGCCTGAGACAAGCAACGCGTCGCCCCGCAGCGGCGACGGCAAGTCGTCGACGGACAGCGCCGCGTTCGCCCCGCGGTCCGCGACGACGCCGTCTCGCAGTGCGATCGCCGTGCCGGTTGCCAGCGTCTCGTCGCGGGCGAGCCGCACGTCGACGCCCTGCTCTTGGAGCGCGGCGACGACGAGGTCTCCCGCCGGGTCGCGGCCGACACGTCCGACGACCTGCGCGTCGGCGCCGAGCGCACGCGCAACGAGCGCGGCGTTCACCGCGGAGCCGCCGGCACGCAACCGAACCCGCCCGTGCGCATGTTCGCCGGCGCTCGGCAGTTGGTCGGCAACGACGTCGACCATGACGTCGCCGACGGTGACCAGCTTCACGCCGAGCGGATTTCCTGCACGACCGGCGCCTTCGCCAACGTCGCTTGCCGCTGCGGCGCGAGACTCGCTGTGAACGAATCGACGAGCACTGCGGCATCCCCATAGGCCACCGCGGCTTCATCGTCCCGGCCGAGCTTGTACGCGACGCGGCCGAGCGCTGCACGCGCATCCCACCTCGCCGGAGGGCCGACCAGCACGTCGGCGATCTGCACCGCCCGGCGGAGCGCAGCGAGCGCGTCGGCGCCGCGCCCGAGCTCGGCGAGCGCTTGGCCGAGCACGCGAAGCGAGACTGCCTCGTACTTCGGGCGCCGCGTGCGCCGCGCGATCGCGATGGCTCGTTCGGCCCACTCGGCGGCCTTCTCCGGCTGCCGCCTCGCGAGCGAGATCTCGGCCTGCGCCGCGGCGAGGCGCCCGGCGACCAGCCAGGTCGTCCACGCTGTCGCCTGCTGCGCGTCCTCCCAGCGGCGCGGCCACTCCATGTCCGCGGCGCCGACGTCACCGGCGAGCAGGTGCGTCTGGATCAGGTCGGAGCCTGCGAACTGCTTTGGCATGCCGAACTTCATCCCGGCGGTGAGCTCGAGCACGCGCTCCGTCCGGCTGTGCGCCTCCTCTAGGTCGTAGAGCTCCCGGTACGCCAGTGCCGAGTAGTTGAGGACGCCGCTCGGGTTGTGGTCGAGCTCGGCCGCGATCTTCAGCATTTCGTCCCAGATCGCGATCGCCTCCTCGTGCCGCCCGAGCCCCGCAAGCGCGAGCGCCTCGAAGCCGCCTCCTCGCAACAGCCCTTCCGGGCTCTGAACGTCCGTCGCAACGCGGCGCGCATCTCGCGACAGGCCCACCGACTGCTCGTACTGGCCGATCCAGTACTTCGTGTCGGCGTGGAGATGCAGGTGAGTCGCGAGCTCGTACGGCCGACTTTCGGGGACCCAGAGCTCGAGTGCTTTGTCTCCGAGCTCGTCGGCGCGGTCGAGGTCGCCTTCGTCGCCGCGCATCGCCAGGCCCTGGCTCATCAGGGCGACCGCGGCTGCGGTCGAAGACGGCTCGGAGACCTGCTCTGCAAGCGCCAGGGCCTGCTCGGCGGTCGCGATCGTCTCGGCGTCGAGCTCCAGCCACACCGTTGCCATGCCGAGCCAGAGCAGGGCCTCGAGCTTCTCCGCGCCGTCGAGCTCCGCGAGCAGCTCCTCGAGCTCGGCGCTGGCCTGTTCGTAGTCCTGCAGCTCGACGAGCGCTTGCCCGCGCTGCAGCCGGATGCGACGACCCGCCGCGTCGTCGTTCCCCAGCTCCAGCGCCTTCGTGTACAGCTCCACCGCTGCGGCCTTGGCCCAGCTGCGACGGGCCGACTGCGCCGCCGCGAGCAGGTAGGGAACCGCCCGCGCCGGCTCGTTCGCCTCGCGCCAGTGGTACGCGAGGATCGGCGCGAGCGATTCGCCGGTCAGATGGTCCTCGACGTATTGCGCGACGGCAGCATGGTGCTCGCGTCGGACGGCGCGCGGAACCGTGGCGTACGCAACCTCGCGGATGAGCATGTGCTTGAACGTGTACTGCACGTCGCCCGCCAACTGACTCGACGCATCTCTGTGCACGAAGTCTCGGGCCTCGAGCACGTTGAGCACGTCGTCGACGTCCTCGACGCGGCTCACGCTGGCGAGCACGCCGCGCCAGAACGTCTTCCCGATCACCGCGCCGGAGAGGAGAGCGTCGCGGACGATCGTCGGCAGGGCGTCGATGCGCGCAGCGATGGCCTCGCGAACCGTGACCGGCAACTCATCGCTCTCGCCGAGCTCCGCGACCGATGCGGCGAGCTCTTCGAGGAAGAGCGGGTTGCCGCCGGCCACGTCGACGAGCCGCGCCGGATCGACCTCGCCGTCGCCGACGAGGCTCACTGCAAGCGAATGGGCGGCAGCGGCGGTCAGCGGTTCCAGCGGGATGGTCGTCTGCGCCGCCAGCCCCGATCCCCACCCGGAATCGGCGTCGAGCAACTCGGGGCGCGCCGTCGCGACGAGGAGTGCAGGTGCGTCTCGAAGGTGTTGCGCGAAATAGGCGAGGAGCTCCAGCTCGCTTGCGTCGGCCCAGTGCACGTCCTCGAAGACGAAGACCGTGGGCTGCTGCAGTGCAAAGGACTCGACGAAGCGGCGCGCCGCGAAGAAGAGAAAGGCCCGGCTGCGCAGGTCGTCGTCGGCGCTCAGGCCGATCAACAGCGTGAGGTACTGGAACGTCTCGGCCGCCTCCTCCGGCCCCATCAGCTCGCGCAGGACGGCCTCGAGTCGCGCGCGCGCGGCGTCGGGCGCGTCCGACTCGAGGATGCCGCTCGCGTCTTGGACAATGCGCGTGAACGCCTGATAGCCCGACTGCTCCTCGTACGGAAGGCACCGCCCTCTGACGATGCGCGCTCCGGACCGCGACACGAGCTCCTGGATCTCGCGGCACAGGCGCGACTTTCCGATGCCCGGCGGGCCGACGAGCGTGACGAGGTGGGGTCGGCGCTCGTCGACCGCCCTCGCCCACACTGTCTGGAGCAACTCGAGCTCGCGCTCGCGTCCGACCAGCGGGGTCGTCCCGAGCGGGCGGTCGGCGGGCGCGACGGTCGCCTCGACGGCGAGCCACGCCGTGACTGCGTCGGCTTTCCCCTTCGCCGCGACAGACGCCAGCTCTTCGTAGCGGATTGCATGGCGCGTTGCCCGGTGCGTTTCGGCGCCGACGATCAGCCGCCCGGGCGACGCCGCGTTCTGCAGCCGTGCGGCGGTGTTGACGACGTCGCCGGTCGCGAGCGCTTCGCCGGTCCGCGCCTGGTCGACCGACACGATCGCCTCGCCGGTGTTCACCGCGGCCCGCGCGGAGAGATCGAGCTGTCGAACTGCGTCGAGGACGCGTAGCCCCGCGCGCACTGCACGTTCGGCATCGTCGCCATGCGCGATCGGTGCGCCGAAGACGGCCATCACCGCATCGCCGATGAACTTCTCGACGACGCCGCCGTAGTGCTCGATGCACTCCTTCGCCTCGTGATGGTATGCCTGGAGCACCTCGCGTACGTCCTCCGGGTCGGCCTTGTCGGCGCGCGCCGTCGAGTCGACGAGGTCGACGAACAGCACGGAGACGAGCTTCCGCTCCTCCTGTGGCGGCAGACCGTCGCCGAGCTGCGCGCCGCAGCTACTGCAGAAGCGCGAACCGGGCGCATTGGCGCCGCCACAGCTTGCACAGCGGATCTCGACGGCGGTCATCCAGCCGAAGTGTCGCTCACGCGCCGTAAGGGTTCAAACTGGCGCTATGCAACGCCGCCTGCTCTGGCTGAACGTCGGCGTGAAGGCGCTGCTGATCGGACTGCTCATCTTCTCCGTCTCATCCGGCCTCGAGCGCTTCCACGGCAAGGCGATGGCAGCGCGCGCGCTGACCTATCCGATCGCCGCATTGATCGTCCCTGCCGTGTGGCGACTGCGCGGCCGGCCGCGGCCGTATCCGCACCTGATCGACATCCTCGTCGTGCTGCCGTTCGTCATCGACACCGGCGGCAACGTGCTCGACCTCTACTCGCTGTGGTGGTTCGACGACGTCGCGCACTTTCTGAACTGGTGGATCCTCGTCTCCGCGTTCGCGCTCGCGTTGCGACGATCGAGCGTCGGCAGGCTCGAAGCGTGGTCGATCGCCGTCGGGTTCGGTGCCACGACCGAGATCCTCTGGGAGCTCGGCGAGTACGCGGTGATGAAGCTCGGCTCGTCGGGCTTGCAACTCACGTACGAGGACACCATCGGCGATCTTGCCTTCGGCGGCGCGGGAACGCTGCTGGGGGCAACGTTAGTGTCCGTGGCATGGAGGCACTCGCGGAGCTGATCCGCTCACGGCGGACGCACAAGTCGTTCGGTCCCGATCCCGTTCCGCCCGAGACGCTGGACGAGTTGCTCGAGCTCGCACGCTGGGCGCCGAACCACCACCGCACCAATCCGTGGCGGTTTCGTGTGCTCGGGCCGGAGACGCTCGCGCGGCTGAAGGAAGCAGCCGGGCCGGCCGAGGCGCCCAAGCTGGAGCGCGCGCAGACGCTCGTGCTCGCATCGTGTGTCTTGAGCGGCGACCTGCAGCAGGACGAGGAGGACGTCTGCGCGACGGCCTGCGCAATCTATGCGGTCCTACTCGGGGCACATGCGCGCGGGCTCGCCGGTTACTGGCGCACGCCGCGCGTGCTGCACACGAAGGCTGGCCGCGAAGCGGTCGGCCTTCCCGACGGCGAGCGCTTCCTCGGCCTGATCCACCTCGGCGCGCCGCGGGCAGAACCGCCGGTGCCCGAGCGCGCACCGCTCGAGGCGTACCGCAGTTACCTCCCGTAGGTACGGTGGGTGCATGGCCGAAGTCCCCGCTGAGACCGGCGCCCATGAGGTCGTCTGCCCCCACTGCAAGAAGACGTTCACGGCCGAGTTGATCGCCGGCCAGACCGAACGGCACCGGGGCTTCAAATGCCCTCATTGCAAGCTGTTCGTCCCGGCTGCCCGGGCCCGCACCTAGCGCCTGGTCCCCCGGGGGCAGAAGGCGGAAGGAGGACGCGCGCCAGCTTGTAAGGGTTCTGCTGCGACAGCGGCCCAATGGAGCTCGCCGTCGTCTTAGTCCGTGGGGTCCGGTCCTCCTGGGGAGAGGACAGCGGCAGCCACCGCCCGGCGCCGTGTACCTGGGGGCCGAACCCCACTACCGAGAAGCGCGCGTGACGTCTATGGACATCGCGTCCTGCGTATCGATCTCGACCACGATGTGTTTCGGCACCGTTGCATCCTCGTAGATCGCGCCGACAAGAACGTTCGCGCGAGACCGCCCGTACTCGACCATGACCCCCTGTTGCTCGAGCGGCTCATTCCACGTGGTCGGAGCGACAAGGAACCGATCGTCGACCTGCAGGAGGCCGAAGCAGAGATCAGCTTTTGGTCGTATCCAGCTCCACGTCCGGGAGATGACAGTTGGTCATGAATCCAGATGCCGGCTGCCCAGAGAAGCAGAGCCAGCGACACAACGACCACCACCAAGCCGGCAATCCGCAAGAGCGCGAGGAGGGGCCACTCCAATCCCGAGGACCGGCAG
>JBJMJR010000074.1:0-9995 GCA_045806245.1 Gaiellaceae bacterium | reverse complement strand
CGAAGGCGCCGGACTTTTCGCCGCGAGGGCACAACCCCCTCGAGGGAGCGCCATTGTAGCCTTGGGCCGTGGAGCGCTTTGACGTCGCGGTCGTCGGTGCAGGGCCCGCCGGCTCGACGACGGCATACCGTCTCGCGCGCGCACACACGCGCGTCTTACTAATAGACAAAATGCGTTTCCCCCGCGACAAGCCCTGCGGCGGTGGGCTGACGACGCGGGCTGTACGGCAGTTGCCGGTGTCGATCGAGCCCGTCGTCGAAGACCGGATCACGCGCGTGCGTTGCCGCCTCCGCTACGGCCGGACGTTGGAGCGCCGCTCCGAGCACGTGCTGTGCCGGATGACGCAGAGGCGGCGGCTCGACGCCTACCTCGTCGAGCAGGCGGTCGAAGCAGGCGCCATCTTTCGCGACGGCGTGCGCGCCGCGATCGAATCCGACCGCCGGCTCCGCGTCGACGGCGATCTCGTGGAAGTCGACGCCCTCGTCGGGGCGGACGGTGCGAATGGGATCACCGCCAAGACGCTCGGGGTCGGCGGCGACATCGTCAACGGTGTCGCGCTGGAGGGGAACCTTCCGTACGACCGCCTTCCGGACGACGAGTGGCGCGGCATGCTCGTCCTCGAGCTCGGGACCGTGCCCGGCGGCTACGGCTGGATCTTTCCGAAGGGCGACCACGTGAACGTCGGCGTGGGGGGCTGGGGCGCCGAAGGACCGCGGCTGCGCGAGCATCTCCGCGGCCTGAGCGAGCAGTACGGCTTCGACGTCGAGGAACTGACGAACGTTCGCGGCCACCGGCTACCCATGCGCAGATCGCGCACGCGGTTCGCGCAGGGCCGGGCGCTGCTCGTAGGCGATGCCGCGGGCGTGCTCGATCCGGTCTCGGGTGACGGGATCTACGAGGCGCTCGTCACGGGCGAGCTCGCGGCGCGGCACATCCTCGAGGGCCGGCTCGACGCGTATCCCGCGGCCGTTCATGCCCGCCTGGACTCGCTCGCCTCGGCCGGCTGGGGCGCCAAGAAGGCGCTCGACCGCTTCCCTGGCGCGGTCTTCGGGATCATGCGGCTGCCTTTCACCTGGCCGGTCCTGGAGAAGCTGATCCTGGGCGAGGTCTCGCATCCCGGGGAGGCGAGGGGCGCGGGACGGGCGGCGATGAAGGCCGTCAAGGGCCTGGCTCGGGCGGCCTAAAACCGAGAGGCTGTGGTTAAAGCAGGCCCGCGGACATGCCGATGGTCGGGATGTCCGTCATGGAACTGAATCTGCTGCTCAGGCGCGCCGTCGAGCTCGGCGCCAGCGACATCCACCTGAAGGTCGGCGTCCCGCCGATCCTTCGGCGTGACGGGTCGCTCGGCCCGCTCGAGGAGGCGCCGCTCGTCAACGACCGGGACGTCGAGTCCGTGCTCCAGCACGTCGGCAAGCGCTCGCCGGAGCGCCTCGCTGCTTTCGGCGACACCGGCGATCTCGACATCGCGTACCAGGAGGAAGACCTCCCCCGCTTCCGCGTGAACGCCTTCCGTCAGCGCGGCCACATCTCGTTCGCCTTCCGCGTCATCCCCAAGAACGTCCCGAACTTCGAGATGCTCAATCTCCCGCCCGGCGTGCGCCGCCTTGCGGAAGAGCACCGCGGCCTCGTGCTCGTTACCGGCGCGACGGGCTCCGGAAAGACGACGACGCTCGCCGCGATGATCGACCACATCAACAAGACGCGGAAGCAGCACATCGTCACGATCGAGGACCCGATCGAGGTGCTGCACAGCGATCACTCGTGCATCGTCAACCAGCGCGAGATCGGGCTCGACACGACCGACTTCATGCAGGCGCTTCGCCGCGCGCTTCGGCAGGACCCCGACGTGATCCTGATCGGCGAGCTTCGCGACGCCGAGACGGCGCAGACCGCGCTCCAGGCGGCCGAGTCGGGACACCTCGTCCTGTCCACGCTGCACACGGTCGATGCGGCCGAGACCCTCGGGCGCATGATCGAGTTCTTCCCCGAGGCGAAGCAGCAGATGATCCGCTCCGTCATGGCGGGCGTCCTCCGCGGCGTGATCAGCCAGCGGTTGCTACCGCGACACGACGGCGGCCGGGTCGCCGCGGTCGAGGTGATGGTGACCAACACGCGCATCGCCGACCTGATTCGCGAGAACAAGCCCGAGGCGATCACGGATGCGATCGACGAGGGCGCCTACTTCGACATGCAGACCTTCACGCAGTCGCTGATCACGCTCGTCGTGAACGGCGTGGTCGACCAGGAGACGGCAGCGAACGCCGCCACGAACAGGCACGACTTCCTCGTCGCCGTCGAGCGCGCGCTCAAGCAGCAGCGCGCCGAGCTGAAGGCCGAGGAACAGCAGCAGGAAGCACAGAAGCAGGAGGAGGAACGGCCTCCCGAGCCGGAGGTCCCGCAGCTCCGCCTCGCGCAAGCCGGAGACTGATGCGCTTCCTCGTCGTTGCGGTCGCGGCGTTCGCCTTGCTCGCCGGAACTGCCGGCGCCCAGCCGCCGGTCCTCGGCTTCACCATGTCTGCGAGCCCTCGCGCGAGCGCCGTCTCACTCCCCAGTGCCTCGATGCCGAACAGCCCCGACGGCATGTCCGTGCCCGTCTCCTTCACGACGCCGCCCGCGGCCCCGCACCTCCTCGACCTGAACGCGCTCCACGCCCTCTGGGAGCGCGCCGGAACGGCCTACGGCGTTCCGTGGAACGTGCTCGCGGCGATCAACAAGGTCGAGTCCAACTTCGGCCAGAACATGGGCCCGAGCTCCGCGGGTGCGATCGGCTGGATGCAGTTCATGCCGTCGACCTGGCTGCGGTGGGGTGTCGACGCGGACGGCGACGGCGTTGCCGATCCGTGGAACGCAACGGACGCGGTCTACGCCGCCGCGCGCTACCTCGCGGCGTCGGGCGGACAGACGGACATCTCGCGTGCCGTGTTCTCGTACAACCACGCCGACTGGTACGTGCAGGAGGTCCTCGACCTCGCGCGGGTCTACGGCAATGGGACGATCGCGCAGACGGCCGATCTGCAGCACGTGCAGCAGCTGCTCGACCAGGCGCGTGCGCGTGTCGTCGCCGCCAACAAGGTTCTGGGGGTCGCGGTCGACCGCGAGCGCTCGCTGCGGCAGGTGTCGGCACGGCTGCACGAGAAGATCGATACCGCGGCGCTGCTGTCCGACCGGCTCTCGGCCGAGCGGCGCGCGGTTCAGTTCGACGTTCGTGTCGACAGCGCCCGGTCGGCCCTCGACGTTGCGCAGGCTGCGTTCGAGCGGGCCCAGGCCGGCTTGGAGACAGCGCAGCAGAACGCGCAGGCGCCGTCGTTCACACCGTCCGTCGGCTCGCTGATGGGCGCCCCCTCCTACAGCGGGCAGTGGGTCTTTCCCGTCGGCGGCGGCCCGGAGCTCGTCTCCGCAGCACATACGCATCACGACTATCCCGCGGTCGACATCGCCGCTCCCGCCGGCTCTCCCGTCTACGCGATCTCGAACGCGACCGTTCTCAACGCCTGGCACGAGGCCGACCCGCGCTGCGGGATCGGCATGACGATCCGTACTGAGGACGGCCAGACGTGGACGTACTGCCACCTCGCGGTCCTCTACGACTCGGTCGTCGACGGCGTCTCGCTCGCGGCAGGCACGCAGGTCGGGCTCGTGGGCTCGACCGGCCACGCGACCGGCCCGCACCTCCATCTCCAGCTGCAGCCGCCGACGAGCTGGCCGCAGTATCAGCCGTGGTTCCAGAGCTTCGCCGGCAAGGCATTCCGTTGGCAGGACGCGCCGACGCCGCTGGAGCTACCGGGCGATCCGCCGGCCGCGGCGAAGGTCTTCAGCGTCATCCCTGAAGCGAGGGACGGCGTCGTCGCCTTCACCCGCACCGGGGGTTGAGTTCAAGCCGTTCCATGCCGATTGCGAGAGCATGGCTCTGCGGATAGCTACCCGTTTGCCGCGCCTTGCGATTGTGGGCATCGTCCTGCTGCTCGCGAGCGCAACGCTGGCCGTCGGCGCTGCGAAGCGCATGGCCGCCGTGCCGCAGGGTGCGCCGGCCCCGGTGACGACTCCGACGGTCACCGTCCCCGACATCAAGGGGCAGGCCTTCGTCTTCGCGAAGGGCACGCTCGAGGACGCGGGTCTCGCGTGGAAGGTCGTCGGCTCCGTGCACGGCTACGCGACGAACAAGGTCGCGCGCCAGTCGCCGGCCGCCGGCACGAAGCTGAGGGACACAGGCGCTCCGACGATCGAGGTCACGCTCGCGCGCACTTCCTATGCGCAGCAGGGCGAGCCCGAGGACGTGTCGCCGTACTTCGGCACGTCGGTGCAGCCCGTTGGGTTGCCGAAGACGGCCGTCGCCCCCAACCCGGCGGCCGCCGTCGTGCCCGCCGCGAAACCGGCTGCTGCGCCGGCGACGAAGACCGCTGCGGCAAAGCCCGCGGCGCGTACTCCGGACTTCGTCAGGGCCGGGGCTCCCAAAGAGCCGCAGGACGAGCTGCCGCTGACGCAGCGCGCACATCTGCTTTCTGCCTTCATCGCCTCGCATACGAAGTCGACGGCGAACGTCCGTCGCTTCCTCTATCAGCACACCTGGATCGTCACCGGCGCGAAGTTCGGCTGGTGGCACGGCGCGCAAGCGCTGCGCGAGCTGATCGCCGCCGACCAGACCGCCCAGCAGCGCTGGGGCATCGGACGGAAGAGCGAGCTCGTCGCGCGTGCGGCGCTCTCGGAGGTCGAAGCGAGGAGCAAGTGATCGGGCGGGTGCGGGCACGCCTCAGGGGGGAGGCCGGATACAGCCTTGTCGAGATGCTCACCGTCATGGTGATCATGAGCATCGTCTTCTCCGGAATCACCCAGATCTTCGTGTCCGGCTCGAAGGCGCAGGCCGACCAGGACAACCGCTTTCAGGCCCAGCTCGGGTCGAGGCTTGCCCTCGACAAGATCCGTAAGGACATCCACTGCGCGACGGATGTGACGCCCTTTGCGACGAGTTCCGTCACGCTCAAGCTTCCGGCCGGCTGCGGCGGCGATGTCAGCTGGTGCACCGTCGCGGTCAGCGGCTACACGAACCGTTATCGGCTGTATCGGCAGGCCGGCACGACTTGCAGCGCGTCCGGAACGATGATCGCCGACTACCTGATCTCGGCGAATGCCTTTCCGGCTTTCCTGCACACCGTCGGGTGCTCGTGCCTCGCCTCGCTCCAGCTCGACTTCAAAGTCAGCAACAGAGGCTCGACCGCGGACGCCTATGAGCTCACTGACACCGTGTTCCTTCGAAACAGCACGAGGCTCTAGCGATGCTCGCCCGGCTCTCCAGAATTCGTCGCGACGAGCAGGGGTTTGCGCTCGTGATCGCGCTCGCGGTCACCGTCGTGTTCTCGATGACGGTGGTCACGGTGATCGAGTCCGCCTCATCCAATAGTCGCAGCTCCGACATGTCGAAGAACCGCGTTTCCGCTTTCGACCTCGCCGAGGCTGGAATCGCCAATGCGAACGCACTCATGTCCGCGAAGAATCCATACGACGCACACCTGCTCCACCCGCAGGGCACATACGCTCAGGCCGACTGCGCGAATCCTCCCGCCAACCCGACCGGGGCAGCGCTGCTCGGGAACACCTGTAGTCCGCTGGTCTACAACCTCGACGGTGGGACGGCGACGGTGTGGGGCTGGCTCAACTCCAGCACGGCGAACTGGACGATCACCTCGACGGGCCAAGTGACCCGCAATGCGTTCGCGTCGGTACCGGCAACCAAGACGCTGACCGTGACGGTGCACATCCGCGCCCATGCGTCTCAGCAGAACGTCACGCCCGCCTGGAACTACGTCTTCGTCAAGGACACGACGTCGAGCATCTGCAACATCACGCTCGACCAGACCACGGCGCTGACGTCGTCTCTCTATACGGAGGGAAACCTCTGCTTGAAGAACTCGGCCTCGATCAGCGAGACGAATGCCGCCGATCCTGTCCTGCTCGAGGTCCGCGGCAAGATCGTGTGGCTATCCGGCGCGTCGAAGGGCGTCGGCCAGTCCTCGCCGCTGCAGGAGGTGACCTCTGCGAAGATCGGGGGCGGCTGCTCCTCGTCCCTCACGATTGCAGGACATACATGTACGCGCCCGCCCGGCGGCAGTGACTACTTCTACGTGAAGTCAGGCGGATACAGCTCGACGGCCGACCCGATTGCCTCTCCGTCGCTGACGAGCACAGACTGGGACAACTACTACCAGACGTCCACGATCAGCCGGCTGAGCCCGTGCGCCGCAGGTGGCCTCGCCTCTACGAACTTCGACAACGACACGACGCGCAACACGAGCTTGGCGACCGCGTTCAACCTCACGCCCGGCACCAACTACACCTGTCAGACGAAGAATGCGAACGGTTACGTGATCGGCGAGCTGGACTGGGATGCGTCGTCCCACATCCTCAACATCCGAGGTACGGTCTTCATCGACGGCAGCGTGACGATCAACGGCCTCGTCAAGTACCGCGGCGTGAACAAGTACGGACTGCACCCGTCGGGCTCCGACGGGACGGATGGGCTCGGCGGGATGGGCGTGATCTACGTCTCGGGCACGGTCTCGCTCTCCAACAGCGGCGTCTTCTGCGGCTGGGACACCGTCCACGACACGGCCGCATACAGCGGCAGCAGTTGCGACTTCAACGCCTGGACGCCGGCCACCTCGATGCTCATGTTCATCGCGCACGGCGGTGTCACGCTCAACCAGAGCTCGTTCTTCCAGGGGGCGATCTTCTCCGAGGGGAATGTCTCGTTGGGGCAGTCCGCGCAGACCGAAGGCCCGATCATCACCAACACCCTCACTCTGGGTCAGAGCGTCGCGATGAAGCCGTTGCCGGGGTTGGCCGACCTACCGCTCGGCGCGCCCGGCAATCCGAACAGCTCCGGCTACCCCGAGCAGCCCACGTACGGGTCCGGGTAGCGCGTGGACTTCGCCCTCGCCGCCATCGCGTTCGCTCCCGGCCTTGCTCTGGGGAGCTTCCTGAACGTCGTCGCCGCGCGCGTGCCGTTGCGGCGGTCGATCGTGCGCCCCCCGTCGGCGTGCATGTCGTGCGCGCAGGAGATCCGGTGGTTCGACAACGTCCCGCTCGTCTCGTACGCCGTCCTCCGCGGGCGCTGCCGCCACTGCGGCGTGCGCATTCCGCTGCTCTACCCGGCAATCGAGCTGCTGACTGCGGTGTTGATCGCCGGCTGCGTGCTCGCATTCGGTCTGACGGCCGAGGCTGCGATCTCCGCGTTCTTCTGCGCGGTGCTCGTCGCGGTGTCCGCCATCGATCTCGAGCACCGGATCATCCCGAACCGCATCGTCCTGCCGGCGACTGTGATCGTGCTCATCGCGAACACGCTGCGCGACGTGAGCCCGCAGTGGACGCTCGCCGCGCTCGCCGCGTCCGGATTCCTCTTCACCGCCGCGCTGATCTATCCCGCAGGCATGGGCATGGGTGACGTCAAGCTCGCGCTGCTGATGGGCGCTGCACTCGGCAAGACTGTCCCCGTGGCGTTGATGGCGGGGATGATCGCGGCGATGGTGCCGAGCCTCGTGCTCTTCGCCCGTCACGGCTCGAAGGCCCGCAAGATGGGGATCCCGTTCGGCCCGTTCCTCGCGATCGGGTCCGTCGTCGCCCTCTTCTGGGGTCACGACATTCTCGACGCGTATCTCTCGACCCTGCACTAACGCGTAGCGTCTCAGCGTGGACCGGCGACGCCTCGCCGACATGCAGATCACGCCCGTCGGTGTCGGCACCGCGCCGATCGGATCCGGACGCGACTGGTCGGTGTGGTGGGGGCCACAGGACGAGGCGGAGTCGATCCGCACAATCCACGCTGCGCTCGACCTGGGCGTGAATTGGATCGACACGGCGCCGTTCTACGGCTGGGGTCGCGCGGAGGAGATCGCCGGGCGCGCGCTGCGCGGCCGCGAGGACGTGCTCGTGTTGACCAAGTGCGGCACGCTGCCCGACGACGAACGCGGCGATCGAATGGATCTCAGCCCGCAGGCGATCCGCGCCGATGTGGAGGCGAGCCTCCGTCGCCTGCAACGCGAGCGCGTCGATCTTCTCCAGCTCCACGATGTCGACCGCACAACGCCGATCGAGGATTCGTGGGCGGAGGTCCAGCGCCTGGTCGACGAGGGGAAGGTGCGACACGGTGGCATCTCCAACCATCCGGTGGCCGACATCGAGCGAGCGCTTGCGGTCGGCCCGGTCGGGGCGCTGCAGTACCAGTACAGCCTCCTGCATCGCGATCCGGAGCGGGACGTCTTGCCGCTCGCGGCAAGCCGGCGGATCGGTTTGCTCGCGTGGTCCCCGCTCGCCTCAGGTTTTCTCGCCGAGGGCTTCGAGCTGACCCGTCTGGTCCCGGACGACTTCCGACACGCCCATCCATTCGCCCAGCTCGATCTCAGCGGCTTGCGCGCCACGCTCGCCGAGACCGCGCGCCGGCACGGTCGTTCGGCTGCGCAGGTCGCAATCGCTTGGACGCTCGCGCGCGAGGGAGTCGCGGGAGCGATCGTGGGCGTGAGGACACCGCAAGAGGCGGCGGAGCTTCCCGGCGCTGCCGCGCTCCAGTTGGAACCGGGCGAGCTGGAGGCTCTCTCTGCCGCCAGGCTCAAAGCGAAGACCGAAGCCGGAGCGTAAGCCGACGCGAAGCGAGTGCTTACGCGCAGGCGGACTGATGCGACGCGAGCACGCGAAGCATGCTCGCGTCGCACGGCAGAGACCAATCGCCGGTCACCCTGGAGCGCGCGGGCTAAGCCCGCGCGCGTTCCGCGCGAAGCGCCGTCCAGCCGGTGTCTGACCCGAAAGGGTCAGACACCGATAAAGCCGAAGGCGTCCAGTGCCGATGCCTCGAACGAGGGATATATGGACACCGAGCGTCCACCGAACTTGCGCAGCCCGGGCACCGAGCCCGGCAGCGCGACGTCGCCCGGTGGCGCAGGAATCGGGGGCAGCCCGCCCCCGATCAACGCGCTCGCCGAGCTCGTCGCCGACCTGATCGCCGCCACCGGCCTCGTCCCGGCGGACAAGCTGGCCCTGGTCCGAGGCGCGGCAGGCATGGGCTCGTTTGCGCACGCCCTCGTCGAGAACAACGTCGCCTCGAGCGAGGGTCTCGCCAAGACGCTCGCCGCCCGCTACCAGATGCCGCTCGTCGACCTGGCGCTGACGGGTGTCTCGGACGACGCGCCGGGCGAGATCGCGCTCCACGTGCTGGAGCGCCTCGTGGCGATCCCGTATGCGCTCGACAACGGCACGCTCAGAGTCGCGATCGCCGACCCGGGCAACATCCAGGGAATCGACGAGCTGCGGCTCGCCACGCGTCACCCGCTCGAGCTCAGCGTCGCGTCCCGCGAGGACATCCTCGCCGAGATCCGCCGCCTCGCCCGCGCCTCCGAGGCGTTCGGCGCGCGGGCCGCGATCGACGAGGAGCTCGCGGCGACCGAGGAAGAGGACGAGGCCGACGACCTCGAGGTCGAGGACGGCATCTCCGACGCGCCGCTCGTCCGGCTCGTCAACTCAGTGATCTTCCAGGCCGCCGAGGATGGGGCCTCCGACGTCCACTTCGAGCCGCAGGAGGATTCGCTGCTCGTGCGCTTCCGCATCGACGGCGTGCTGCAGGAGGTGCAGCGGATCCCGAAGCGGATGATGCCCGGCGTGCTCACGCGCCTGAAGGTGCTCGCGAAGCTCGACATCGCCGAGCGCCGCAAGCCGCAGGACGGCCGCATCTCTCTCAACGCGGCGGCGGCGGGGCGCACGATGGACGTCCGCGTTGCGACGCTGCCCACGGTCGAGGGCGAGTCGGTCGTCATGCGACTCCTCGACAAGTCGAAGCGGGCGCCGACGCTTGAGGAGCTCGGCATGTCCGACGACATGCGCTCGCAGCTGGAGGCCATTGTCCGGAAGCCGACCGGCGCGCTGCTCGTGACCGGGCCGACCGGTTCCGGTAAGTCGACGACGCTCTACGCGTCGCTGACGGACATCAACCGGCCGGAGATCAACATCATCACCGT
>JBJMJR010000073.1:0-19445 GCA_045806245.1 Gaiellaceae bacterium | reverse complement strand
CGGCGCAGCGACCGAGACCGAGATGAAGGAGAAGAAGCACCGGGTGGAAGACGCGCTCGAGGCCGCACGTGCGGCACTCGAGGAGGGTCAGGTTCCCGGCGGTGGCGTGGCATTGCTGAACGCCGCCGATGCGGTGCGCTCCGAGCTCGACTCGCTCGAGGGTGACGATCGCACGGGTGCCCGCATCATCCTGAGGGCCCTCGAGGAGCCGCTTCGGCAGCTCGCCGAGAACGCCGGGCTCGAAGGGTCGCTCGCGGTCCAGCAGGTGCGGACGGCCGAGAAGGGCTTCGGCCTGAACATCGAGACCGGTGAGCTCGAGGATCTGCTCAAGAGCGGCATCGGCGATCCCACCAAGGTCACGCGGCTCGCACTCGAGAACGCGGCATCGATCGCGAAGAACATCCTCACGACCGAGGCCGTCGTCGCCGAGGCTCCCGAGAAGCAGCCGGCAGGCGCCGGCATGCCGGGCGGGATGGGCGGCATGGACATGATGTAAGCCGTCGCGCCGAGCGGCTGCGCCGCTCGTCGGATGGTGTACGGCACGAAGGCCGGGCTCAGCCCGGCCTTCGTGCTTCATGGAGGGGTGGTCGGAGTTTGGCCCCGACGGTGCGGACGAGCGATTGGCTTCGCCGATCGCTCGGCGCATGAGTTCGCCTCCCGCTAAGACGGCTTCGCCTGTCTTAGCGTCCGCTTTGGCGCCTTGGACAGGTCCGAGGGACAGTCCCTGGGGCATGTCCGGACAGCAAAACGGCCCTTACGGGCCGCTTTGCGAGGGGGATTAGGGGGAGGTGGTACGCAAGATGTATCGACGGTGCGCGCGGGTGGACGCTCCCCCCAAAGGGGGAACCGCCGCTGGGACCTTCGGGCCGATTCGGAACGCATGGACAGGTGCTCCGTTGCGTCCGTCCGCGCGCGGCTGACGAGCGTCGGCTGGTGCGTCGGCCTCGGTGGTAGTGGCGGCTCGTATCTGCTCTTCCAGTTGACCGGCGCACCGGGCACCTCTTTTACGACCTTCGCCGTCGGCTTCGTCCTCGGTTCGGTCATCGGGATCCCGCGCGCACTCGTGCTCGGCATCGAGCTCGACGCGAGCGGGCTGACGATTCGCAACTACTTCCGCACGTACGTCATCCCCTGGAGCGACGTCGACCTCGTGGGCTGGGAGCGCACCTGGCACGGCGGCTATCCGGGCGGCGGGTTTGTCATACCGGCTCTGGCGGTTCGCCTGCGCTCCGGGCGTTCGGTCATCGTGCGCGCGTCGTGCGGGATGTTCTCTCAGTCGCGCGAGCGGTTGCTGGCGGCTGTGCAGAAGCACGCGCGCGAGCACGGGATCCGTGTCGAGGTGACGGCGGACGACCTGCACTTCGGCTGGCGCGGCGCGAAGCACACGCACTGGACCGTCAGTGAGTTGACCCGCGGCTTCAAGTAGAAGGGGCCGGTCGCCCGGCCCCTTCTACGGTTCCGCCTACGGCGTCTGGTCGCCGTAGATGTTCTGGTCGATGCCGCCCGCGTGCGGGCAGTCGTCGCCACTCCACGACGTCGTCGTGTTGCCTTTCTTGTCGGTGGAGTGGATCGTGTGCCGGCACTGGACGACGTCGGCGTTGCCGGCGTCCGGGTCCGGGGCAGCCTCGCGCGGATCGGTTCCCGCGACCGTGTCCCGCCAGTCGGTCCACGTCCCGTACGAGAAGCTCCCCACCGACGTCACCCAGAGGTAGTCGCCCGCGAACGGGACCTGCCGGTTGTCGAACTGCTCATAGTTCGGGTTCGTCGTCACGTCGGTGACCCGTGCCTGGCCGGTCCACGACGTGCCGTTGTTCGTCGACGTTGCCGCATAGACGTCGAGCGACGGCGTCGTCGAACGATCCCCACAGTTCCCGATCGGGAACTGGACGCTGTAACACCGATCGTTCCGGCTGTCCCACCAGAGCGCGTGCAGCACTCCGCCGTCAGCAGAGATGTCCGGGAACACCTGGTGGCCGGTGGGTTGGTCGTCGACCAGCGCCGGCCCGGTGTGTGAGCCGTTGCTGCCGTCGTAGCGGACGAAGTACGTAGCGGCCTGGCCGACGGTGCCATGCGCCACGCTCGAGTACGTCGACGTCGAGGGTGTCACGGTGGTCGGCTTCGTCGCGTCGTAGACCATGTAGACCCACTCGTGCTGCGGGTCGAGCTGGTCGGCGGTGGAGCGGACCTGCGTGTCGCGGCGGAAGAACGTGAAGCCGGACTGGCAATGGTCGGAGAAGTCGCCGCAGTCGCGGGCGACGGAGCCCGGAGCGTCGCCGCCCCCGTCCTCCATGCCCGGGTCGTCCCGCACCGACTGCGGAATCGACATGGCCGCGGGTTCGCTGACGTCCGTTGCGTCGGACGGGGTGAACGTCTGGACGAGCTGCGGCTGCGAGAACGTCTGGCCGCAGTCGGTCGACTTCACGATCATCACGGCGTCGGGGTCCTTGCCGGACGCGAATTGCCGGAACGTGACGTACACGTGGCCGTTGCCCGTCACCGATATGTCGGGGAACTGCACGTCGTGGACCGACGCCGACAGCTTCATCGGGTTCGAGAACGTGACGCCGTGGTCGGTCGAGCGGACGAAGTAGATGCCGACGCCGCCGTTGCCGGTGAACCGCGACCACGAGAAGTACACGTTGCCGTCGCAGGAACCCAGCGTCCGGTCGGCCTCGATCGAGGTCTTGTCGTTGAACTTCCCGAGCAGGTTCGGCGCCGACGAGCCCCGCGCGACCACGCTGGTGCCGTAGTACTGAAGCCCGTCGCGCGATGTCGTCGGTGCGTCTGGCCCGTCCGGGTTGCGGAAACGGGCGACCCACACGTCGCCGAACGTCTTCGGTGTGCCGGCCGGATCGTCGGAGCTCTCGGATCCGAAGAACGCGCGACCGTGCGCGTCCCATGCGATCACCGGGTCACCCGCGCTGGCCGTGCGAGCCTGCGAAAGCGCCGCATACGGCGAGTGGTCGTCGGGATACCCAGGGACGAGCGAGCTCGTCCAACTGGCGCCCGAGTCGAGCGAGCGGTAGTACCCGAGCCAGATCGGCCCGACCGCGCCGCCGGCGACGCCGCGGTTGTAGACGCCGCAGTAGTCGTTCGAGCTGCCGAGCAGGACGCTCGTGTCGCGCGGATCGACCGCGACCGAGGGCTCGTTCTGGCGCCCCTTGGCGATCGTGCACTCGTCGAGCGTCTGGTCCGTATAGGGAATCCCGGTCGCAAGCGTGTAGGCGCTGACGTATCCAGCGCCGCACCCTCCGTCGGGATGACAGTCGTTCGTGAGCCGGGCGTCGGCGCCCGGCGAGGAAGCGCCGGCAATACCTACGATCATCAGAGCTGCGACCGCGAGCATGCCGACGAGTGCGAATCGTCTCATTGCTCTCCCCTTCCGTTGTGCCCCACGGATTGCGGGTCGGACCCTAGCTCAGAAGCTGTAGCGCTGTTCCTGCCAGAAATCGGCGTCGTTGTGGTACCCGTAGCGCTCCCAGAAACCGGGCTGGTCGGCCGACAGGAGCTCGAGGCCGCGCAGCCACTTCGCGCTCTTCCAGAAGTACCGGGACGGCACGACGAGCCGCAGCGGCCAGCCGTGATCGGGCTCGAGTGGCGTGCCGTCGGCCTCCCACGCGACCAGCGACTCGTCGGCCTCGAGCGCCTCGAGCGGCACGTTCGCGGTGAAGCCCTGCTCTGCGTGCGCGACGACGAAGCGCGCGCTCGGCTTCGGGCGTGCGAGCTTCGCGAGCTCGCGCCAGTGCACGCCCTTGAAGCTCGTGTCGAAGCGGCTCCAGCGCGTGACGCAATGGATGTCGACGGTGATCTCGGCCTGTGGGAGCGCCTGGAGCTCGTCGTACGTGAGCGTGAGCGGCTCCTCGACCTCGCCGAAGACCTTGAAGTCCCACCCCGCGAGGTCGGTCTTGGGGACAGTGCCGGCGTGCAGCACGGGCCACTTCTCCGTCAGGTACTGGCCGGGCGGCAGGCGCGCCGGGTCGAGGCCCTTGTCGATCAGCTTCTGCTCGGCCTTGCCACGGAAGAGCGACATGCCGACCTACACTAGTTGCGATGTCCAGCGTTGCGTTTCGCCCGCGTGCATACATTCGCGTCTCGGGTTCCGACGCGGAGGACTTCCTGCAGCGAATGGTCTCGAACGACGTCGCCGCCGCCGAGCGTTGCGACGCGCTGCTGCTGACGCCGAAGGCGCGCATCGTTGCTCCGCTGCGGATCATCCGCCGCGCGCCCGACGACTATCTGCTGCTCACCGAGCCGGAGCTCGGCGAAGTCGTGCGCACACAGCTCCTGCGCGCACGCTTCGCTGCGAAGGTGGAGATCGAGCCGGAGGAGCACGAGTCGTGGCTCGTCGTCGGCGGCGACGAGGTGCTCGACGAGCGTCCGCCCGGCGCTGAGGCGAGCGTGGATGACGTCGAACGGTGGCGCATCGAGTCGCGCGTTCCCCGCTGGGGCAAGGAGCTCGACGGCTCGATCCTGCCGGCCGAAGCCGGTCTCGAGGAGACGCACATCAGCTTCAGCAAAGGCTGCTACCCCGGGCAGGAGCCGATTGCGCGCCAGCACTATCGCGGCAAAGTGAACAGAAAGCTGCGCGTGCTCGACATCGAAGGCGAAGCAACCCCCGGCGACGAACTTCTACTCGCCGAGAAGAAGGTGGGACGCATCACCAGCACCGCCAACGGTGTAGCGCTCGGCTATGTCCGCACGGAAGTCCCAGAAGACGCGCAACTCAAGCTCGCCGCGAAGCCGGGCTCCGCCCGGCTTCGCCACTAACGCTCTCCGGCAGCGCACCCCGCGGAAAACATCATGGCGCGCGCAGCGCGCCGGTTTTCCGCGGGCAATGCGCCCGGCATGATTCGAACATGCGACCTCAGCCTCCGCAGGGCTGCGCTCTATCCCCTGAGCTACGGGCGCTCTGAAGCCAAAGCAGTGTAGCGCCTGCGCGCGCACGTTTTCGGTCCGCGCCGACCGAGCAAGAGGCTTGCGTGGCCGACATCCCCGATCAGATCGTCCTCAAACGCCACCGCGACCTCGACGGGCGCGCGTGGCAGATCTGGGTGCGCCGCGGGCTGTTCGCGTTGCTGCCGATCCTTGCGTTGCTCGGCTTGGTGAATCTCTTCGGGCAGCGACCGGCAACGACGACGACGAACTCGCCCGGCGCGGCGTCGCTCAAGCTGTTCGCGCCGGCGAGGCTGCGCAGCGGCTTGCTCTGGCAGGCGCGCTTTCACATCACGGCGCAACGCGACCTGAAGCAGGCGACGCTCGTGCTCAGCCCCGGCTGGCTCGAAGGGATGACGGTCAACACGATCGAGCCGTCGCCGGTCGGCGAAGCAAGCAACAACGGGCGGCTCAGCCTCGACCTGGGCCACATCCCGGCGGGCCAGTCGTATCTCCTCTTCATGCAGTTCCAGACGAATCCGACGAACGTCGGACACCGCGACGCGTCGCTGACGCTGAAGGACGGCGACACGCCGCTGCTGCATCTCCACCGAACGATCACGGTCTTCCCCTAGCTCATGGACATCGTTCTTCGCGCAATCGTTCTCTACGCGTTCATCGTTCTGCTGATGCGCGTCATCGGGCGGCGCGAGCTCTCGTCGATGACGCCCTTCGACCTGGTGCTCCTGATCGTGCTGGGCGACGCGATCCAGCAGGGGCTCACACAGGACGACTACTCGGTGACGGGTGCACTCCTGGCGATCTCGACGATCGCGACGCTGCAGGTCGTGACGTCGTACCTGTCCTTCCGCTCGGGCAGGATGCGGAAGCTCTTCGAGGGCGAGCCGATCGTGCTCGTCGACCATGGCGAGATCGTCGATCGAAACCTGAAGCGGGAGCGGATGACGCCGGACGACGTCGCCGAGGAGATGCGACAGCAGCAGATCTCCTCGATTGACGAGGTCACGTGGGCAATCCTCGAGGCGAACGGCTCGATCAGCTTCATCAAGAAGAATTAGCGGCCTGACGCTCGTCCTCTCCGAAAGCGATGTGCAGGACCTGCTCTCACCCGGCGGCGCGGTCGAGGCTGTCGAGGCGTCGTTGCGCCGCATGGCGGCGGGAGGTGTGCATATCGCCCCTCGCCGGCGGCTCGAGCTCGCGGAGGGCCGTCTCGCCGACATGGCGGCCTCCGACCTCGAGCTCGGCTACGCCGGCGTCAAGTCGTACGCCGGGTTCGCCGACGGGACTGCGTTCGTCGTCACGCTCTTTTCGACCGAGCGGCCCGAGCTCGTCGCCGTGATCGAGGCCGATTGGCTCGGACGCCTCCGCACGGGGGCCGCGAGCGGGGTCGCAGTCAAGTATCTCGCGCGCGAGGGCGCGACGACGCTGGGCGTGATCGGCTGCGGCGACCAGGCGGAGACGCAAGTGGCCTGCATTCGCGCGGCGCTGCCAGAGATCGAGCACGTCGTCGCGTACTGCCGAACGGAGCGCACGCTGCAGGAGTTCTGCAAGCGGGTCGGAGCAGAAGCCGGCGAAAGCCATCGCGACGCCGCCGGCCAGGACGTCGTCGTGACCATCACGACGTCGCGCGACCCGGTGCTACGTGGCGAGTGGTTGAAGCCGGGCGCGCTCGTGTGCGCAGCGGGCGCGAACAACGGCAAGTCGCGCGAGCTCGACAACGTCGTGCTCGAGCGTGCGTCGCTGGTGTGCTGCGACTGGCTTCCGCAAGCCCGCCTGGAGTCCGCCGACCTGATCGAGCCCGTCGCGAGCGGTGTGCTCGACTGGCTCGAGGTGCACGAGCTGCACGAGGTCGTGAGCGGCGAGCTGCCGGGCCGCCAGTCGCCCGACGACATCGTCGTGTTCAAGTCGAACGGGATCGCGGCGTGGGACGTCGCCGCCGCAGCCGCGGTCGTCGAGTCAGCTCGTGCGCGCTGATTCCAGATCGCGACGCGTGTCCTCGACCGTCTCGTCGCCGAGAGCCTGGATGAGCTCGGGACGGTCGAGTAGACGCAGTCGCTGTTGCGGCGTCAGGCGGTTCTGCACGTAGCGATCCTCAAGGATCTCCGCGAGCCCGCGACCGCGTCCGTGCTCGCGGATCACGTAGGCCGCGACACGCTCCTCTGCGCTCGAGCGAGCGAACAAAAAGGAGAACGGGGAGCGCAGCAAGCTGCCGAATCGCTGCATTCCGGCGATTGTATCCTTGCTCCGTGCGGCGGAAATCGACGGAGGGCCGTTTCGCCGAAAGGGTCGTTCACGGGGTCGACGACGCGGGCGTGGAGGAAACGATCGTCGTCTGGATCGAGCGCAAGCAGGGCGCGTTGTGGGCGGTCGGCCGTGCCGTCAACCCCCAGCATCGCTCCAGCGACGAGCCGCGACGCGACGACTACGTCTTCGAGGGCTATGAGCTCGACGACTGTCTGACAGCCGCGAACGAGATGCTCGAGGACGACCTCAGCGTGTCCGAGAAGGACGGCCGCTCCGAACATCTCACGCCCTTCACGAGGAGTGAGATGCTCAAGCCCCTAGAGCGCTGGTTCTTCGGCCGCCGCTAGCGCGCGGCCACTTCAGGTTCGCGTCGGGGATCGGATCGCCGTGCGGATCGTGCGTCGGGAAGCCGAGCGCCTTGTCGATGCGCTGCTCCAGTTCCTCGGAGATGACGTGCTCGAGTCGTTCCGCTTCGTCGTGTACCTCGTCGACGTGCACCCCGAGCGTCTCCGCCAGGTAGAGCTCGAGCAGGCGGTGGTGGCGGATGACCTCCAGCGCCACCTTCTCGCCGGCCGTCGTCAGCGTGATGCCGCGGTACGGCTCGTGCACCGCGAGGCCGAGCGCCGCGAGCTTCTTCACCATCGCACTTGCGGACGCAGGCGCCACGCTTTGGCGCTTCGCGAGGGCGGTGACCGACACGCGGCTGCCGTCGGCCGCGAGCTTGTAGATCTCGCGCAGGTAGTCCTGGATTGCGTCGGTTAGCGCGGGCTTGGCCACGCACACAGTCTAGGCTCCGGTCCGTGCTGATTCGCATCGGCCATTCCGCCGATCCCGACGATGCGTTCATGGTCTGGGCGCTCGCAACGGGCAACATCGACCCGCGCGGATTCGAGTTCGAGCTCGTGCCCGAAGACATCCAGGTGCTGAACGAATGGGCGCTCGAAGGGCGGCTCGAGGTGACCGCGCTCTCGATGGCGACATACCCGCTCGTGCAGGAACGGTACGACCTCCTGCCGCACGGCGCGTCGATCGGTTCGGGCTACGGGCCGATCGTCGTCACGCGGGAGCAACTGTCGCGCGACGAGCTGCGCGGCGTCGAGATCGTCGTCCCGGGGCGGCTGACGACGGCGTTCTCTGTGCTGGGCATGGTGCTCGGCGAGGGGTTCGCGCATCGCGTCCTGCCGTTCGACCGGATTCTCGACGAGGTGGTGTCGGGTCGAGCGGACGCGGGGCTGCTCATCCACGAGGGCCAGCTGACGTACGCCGAGCACGGCCTGGAGAAAGTGCTCGACCTGGGCGAGTGGTGGCTGCTCGAAACAGGCCTGCCGCTGCCGCTCGGCGTCAACGTCGTCCGCCGCGACGTTCCGCGCCGTGACGAGCTCTCCGACGTCTTGCTCGCGTCGATCAACGCGGCGCTCGAGCACCGCGAGGAAGCGATCTCGTATGCACTGGGATTCGCACGTGATCTCGAACGCGAGGACGCGAACCGCTTCATCGAGATGTACGTCAACGAGTTGACGTGCGACTACGGCGACGAAGGCCGAAAAGCCGTCGAGGAGTTTCTCAGCCGAGCGCGCGCCTGAGCCCGCTGCGAGTCACTACCCTGAACGCGTGAATCGCGCAGTCGTCCTGTCCGGTGTCCGCACGCCGATCGGGCGGCGTGGCGGCGCCCTCTCGGGCCACCGCCCCGACGATCTCGCGGCGCTCGTCGTCGCGGAGGCGGTTGCGCGCGCGGGAGTGCAACCCGACCAGATCGAGGACGTCTACTTCGGCGCCGCGAACCAGGCCGGCGAGGACAATCGCAATGTCGCCCGGATGGCGGTGCTGCTCGCCGGGCTGCCGGCGTCGGTCGCCGGCGTGACCATGAACCGCCTTTGCGCCTCCGGCCTGTCCGCCGTCGTCGCTGCCTGCCATGCGGTCGCCGCAGGCGACGGAGACCTCTTCGTCGCCGGCGGTGTCGAGTCCATGAGCCGCGCCCCGATCGTGCGCGCGCGGCCCGACTACGGCGACGACACCGAGTACGACACGCAGCTCGGCTGGCGCTTTCCGAATCCGCGAATGGCCGAGCTGTTTCCGCTCGAGTCGATGGGGGAGACGGGCGAGAACGTCGCCGACCGCTGGCAGGTTTCCCGCGAGGACCAGGACGCGTTCGCACTGCGCTCGCAGCAGCGCTGGGCCGCGGCCGCGGACGCAGGCACGTTCGACGACGAGCTCGTCGCGGTGGACGGCGTCACGCAGGACGAGCATCCGCGGCGTGACACGAATGCCGAGAAGCTTGCGGCACTGAAGCCCGCGTTCCGCGAGAACGGATCGGTGACCGCGGGCAACGCGAGCGGCATCAACGACGGCGCCGCTGCGCTCGTGATCGCAAGCGAGGAGAAAGCGCGCGAGCTCGGTGTCGATCCCCTCGGGGAATTTGTCGGCAGCGCCGTCGCCGGTGTCGACCCGCGTGTCATGGGAATCGGACCGATCCCGGCGGTCCGGAAGCTGCTCGAGCGCAGCGGTGTGACGGTCGAGCAGCTCGACCTCGTCGAGCTGAACGAGGCGTTCGCGTCGCAGAGCCTCGCGGTCATCCGCGAGCTCGGCCTCGACGAGGAGAAGGTCAACGTCAACGGCGGCGCGATCGCGCTCGGCCATCCACTCGGGATGAGCGGCGCGCGGCTCGTCGTCTCGCTGCTCCACGAGCTGAGGCGGCGCGGCGGCTCGTACGGCCTGGCGACCCTCTGCGTGGGCGTCGGCCAGGGCCAGGCCGCCCTTTTCAAGCGAGGCTAGCCCGGCGCCGATACGACCCTGATGAGGGTCGAAAGCCGCCTCAGCTGGCTCGCTGCCGCCGCCGGCTCTGCGCTCTGCGCCGCCGTCGCGGTCGTCGGCGCCGACGCACGGTGGCTCGCTGCGCTGGGCGGGGCGATCGCCCACGCGCGCCACATCCCGAGCTCGGTCCCGTACGCGGCCGCGCCGTCGCACGACTGGGTGAACGTGCCCGCGCTCGGTGAGCTCGTCTTCCACGTGCTCTGGGTCGCAGGCGGCGAGCGCGGGCTCATCCTCGCGCAGGCCATTGCGGTGGCGGTGACGTTCACGCTGCTGGTGCGCGACATGCGCGCGTCCGACGCGCCCGACGGCGCGTCGGCGCTCGTGTTGGTTGCGTTGCCGTTCGGCGCGATTGCATCGCTCTTCGTCGTGCGCGCGCAGCTCTTCTCGCTGCCGTTGTTCGCGCTGACCGTCTTCCTGCTGCGCAGCGAGTCTCGTGCGCGCTCCAGGCGGATCTGGCTGCTCGTTCCACTGGTGGCGTTGTGGTCGAACCTGCACGGCGGTGTGCTGATCGGCCTCGTCGTCGCGGCTGTGTACCTCGTGCTCGAGCGGGCGCGGCGCGAGCCGTGGACGGCGCTGGGCGTTCTCCTCGCCTCGTGCGGAGCCTTGTTCGCCACACCGGGTCTCACGCGAACCGCGGACTACTACAACGGCGTGCTGCACAGCGAGCCGGCTGCGAGCGGCTTCGGTCTCTGGGCCTCGCTGTCGCTGCGCAATCCGCTCGACCTCGTCTTCCTCGCGCTCGCGATACCGCTGGTCTGGTTCGCCGTGCGCTCGCGGCCGAAGCTGTGGGAGCTCGCCTGCATCGTCCTGCTCGCCGTCACGACGGTGCACGTGTCGCGCAACTCGATCTGGTTGCTGCTGTTCGTCGCCGCGCCTGCTGCCGCGGGTGCGGGTGCCACACGCGTTCGCTCCGCTCGCGGCGCCGACGGCCTCGTGCAGGTCTTCGCGTGGTCGGTCCCGCTCGTGCTCGTGGTGGCAGCGGTGACACGCACACCGGTGCAGACCGTCGCCGGCCCGCACCTGCGTGCACAGGCCGCGAAGCTGGCGGACGGACGTCCGATCCTTGCCGACGACGAGGACGCGGAGGCGCTAGCGCTCGACGGCCGCCGTGTCTGGATCGCGAACCCGATCGACGCGTTCGACGAGCGTGCGCAGGATGCGTACCTCAGCTGGCTGAGGGGGAGCCCGCGCGGCGACGCGCTGCTGCGCCGCCACGACGTCGTGCTCGTGCAGTCGGGCAGCGCGGCGCAACGCCGTGTCGCGCACATGCGCGGCTTCCGCGCAGTCGGCCGCGACGGCGCGGCGGTGCTCTACCGGCGCGTCAGCTGAGCGGCGGGCGGATGTAGATCACGCCCTCGTGCTTCACGGGCACGAACGGCGCGCCGATGCTCGTGATCACGCTCTCCGCGTACGCCATGAGGTCGTCGCACGCCGCGTCGGTGTCGTCGCCGCAGGGAACCTCGATGCAGACCTCGTCGACCGCACGTGCCTCGAGCCCTGCATCCTGCAGTTCCTGGAGCAGCCGGTCGCGGTCGGGGATTCGTGCCGCCTCGACATGAACGGTGTCGCTCATGGCTCGGATGTGTCCGGCCCGGAGTCGAGCGAAACCCGTATCCTGCGCGCCGATGGCGGTCGCAACCGAGCGCGAATACGGTCTCTTCATCAACGGTGAGCTCGTCGAGTCGCAGTCCGGCGAGCTGCGCGACCTGACCGAGCCGGCGTCGGGTGACGCGCTCGCACGCGTTGCGCTTGCGGGCGACGCCGACGTCGACCGTGCGGTCGAGGCCGCACGGGCGGCGCTCGACGGCCCGTGGGGGAAGACGCCGGCGACCGAGCGCTCCCGCCTTTTGCACGCGCTCGCCGACGCGATGGTCGCGAACCGCAAAGAGCTCGCGGAGCTCGAGGTGCGCAACGTCGGCAAGGCGATCTCGTCGGTGAAGGCCGAGCTCAACCAGGGCGTCGAGAATTTCCGCTTCTACGCGTCGGCGATCGCGTCGATCGCCGGCCGGTCGAACGCGATCGGCGGGTCGCTGCTGTTCTATTCGCTCAAGGAGCCCGTCGGCGTAGCGGGACAGATCGTCCCGTGGAACTACCCGCTGATGATGACGACGTGGAAACTCGCCCCCGCGTTGGCCGCCGGCTGTGCCGTCGTGTTGAAGCCGGATGCGGCGACGCCACTCACCGCGCTGCGGCTTGCGGAGCTCGCGACGGAGGTCGGGTTCCCGCCGGGCTCGATCAACATCGTTCCGGGCGACGGCTCGACGACGGGCGCGTACCTCGTGCGCCATCCGGGCGTCGACAAGATCGCCTTCACCGGGTCGACGAACACCGGCAGCGAGATCATGCGGCTCGCGTCGTCGCCGATCAAGCGCCTCACGCTCGAGCTCGGCGGCAAGAGCCCGAGCCTCGTGTTCGCCGACGCGAATCTCGCCGACGCGATTCCGAGCTCCGTGTGGTCGATCTACTACTCGGCCGGGCAGAGTTGCGAGGCGCGCTCGCGCGTGCTCGTCGAGCAGTCGGTCTACGACGACTTCGTGGCGGAGTTCTCGGCGAAGACCGAGCAGCTGCGGCTCGGCGATCCGCTCGATCCCGAGACGCAGGTCGGCTCCCTCATTTCCACCGCGCATCGCGACAAGGTGCACGGCTTCGTCGAGCGGGGCCGTGAGGAGGGTGCGGAGGTCGTGACCGGCGGGACCGTGGGCGAGGGAAAGGGCGCCTTCTACCGGCCGACGGTGCTCGCGCAGGTGGGCAGCTCGATGGCCGTCGCGCAGGAGGAGATCTTCGGCCCGGTCGTCACCGTCATCCCGTTCGCCGACGAAAAGGATGCGATCAGGATCGCGAACGACGTTCGCTACGGGCTGATGGCGACAGTGTGGACGAGCGATCCGGCGCGAGGGCACCGCATCGCGTCGCGCATCAAGGCCGGGACGGTCGGGATCAACACGCCCTACACGGCGTTCCCCGGGATCCCGTTCGGCGGTTACAAGCAGTCCGGCTTCGGCCGCGAGCTCGGCCTCGAGACGCTCGACCTGTACCTGGAGACGAAGAGCGTTCTCGTCGGTACCGGCGCGAAGCCGTTCAATCCCTTCGGGCTCTAGCCGGCCGCCCTCGAGCACGGCTCGAACGGGCGCGTCGGAACTACCAGGGTCTGACCCTAGGTGTGCCGGAAGCGCGCCAGTCTCTCCACAGCCCGGATGTTCGGACGGGACGGGTTCCGAACGGCTGGGTCTGACCCTTGGTGTGTCGAAACCGTGACGTTTCTTCCACATTGAAATGATGCGCCCGTGCGTGTGCTGGAGCGGCTCGACGAGCTGTACGCCATCGGCGGCGGCGTCGGCGCGAACCGCGTCGGCGGGACGGCGGACGAGGACCACGCGCATGACCTCGCCGCCGGCTGGATGCGCGACGCCGGCCTGAAGGTCGAGGTCGATCCCGCCCGGAACCTGATCGGCCGCACGAAGAACGCGACTGTCTGGACGGGCTCGCATCTCGACTCCGTTCCCGAGGGCGGCAAGTTCGACGGGGCGCTCGGCGTCGTCGCCGCGATCGAGGCGGTCGAGCGCGTCGGCAAGGGTGCCGTCGTCGTCTTCAGGGCGGAGGAGACCGGTTGTGTCGGCAGCACGGCGTTCGTCGAGCGCGGCGAGCTGCCCGAGTGCTTCCTCGAAGTGCACGTCGAGCAGGGGCCGGTGCTGGAACGCGCGGGCGCGCCTGTCGGCCTCCCGCGTGGCATCGTCGGGATCGTGCGCGGCGAGCGCGTGTTCGCCGGCGAGGCCGGCCACGCGGGCACGGTGCCGATGGACGGCCGGCAGGACGCGCTGGTCGACGCGGCCGAGTACATCCTGCGCGTGCGCGACCTCGCGGCCAACGTCGACAACGCCGTCGGCACCGTCGGCCAGGTCGACGTCGAGCCGGGCGCCGTGAACGTCATCCCGGGCCGCGTGCGCGTCTCCGTCGACGTCCGCGCCCCCGACCGGGCGCGCCTCGACAGCCTCGTCGCCGCGCTGGAGCTCGAGCCGGACTTTCGCCTGGAGCCCGTGCCGATGGCCGAGCGGCCGGTCGCGGCCCTCCGCGACGAGATCGAGCGGCGCGGCCTGCCGGTCGTCGAACTGCCCTCCGGCGCCGGCCACGACGCGGCGATCCTGGCAGCTGCGGGCGTCCCGACGGCCATGCTCTTCGTCCGCAGCCTCAACGGGGGCGTCAGCCACTCCCCCGAGGAGGAGTCGTCGGAAGAGGATGTCGGGCTCGCCGTCGACGTCCTGACGGCGGCGTTGGACGCACTGGGCTAGGCACCGCCCGCCGCCCGCCCTATAGTCGCGCGGTCGGCCCCGCACGGATCAGGAGAGAGGAGACCATGAAGAAACGGAGGTTCGCCTTCGCCTTGCCGCTCGTCCTCGTCGTAGCGCTTGTCCTCGCGCTCGGCGTTTCGACCGGCTCGGCGCGGACGCACAGCAGGACCGCGGCATTCAAGGCCGCATGGATCTACGTCGGCCCGCACGACGACCACGGGTGGTCGCAGGCGCACGATCAGGGACGCCTGTACGTGCAGAAAAAGCTCGGCTCGAAGGTAAAGACGACGTTCAAGGAGCTCGTGCCGGAAGGACCGCAGACGTGTCAGGTGATCGAGAGCCTGGTGCGCGACGGCAACAAGATCATCTTTGCGACGTCGTTCGGTTTCCAGAACTGCATGGTCTCCGAAGCGAAGAAGCATCCCGACGTGAAGTTCGAGCAGGCGACGGGAACCGCCCAGTCGAAGAACCTCGCCGAGTACTTCGGCGCCGGTGAGGATGCGATCTATCTCTCCGGGATGGCGGCGGGCGCGGCGAGCAAGAAGGGCACCATCGGCTACGTCGTCCCGTTTGCGATTCCGGAAGTGATCCGGCATGCGAACGCGTTCGCACTCGGTGCGCAGGCGACGCACCCGGGCCTGAAGGTTCGCCTGATCTGGACGAACTCGTGGCTCGACCTCGGCAAGGAGAAGCGCGCAGCGCAGAACCTCGTCGCCGCGGGCTCCGACGTCCTCGGCCAGAACGTGGACAGCCCGGCGACCGGCCAGTTCGCGGAGGGCAAAGGAGTGCCTTGGGTCGGCTACGACTCGGACGCGCACACGTTTGCACCGAAGCAGTGGCTGACGGCTGCGGTCTACAACTGGGGGCCGTACTACCTGAAGCGCGTCAAGGCCGCGATGAGCGGCAGTTGGAAGAGCAGCTTCTACTACGGCAGCATCAAGGACGGCATGATCGGACTGGCGCCGTTCGGCCCGAAGGTGTCGAAGGCGACGAAATCGAAGATCGCGGCGAAGAAGGCTGCGATCGTGAGCGGGAAGTTCTACGAGTTCGCAGGTCCGCTCTACGACCAGAAGGGCAAGCTCCGGATCAAGAAGGGGCAGCGGATGTCCGTCAAGGACCTCTACGCGATGAACTGGCTCGTCAAAGGCGTGATCGGTAGCGCCAAGGGCTGATCGTTCCGGCGGGGAGGCGCAAGCCTCCCCGCCACCTCCTGCAGTCGCACTGCGGGGAATCACCAAGCGATTCCCCGCGGTCGTCGCCAACGAGGACGTCGACTTCGAGGCGGCCGCCGGCGAGGTGCATGCGCTCCTGGGCGAGAACGGCGCAGGCAAGACGACGCTGTCCAACATCCTGACGGGCCTCTACCGCCCGGACGACGGCGAGATCCGCCTCTGGGGCGAGTCGGTCGAGTTCCATTCGCCGCGCGACGCCCTCGACGCCGGCGTCGCAATGGTGCATCAGCACTTCCGCTTGGTGCCCCCGTTCACCGTCGCCGAGAACGTCGTGCTCGGGGACCATCGCGACATCGGCCGTACCTTCCTGCTGCAGCCACGCGCGATCGAGCGGCGCGTCGAGGAGCTGTCGCTGCGCTACGGGCTCGCAGTCGAGCCGCGCGCCCGCATCTGGCAGCTCTCGCTGGGGGAGCAGCAACGCGTCGAGATCCTGAAGGCGCTGTACAAGGACGCGCGCATCCTGATCCTCGACGAGCCGACTGCGGTCTTGACGCCTCAGGAGGCGAAGGCGCTGTTCGGGACGATTCGCGCGATGGCGGACGACGGCCGCACCGTCATCTTCATCTCGCACAAGCTGCACGAGGTGAAGGCCGTCGCCGACCGCGTCACGATCCTGCGCCGCGGACGCTCGGTCGCGACGCTGCCGGCGGCGGAGGCGACGCCGCGCTCGCTGGCCGCACTGATGGTCGGCCGGGAGATCGAGCTCGGCCGTCACAACGGCCACCGCGACGTCGGCGAGGCCTGCCTTGAGCTCGAAGGCGTCGGCGTGGACGGCGACCGCGGGCTTCTGGCCGTCAAGGATGTGTCGCTGACCGTGCGCCGCGGCGAGATCGTCGCCGTCGCCGGTGTCGCCGGCAACGGTCAGCGCGAGCTCGCCGAGACGGTGGCTGGGATGCGCGGCCCGACAACGGGGACGATTCGCGTTGCCGGCCGGAAGCTGAAGGGCGGAGACGCGCGCGAGGCGATCGGGGCCGGGGTCGCTTACGTCCCGGAGGACCGGCTCGGCACCGGCCTCGCTCCCGGTCTGAGCGTTGCCGACAACGTCGTGCTGAAGTCGTACCGCAAGCCGCCGGCATCGCGTGGTCCGCTGCTGCTCGTGCGCAGGATCCGCGCTCTGGCGGAGTCGGTGATGGAGCGCTACGACGTGCGCGCGTCCGGGCCCGACGTTCCGGCGCGGCAGCTGTCGGGCGGCAACCTGCAGAAGGTCGTGCTCGCGAGGGAGTTCTCGGGCGAGCCGATCGTGCTCGTCGCGGCGTCGCCGACGCGCGGCCTCGACGTCGCCGGCATCGAGGTCGTGCACTCGTACCTGCGCGATGCGGCGGAGCGTGGCGTCGGCGTCCTGCTGCTGAGCGAGGACCTCGACGAGATCCGTGCGCTCGCGGACCGGATCGCGGTCATGTACGAAGGCGGGATCGTGGGCGAGCGCGATGCCGAAAGCGCAACCGTCGAAGAGCTCGGGCTGCTGATGGCCGGCGGCGAGGCGCAGCAGTGATCCGCATCGAGCGCCGCCTGCAGCAGCCGCGCTGGCTCACGGTCGTCGTGCCGGTCGTCTCTATCGTCGTCGCATTCCTGTTCGCGACGGTCGTGCTGCTCGCGACGCACCATCCGCCGCTCCAGACGTTCCACCGGCTCTTCGACGCCGCGTTCCTCGACAACGGGGCGATGACGGACACGCTCGTCTCGGCGACGCCGCTCGCATTCACCGGGCTCTGCGCGGCCGTCGCTTTCCGCATGAACCTCTTCAACATCGGCGGCGAAGGGCAGCTCTACGCCGGGGCGATCACGGGCGCGGCGATCGCGCTGTTGCTCGCGGGGGCTCCTTCGCCGGTCGTGATCGCCGCGATGATGCTCGCCGGCGCCGCGGGCGGCGCCGCGCTGGCGGCGATCCCGGGCATTCTGCGGGCGTTCTTCTCGACGAACGAGATCATCACGTCGCTGATGCTCAACTACGTCGTCGCGCTGATCATCGACTACCTGATCTTCGACAGCCACTCCTACCTGCGCGACACGAGTGGCTTCCAGGCGAGCGTGTTCCCACAGGGCAAGACGTTGCCGGACGAGGCGACGTGGCCGACGTGGACGCTGCACGGGCTCGTGATCCCGCTGGGCGCGCTCGTCGCGGTGGCGCTGGCGTTCGCGCTTTGGGGGCTCTACGCGCGCACACGCTTTGGCTTCGAGGTGACAGTCATCGGCGACTCTGCGCGCGCCGGGCGCTATGCCGGGATGCGGACGCGCCGGAAGATCCTCGCCGTGATGTGCCTCTCCGGTGCGATCGCCGGGCTCGGCGGAGCGAGCCAGGACGGCGACTTCCGCCACCAGCTCGACCCGCGGGGCCTGACGCAGGCGAACTACGGCTACGCAGGCATCGTCGTCGCCGCGCTCGCGCGCTACAACCCCTTCGCCGTTCTGCTGGTCGCCTTTCTGCTCGGCGGCCTGCAGAACGCCGGCTACACGCTGCAGGGCGCCGACTTCCCGAACGGGCTCGTCGGGGTGCTGCAAGGGTTGATCCTCTTCTGCGCGCTCGGCGGCGAGCTCTTCGTCCGCTACCGCGTCCGCATCGAGCGTCGCCACCGGCCCGCGGTGGAGCCGGCGTGAACAACAGCCTGCTCGTCGTCGTGCTCGCGTCCGGGGTCGCGTACGGCACGCCGCTGCTGTACGCAGCGCTCGGCGAGCTGCTGGCCGAGCGTTCCGGCGTACTGAACCTCGGGGTCGAGGGGATGATGCTCGTCGGGGCGGTGATGGGGTTCTGGGCCGTGCAGCGCTTTCACGCGACGACGGCCGTTGCGCTGCTGGCCGCGCTCGGCGTGGCCGCGCTCGCAGGTGCCGCGATGGCCGCGATCCATGCCTTCCTCGTGATCACGATGCGCGCCAACCAGATCGTGTCGGGCCTCGCGCTGACGATCTTCGCCGGCGTCTTTGGCCTGTCCTCGTACCTCGGCAACGACCTCGATCTCGCGCGCTCCCCGGCGCGCCATCAGTTCCAGGAGATCTTCCCGAAGTCCTGGCAGGACCTGCCGGTCGTCGGCCCGATCGTCTTCGGGCAGTCGGCGCTCGTCTACGCGTCGTGGGTCTGCGTCGTGCTCGTCGCCTTCTACCTCACGCGCACACGGTTCGGCCTGAACGTGCGCGCCGTCGGCGAGTCGCCGGCCGCGGCCGATGCGATGGGGATCAACGTCGCCGGCTACCGCTACGCGCACACGCTGGTCGGCGGAGCGTTCGCCGGAATCGGCGGCGCCGCGTTCAGCCTCTCGATCACACCTCAGTGGATCGCGGGCCTGACCGCGGGAGCAGGCTGGATTGCGATCGCGCTCGTGATCTTCGCCTTCTGGCGGCCGACCCTGTGTCTCGTCGGCGCGTACTTCTTCGGCGCATTCACGGCGCTGCCGTTCGCGCTGCAGGGGCACGGCGTCACGCTGGCGCCGGAGCTGTTCCAGTCGCTGCCCTACGTGATGACGATCTTGGCGCTCGTCGTCGTCTCGTCGCGCGCCGCGCGCCTGCGGTTCGGCGCCCCTGCTGCGCTCGGGACGCCGTACGTGCGCGAGGAGCGCTAGACGTATTCCATGATCGGGTAGCGCGTGTGCGTGTCGATGCAGTCGGCGGCGTAGAGCGCAACGCCGACGCCTCCTGTGAAGAGCGAGTGCCTCGAGGGCATGCGTTCGACCTGCTCCAGTGCGTGCATCGCGAAGCGCCGTGCGCGCTCGAGCCACCGTTCGTCACCGGTGCGCGCGAACGCCTTCAGCAACGCGTACCCGTTGCCGGCGGTGCCGTGACAGATGTTCGGACCTTTCTCGTCGCCGTGCGGTCCGGCCTGCCAGATCAGCTCCGCGCCGGCGAGCAGGAGGTCCTCGTCGAGGTAGTCCCATGCGGCAGCCACGACGCCGGGGGCCCCGTAGCACCACTGCAGCCGGATCTGGCCGTCCGGCGCGGGCAGATCCGGTCGCGGTCGCGGCGGCCAGTTGGCGAAACCGTCCTCGCGATG
>JBJMJR010000072.1:0-8286 GCA_045806245.1 Gaiellaceae bacterium | reverse complement strand
GTACCGCACCGGATTGTTTCGACCGGTCATTTCAGACGGATACGCCGGCAGAGCCGCCGCATCCTGATGGTCGGCATCGCAAGCGACGCCTCAGATCCTGGAGCTCGACGAGCGCGTCGGCGAGGCTCAAGCTACTTCGAGGTGGACGTCGCGCCCGTCAGCGTCGCGCACGGGTCCGGGTTCGGCGTGTAGCCGACCTGGTACTTGATCTTGCCGTTGCAGTAGCTCTTCTTCGTGTCCTCGAGCCACTTCGTGATCTTGTCGTTCTTCTTCTGCTGCCCGAGCTGCTGCTTGATCGACGCGCGCACCTGGGCGAGCGACGTCGTCTTCGCCGCCTTGACCGCGGACAACGCCTGGATGACGTGGTAGCCGTACTGCGTGTGGACCGGCTGTGAGATCTCCCCGGTCTTGAGGCTGAACGCGGTCTTGTCGAAGGCCGGCACGGTCTGCCCCTTTGACACGGTCAGCTTGCCGCCGTTCGCGGCCGAGCCGGGGTCCTTCGAGTACTGCTTCGCCAGCTTCGCGAAGTTCGCACCGCTCTTCAGCTGCTGGTAGATGCTGTCCGCGAGCTCCTTCTTCGGGACGAGAATGTGGCGGACGTCGCGGCTCTCCGGCTGGACGTACTGGGTCTTGTGCGTGTCGTAGTACTGCTTGATGTCCGAGTCGGAGACTTTGACGTCGGCCGTCACCTTTTTGAACAGCGCCTGTGAGATCAATTGCCGCCGGATCTCATCGCGCGCTTGCTGATCGGTGAGGCCCTGCTGCTTGACGGCCTTCTCGTACCGTGCTTCGCTGCCGCCGTAGAACTGCTTCTTGTAGCGCGCGATCTCCTTGTCGACCTGCGCGTCGGTGACGTTGGCGCCGAGCTTTGACGCCTGCTCATCGACCTCGGACTGCTGCAGGAGGAACGTGATGGCCTGACCCTTGAGCTGCTCGTACTCGGCCGAACCGGCTTTCGGAAACGGGCGCTTCTGGGCGGTGTAGCTCTTCTGGGCTCGCGCCATGAGCTGCTGGAACTCGGTCTTCGTGATGTGCTGATCGCCGACAACGGCGACGTCGTCGGAGCCGAGGCTCGCCGTCGTCGAGCCGCCGCAGCCCGCGGCGAGAAGCGCGAGCGAGGCGAAAGCGAAAAGAAGGAGTCGTCTCATGGAAAAAGCGCCATTTGCAGCGGTTTACTCACGCTGCTTGACGCGCGGCCAGTATAGCATCGACCAGTCGCAGGGCCTCCGGAAAACCGTCTTCTCTTAACGTAATTTCACGATTGCCGGTCGAGTAGACGGCGGTGTCGACACGCCGGCGCAAGTCGCGCAACTCCTCCGAGCCGAGCACCATCTGCCCGACGCTCGCCTTGCCGCCGCGGAAGACGAGGTAGTCGGCGCCGACACGCGCGAGCTTCAGCTTCGCATCCTGGATCAGGAAGAGGTTCTCGACAGGCTCGGGCAGCGGGCCGAAGCGGTCCTCCGTCGCGGCCTGCAACTCGCGCAGCTCGTCCTCGTCCTCGGTCAGCGCGAGCCGGCGGTGCAGGTCGATCTTCAGCGCCTCCGACTCGATGTACTCGGCCGGCACGTATGCATCGACGCGCGCGTCGACGCGCACCGGCCGTGCTGCTATGCGCCGCTCGCCCGAGAGCTCGGCGACCGCTTCCGCCAGCAGCTCGACGTAGAGCTCGAACCCGAGCGCCGCGACGTGGCCGGACTGCTCGTCGCCGAGCAGGTTGCCGGCGCCGCGGATCTCCAGATCGCGCATCGCGATCGCAAAGCCGGCGCCGAGCTCAGTGTGGTCGGCGAGCGTGGCCAGGCGTGCGCGCGCTTCCGGGGTCAGCTCCGACATGTCGGGATAGAAGAGGTACGCGTGCGCGGTGACGTCGGACCGACCGACGCGCCCACGGATCTGGTACAGCTGCGACAGTCCGAGCTGGTCGGCGCGCTCGACGATCAGGGTGTTCGCCTGCGGGATGTCGAGCCCGGACTCGATGATCGTCGTCGACACGAGCACGTCCGCGTCGCCGCGCAGGAACCCGTGCATCTTCTCCTCGAGCTCGCGCTCGCGCATCTGGCCGTGCGCGATCAGGAAGCGCAGGTTCGGCGCGAGCTGCCGCAGCTTCTCGGCCGCCTCCTCGATCGACTCGACGCGGTTGTGCAGGTAGAACGCCTGCCCTTCTCGCTCCACCTCCCGCTCGAGTGCGAGCTTGACGAGCTCCTCGTCGTACTCGCCGACCGTCGTGCGGATCGGCCGCCGTCCTTCGGGCGGCGTCTCGATGATCGAGATGTCGCGCAGGCCCGAAAGCGACATGTGGAGCGTGCGCGGAATCGGCGTCGCGCTCAGAGTCAGCACGTCCACTTCGAGCCGCAAGGAGCGCAGCAGCTCCTTCTGCGCAACGCCGAAGCGCTGTTCCTCGTCGAGGATGACGAGGCCGAGCTCCTTCGGGATCACGTCGCGGCTGAGAATGCGGTGCGTGCCGATCAGGACCTCGACCTTGCCCTCGCGGAAGTCGGCGAGCACCTGCTTCACCTCGCGCGGCGGGCGGAAGCGCGACACCATCTCGACGCGCACGGGGAAGTCGCGGTAGCGCGCGCGGAACGTATGCCAGTGCTGCTCGGCGAGGATCGTCGTGGGCGCGAGCATCAGCGTCTGCTTGCCGTTCACTGCGACCGCGAACGCGGCGCGGATGGCGACCTCGGTCTTGCCGAAGCCGACGTCGCCGCATACGAGCCGGTCCATCGGACGCGGCGCCTCGAGGTCTTCCTTCACCGCTTCGATCGCCGCTTGCTGGTCGGGAGTCTCCCGGTACGGGAACTCGGCCTCGAGCCGCTCGAGCCACTCGTGGCGCAGGTCGTACGCGACGCCCGGCGCCTGCTGACGCTGCGCGTACAGCGCCACCAGCTCGCCGGCAAGCTCGCGCACGGACGCGCGCGCGCGGTTCTTGAGGTTCTCCCACGCTTTGCCGCCGAGCTTCGACAGCGCCGGCACCGAGTTGTCGGCGCCGATGTAGCGCGAGACCTTGCCGAGCTGCTCGTGCGGGACGTACAGGCGGTCGTCGCCGCGGAAGCCGAGGAACAGGTAGTCGCGCGTGACGCCGGCGACCTCCCTCGTCTCGAAGCCGAGCAGCTTGCCGATGCCGTGGTCCTCGTGAACGACGTAGTCGCCCGTGCGCAGGTCGGCGAACGACTGCAGCGCGCGACCGCCGATGCGACGCTCGCGCGGCGGGCGCTTGCGGAAGACCTGCGTGTCGGGAAGGAGAACGAGGCCGAGGTCACGCCACACGAAGCCGCGGCGAGCGGGCGTGATCGCGAACATCACCTCCGCCTCGCGCGGGAGGCCTTCGCCAGCTTCGAGGACGCGCGCCTGCGCACGCCGGAGGAGGTTCTGCTGCCTCAGCGCTTCGCCGAGGTGCGGGAACGCGACGACGACGCGGTTGCCCGCACGGACGAATGCGTTCAGCTCGTTCTCCGCCTCGGCCAGCCCGCGCGCGACGAGCGCCGGTCTCTGCGCCTCGAACGCGAACGGCTGGTTCGCGGGCAGCTGGTCGAGCCGCGCCGCGCGGCTGAGCGAGACGGGCTCGAGCCCCTCCTCTTCCCAAACGGCGCGAACCTCGTCGGCCTCCCAGACTAGGTCGGCCCCCGCGGGGATCGGCAGGACGAGGTCCTTCGGCACCGGAATCGGCTCGTCGTCGTCGGCCAGCGTCGTCTCGACCAGGTCGAGGCGCCGTTCCGCCGCGGGATAGATCGTCGCCACTTCGACGGGATGCAGCGCGCGCTGCGTGAACGGCGAGAACGCGCGCATCTGCTCGATCTCGTCGCCCCAGAACTCGATGCGCAGCGGCTCGCGGCCCGTCGTCGGGAACACGTCGACGAGCCCGCCGCGCACGGCGAACTGCCCGCGCTCGTCCGCGCGCTCGACGCGCTCGTACCCGGCGAGGGCGAGCGACTCGGCGAGCTGCTCGAGGCTGACCTCCTCGCCCGGCGCGATCCGGACCGGCTCGGGCCGCATGCGCTCCGGCGGCATCGCCTCCGCGATGGCGGATGCCGACGCGCAGACGAGCCCGCCGGCGGCAAGGACGTCGAGCGCACGCGCGCGCTCGCCGACGAGGTGCGGCGCCGGGTCCAGCCCGGAGCCCCAGTGCACCCCGCGGCTCGGGAAGAGCGCGACCCGCACGTCGCCGACGAACCAGCCGACCGCCTCGGCAAGGTCGCGTGCGTCGGCGTCCTCGGGAGCGACCAGCACGAGCGGCCGGTCGAGCTCCTCGTGCAGCGCGGCGAGGAGCAACGGCAGCGCGGGCTCCGACACGCGCGCGGCAGCCGGGAACGCCTCGGCGAAGGCGCGCAGGCGCTCGCTCTCACGCAGCTCGGCGACGAACGGGTGCAGGATGGGACGGTCCACGAATAAAGGCCGAACCGGCCGGTTCGGCTCGTCGATCGTACCGCTGTCTAGTTGAACTGCGCCTGCGTCCGGTCGAGCCCGTCGGCGTCGAGCGTCTCGACAGCGTCCGCCGCCCGCGAGATCAACGAGCCGGCGTCATCGTCCGCGGTGAAGTCCGACAGGAGGTAGTCGGCCAACGGGCGCGGATCGCCGCGGCCCGGGCGCCCGACGCCGACCCGCAGGCGCATGAACTCGGGCGTCTTCAAGTGCTGCGCGATCGAGCGCAGCCCGTTGTGGCCCGCGAGGCCGCCACCCTGCCGCGCCTGCAGCCGCCCGAGGTCGAGATCACCCTCGTCGTGCACGACGAGGACCGCATCGGGCTCGAGCTTGTAGAACCGCACGGCGGCGGCAACCGAGCGGCCCGACTCGTTCATGTACGTCTCCGGCTTGAGCAGCGCGACCCGGTGGCCGTCCAGCCGAACCTCGGCGAGCTGCCCGGAGAACTTCCCCTTCCACGACGCGCCGTGTCGCCGCGCGAGCTCGTCGAGGACCATCCACCCGGCGTTGTGGCGGTTCCGCGCATACTCGCGCCCGGGATTGCCGAGACCGACGACGAGCAAGTCGAGCGACGAGGCGCGTTCGCCTCGACGCCACGGGAGCCGCATTAGCCCTCGGTGGTGCCGGGCTCGCCCTGCTCGCCCGAAGCCGCATCGGCCGCAGGCTCCGCTGCGCCTTCGGCGCCACCCTCGGGCTGCTCCTCGGGCGGAACCTCGCCTTCGGGCAGCTCCTCGCCTTCCGCGGTGACCTCTTCCGGCTCCTCGACGCGGGTCGGCAGACCGACGCTCGCGAGCACCGTCTCCTCCGGATCGTCGAGATAGGTCACGCCCTCCATCGGCGCGAGGTCGACGAGGCGGAGCGAGTCGCCGATGCCCATGCCGCTGACGTCGAGGTCGATGTGCTCGGGCACCTCCATCGGCAGCGCCTCGACGCGAATCTCGCGCTGCACCTGCGAGAGGACGCCGCCCTCCTTGGCGCCGGCGGGCTCCCCGATGAGCTGCACGTTGACGGTCGCCTGGATCGTCTGGTCGAGCCGCACTTCCTGGAGATCGACGTGCGAGATGTGTCCGCGAATCGGGTCCTGCTGGTAGTCCTTGAGGATTGACGCATGCGTCGTCTTCTGTCCCTCGAGGACGACGTCGAGGATCGCATGGAGGCCGCCCTGGCCGGTGAGCACGCGCCGGAGCTCACGCTCGGGGATGCAGATGGCGTGCGGCTGCTTGCCGCTTCCGTACAGCACCCCCGGGATGAATCCCTCGCGCCGGAGGCGCCGCGCGTCGGCAGAGCCGCGACGCTCGCGCTCCCTCACCTGCAGCTTGACTCGTTCGCCGGCCATTTCCGGCGCGGAATGGTAGCTACTTCTTGATGTGGAGGTCGATTCCGAGCAGGACCAGCGGCCACAGGAAGATGGCGAAGATCGCCGAGAGGACGCCTCGCCAGCCGTGGACGTGCGTGAAGTAGTGGTGGGAAGCGGCGATCGCGACGCCGACACCGAGGTAGATGATTCCGATCAGGCTGATGCCGCCGCCGCGCCTCATGGAGGGGTGGTAACCCCCCCGTCCATTTCGGAAACTCGCGGTTAGAACAGGGCGTTCATATCGCCGAAGATGGCAGAGACGGAGTCGTCGGCGAAGACGTTGTGAATCGTCTCGGCGAGGATGTCGGCGACCGTGATCACGGTCACGCGCTCCGGCTTCGTCAGCGGGTCGATCGGCACGGTGTCGGTGACGACGACGCTGTCGAGCGGGCTGTCCTCGATCCGCTCGATCGCCGGCGGCGAGAAGATGCCGTGCGTCGCGCACGCGTAGACCTTCTTCGCCCCGTGCTCCTTCAAGAACTGCGCGCCGGCGACGAGCGTGCCCGCGGTGTCGACCATGTCGTCGGTCATCACCGCACACTTTCCGTCGACGTCCCCGATCACGTTGGTGATGTGCGCGACGTTGTGCGCCGGGCGGTCCTTCTGCAGGACGGCGAGGTCGCCGCCGATCATCTCGGCGAACTTGCTCGCGAGGCGCGTGCGCCCGGTGTCCGGAGCGACCGCGACAAGCTCTTCGGGCAGGCCGAGGTCGCGCACGTACTGGGCCAGCATCGGCAACGCGGTCATGTGGTCGACCGGCGTTTCGAAGAAACCCTGCACCTGGCCGGCGTGGAGATCCATCGTCAGCACGCGGTCGGCGCCCGCCGACTGGATCATCTCGGCCACGAGCTTCGCCGTGATCGGCTCGCGCGGCCGCGACTTCTTGTCCTGGCGCGAGTACGGATACAGCGGCAGCACGGCCGTGATCCGCTTGGCCGAAGCGAGCTTCGCGGCGTCGATCATGATCAGCAGCTCCATCAGGTGCTGGTCGACGGGCGGCGAGCTCGTCTGGACGATGAAAAGGTCGGCGCCGCGGATCGACTCCTCGTAGCGGCAGTAGGTCTCGCCGCTCGCGAACGTCCGGAGCGAGACGTCGCCCACCTGGATCCCGAGCTTCTCCGCGATCCGCTGCGCCAGCTCGGGATGCGAGCGCCCGGAGAAGAGCATGAGCCGCTTCGACGGCCCGGCTTCGATCCAGTGCTCCGGCTTCACTTCCGCCTTGGACTCGGCGACCTCGAGCCCGGGCAGGCGGGTCAGCTCAGTCGTTGCGCTTTCCACGGAGATAGCCCTCTTTCGTGATCTGCTTCGGCGGGAACCCAGCGAGCGAATCAGGAGGGACATCTTCTGTTATGTACGCCCCGCCTGCAATCCATGCATCGTCCCCGATCTCGACCGGGGCCTCGAAGCCATTGTGAATGCCGGTGCTGACGTTGCTCCCGATCTTGGTCCTTCCCTTGGCGCCCCCACCGTGGGGGAAATTCGCCGTGATGTTGCCGGCGGCGATGTTCGTGTCCTCGCCGATCTCCGCGTCGCCGATGTAGGAGAGGTGCGGAACCTTCGTACGGGCGCCGATCTCCGAGTTCTTGATCTCGACGAAGGTGCCGGCCTTCGCGCCGGCGGCGAGCTTCGTGCCCGGACGGAGGTACGCGAACGGGCCGACGAGCACGCCCGGGCCGATCTCCGCATCGACCGCCACGACGTGGGGCCCGACCTCGGCTCCGGCGGCCACGCGAGTCTTGCCGCGCAGGATGGTGAAAGGGTGGATGGTCGAGTCCGCCTCGAGCTCGACGTCCGGTTCGATCCAAGTCGACTGCGGGTCGACGATCGTGACACCCGCGAGCATGTGCTCCTTGTTTACACGCGCGCGTAAGAAAGCAGCGGCGTCGGCGAACTCGACGCGGGTGTTCACGCCCTCGACGTCGCCTGCTTCCGGAGCCTTGAACACCGCCACCTCCTCCCCGCCTTCGACCAGCAGCCGCACCGCATCCGTCAGGTAGAGCTCGCCCTGCGCGTTCACCGGCTCGATCCGGTCGAGCGCGGGCCACAGTTTGTCAGCCTCGAACACGTAGATGGAGGAGTTGACCTCGCGGATGGCGCGCTGAGCCTCGTCCGCGTCGGCGTTCTCCACGATCTGCTGCAGGCGCGCGTCGGCGCCGCGGACGATGCGGCCGTACGCGCGCGGATCGGGCGGCTCGAACGACAGCACGGTGGCTGTCGCGCCGGACTGGCGGTGCTCGTCGACGAGCTGCTGCAGCACTGCGGAAGTCAGCCGGGGGTGGTCGCCGGAAACGACCAGGAGCTCGCGGACGTCGCCGACCTTGCCGCGCGCGGCGCGCAGCGAGTCGCCCGTGCCGAGCGGCCGCTGCTGGACGGCGACGTCCATCCCCTCGAAGGCATGCACCGTGTCGGGCGCGACGACGAGCACGAGCGGGTCGGGGCCGAGCGGCTGGACCGCAGCGACGACCCAGTCGACGAGGCGTCGCCCCAGAAGGGGATGGAGGTGCTTCGGCGTG
>JBJMJR010000071.1:0-14071 GCA_045806245.1 Gaiellaceae bacterium | reverse complement strand
GTCTGCTCGCGCTCGTCGTGACCGCCGCCGAGGCCGGCGCCGCGATGGCGGCCGACGGCATCGATCTCGTCCATGAACACGATGCACGGCGACGCCTGCTTCGCCTGCTCGAACAAATCGCGCACGCGAGAAGCGCCGACGCCGACGAACATCTCGACGAAGTCGGAACCGGAGATGGAGAAGAACGGCACCCCCGCCTCGCCGGCAACCGCGCGCGCGAGCAGCGTCTTACCGGTGCCAGGTGGCCCGTACAGCAGCACACCCTTCGGGATGCGCGCGCCGAGCGCCTGGAACTTCTTCGGGTTCTCGAGGAACTCCTTGATCTCCTGCAGCTCCTCGACCGCCTCGTCCACGCCGGCGACGTCCTTGAAGCCGATCTTCGGCGAGTCCGGCGTCATCCGCTTCGCGCGCGACTTGCCGAACGACATCACCTTCGAGCCGCCGCCCTGCACCTGGTTCATCAGGAAGATCCAGAAGCCGAACAGCAGGACGAATGGCAGCAGCGACGTCAGGATCGACCACCACGGCGAGGAGCCCGTCCCCTTCGAGTCGTAGAGGACGCCGTGCTCGTGCATCTGCTTCTGCAGGTCCGGCACGACCTGCTCGCTCGGGTAGTGGACGGTGGTCTTCTTCCCGTTGTCGTACTGAACGTTGAGCTCGTTCTTGTTCGGGTTGAAGATGATTTCCTGGATGTTGCAGCCCGGGTTCGTCGGGGTCCGGCACTGGACGACCCCGTTGTACACCTGCGAATAGGTGAACTTCTCGTTCTTGCTGCTGTGCCCGCCGAGGGTCTGCAACGCCAGCCACACGAGCGCCGCGATGATCACGAGCGGGAAGAGCGCGCTGCGGAAAAATCGGTTCACTAGAGCTCTTTCGGCAGGGTACCAGCCTCGGTTTGAGCCAAACCACCCCTGGACGGGGTGATCAAGCGGAGCTAAGCGCCTTCGGGCACCAACTCAGTGTCCAGTACGCCGACGTAGGGCAGGTTCCTGTAACGCTCGGCGAAGTCCAGGCCGTAGCCGATCACGAACCGGTTCGGGATCTCGAAGCCGATGTAGCGCACGGGGACGTCGATCTCACGACGTTCGGGCTTTGTCAGGAGAGCGCAGACCTCGAGGCTGGCGGGCTCCCGCGACTCGAGATTGCGCATCAGGTACGAGAGCGTCAGGCCCGAGTCGATGATGTCCTCCACGACCAGGACATCCCGGCCCTCGATGTTGATGTCGAGGTCCTTGAGGATCCTGACGACGCCGGAGGAGTCGGTCTGGGCGCCGTAGCTCGAGATCGCCATGAAGTCGATCTCGCACGGGATCGTCAGCGTGCGCATCAGGTCGGCCATGAAGAAGACGGCGCCTTTGAGGACGCCGATCAGCAGGAGGTCGCGCCCGGCGTAGTCCGCCGAGATCTCTTCGCCGAGCTCGTGCACGCGCGAGTTCAACCGATCCTCGTCGATGAGGATCTCGGCGACGTCGCGCTCGAGCTCAGTCTGTGACACGCTCGACGCGCACTCCTTCCGCCTCGAGGATCCCGGGCACCGCGACGACCTCGTTGCCGCGCACGACGAGCGGCCACGACTCGCGGGCCGAACGAGGGATCTTTGCGTCGACGAACACGTCTTGGATCTTCTTCGACCGTCCGGCGAGCCGGTCGCCGGCGCGCCAGGCTCGTACCTTAAGGCCTGGCACGTCGGCGGCGATCCGCCACTCGCCCCAGCGAACCTCGCCGTCGAGCGCGACCGGCGTGCGCTCGAGCCAGACGCTGCCGTACTCGCGCACGGCCGTGAGCCCGGAGCCGAGGTCGAGGCGCTTCGAGCCGGAGCTCGAGGCGAGCAGCGCGTCGAGCGCCGACGGCTCGCCCTCCGCGAGGCGGCGCAGATTCTCGTCTGCTCCCGGATGCAGCTCACGCAGCCGCGGCAGGATCTCGCTCCGGATCAAGCCACGCTTCGTGTCCACGTTCGACGTGTCCGTGCGGAAGGGGAGGCCGTGCGCGCGGCAGTACTCCTCGGTCTCCGCGCGCCAGAGGTCGAGCAGCGGCCGCACGACGCCGTCCTCGCGCTGCGGCTTGATCCCCTTCGTGCTCCCGCTGGCGACGAGCCGGTAGAGCACGGTCTCGACCTGGTCCGACGCCGTGTGCCCCGTCGCGCGCAGCCGGCCGGTCGCGAACGAATAGCGAATGTCGCGCAGCTCCTTCTCGGTGGTTCCCCCGCCGCCGTCGACGACCTCGGCGCCGAGCTCGTCCGCGCAAAAGCGCGCGTCGGCGTCGGACTCCTCGCCGCGCAGGCCGTGGTCGACGTGCAGCGCGGAGACGCGGTAGCCGAGCGAGCACAGGACGTGCCAGAGACAGGTCGAGTCGGCGCCACCCGAGACGAGGCACGTCACCTCGCCGCCGGCCGGGATCAAGTCGTGTCGCCGGACGAACCGCTCGACGCGCTCCTCGATGTTCACACGAACAGGGTAGACACGGGCCACGCAAAACGGCCGATGAATGTCTCGTGGCGACATTTTTCCACGCCTGGCGCCGCGACCAGGCAAGCCGCCAGGCTGCCGAGTGGCTCGCGGAGCGCACCGAGGCGCGCCTCGCGGTCGCGGAGGTGCCCGCCGAGATCCGCGACGACATGCGCCGCCTGGTCGACACGCTCTTCGAGGGCGCCGATGGGGAGGTCGAGCCGGCGTTGAAGGAGCTCTGGGACCTGCTGGGCGACCATCCCGGACTGCGCGAGCGGTTTGCCCGCCTCCGCATCGTCGCCGACGCGCTGGACTTTCTGGCCCGTTCTTAGAGCAATGGGGAGACGTCGCAGCCGTGCTGTTGCAACGCCGGCTGAGCGTCGGCGAGCACGTCGTGCGCGAAGTTGGCCAACCCGTACGCGCGGTAGATGTACTTCCCCGGGTTCTTGTGGCGCGCATGTGCTCGGATGGCCCGCGCGTACTCGACGAACATCGCGCGCATGATCTTGCGGGTCTTCGAGAGCGACGGATCGCTCGGATCCGTGTTGCGAAGGCCGAGGATGGCGGTCTGCGTCTGGTCGATCACGTCGGCCGGCTTCGCGTCACCATGGAGGTAGTCCTCCGAGAGCGAGCCGAGGGCGGCCATGTTCAGCTGGGCCACGCTGACGAACTGCCGGTCGGTCGCCGAGCACGTGTGCGAGACGGCAGCACGACCGTTGCCACCCAGAAGCAGGACGAGCGAGCCCATGACGAACAGCGCCAGGGCGAGTCCCGCAGCCGCAGTAAAGCGGGGCTTCACGCCTGTTTTCTCGGCCGTCCCACCCGCTTCACTCATCACCCTTTCGGGGTTGACTCAGAAGATCAAGCTGCGGTACGAGCCGTGTCGCTGCATGCCGATGCCCTCGTAGACGCGGATCGCCGGAGCGTTCTCGGGCCGGACGAACAGGCAGACGGACGGCACCTCGTCCAGCAGCAGCCGGCAGAGGTCCCGCATCCCGCGCTGGGCGTAGCCGCGGTTCCGCTCCGACGGGTCGACCCATACCTGCTGCACCTGGACCGCTGAGGGCGTCCACGCCGACGCCTCCGCCTTGAAGCGGATCGCGCCGTCCTCGGCCCAGAGCCAGGAGCGTCCTTCCTCGATCTGCGAGCGGGTTCGCCAGCCGAAGCCGTCCGGATCGCGCGCCATCGGGTCGATGCCGATCTCCTCCTGGTGCGCAGCGGCGCACGCAGGCAGCAGCAGCTCGAAGTCGCGCGCCGTCGCCGCACGCAAGCCCGTGTCGCCGGGCTCGGGCGCGTCGGAGATCGCGTACACGGGCTGCCCCGGGCGGTCGTCGCGCGGCGCCGGCATCAGCCGCGACATGTCGTGCCACAGCTCGCCGACCGCGCGCTCGTCGCCGATGATCATCCGTGCCCGTCCGCGCGCGGCCACCTCGGCGAAGCGTCCGCAGTCCGCACCCGACGGCACGACGTTGGCGCCGACGTGACAGAGCGCCGTCAGCGCACCCCGGTCGCCGAACGCCGTGAAGCGCCCGAGGCGCCGCCGCGCGACGTCCTCAAGGAACACACGCTCGACCGGATCCTGCGCGCAGAAGGCGAGGATCTGCTCGAGGGCCGGCTCGAACGGGTCGCTCACTGGCGCAATGGTGTCACGGGTTAGGGTGGCGCCCCATGCCCATCCACATTCGAGCCGAGCCGGGGGAGTACCCCGACGCCTGCCTTCTGCCCGGCGATCCGCTGCGCGCGAAGTACATCGCGGAGACCTACTTCGACAACGTCCAGCAGCGCAACTCGGAGCGCGGCCTGCTCGGCTACTCGGGGACCTACGAGGGCAAGCCTGTCTCCGTCCAGGGAACCGGGATGGGGTGCCCGGGGGCGACGATCGTCTTCGAGGAGCTGATCCAGCTCGGCGTCAAGAAGCTGCTCCGCGTCGGCACCTGCGGCGGCCTGCAGGCGCACCACGAGCTCGGCGACCTGATCGTGGCCCTTTCCGCGGTCGCCGACGACCGCACGGCCGACCACCTCGTCGGCGGCGAGCCGCACTGCCCCACCGCACACTGGGAGCTCATCCACGGCGCCGTGCACGCGGCGAAGGAGATGGGACAGTCCATGCACGTCGGCCCTATCGTCTCGAGCGACGTCTTCTACAACCCCGACGAGGGGCAGTACGAACGCTGGTCGAAGCGGGGTGTGCTCGCGGTCGAGATGGAAGCGTCCGCGCTCTTCACCGTCGGCGCCCTACGCGGTGTTCAGGCCGGCTGTCTGCTCACCGTCAGCGACATCGTGGTCGAGGGCGAGTTCAAGCGCATCACCGACGAGGAGCTGCGCGCCGCGGTCGACCGCATGACACGCGTCGCGCTCGCGACCGTCACCGCCGACGAGAAGCACTGAAGACCCTCTTCCTCGTCAACCCCGCGTCGGCCAACGGGTCGACGGGCCGGCGGTGGCCGGAGATCGCCCGCCGCGCGGCCGCGGCAGGGCTCGACGGCGACGCGCTCTTTTCCACGGCGCCGGGCGAGCTGACGGAGCTCGCGCGGCGCGCAGTCGGTGACGGTGCCGAGCTGCTCGTCGTCGTCGGCGGCGACGGCTCGGTCAACGAGGTCGTCAACGGCATCGCCCCGAGCGAAAGCGTCGAGCTCGCGGTGATCGCGCGCGGCACGGGTTGGGACTTCGCCCGCTCACTTGCGCTGCCGCGCAAGATCGAGGATGCAGCCGCGGTCGCCCTGCGCGGCCGGACGCGCACGATCGACCTCGGCCGCGTCACGTATCGCGCGTGGTCCGGCGAGGAGCGGCACGCGTGGTTCGCCAATGTCGCGAGTGCAGGGATGAGCGGTGCGATCGCGCAGCGCGCCAACGACACGACCAAGGCGCTCGGCGGCAAGGTCTCCTACGTCTGGGCGACCTTCGCGGTGTTCGCGCGCTGGAGCAACGGCGAGGTCACGGTCGGCGTGGACGACGAGGTCCGCGTCGCGCGGATGCACGACGTCGTCGTTGCAAACGGCGCCTACTTCGGCGGCGGCATGAAGATCACGCCGCAGGCGGATGCCGCCGACGGCGTGTTCGACGTCCTGCTGATCGGCGACCTGACCAAGCGCGATCTGCTGGTCACGCTCCCGAAGACCTTCCGCGGCAGCCACCTGCCGCACCCGAAAGCGGAGCTGCTACGCGGGCGGACCGTCAGCGTCCAGGCTCCGGAGCCGCTCCCGATCCAGCTGGACGGCGAGCAGCCGGGCACGACGCCGGTACGCTTCGAGCTCGTGCCGCACGCGCTCCGCGTGCGTGTTCCCTAGCTCGAGCTGCTCTTGCGGTTGGCCGTCGACGAGGAGCTGGTCTTGCGGCTGCCGCCGGACGAGCTCTTCTTCCCCTCGAGCTTGTCGAGGCGGCTTTCGATGTCGACGACACGCTTGTCGAGCGCCTCGAGGCCGCGGACGCGCTTTTGCAGGTCGTCGAGTCGGTCGCGCGTCCCGGCCATCGCAGCGAGCACGCGGTCGCCGCCCGGAGCGCTGCCGATCCGCTGGATCGCGTCCTCGCCGAGGTCGGCGAGCCGATCCACGATGCTTTGTCTCGGCCGAGCCACGGGCGTATCGTGCCACATGTGAAAGCTGCCGCCGTCCTTGCTGTCGTGGCAGCGTTCTTCGCGGGTGGAGCGAAGCGACCGCCGCCGACTCTCACCGTTCTCACTCGCAACCTCTATCTCGGCGCGAACCTCGACCCGATCGTGCAGGCGAAGACCGCGCCGCAGGCCTTCGCCGCGGTCGCCGCCGACTGGGCGCAGGTGCAGGCGAACGACTTTCCGACACGTGCGCGTGCGATCGCGCGTGAGCTCGCGACGGTGAAGCCGGACGTCGTCGGCTTCCAGGAGCTGTCGCTCTACCGCACGCAGACTCCGGCCGACTTCACGGTCACGCCGGCCACACACGTCGTGCTGGACTACGCAGCCGAGCTCCGGCGCGCGCTCGCGGCCCGCCACCTGAAGTACCGCTTCGTCGCGATCGCGCCGTGGACGGACGCGGAGCTGCCCGCCGGGAACCCGCCCGCGATGGACATCCGCCTGACGGTGCGCGACGGCCTGCTCGTCCGTGTCGAGAAGAAACTGCGGATCAGGCGCGTGCGCAAGGTGCAATACGCGACGACGACGCCGCTCTTCGGCGGGCTCGTCACCGCGAAGCGCGGCTATGTCTACGCGGACGCGACGCTGAACGGACGACCGTTTCGGGTGGCGACGACGCACCTCGAGTCCTTCAGCGACACCTCTCAGGTCGCGCAGGGACAGGAGCTCGGCGAGGCGCTCAGCGCCGGCAAGGTCCCGACCGTGCTGCTCGGCGACCTCAACTCCCGCGCCGACGGCACCGGGACGCCGACCCACGCGAACCTGCTCGCGCTCGGCTTCAAGGATGCGTGGATAGAGGCGCACCCGAACGACCTCGGGTTGAGCTGTTGCCACGGCGAGGATCTGCGCGACCTCGGCGGGCCGTTCTACAGCCGCATCGACTACGTGCTGCTGAGGAACGGCTTCCGCGCCGTGGCGGCCGGCATCGTCGGACAGAGGCCGGGCGACCGCAGCGGCGGACTCTGGCCCTCCGACCACGCCGGCGTCTGGGCGCGCCTGCGGCTGCCTTAGCCTCGGATCAGCACCGGCGTCCCGCTCAGCACCTGGGCGAACACCTTCCGCAAGATTGGATTCGGGAGCCGGATACAGCCGTTCGACACCGCCTTCCCGATCGACCACGGCTCGTTCGTCCCGTGGATCGCGATCGGCCCGCCCTGTGTCCAGCCGGTGAGCACGTTCGAGAAGGCCGAGATGCCGACCGCGCCGGGGCCAAACGGTCCGTGCGGGTCAGTCGGGATCAGCCGCTGGTTGACGTAGAAGCTGCCGGTCGGGGTCGGGGTCGCGCGCGAGCCGATCGCCGCCGTCGCGCTGAGCACGCGCTTGCCGTCGCGGTAGAGGGTGACCCGCTTCTGCCGGAGGTCGACGACGATGCGCGTCCGCACGCGCGCGACGTCGACCTGCCCGGCCGGCACCCACCCGGTGACACCGTTCGGGCGCCGGGGAATCTGGACGAGGAACGACGCCGGGCGGCAGTGCGCGTCGACGCGCTCGCCGCGGATGGCGAAGATCATCGGAACGCCGTTCTGGTTCATGTGCCCGAACCGCGCCAGTTGCGTGCCCCGTCGGGACGAGACGGTCGCGTGCGAGCGCACGACCCCGGCGAAGGCGACCCTTGCCGAGCCGAGGCGGCGAAAGCTGCCGGCGGCGCAGGTGCGCGGCTTCGGCTTCGCCGCGGGAGGCTGCGCACGCTTCGCCTGTCCGCCGCAACCTGCGGCGAAGACGAGCAGAAGAGTGAAAGTGGTGAAGGTCTTGTGACGCATTGCCGACAACAAGTCTGACGACCGGACGTCTTACTACCCTGAAGAGACGGAATGACCCTCAAGCCTCACAAGCACAGCGCCGTCACTGTCCATGCCATCCGGCAGCGTGCTGGGGTTCCGTACCACGTCGAGCGCAAGGTCTGCTCCAGCTGCCAGCGGCTGCTCGACGAAAAGACACTCAGACGCGCAGCAGCGTAGAAAGCGTCTCGCCGGCGGCGGCGGCGACCTTGAGGTCGGCCACCGCGTCGTACGGCGTCGGACCGCGGTTCACGATCGCCAGCGCCCCGCCGGCGGAAAGCGTCTCCTGCGGCAGACCGGCCACCGGGTAGACCTCCAGCGTCGAGCCGACGACGAGCAGCAACCCGGCGCCGCGGGCCAGCTCCGTCGCCCGCTCCATCGCCCCCTCCGGCAGCAGCTCGCCGAACATGACGACGCCCGGCTTCATGACCGCCCCGCAACTGGGGCAGACGGGCCTGGGCGCCTCGAGCGGCGCCTCCGCGCCGCACTCGAGGCACGTCGCCGTCCGGATCGACCCGTGCACCTCGATCACCTCCTGCGACCCGGCGCGCTGGTGGAGGCCGTCGATGTTCTGCGTCACGATCGCCTGGACGAGGCCTCGGCGTTCGAGCTCGGCAAGCGCGAGGTGCCCGGCGTTCGGCTCGGCCCGCGCCAGGACGTCGAGCCGGAGGGCGTAGAACTCCCAGACCTTCTCCGGATCCCTGCGGAAGGCGTCGATCGTCGCGTACTCCATCGGGTCGTACTCGGCCCAGATTCCGGTCGCGGAGCGGAAGTCCGGAATGCCGCTCTCGGTCGAGATCCCGGCGCCGGTCAGCACGACGCACGGCCGGCGCTCGTGCAGGAGAGAAGCGAGCTCGCTCACCGCCGTAGAGTGCCGCGTGATGTCAGCCTTCCGCTTCAGCACCGACGTCCGCGTTCGGTTCGCGGAGACCGACGCCCAGGGAGTCGTGCACAACTCCAACTATCTCGTCTGGTTCGAGATCGCACGCGTGGCTTATCTCGAGGAGTTCGCCGGCGGGTATCCGGCGCTGCGTGAGGGCGGGCTCGAGTCCTTCGTGCTGGAGTCGCACGTGCGCTACCGCGTGCCCGCGCACTTCGACGACAGCCTGCAGATCCACGCGCGCGTGGGCGAGTTGCGCGGCGCGCGTTTCCGCTTCGACTACGAGGTCAGACGCGGCGACGAGACGATCGCCGACGGCTGGACGTCGCACGCGTGCGTCGACGCCGCGACGCTGCGCCCGACGCGCATCCCGCGGGCGCTCGCGGACGCGATCGCTACGGCTGAGTCGTAGTTTTCTTGGCCGTCGTCGTCGTGGTGGTGCTCGTCGTCGTCGTGGCCGTGGTGGTCGTCGTCACCGGCCGCGGCTTCGCGCCGACGCGGATCACCCTCGGCTCGCCGACGTAGGACGAGTAGAAGACGCTGTCGTAGAGCAGCTTGCCGGTGGCGCTGTAGACGAGCCGGCGCACGCTCGTCTTGCGCGGTGGCGACCCGGTCTCCTCGACCACCTGCTCGCCGGCGAGCAGCGTCGGGTCGGCGACCTTCTTCGTCGGCGTCGGGCCGTCGGCGACGAGCGGCGCCGCCTCGCTGACGACGCGGCGATGCACCGGCGTCCCATACAGGGCGACCGTCAGCGACGAGGAGCCCACCCACGTGCGCAGCAACAACCAGTGGCCGGTGTCGTTCTCGAACTTGAGGTCGACGTCGGGATAGTTGACGGTCGCGTCGCGACCCTGCGGATAGTGGCTGATGTAGAGCGCGTGATTCGTGCGCGCCATGATCGGCAGCCCAGCCTCGTACGCGGCGTTGAACACCGTCGTCGACACCTGGCAGACACCGCCGCCGAGGCCCGTCTTGAGCTCGCCGTTGATGATCACCGGAGCCTCTTTGAATCCCTTCGCCGCCGTGCGCGCGCCGGTCGCCTCGTTGAACGAGAACACCGCGCCGGGCGCGATCACGTGGCCGTCGACGAGATGCGCGACGAGCTCCACGTTGTGAATGCGGTTCGCCTCGCCGCCGTAGAACGTCTGGTAGCTCGCGACGAGGCCGCTGATGTGCATCGCGCGCGCGTCGGCGGTCGAGCGATCGGCGGACGCCTTCTCGACCACGAGCTTCGCCGAGCGGAGCGGCGCCTCCGTGACGAGCGCGGCGTGCAGCACGGCCGTCGCGCTGTGCGGAACGTCGAGCAGGTACCCCGGCTTGTCGGGGACGACACGGATGCGGCTCGAGCTGATCGCCCAGGTCGCGTCCTCCGGCTTGCGGTCGACGCGTTTCGCGAGCGCCGTGAACCACTGGCTCGCGCCGTTGCCGCCGATGCGCAGGTCACGACGGCCGTCGGCCGGGAGCTCGAGCAGCCGCGCGATGCGCGCCGGCCGCAGATTCCAGCGCGTCTCTCCGAGCGTGAGATGCACCGGCGCAGACAGTGCGGTCCGCACCTGCGCCTGCGTTACCTTCAGATCGCCGGCCTTGACCCTGGGGCGGTCGGCGCGCACCGGCAAGCCGACAGGCGCGCGATTCAGGCTCGCGAGCGCGCGCACGATCGTCGCGGCCGCAGCGCGCCGATCGAGCACCTGGCCCGTCCGGCTCGGGACGATCGCAGGCGTCCTGCCGCGTAGGACGATCGCTGCGTCCCGGTGGGGCGAGTTGACGGTGTGCTCGATCCGGTCGAGCCAGTAACGGAGCGCCCCGTCGTAGACCTGCGTCGGCGGCGCGACGTCTGCGCCGAAGAAGCGAAGGTCGAGCCGGCGAAAGCCGCGAAGCGGGCCGAAGCCCTGCCCCTGCCGGCGGACCGCGTCGACGGCCGCCCCCCAGTCGACCTGGATACCCAGGCGACGCGGCTGCAGCCGCCACACATGTGTGCCGACACGGAAGCTCACGGGCTGGGCCGCGAGCGCATCCGCCCGCGCCTCGAGCAGCCTCTTGGCCTGCTTGGGCGTCTTGCCACCGACGTCGATGCCGGCGATGCGCACCCCGTTCGCGATCCGGCTCGAGCTGCCGGCGAAGGCCAGGCCGAGGACGATCGCCGCGAGGGCGGCGATCGAGCCACCGATCGCGGTCCGCTGCCAGAAGACGCGGCGCTGTGCGCGGGTTCTGCGCCGGCGTCGAGGCCGGACCAGCAACGATCTACGCCGGGCAGGCAAGCCGCCCAGTGTAGCTGCGGCCGCGGGCTACTCAGTCGCGCGGCATGAGCAGCTCGCGCGCGATCACGAGCCGCTGAATCTGGGACGTGCCCTCGTAGATCTGGAACAGCTTCGCGTCGCGCATCAGCTTCTCCACCGGATACTCCTTCATGTACCCGTAGCCGCCGAGCACCTGCACCGCGTCGGTCGTGACCTCCATGCAGATGTCCGCGGCGAAGCGCTTCGCGTACGACGACTGCAGCGTCGCGCGCATGCCGTTGTCGATCATCCATGCCGCCTGCCAGCACAGCAGGCGCGCGGCCTCGATCTTGGTTGCCATGTCGGCGATCATGAAGTTGACGCCCTGGTTCATCGCGATCGGCATGCCGAACTGCACGCGCTCCTTTGAATATTGCGCCGCGTATTCGAATGCCGCGCGCGCGACGCCGACGGCGCCGATCGCGGTACCCGGCCGCGTGAAGTCGAGCGTCTTCATCGCGATCTTGAAGCCCTCGCCTTCTTCGCCGAGCCGGTTCTCCGCCGGGATGCGCACGTCGGTGAACGACAGCGCCGAGGTGTCGGTGGAACGCTGGCCCATCTTGTCGAGGTGGCGGTCGACGACGACGCCGTCGAGGTCCGAAGGGACGACGAACGCCGTCAAGCCGCGGTGCCCCTTCGACTTGTCCGTCGACGCAAAGACGGTGAACCACGCCGCGTGCCCCGCGTTGGTGATGAACATCTTCGAGCCGTTGAGGACGTAGCCGTCGCCGTCGCGCACGGCCGTCGTCTCGATGCCGGAGACGTCCGAGCCGGCGTTCGGCTCCGTCAAGGCGAACGACGTCAACAGCACCTCGTCGACGAGCGGCGGCAGCCACTTCCGCTTTTGCTCCTCGGTGCCCGCGATGATCACCGGGCCGTGACCCAGCCCGTTGGCGGCGATCGCGGTGCCGATGCCCGAGCAGCCCCAGCAGAGCTCCTCGCCGATCAGCATCCCCTCGAACGCGCCGAGCTCGAGCCCGCCGTACGCCTCGGGGATATGGAGGTTCATCAGGCCGAGCTCCTGCGCCTTCGCGATCACGTCGGCCGGGTGCGTCGAGTGCTCGTCGTATTCCTTCTCCTTCGGGCGAATCTCACGCGCCGCAAAGTCGTGCGCGAGGTCGCGCAGCGCCTTCTGCTCGTCCGTGAGGCCGAAGGAGACGCCACCGGCGGTGCGTTCCTCGAGGGTCGCCATCTCCGTCCTAGCGTAGCTTGACTGACTGGTCAGTCAAACGTCGCCTTCCAACGCAGGAAGCGCGCGACGTGACTGTCGAGGGCACCGCTGCGCGCCAGTGGGACGAGCGCGCGGATCGCCTTCGCAGCCTCGGACGGGTCGTTCACGAGTAGCAGGTCCGCCCCCGCGTGCGAGGCCGCGACGGCCCACTGCGCCGCGCGTCCGTGCACGACGCTGAGCGAGTCGGTGATCGTGATTCCCCCAAAGCCGAGCGTGTTCCGCAGCAGCCCGTACGTCGACGCCTCGACGACCGCGCGGCGGCCGCCGAGCGTCGGGTAGACGCCGTGGCCGACCATGACACAGGGCACGTCGGCCTCGATCGCGGCACGGTAGGGAGCAAGGTCGGCGTCGCGTATGTGACCGCGGACGTACGGCTTCTTGTCCGTCGACACCGGCAATGTGCCGAGCCCGGGAAAGTGCTTCGCGCAGGCCCCTGCGGCGCCGGCTGCGAGCCCGCGTGCGAACGCGACGCCGTAGAAAGGCGAGCGGTACTGGCGTGCGCCGAGCGGGCCGTCCGGAAGATCGAGCACCGGCGCGAGGTCGACGTCGACGCCGCGGCGCCGAAGCGCGGTCGCCGTCGCGCGTCCGGTCGCAAATGCCTCGGCCTTGCTGCGGATGCTCCGCGCCGAGCGCGCCGGCGGCAGGTCGTCGAACGAGCGGACGTCGCCGCCCTCCTGGTCGACGAAGACGAGCGCGCCGGCCGGTCGCGGGGCGCCGCGGTCGAAGCGCTGCACGATCACGCCGCCGACGCCGGGCGGTGCGGGGAGCCCGGAGACGACGACGAGCGCCGCCTTCTGCTGCGGCGTCAGCGCCATCACGGCAGCGCTGGTGATGACGGCTGCGAGGCTCAAGCCCTCCGTAGACTAGGTCGACATGGACTTCGAGCTCAGCGACGAGCAACGCCTGCTGCAGGACACGGTCCGGCAGTTCGTCGACGACCGCATCCTCCCGAACGCGATCGAGAACGACATCGAGCACAAGCTCGATCTGGACGCGATCGCCGGGATGGCGGAGCTCGGCGTGCTCGGGATCGTCATCCCGGAGGAGCACGGCGGCGCGGGGCTCGACTTCGTCTGCGAGGCGCTGGCCTGCGAGGAGATCGAGCGCGGCGAGGCCGCCTTCCGGACGCTGATCTCCGTCCACGTCGGGTTGAACTCGCTCGCGCTGCTCAAGTACGGCACCCCGGAGCAGCACGAGCGCTGGCTCGCACCGCAGGCGCGCGGCGAGAAGCTCGCGTGCTTCGGGCTGACGGAACCCGCGGCCGGCTCGGACGTCGCCGCGATGAAGACGACGGCGCGCCGGCAGGGCAACGTCTACGTCCTGAACGGGTCGAAGAACTGGATCTCGTACGCGAACGTCGCCGATCACGCGCTCGTGTTCGCGAAGACCGACCCCGCCGCCAAGCACAAAGGGATCTCCGCGTTCGTGCTCGAGCGCGGCATGCGCGGCTTCACGACCGCGGACACCGAGAACAAGCTCGGCATCTGGGCGGGCTCGACGGGAGAGCTGTTCTTCGAGAACGTCGAAGTCCCGGCCGAGAACCTGATCGGTGAGGAAGGACGCGGCTTCGAGATCGCCATGTATGGGCTCGACCAGGGCCGCTTCACGGTGGCCGCCGGCGCGTGCGGCGTCGTGCGGGCGTGCCTCGAACGCTCCGCGGAATACGCACGCGAGCGGGAGACATTCGGGCCGGCGATCGGGAAGTACCAGTTCGTCCAGGACATGATCGCGACGATGGTGCTCGGCTACGAGACGTCCAAGCTGCTCGTGATGCAGGCGGCGTGGATGAAGGACGAGGGCAAGCGCTCGACGCGCGAGACGTCGCTCGCGAAGTGGCATGCAACGGAATCGGCGT
>JBJMJR010000070.1:0-26207 GCA_045806245.1 Gaiellaceae bacterium | reverse complement strand
TCCACCCAACGCAGAAGATCTCGTTCGCGCACAGCGCGCGATCGCCGACGCCTTCGAAGATCTCGCTCCGCCGCTGCCGCGCACCGCGCTCGCAGTGGGCGGCACGGCCCGCGGTCTCCGCAAGATCGTCGGCGACGAGCTGACCGAGGAGACGCTCGGCTCCGCTGTCCAGTTGTTTTCCGAGAAGAGCTCCGTGCAGCTCGCGAAACGGTTCGGGCTGGAGGAATCACGCGCCCGCACGATGACCGCCGGCGTCCTGATCCTGGTCGAGATGCAACGGCGACTCAATGTCGGCCTCCGGGTCGCGCGCGGCGGCGTCCGTCAAGGCGCCGCGCTCGCTCTCCTCGCAGAGCTGGGAGTCGAGGCGCGCTCCGCATAACGACGGACCTGGTCGTCGACTTCCTGCGACGGGCGCGTTGAAGAGCGGTCGCCGAATCGGCGAGACGCGTTACGAATGAGCACCAGAGCGTTCTCGGGGACGACGGCCTGGGCGCGGAGTGTGCAGACGCCGCTGCGCGAGTTCCTGCGCACCGAAACCGGCAGCGCGGCCGTCCTGCTCGCGGCGGCCGTCGCGGCGCTGGTGTGGGTGAACGTCGATGCGTCTTCGTACGGGTCCGTTTGGCAGACGGAGCTTTCGATCCGCGTTGGCAGCGCGGGGGTCACACTGGATCTCCGCGACTGGCTGAACAGCGGCCTGATGACGTTCTTTTTCTTCGTGGTGGGGCTCGAGGCGCGCCGCGAGTTCGACCTCGGCGAGCTGCGCGAGCGTCGCCGGTTCACCTTGCCGCTGCTGGCATCGCTCGCGGGCATGGGCGTAGCCATCGGGATCTACGTCGCTTTCAACGCGGGCCGCTCCTCACTCGGCGGCTGGGGCATTGCGATGTCGACCGACACCGCATTCGCGCTCGGCCTGCTCGCGCTCGTCGGGCCGCGCTTCCCCGACCGTTTGCGGGCCTTCCTGCTGACGATTGCCGTCGTCGACGACGTCGTCTCGCTGGTGGTGATCGCGACGGTGTACACGGACAGGCTGCACGTCATACCGCTGCTCGTTGCAACTGCCTTCCTCGGTTGCGTACTCGTCATCCGCAGCGTGCGCGTGCGCGCCGGATTGGTGTACTTCATCCTCGGCGCCGGCGCCTGGGTCGGATTGCTGAAGTCAGGAGTCGAGCCGGTCGTCGTCGGGCTCGTCATGGGACTGCTCGTCTACGCCTCTCCGCCGCCGCGAAGGAGCCTCGAGCAGGCGACGAGCCGGTTCCGCGAGTTTCGCGAACAGCCGACGGCCGACCTCGCGCGTGCCGCGGGTGTCGAGCTCCGCGCGGCAACCTCGCCCAACGAACGACTGCAGCAGCTCTATCACCCGTGGTCGAGCTACGTCATCGTCCCGCTCTTCGCTCTCGCCAACGCCGGCATCGCGCTCGACCGATCGTTCCTTTCGCAGGCATTCTCCTCGCCGATCACTCTGGGAATCCTGCTCGGCTACGTCGTCGGGAAGCCCGTCGGCATCCTCGGCGCCTCGGCCGCCGCAACTCGCCTCAGCGGCGGTCGGTTGCGCGCACCGGTCGGGTGGGCCGCGGTCGCCGGCGGCGGCACGATTGCCGGAATCGGCTTCACGGTCGCGCTCCTCGTCGCGACGCTCGCGTTCGACGGACCGCAGCTGGACGAGGCGAAGGTCGGGATCCTCAGCGCCGCAGTCGCAGCGGCGCTCCTAACCTGGGTGCTGTTCCGTGCGACCGCATTTCTTCCGCGCCGGCTGCGCATTCGCGCTCTGATCGGCAGCGCGGAACCGATCGTCGACCTGTACGCCGACGTCGACCCTGAGCGAGACCACATCCGTGGGCCCCTTGCTGCGCCGGTGACGCTCGTCGAGTACGGCGACTTCCAATGCCCCTACTGCGGCCGGGCCGAGCCGGCCATCCGCGAGCTCCTGCGTGACTTCGGCGACGTCCGCTACGTCTGGCGTCACCTGCCGCTGAGCGACGTCCATACGCACGCCGAGATCGCGGCCGAAGCAGCCGAGGCGGCCGCCGCGCAGGGGTCGTTCTGGGAGATGCACGACCTCCTGCTCGAGCACCAGGATCGGCTCGGCTTGCGCGACCTCGCCGATTACGGCGAGCAGCTCGGGCTCGACGTCGAGCGCTTCATCGCCGACGTCCAGAGCCAGGCAGGCGCGGCCAGGATCGCGGAGGACATCGACAGCGCCGACCTGAGCGGCGTCTCCGGGACCCCGACGTTCTTCGTCAACGGCCGTCGACACTACGGCGCTTACGACATCAACACCTTGTCGGACGCCGTGCGCGTCGCCGGCGCACGGACGATCGTCGCAAAGACGTGACCCAGCCGGCGGGAAAACTCGTGCGCGATCTACTCGAGCGCGGTCACGACGTGGCGGCGGTCCCCTGCTAAAGGATCGAGGTGGGCACGGGCGCTGCGATGTAGGCGAGGTTGCCGAGGCAGAAGCCGCGCGGTCGCGTCCGCGTGTAGTTGAATTGGCTGAGCCAATCGTCGAGCTCGCGGGCGCGGTCGCGATCCTTCGCCTCGACGAGGACGATCGGATGGCAACGGGAGAGCAGGAGGGACGCGCTGCGCAAGGCCGCGCACTCGCCGCCCTCGGTGTCGAGCTTGATCAACGAGACGTGGGGTTCGCCGCGGCTCTGCCAGAGGCGATCGAGTGTTTCCGCGCGAACGATGATCTCCTCGTTCGTGCCGCGAAAGTCGGCGGTGGTCGTCGTCGAGTGAAAGCCAGGATCGCTCGCCAAGTGCAGGAGCAAGGAGCCCTGCGTCTCGGCGACGGCGATCGGTTCGACTGTGACGTTTGCGAGGGCGTTGAGTTGGACGTTCTGCTCGAGCCGGCAGGCGTTCTCGGGGGAAGGCTCGATCGCGATGACATGGCCGGTGCGTCCGACGGCCCGAGCGAGCGGGATTGCGAACATGCCGATGTTCGCGCCGACGTCGATGGCGACGCTTCCCGGAGGGGTCTGCTCGACGGCGAATGCTAGTTCGGCCTTCTCGAAACTGCCGCTCAGCAAGACTGCGAGTCCGATGTCCTCCCGGTGGTGAACGAAGACACGGCCACCGCAGGGAACGTCTGCGTAGAAACCTGCCGGGGGAGCCGGGAGCATTCGCTTCAGCACGTGATCGATAAGAAGCTTTTTGCCGAATTGGCGGTTCGAGTGGAGCCAATACCAGCGGATCGGCCAGGTCAAAGGCCAAACGAACCGCAAGCACACGCGCAGGATCACGAACAACGGCCGTGACTGCCGCCGCTCGAGTCCAATCAGTCGAGACGGATCTCCGAGCCGGCCCGCGAACACACTCTGAGTACTGGGTGCGTGGGCATCGGCGGCAGCAGACACGATTACGCCTCGCGGATCGTGCGCGGCGGAGCCGCGAGAATCTCGCCTAGCGGTGTTCGGCGAAGCAAACGAGTGAGAAGGGTCGGGCCATGGCATTCCTCGCAGCGCACGGCCGCCGTCCAGGCGCTTCCGCCGGCGATACCCGTGTCAAGACACTCCTGGCAGAGCACTTTGCGGATAATGGGCTGTCCGAACTCGGCGTCTCTCGCTGCCAATGGCGTCGCGGCGCTCATGCGACAGGTATCGGCTTGACTAAAGGAAAGCTTTAACGCTTTACACGCTGCCGGCGAACAAACGCCGATCGCCAGCACAAAGAAAACGAGCTCCCTGCTAGAACGGTCGCGAGCGAGCCTGGATGAGCAGCGGCGCGATCAGCTTCGCGAGGTTGTCCAGCCGCTCGCTCACGACGACGCGGTGTCCTCCTGCCGCACGTCATTGCGCATTCCGGCAGCTTCGGAGATGGGCCGGGCAGGTCTCGAACCTGCGACCTTGGGATTAAAAGTCCCCTGCTCTACCAACTGAGCTACCGGCCCCGCGCGAGCCAGTGTAGACGCGCGGAAAACGTGGACAGCAGGTGCGCGCCGTTGCATCCGCACAAGCAGGGTGGGAAGATTTGAGGTGGCCGACACGTCTTGTGAAGGTTGACCGGGGCCTCTATGAACGGAGGCGGTATGGGTGAGGTAAGTAGCAGCGCGCAGTTGATCGATGCGTCGAGGTTTGACGCACCGTCCGCGATCGCTGCGACGCTTTCTCGAGAGGACATCGAGGGAGCGCTGCAGGTGAAGGATGTACCGGAGCTAGTGCTCGAGATCGATCGCCGCACTAACGGCGACGTCGAGGCGCATACGCTCCGTGTTGCCTGGGCCGAAGACCAGCTCAAGCAGCTGCTTCAGGATACGAGCGACGAAGGCATCACGCTCTACTTCGATGCCGCTGAGCTTCAGCAGGCTCTGGCGGACGAGGACATCGAGGCGCACGGGATGCGTGAGACCACCGCGGCAGTGCTCACGGTTGCAGCGATGGCGGCCGGCATCGGTGCGGCTGCCCACCCCGCAAGCGCGATGGTGGATAGGGGCGGCGGTGCTGTCGCTGCCGGTAACACGATCGAGATGGTCAGCGATGCCGCAAGCAGCGGCGTGGCCACAGCGCCCGAGCTGATCAGCGACTCGGCGAGCAGTGGTCCGTCGGGTGTGCAGGCCGCGGCGGCTTCCGGGCCGGAGTTGATCAGCGACTCGGCGAGCAGCGGCCCGTCGGGTGTGCAGGCCGCGGCGGCGACTGGGCCGGAGTTGATCAGCGATGCCGCTTCGACGGGCACGCCGTCCCCGGCGCAGTCAGCGCCGCTTGCGAGCGCGGTTTCCGTCGCCGGAACCGACTCGGGCATCTCGAGCACGGAGATCGCGGGCACCGCTGCGGGTGCCGGATTGCTCCTCATGATCACCGCAGCAGGGTTCGCCGTACACGGCAAGCGCCGCCACGAGCAACCCGCCTGAGCACGCGACGCAACTGACGCGGGAGGCGCAACCGCTCCTCCCGCGTCAGTTAAGTCTCGGGCCGGCGCGCGGCTATTCTGCCTCCGCCGCCCCCATCGACTAGCGGCCCAGGTCGCCACCCTTTCAAGGTGGTAGCGCGGGTTCGAATCCCGCTGGGGGCACTCCCTTTTTTCCTGCACCTGACCTACAATCCGTGCCCCGAAGAAGGAAGGCATGGAGGCAGTAGCGGCCACTGCTGCTCCGGCGGAAGCGCACGACGCCCGTGCGCTTCCCGGAGACCGAACAGCGTTCAACTCCTTGTACTCGCCTCAGTTCGAGGCGGTCTACGACTTCGTCCTGCGCATCGTCGGCGAGCGCGAGCTCGCGGCGGACGTCGTCCGGGACACGTTCGCGCGCGCCCGGCGCGCATTCCCGGAGCAGGGGAACGACGTCGCCGCGTGGCTCCTCATGACAGCGCGCGGGTGCGCATTGGACTCGCTGCGCTACCGCCGCGACCGCAACGGGGCCGAGCGCGAGGCCGTCCACTTCACGCGCGTCGACGGCAACCGCATGCCCGATGCAGCCGCGGTCTTCGACCACGCCCTCGCCGAGCTCGTCTGGGATGCGGCGGCCGCGCTTTCGCGCGAGGACTATTCGCTGCTCGCGCTGCATGCGCGGCACGGGCTCGCGGCGGACGCGTTCGGCCGGGCCGTCGCCGTCCGGCTGAAGCGGACACGCGACGCCTTCGACGAGCATGTGACGTTCCGGCTCGTCGCCGACCGCGCGCGCCACAACTGCACCGAGCTCCAGATTCTGTCCGCGCAGGGCGACGAGCCGGAGATCGCGGCGCACATTCGCCGCTGCGAACGATGCCGTGAAAGCACACGCGCGTTCGTCTCGCCCACGGCGGTGCTCGGCAGCCTTGCGCTCGTGGAGCCGGAGCGGGGACTACGGCGCGAGCTGTTCAAGCGGGCGCCGCGCCGCCGCATCTTCGGCATGCTGTAGCGGCGGGCGGTTAGCTCAGCTGGGAGAGCGCCTGCCTTACAAGCAGGAAGTCGGCGGTTCGATCCCGTCACCGCCCATTGCAGGACGACGTGCAGGATTGGCTCGCGCACCACGGCGTCGAGCCGACAGGCGAGCTCCAGACGATCCACGACCGCCCGTGGTCGACGGTCGTGCGCGTGCCGACGGCGGCTGGCGATCTGTTCCTCAAACAGGAGCAGGCGCTGCAGGCGTACGAGGTCCCCCTCGTCGTCGCGTTGTTCGAGCGCTGGCCGGACCGCGTGCCCGAGGTCGTCGCCGCCGACACCGAGCGTGCATGGCTGCTGCTGCGCGACGCCGGGGTCAACGTCGCCGAATCCGGCGCCATCGACGCGTTCGCGCGCGCGTTGCGGCTGTACGGCGAGCTGCAGGTGGCCGAGACCGCGCACGTGGACGACTTCATCGCCATGGGCTTGCGCGATCTTCGGCTTCCCGTCGTCGCGGAGCTGTACGAGCCGTTCTTCGAGCGCGACCACGGTCTCGAGCCGGACGAGGTGCGACGCCTCGTCGCCCTCGCGCCGAGGTATCGGGAGCTCTGCGCGCAGCTGCGTGCGTTCGGCCTGCCCGCGTCGATCCAGCACGACGACCTGCACGAGTGGAATGTGTTCGTGCGCGGCGACCGCGTCGGCCTGTACGACTGGGGCGACTCGAGCGTGGCGTTTCCGCTCTGGTCGTGGCTGAAGCCGCTCCGTGCCATGAACGAGCACGGCTTCGATCCGGAGCCCGCGCGCTCCGCTTATCTCTCCGCCTGGACACAGCTCGCGCCCGAGCAGCGGCTGCGCGAAGCGCTCGAGCTCGCGCTGCCCACCGGCCAGTTCGCCTACAGCCTGCAGATCCGACGACAGTACGACCTGACGCAGGCGCACGACGACTACGCGGCGTATCTGCCGCAGAACCTCCGGCGGCTGCTTGCGCAGCTCGAGACGGCGTAAGGTTGCCGCGATGCGAGTCCGAGACCTCAACTGGATGCAGTTGGACGAATACCTGCAGCGCGACGATCGCATCGTCCTTCCCGTCGGCTCGACGGAGCAGCACGCGTACCTCTCGCTCGAGACCGACAACATCATCGCCGAGCGCCTGTCGATCGAAGCGGCCGAGCCGCTCGGGATTCCAGTGCTGCCCGTGCTCGCGTACGGCGTCACGCCCGGCTTCGGCGCGTATCCGGGCAGTCCGACACTCCGGGTCGAAACGTTCATCGCGGTCGTGCGCGAGCTTCTCGAGTCGCTGTATGGGCAGGGTTTTCGCCGGTTCGCAATCGTGAACGGGCACGGCGGCAACACGCCGGCGGGCGAGTCGGTGCTCGGGTGGATGGATGCGCACGACAACGTGGTCGTGCTCTGGCACGAAGCGTGGGAGGGCCGCCCCGACGAGGTCGCGGCACAGATCGACGCGGACTACGACCACGCCTCCTGGTCGGAGAACTTTCCCTGGACGCGCCTCGAGGGCGTGCCCATGCCCACGGAGCGCAAGCCGGCTTTCACGCGGCCGCGCTGGAGCCGGCCGAAGGAATGGCGCGAGGCACTTGGCGACGGCTCCTTCGGCGGGCTCTACCAGCGGCCCGACGAGGATGTCCTGCGCGTCTGGAACGCCGCAGTCGACGGGCTTCGCGAGCGGCTCGACTCGGGCTGGCCCTAGCCAGGGCGAGCCGCCGACTTTTGTCGACCCCGGCTGATTGAATGGCCCGGAGTGACGGTGGGTCTGAGGGACGAGGCGATCCGGGCGCCGTCGGATCGGACGCGGGCTTTCACCGTCCTCCGGTTCGTGCGCGTTGCGCTCGCCGTAGTGGCCCCGATCGCGCTGGTCGCTGCAACTGCCGTCACCCTCTGGGCCGTGAGCGGCGTGGCCGGCCGGCAGATGCTCCTGTTCGCCGCGTACCAGCTGGGTTACGTCGCGCTTCCCGGCTCGATCGTCTACCGGGCGCTCTTGCCCGGGGAGTCAGCGCCACGCGTTCTCGTCTTCGGGTGGGTCCTCGGTTACGCGCTCGAGATCTCGGCGTACATGGCGGCACAAGCTGTGGGCGCTCACGGGGCATTCGCGTACTACCCGCTGCTCGTCGCGCCGCTCATTCCGTCGGCGTTTCGCAACGCACGAACGTCGCTCGCGTTCCGAATACCCTCGGCGTTCGTCTCGTGGTCGGCAGCAGGCGTCGGCATGATCGCGCTTGGCTATGTCGCCCTCGTGTTCTTCGGGCGCACGCCGTTGCCGTGGGACGTGGCGCAGGTCAGCTACGACACGGACGTGCCGTTTTCGCTGTCGCTCGCCGGCGAAGCGCTGCACCACTGGCCGATGAGCGATCCGAACGTCTCGGGAACGCCGCTCTACTACTACGTCGCCGCGCATGTCGACATCGCGGCGGCGTCGACGGTGACAGGGCTCCCGCTCGCCCTCATCCTCTTTCGGCTCGCGATCGTTCCCCTGGTTCTGCTCGTCGTCGGGCAAATGGTGCTCGCAGGCCGGTTGTTTGCGGGTCGGGCCGCGGTGGGCGTCGTCGCTGCTGCGCTCCTGCTCCTCGTCGGCGAATTCGATCCCGAGCCCTGGTACTCGTTTCCCTTCATCGGTTACCTCTTCCTCGATGTCTGGCTGAGCCCGACGTTCCTCGTCGGTCTCGTCTTCTTCATCGCTGCGGTGGTCTTCATCGGCGAGCGCATCGGGAGCGCGCAATCCGTGCGAACCGGTTGGCGCCACTGGCTGGCGATCGCTGTCTTCGTCACGGCATGTGACGCCTCGAAGCCTCCGACCGTTGCCGTGCTCGGCGGCGCGCTGGTGCTGCTCGTGGTCTGGCAGCGCTGGGTCACGCGGCGCTTCGACCGCAACACAGCTGCCGCGCTCGGCCTCGTCTGCGCGGTCAGCGTGGTGTTCTACGCGTTGATCTATCGGCATTCCGCGCTTGGGCTCGACCTCCATCCCTTCGGCTCCTTCGAGAGCATGGGCTGGGTCTCCGACGCCCGCCGGTTGTTGGGGAACGTCGTCGGCTGGCCGGTCGGTGTCGTCCTGGGAACACTCGGCCTGTTCGGGTCGCAACTGGTGGGCACGATCGCGCTGATCCGGCTGCGAGGACGCTCGCTCGACGCGAGCCGTCTTTTCCTGTTGGCGCTGCTCATCGTCGGCCTGCTCGCGTTCGTCCTCTTTCACCAGGGAGGCAACGGTCAGGTCTATTTCAGCCATTACGGGCTCGTGGCGGGGACGCTTCTCTCGGCCGAGGGGATCGTGCTCCTCGCCGCGCGCTGGCCGGCGGTGCCCGCACTGCGCTCGGCGTTCGCGATCGTGCTGGCCGCCGGCTCGGCGGTCGTCCTGCTCGTGTACGGCGTCGTCGTCCGGTTCTCGTTTCCCGGGCCGTCAGTCCCTGCGCTGCACGCGCGCGTCCTCGAGTGCATCGTCGTCGTCGCCGCGATCTTCGCCCTGATCTGGCTGTGGGCGTCGCCGACTCGGCGCTCGCCCGGGTTGGCCGCGGCGTACGCCGGGGCCACGGTCGTGCTCCTCGTGCTGTGGTGGCGCGGCTGGAACACCTACCTCTCGCATGCCGGCTATGAGCTTGGAGCCGTGTTGGCAGTCGCGACGGCGTCGGCGGCCCTGCTCGCGCGTGGGCCGCGCCGGCGCGAGCTCGCCTTTGCGCTCGTCATCCTGCTGGCCGGCCTCGGCGCGCTGGATGTGCCGCTCGACCAGGGGCCGCGCGCGATCGATCGCGTCCGCGCCGGACAACCGCTCTCGGAGACGGGCCGCTACGGCCTCTCGCGCGGGCTCTATCAGGGTCTCACGTGGATTCGCGAGCACACGCCCAGCGACGCCGTCCTCGCCGTCAACAACTACCGCGAGGGCGGGGGGACGCCGACGTACTTCTACTACAGCGCCTTTGCGGAGCGGCGTGTGTTTCTCGAGGGCTGGCTGTTCAGCGCCGAGTCGTGGAACGTGCTGGGTGCGGACGCCCTGACCTCGAAACAGGTTCCGTTCCCGCAGCGGTTGCGGCTCGACAACCGTGTGTTCCAGCATGCCGACCGGCGGGCGCTTGCCGTCCTGCGGCACGACTACGGCGTTCGCTATCTCGTCGCCGACCACGTCCAAGGATCGTCGACGCCGGCCCTTGCCGGCCTCGGGCGGGTCGCATTCGCGAACTCGGCCGTCACGGTCTACGACGTCACCGCCTCGTGAGCTCGCCCGAGCTCCCGCCGGGGCTTTCGGTCGTGGTTCCGGTGTACAACGGCGCGTCTGCGCTTCCGGAGCTCGTCCGCCGCCTGCAGGCCGCGCTCGACGCGACCCAGCGGCGGTACGAGGTCGTCCTCGTCGACGATGGCAGCACCGACGACACCTGGGCGACGATGTCGGCGCTGACCGGTGAGCACGTCTTCGTCCGCTCGCTGCGACTCGCCCGCAACTACGGGCAGCACAACGCGCTGCTCGCCGGAATCCGCTCGGCGCGGCACGACGTCACCGTGACCATCGATGCGGACCTTCAATACCCATCCGACCGCATCCCGCAGCTCATCGCGAAGCTCGACGAGGGCTGGGACGTCGTCTACGCGACTGCGGGACGGCGAACCGAGGGCGTGCTTCGCAGGTTGGCGTCGTGGTTCGCACGGCGCCTGTTGCGCCGGGCGATGGGGACGGCAGTGACCTTCTCGTCGTTTCGTGCGTTTCGGACGCAGCTTCGGAACGGCTTCGCCACGTTCGGCGGCCGGTACGTCTCGATCGACGTCCTGCTGTCGTGGACGACGACGCGATTCACGGCTGTCGAAGTCGAGCAGACGGCGCGGAGCGAGGGTCGATCGAGCTACTCCCCTCGGCGTCTCGCGTCGCTTGCGCTCACCATGTTGACCGCGTTCACCACCTTGCCCCTGCGGCTCGCGAGTCTCGTGGGCTTCGCCTTCACTCTGTTCGGCTTCGCCCTGCTGCTCTTCGTCCTCGTCCGGTTCGCGGTCTCCGGAAGCGAGGTACCCGGGTTCGCCTTCCTCGCCTCGATCATCTCGATCTTCGCGGGTGCGCAACTGTTCGCGCTCGGGATCATCGGCGAGTACCTCGCACGCGTGCACATGCGCGTGCTCGACCCGCCGACCTACAGCGTCAGGGAGGAGTTGCCGTGACGGATGCGCCGTGCGCCTTGCTCCGGTGGGATTCGGACTACTGGGGCGTGCCGATCGCGCGTGTCGAGGGAAACCGGATGACCGAGGCCCGGCTAGTCCAGGTCGACGACTGGTGCCGCGCGAACGGGATCGCGTGCGTCTTCTTCCTTGCGGCGGTCGACGACCCGGAGACGAGCGTCACGGCCGAGCGCGGCGGCTTCTTCTACACGGACATGCGCTTGACACTGCAGGCGCAGTTCGCGCGCCGCCGTGAGCTGGACGCCACGCCGCGGGTTCGGCCGTTCGAGCCACGTGACCTCGACCTCCTCCGGGAGGTCGCGCGTGTGAGCCACAGGATCACGCGCTTCTACCACGATCCGAATTTTTCGGACGAGCGTTGCGACGAGCTCTATGCCGACTGGCTCACGGCCGATTGCGAGTCGTCCTCGCATGCCGTCTTCGTGGCGGAGCTGGACGGACAGGCCGCCGGCTACATCAGCTGTGCAGTGGACGCGGACAAGATCGGCCGGGTCGGGCTGCTCGGCGTGTCGCCGGACCGGCGCAGCAAAGGCCTCGGCGGCGAGCTCGTCTCAGCCGCCTTTCAGAGCTTCGTCGACGGCGGCGCCGTGGAGTCGATCGTCTTCACGCAGGCGCACAACATCCCCGCCGTTCGCCTCTTCACGCGCGGCGGATATCTCGCAGAGAAGGCCGAGCTCTGGTTTCACAAGTGGTACGACCGCTGAATCCCGAGCGCATCTACTTTCCCGGGCTCGACACGCTGCGCTTCGTCGCCGCCGCGTCGGTGCTCGTGCAGCACGTCGTGCAGTTCCAGCTCTTGTTCGGCTACGGCAGTGCCGGCTGGTTCCACCGCCTGTTCCTGACCAGCCGCGACGGCGTCTTGCTCTTCTTCGTCCTCAGCGGCTTCCTGATCACGTACCTGCTGCTGGTGGAGCTCGAGCGCGACGGCTCGATCGATATCCGCCGCTTCTACGTCCGGCGCGTCCTGCGGATCTGGCCGCTGTACTTCTTGTTGCTCGTGATCGCGTTCGCGATCTACGTCGCCGCAGGTTCCGGCATCCCGGGCTGGCTCCAGCCTGCGCATGCCCGCGTCTTTCTGCTCTATGTCTTCTTCCTCGCGAACGTTGCGCTCTTCCGGACCCCGCCGCTCGGCGTGTCGCAGACGTGGTCGATCGCGGTGGAGGAGCAGTTCTACGTGATCTGGCCGCCGCTGCTTCGCGTCTTTCGCGCCCGGATCCTCGCGTTCATCGTCTGCTTCGCCACGGTCAAGATTCTCGTCGGCGTCGTTCTCTTCGCGGTGCTCGGCACGTCGTCGTACGTCGCCATCTTCGTACAGGAACTGGCGCTCGAGAGCATGGCGATCGGCGCGCTCGGTGCGGTGCTCGTTCACCGCCGGTCCCGCGTTCTACAGGTCGTCTTCAGCCTCCCCGGCAGGCTCGTCACGCTGGCGTTGTTCGTCGCGGTCGTCGCGTCGTTCGACCGGTTGTTCGAGTGGACGCCGAGCCTCGCCACGACACTGGTATCGCTCGCCTTCCTCCTCGTGATCCTGAACGTCGGCTGCAACGAGCGGGTCCGGCTCGGAAACGGCCCCCTCGACTACCTCGGCCGCATCTCGTATGGCATCTACATGTTCCACCCGCTCGTCGTCTACGGGTTCTTCCTCACCGCGCACGAGCTCGACCTCAGGAGAAGCGCCGTGCTGATTGCGGCCGCGTACGTCGTCTCGTTCACGGGCACGATCGCGGTCGCGGCCTGCTCGTACCGTTGGTTCGAGACACCGTTTCTCCGCCTCAAGAAACGCTTTGCGCACGTGCCAAGTGGTGGCGACACGCTGTCCGTGAGCGGCTTCGCCGGCTCGCCTACGGCAGCGCCTTCGCTGCGCTGACGGCGAAGTAGCGGTGCAGCCCGGCGACCTCTCGCTGCTCCGACAGCGAGAACCTCTCGCCCACGGCTTGCCCGAGCTCGCGAGCCGAACGGGGAAAGCGGCCCCGGTCGTAGCGCCAGAGGACGCGACTGCGAAGTGTGGGTGCCGGGACGGGCTCGATGAAGAACGCGCCGTGCCGCACAACGCGTCTCAGCTCGTCCAGCAAGCGGGCGAGCGCAACGTCCTCCAGATGGTGGAGCACGAACGCGCAGGTGGCCCAGTCGACTCCTTCGTCGCGGAAGGGAAGTGCCGTCGCGTCGCCCAGGACAGCCGGCGAGCTCGAGCGCGCCCTGAAGCCCTGCAGCTTGCGTCGATCCGAATCGAGCCAGACGTACTCGCTCCCCCGCGGCAACACGGGCTGAAGCGCGCCGGTCCCTGCGCCGACATCGAGCACCACGCCTTGCATCTCTCCGAGCATCGGCCGAACCTGAGCAAAGACCCTTTGCGCACCGGCGAGGTTTTGAACGAGGTCGTACACCGCCGGACGCGCCACGATGGCCGCGAGGGTGCGCCCCGTGAGCCCCGGAGGCCGCTGCTCGGGAGCCGGCTCGACGAGCAACTCGGGGACACCGGCTCTGACGGCGAAGCTGCGGCCACACTCGACGCAACGCACGTCGCGCCCCGCAGGCTCGAGCGAGCCGCGGCAGACCGGGCAGGCGAGGAAGTCGTGCAGTTGCGTGCGCATCTGATCGTGAATCCCGGGCATGTGGAGAAGCTAGCCTCTGCGCGTGCACCATCATGACCACGAGCACAGGCTCGAAGGTGACCGTCGTGCGCTCACCATCGCGCTCGCGCTCGTCGCCTCGATCATGGCAGCCGAGATCGCTGCCGGCGTCGTCGGCCACTCGCTCGCGCTGCTCGCCGACGCCGGGCACATGCTCACCGATGCCGCAGCGCTCGCATTCGCCATCGTTGCCTCGACGATGGCGGCCCGTCCGGCTGCCGGCCGCTGGACGTTCGGCTACTCCCGGCTCGAGATCCTTGCTGCGCAGGCGAACGGCATCACGCTCGGCCTGCTCGCCGTCTGGATCGTCTGGGCGGCGATCCACCGCCTGGTCGATCCGCACGACGTGCACGGTGGGCTCGTTCTCGTCGTCGCGCTTGCCGGCGCGTTCGTCAGCATCGTCGCGAGCCTCGTGCTCGCACCTGCGAGCAAGGAGAGCCTCAACGTGCGCGCCGCCTTCCTGCATCTCGCCACGGACGTCGCCGCCTTCGCGGCGGCCGCGCTTGCCGGCGGCTTGATCCTCGCAACCGGCTGGAACCGGCTCGACCCGGCCGCGAGCATCTTCGTCGCCGTCCTGATGCTCTGGTCGAGCGCGCGGCTGCTGCGCGAGTCGACGGCAATCTTTCTGGAGCGTGCACCGGACGACGTCGATCCCGAGGCGATAGGACGCGCGCTCGTCGGCCAGAGCGGCGTCGTCGAGGTGCACGACCTCCACGTCTGGACCGTCACGAGCGGATTCCCGGCACTGTCGGCCCACGTCCTGGTCGAGCCCGCGGCCGACTGCCACGCGACGCGACGCACGCTCGAGCACACGCTCGCCGAACGCTTCGGGCTCACCCACACGACCTTGCAGGTCGACCACGCCGAGCCGGCGACGTCCCGCGTCGCCCTCGGCGACGCCGTCGCGCGCCGCACGCCAGTCGAGCGCGGCTAGAGTCCTCGGGTGCCCAGCCTGGAGGGGAAGTCGGCGGTCGTCACCGGCGCGTCGAGTGGCATCGGCGCGGCGACGGCACAGGCGCTGGCGGCCGAGGGCGCCCGCGTCGTCGGCGGCGCGCGTCGCGCCGACCGGATCGCGGCGCCGGTCACTGCGCTCGAGCTCGACGTCACCGATCCCGCGAGCTGCGAGCGGTTCGTCACCGCGGCGGCCGAGGACCTCGGCGGGATCGACGTCCTCGTCAATGCGGCCGGTCTCGCGCTCGGGCGCGACCCGTTCGACAACAGCAGCGAGGACGACGAGCGGCGTGTGCTCGAGACGAACGTGAACGGGCTGATCCGGATGACGCGCCTGTGCCTCCCGCACATCCGCGACGGCGGCCACATCGTCAACATCGGCTCGGTCGCAGGCCGGCAGGCGTACGAAAAGGGCTCGCTGTACGTGACCTCGAAGTTCGCCGTGCGCGGGTTCACCTATGCCTTGCGCGAAGACCTGCTCGGACGGCCGATTCACATTTGCACGGTCGACCCGGGCCTCGTGCAGACCGACTTCTCGCTCGTGCGCTTCCGGGGCGACGAGGACACGGCGCGCAAGGTCTACGAAGGCGTTGAGGCCATGAAGCCCGAGGACATCGCCGACTGCGTCGCGTGGGTCGTGACGCGCCCGTCTCGCGTCAACGTCGACGAGCTCGTGGTGAAGGCGCTTGCACAGTCTTCCGGCGGACGGATACTGCGGTCGGAGAGCTGATGAGCGGCGAACTCCGCATCCTCGAAGGCGCGACGTTCTGCATCTGCGACCTGCTGGGCGACCTCCACGGCAACGTCGAGGGGCTCTTCGCGGAGGACACCCGCTTCCTCTCGTCGCTGAAGCTGACGATCAACGGCCAGCGCCCACTCTTGCTCTCCTCGGACAAGATCGAGTACTTCTCGGCCGCGTTCTTCATGCGCAACCCGTTGACGGCCGGGCTCGCTCCGGACGTGCTCTCGATCCGGCGGGAGCGGTTCGTCGGCGACGGCATGCAGGACTCGTTCGCCGTGCAGAACCAGGGGATGGACCGCGTCGAGTTCGACCTCGAGCTCGACGTCGGCGCCGACTTCGCCGACATCTTCGCCGTCAAGGATTTCGACTTCGCGCTCGGCGATCCGCTGCGCGCGAAGCCGCTGCCCGACCCGCGGCCGGTCGAGTACGACGCGAGCCGCAACCAGTTCCTGATCGCCGACGACGGCGACCTCCCGCTGAAGACGCAGGTGATCTTCTCAGAGGCCGGCGAGGTCGACGGCTCGAAGATGATCTACCACCTCGCGCTCGAGCCGCGGCAGCGCTGGGACTTGCACGTCGAGATCTTCCCGCTGCCAGACGGTGAGCTGGTCGCGCCGCGGTTCGCGGAGCTGCGCTTCGGCGAGGAGGTCGGACGCGTGCGCGACTCGCTTGCGGCATGGCAGCTGCGCGTGCCGCAGCTCCGCGCGTCGTGGGATGCGCTCGGACATGCGTTCGGACAATCCGTCTCCGACCTCGCGTCGCTGCGGATGCGCTCCGACAACGGCGCCATCGGCAGGCTTCCTGGCGCCGGCGTGCCCTGGTTCATGACCGTCTTCGGACGCGACACGATCATCACCTGCCTGCAGACGCTGCTGTTCGGCCCAGAGCTCGCGCGTACTGCACTGGGCGTGCTCGCCGACTTGCAGGCAAAGGAGGACGACCCGTCACGCGACGCAGAGCCGGGAAAGATCGTCCATGAAGTGCGTCACGGCAAGGCCGCGCGCACCTGGCACGAGCGCTATTACGGCACGGCCGACGCGACGCCGCTCTACCTGATCCTGCTCTCGGAGGTGTGGCGGTGGACGGATGACGCCGCACTCGTGCGCGAGCTGAAGCAGCCGGCGCTCGCGGCGCTCGAATGGATCGGAAAATACGGCGACCGCGACGGCGACGGGTTCGTCGAGTACGAGCGCCGTACGGAGCACGGGCTCGAGAACCAGTCGTGGAAGGACTCGTGGGACTCGCAGCGCTTCCACGACGGCGCGCTCGCCGGAACGCCGATCGCGCCCTGCGAGGTGCAGGGCTACGTCTACGACGCCAAGCGGCGCGTCGCCGAATTGGCGCGCGAAGTGTGGCGCGACCGCGACCTCGCCGCGCGGCTCGACCGGGAGGCGGAGGAACTGCGTCAGCGCTTCGACGAGGCGTTCTGGGTGGAGGACCGCGGCGGGTTCTATGCGCTGGCGCTCGACGGCGACAAGCGGCAGGTCGACTCGCTCTGCTCGAACATCGGCCACCTGCTGTGGAGCGGCATCGTCCAGCCGCGGCGGGTCGACGCGGTCGTCGACCAGCTGATGGGGGACGAGCTGTGGTCCGGCTGGGGCGTGCGCACGATGTCGACCGCCGACGCCGGCTACAACCCGCTCTCGTACCACAACGGCACCGTTTGGCCGCACGACAACTCGATCATCGCTGCGGGCCTCGCGCGCTATGCGCGCTGGCCCGAGGCGCAGCGCGTGATCCAGCGGATGCTGACGGCCGCGCAGCACTTCAACTACCAGCTGCCCGAGGTGTTCGCGGGGATGCGCCGCTCGGAGACGCCGTTCCCGATTGCGTATCCGACGGCCGCCCGGCCGCAGGCATGGGCCGCGGGGACACCCGTGTTCCTCCTCCAGTCGCTGCTCGGCCTGCAGCCCGACCGGCGGCGGCATGCACTCGAGTCGATCGCGCCACCCGAGCTGCCGTCGTGGGCCGGGAAGATCCGTCTCACCGGCATCCGTGCCTTCGGCACCCTCTGGGACGCGCGCCTCGAAGACGGAACCGTCCGCGTGGACGCAGCGTGAAAGTCGCAGTCGTCGCGCCGGCCTGGTTCGCAGTGCCGCCGACCGGTTACGGCGGCATCGAGTGGGTCGTCTCGCTCCTCGCCGACGGCCTTGTCGACGCCGGGCACGACGTGACGCTGTTCGCGTCGGGCGACTCGCGCACGAAGGCCAAGCTTGCCGCGGTCTATCCCGAGGCTCCGAGCCGGCGGATCGGCCGGACGTTCGAGGAGCTCAAGCATGCGCTCTTCTGCTTCGCGCGCGCGGACGAGTTCGACGTCATCAACGACCACACCGGCATGCTCGGCGCCGCGCTCGGTGCGACGACGGCGACGCCCGTCGTGCACACGGTGCACGGGCCGCTCGAAGGAGAGCCCGGTGAGATCTACGAGCTGATCGCCCGGGTCGCGCCGCAGGTCGGGTTGATCTCGATCTCCATGAACCAGCGCAAGCCGAAGCCGCACCTGAACTGGATCGCGAACTGCCCCAACGCACTGGACTTCTCCGTCTATCCGTGCAAGCCGCACCGCGGCGACTACCTGCTCTTTCTCGGGCGCCTCAGCCCGGACAAGGGCGCGCACCGCGCGGTCGCCGTCGCGATGGAGTCGGGGCTGCCGCTGAAGATCGCCGGCAAGCTGCAGGAGCCGAAGGAGCGCGAGTACTTCCACGAGCTCGTCGAGCCCCATCTCGTCGACGGCATCGAATACCTCGGCGAGGTGACGCACGGCGAGAAGGTGGAGCTCCTGCAGAACGCGCGTGCCACGCTCTTCCCGATCGAATGGGAGGAGCCGTTCGGCCTCGTCATGATCGAGTCGATGGCGTGCGGGACGCCGGTGATCGCCACGCGCTGGGGTGCGGTGCCGGAGGTGATCGAGGACGGCCGCAGCGGGATCATCGTCGACACCTATCGAGAGATGGCGGCCGCGCTCGAGCAGGCCGATGCGCTCGATCCCCTCGAGCTACGGCGCTACGTCGAAGCGGAGTTCTCGCCCGAGCGGATGGTGCGCGACTACGTCGCTGCCTACGAGGCCGCGATCGCCGGAGCGGGCAGCCGGTAGTTCCGCACCGAGGGGACGGAGTAGACGACGACTGTCGTCGCGATGATCCACAGGGCCCCGAAGACGAGATATGCCGACATGCCGACGGCGGCAGCGATCGGGCCGGCCAGTGCGTACCCGAGCGGCAGGAAGACCATCGCGCACATCCAGCTGTAGGCGCTGACGCGGCTCAGCTTGTCCGGCGCGATCGCGTGCTGGACGCCCGTCTCGAAGATGATCGAGCCGAGCGAGAACGAGAAGCCCGCCACGACTGCCGCGGCGGCGATGACGAAGAACGACGCGTGCGCGGCGAGCAGGACGCTCTGCACCGATGTCAGCGCGAAGATCGCGCCGACGACGACCCAGGGCCGCCGCGGGCGTATGCGCAGGCCGACGAGCGCACCGACGAGGGCGCCGACGCCCTCGCCCGACACGACGGTGCCCCACGCGCCGGCGCCGCCGAGGTCGTGCTTCGCGATGAACGGGCCGAGCACGAAGAAGGGCGCGTACGTGATCACGAAGTAAAGGGCGACCCACACCGTGAGGAGCCAGACCCAGGTGTGCTCCGTGAACGCCTGCCAGCCTTCGCGCAGCTCGCGCATGAAGTTCGGCGCGGCGGCGGCGCGGGCGCGCGGCGGCAGCCGCATCGCGACGAGCAGCAACGCGCTCGCGGCGTACGTTCCGGCGTCGACGATGAGGGCCGTGCCGCTGCCGATCGTCGCGACGATGGCTCCGCCGGTAGCGGCGCCGAGGGGGAAGGCGAGGTAGCGCGCGATCCCCATCCATGCGTTCGCCTGCTGCAGCCGCGCTTTGTCGACGAGCTCCGGGACGAGTCCGCTCGATGCCGGCGAGAAGAATGCCGTTGCCGCACCGCCGAGCGCCTGCAGGACGAAGATCTCCCAGATGCGCGCGTTGCCGCTGAGCAGGAGCGCCCCCATCGTCGCGCGCACGCCCACATTTGCGAGATCCGATCCGATCATCACGGCGCGGCGCGGTAGCCGGTCGGCGACGACGCCGCCGACGAGGAGCGTGGCAACCTGGGCGAGCGTCCAGCAGGCGAACGCGATGCCCGTGTCCGTCGCCGATCCCGTCAGGTCGAGGACGGCGAACGCCACGGCGATCGGTGCCAGGTACGTGCCGAAGTACGAGACTGCGCGCGCCAAGAAGAGGAGCACGAAGTTGCGGTTACGCAGCAGCGCGCTTCTCCCAGTAGCGCTTCAGCCCGGCGTACGACTGCCAGAACGGCATCGCCTGCTCGTACTCCTCGAGACCGCTGTGCACGTCCGCCGACACGCTCTCGGCGAAGTCCGCTTCCGTCACGCCGTCGAGGGCGGCCCACGCATGGAGCCGCCGCCGCAGCTCGTCGAGGTGCCGCGCGACATCGTCGGCGATTCCGAAATGGATCAGCGCGAGGCGCTCGGGCGCGCGGCGCTCGATCTCGTCCAGCGACGCGAGCCAGAGATCGAGGTCGAACTCGGGCGGCGGCGTCGGCGGCAGCACGGTCTCGTGTGGCTGGATGCGGACGCCGGCGGCGTCGCCGGCATACAGCGTGCCGTCGCCGTCGAGGTAGCAGACGTGGTGCGATGCATGTCCGGGCGTCGGGAAACACTCGAGCCCGAGCACGCTCTCGCCGACGACGTGCACGTTCGCCTGCGGAACCGGCGCGAGCTCGCCCCAGAGGTGGTCGAACGTCTCGCCGTACAGGCGGCGCGCACTCGCCTCGAGTCGGCTCGGGTCGACGAGGTGCGGCGCGCCGACCGCGGAGACGTGCACCTGGAGCGCCGGGTGCTTGCGCACCAGCACGCCTGCCGCGCCTGCGTGATCGAGATGGATGTGCGAAAGCAGCAGGTGGCGCACGTCGTGCAGCACGAGCCCGCGCGAGCCGAGCCCCGTCTCGAGCTCGTCGGCGCACGTGCTCGGGCCGCAGTCGAACAGCGCCGGCCCGTCGTCGGTGTCGACGACGTACGCCGCGATCACGCGCTCTGCGCCGAGATGTCGAAGGTCGAGCGGTTCCGTGGTGCTAAGCGTGCGCGGTCGACCGGACGAGCGCCGCTTCGAGGTCGGCGACGAGATCCTCCGCCGACTCGAGCCCGACAGACAGACGAATCAGGTTCTTCGGCGCCGCGAAAGGCGCGTCTGCCGTCGAGGCGTGCGTCATCCGCGCAGGATGCTCGATCAGGCTCTCGACACCGCCAAGGGACTCCGCCAGCTGGAAGATCTTCGTCCGTGCGACGAGACCGACCGCCTCCTCCTCGGTCTCGACCAGGAACGAGATCATCCCGCCGAAGTCGCGCATCTGCTTGGCGGCGACGGTGTGGCCGGGGTGGGTTGGCAGCCCGGGGTAGAGGACCTGCTCCACGTGTGCGTTCCGCGACAGCCACAGCGCGACGACGTGGGCGTTTTCGCAGTGCCGCCGCATCCGCACCGCGAGCGTCTTGATCCCGCGCAGCACGAGCCAGCAGTCGAACGGCCCCGGTACCGCACCGAGCGACTTCTGGAGGAACTGCAGGCGCTCGGCGACCGTCGGGTCGTTCGTGGCCGCGAAGCCGCCGATGACGTCGGAGTGCCCGCCGAGGTACTTGGTCGTCGAGTGCACGACGATGTCGGCTCCGAGCTCGAGCGGCCGCTGCAGATACGGCGTCGCAAACGTGTTGTCGACGACGACCATCGCGCCGGCGGCGTGCGCCGCGTCGGCCGCCGCTCGGATATCGATGACGTTCAGCAGCGGGTTCGTCGGTGTCTCGAGCCAGACGATGCGCGTCCGCTCGTCGAGATGGTCGGCGAGGTTGTCGCCGAGCTCCGCCGCGGGCAGCCAGGTGAACTCGTAGCCCTTCGGCTCGTAGACCTGCGAGAACATGCGGTAGACGCCGCCGTAGACGTCGTTGACGGCGACGATGCGGTCGCCCGGCGAGACGAGGTGCATGATCGTCGTGACGGCGCCGAGCCCCGACGAGAACGCGAGGCCGTGCTCGGCCGACTCGAGCGATGCGAGGCAGAGCTGGAGCGCCGTCCGCGTGGGATTCGCGACGCGCGCGTAGTCGTAGCCCTTGTGCTCGCCGACCGCTTCCTGCACGTAGGTCGAGGTCTGGTAGATCGGGACGGTGACCGCGCCGGTGGCGGGATCGGGCTCCTGTCCGTCGTGGATGGCGCGTGTCTCGAAGTCCACTAGCGCTCGATGCTACCCGCGCCCAGCCAGGCCGCGAGGTCGCGCAGCGGCTTCTCGAGGGAGACCGGCTTGACGCCGTCTTCCCAGTGCACCGAGTTCACGCGGAGCACGCCGGTCTTGCGCTCGAAGACGGGGTCGATCCGGCCGACCAGGCGGTCGCCGCGCAGGATCGGCAGCACGTAGTACCCGTACTGCCGCTTCGCCCTCGGGACGTACATCTCGAGTCGGTAGAAGAAGCCGAACAGCGCCTCGAGCCGGTCGCGGTCGTGGATCAGCCGATCGAACGGGGAGAGGAACGTCGTCCGCAGCGGGACCTTGCCGTCGCTCGCCGTGGGATGCGCTTCCCAGCTGCCGTCTTTCAGCCGGACGCCCAGCGACCGCCACCGTCTCTCCTCCAGCTCTGCCCGCGCCTCCGGCCACGGGACGGCCTCGACGTCGGGATACCACCGCTCCGCAAGGTCCCAGAGCCGCTGCTTGCCGCGACGCCCGACGACCGCGACGACGCCGCGCGCTTCGAGGATTTGCAGCATCAGCGCCACCTTGCGGCTGCCCCACCACTCGTGAGGGTCGCGCGTGACCATCAGGTCGGCTTCGATCTCGCGCGAAAGCAGCGGCCCACGCTGCTCGAGCTCCTTCAGGACGAAACGCTTGAACCGGGCGTTCGTCTTCAGGAACTCTTCGGCGCGCTGTTCGTACACCTGCGACCCGCGCGGCCGCGACATGCGTGCGCGGATCAGCGGATAGTCCTCGATCGGACGGATGAACGCGGCCCACTCAAACAGCTTCCGCTCCTGCCAGAGCAGGCGGTCGAGCTCGCCGACGTCGAACGCCCCGAGCCGGCTCCACAGGACGAGCTGCTGTGGCGGCGCAACGGTCGAGATCGGATCGATCTGCAAAAACCCGAGCTTGCGGACCGTGTCGAGCACGGTCGTCGCGCTGCCGTCGTGCAGTTGCGCGCGCACGGCGATGCGCCGTGCCTGTGCAAGGGTGACGGTGACGGCTTTGGACTTCACCGAGTTCACACTTTCGCATCTCCCACCGGAGCCGCAGCGCGTCCTCGAGGTCGGTTGCGGGCGCATGGGCGGCGTCGCACCGGCGCTGGCCGAGGCGGGCCACGACGTGCTCGCGATCGATCCCGAGGCGCCCGAGGGCCCGCTCTACCGGCGGATCACCCTCGAGGAGCTCGACGACGCGGGCCCTTTCGACGCCGTCGTCGCGGGGCGTGTGCTGCACCACGTCAAACCGCTCGGCGCGGCGCTCGACAAGCTCGCCACGCTCGCGCCGCTGCTTGTGGTCGACGAGTTCGCGTGGAACCACATGGACGCAGCTACGGTCGACTGGTACGAGAGCCACTACCGCCTGCTCGTCGCGACGGGTCGCGAGCCGAAAGGACCGCCGGATCTCGCCGAGTGGCACCGAAAGCATTCCGATCTGCATCCGTACGAGACGCTCCGCGCCGAGCTGGATGCGCGCTACGAGACCGTGCTCTCCGAGCAGCGGCCCTATCTCTACCTGTGGCTCGAAGGGCCGGCGAGCGAGGCGCTCGAGTCGGCGCTGATCGACGCCGGGGCGATCCGTCCGATCGGCTTCCGCTACGTGGGCAGAACGAGGTCGAAGCGCGCGCCGTCGGCCGTTGGGTCGTAGACGAGGTCGCCGCCGTGCGCACGTGCGTAGAGCCGCGCGATCGACAGGCCGAGCCCGGCGCCTGTGCCCGATTGGCGCGCCTTGTCGCTGCGCTGAAACCGATCGAACAGGCTCGGCACGAAGTCCGCGTCGATCCCTTCGCCGTTGTCGCGCACCGTCAGCCGGAGGTGCGTGTCGTCCTGCCGCGCGACGATGCGGATGGGCGGGGCGCCGTAGCGCACCGCGTTCGTGACGAGATTGCCGACGACGCGCTCCAGCACCGCCCGGTCGGCGACGACCGCCTGCGTGGGGGCGTCGATCGTCACTTCCCGCTCGTGCCCGTGCGCGCTCGCCTGCACGATCCGCTCGAGCTCCTCTTTGAGCCGCAGCTCCTCGGGACTGACCCGGATCGAGGCGCCGTCCAGCCGCGACATGTCGAGCAGCTGCTCGACGAGCCGGCTCATCCGCTCCGCCTGCGCGTGCAGCGTCTGCTGCAGCTCGGACACCTGTGCCGGCGGCAGGTCACGGTGCGCGAGCGTCGCAGCGAGGCCGTAGACCGTGGTGGCCGGAGTGCGCAGCTCGTGGGCGGCGAGCGCAACGAAATCGCGCTGTAGCTCGGTCAGCCGGACGACCTCCTCGTACGCCAGCGCGCGGTCGATGGCGACCGCGGCGCGAGCCGAGACGACGCGCAGCAGCTCGACATCGTCCTGTGTGAAGACGCGGTGGAACAGCGTGCCGACGTGGATGACACCGAGAATCTTGTCGCCGACCAGCAGGGGTGCGCCGAGCAGCGACTTGACCCCCTTCTCGTGGAGGATCGGGTTGAGGACATACGAGTGGTCGACGTCCTCGATCATCACGACGTCGCGCGTCGCTGCGATGCGCCCGGCGAAGCCCTTCCCGTAGGGAATGCGCGTACCGCGCTCAACCTCTTCCTCGAGCCCCTTGGCCGCGCGCGCGACCAGCTCTGCCCGCTCCTCGTCGAGCATCAGCAGTGCCGATGTGTCCGCCTCGAGCGCGTCCCGGATGCGCTCCAGCAGCTCGCTCAGGAGCTCGTCGAGCGACAGGTGGGCGAGCGCCGCGTCGGTGACGGCCTGCAGCTTGCGCAACGCGTCTGTCGACGCTCCCCCGGCGGGCGTTCCCACGCGGGCAGGATAGTCGCGAATTGTGGCTAGAGCACGTTCGCGACGTGCTCCGCGCGCGACTCGCGGTAGGCCGGGCCGAGCGAGCCTTCGAGCTTCGATTCGAGGTCGCCGCCCGCCGCCAGCTCCTCGACGATGTCGGCCCCCCCGATCAGCTCGCCGTTGACGAAGACCTGCGGGATCGTCGGCCAGCCGGAGATCGCCGAGAGCTCCTGCCGGATCGCCGGGTCGGGTAGGACGTCGACAGCAGTCACGGGAGCGCCGGCCTCGCGCAGCGCCCGCAGCGCCCGGTCGGAGTTCCCGCACATGACGAACTGCGGCGTCCCTTTCATGAAGAGCGCAACCGGCTCCTTGTCGATGACGTCCTGGATGCGCTGCCGCAAGTCGCTCATTCGGTTCCTTTCGTCTTGATTCGTAGCTCGTGGATGGTGCCGTCGCGCAGAGGTTGGGCAAGGGCGTCGTTGACGAGCCGGTGCTGCTCCAGCAGCGGCAGCCCGTCGAACCGTGGCGTCGCGACGATCACGTGGAAGTGGTCGCCGCCGCCGGTGCGGTCTTCGACGCGAAGCTCAGTCGCGTCGGGGAACGCCTCATGCAGCAGCCGCTGCAGCGGTTCGGTCGCCATGCCGCGATGGTAGCCCGCGCTACGACGTCTGGCGCTGGTGCGCGAGGTACTCGAGCAGGTCCGAGCGCGTCAGCACGCCGACCGGCTTGCCATCGGTCGCGACGACGACCGCGTTCGTGCGGCCTGTAAGGGTCGCGAACACCTCATCGAGCGTCTGGCTCGCGTCGACGGCGGCGAGCGGTGGCTGCATCGCCGCGGCGACGTCCTCGTGCAGCGCGTCGGCGTTCTTGAAGACGCGGTCGAGCAGGTCGCGGTCCTGCAGCGAGCCGATCACGTCCGCCAGCGACGCGACGCTGCCGTCGCGCACGACGGGTAGCTGCGAGATCGAGTACCGCTGCATGACGTCGATCGCCTCGCCGACCTTCTGGTGCGCGGCGATGGTGACAAGCGCGGGCACCTCGGTCTCCTCCGAGCGCTTCGCGCGCAGCAGTTCCGACACGGTCGGCGGCGGCGTGCGCCGCTCGACGAAGCCGTGCTCGAGCATCCAGTTCTCGTCGTAGAACTTCGACATGTAGGAGCGGCCCGAATCGGGGATCATCGTCAGGATCGTCGCGCCCGGCCCGAAGCGCTTCGCGATCTCCAGGGCCGCCCAGACGGTCGTTCCGCCCGAGCCGCCGACGAGCAGGCCCTCCTCGCGGGCCAGGCGGCGAGCGGTCAGGAACGAGTCGCGGTCGGACACGCGGACCCACTCGTCGACGACGCTCGGATCCATCGTCTTCGGCCACGTGTCCTTGCCGATTCCCTCGACGAAGTAGGGGTGGACATCGCGGTCGTCCCGCGCGGTGTACACCGAGCCTTCCGGATCGGCGCCGACGATCAGCACGTCGGGCTTCTGCTCCTTGAAGTAGCGGCCGACGCCGGAGATCGTTCCGCCCGTCCCGACCGAGATGACGATCGCAGCGAGCTCGCCGCCGGTCTGCTCCAAAATCTCAGGGCCGGTCATGCGGTAGTGCGCCTCGGGGTTCGACATGTTCGAGTACTGGTCCGGCTTGAAGCCGCCCGGGATCTCCTCCGCGAGACGATCGGACACCGAGTAGTACGACTCGGGCGAGGCCGGCTCGACGGCGGTGGGGCAGATCACGACCTCGGCGCCGTACGCGCGCAGCATCGAGATCTTCTCCTGGCTCATCTTGTCCGGCATCACGAAGATGCAGCGGTAGCCCTTCTGCGCGGCGGCAATCGCGAGGCCGACGCCCGTGTTGCCGGAGGTCGGCTCGACGATCGTCCCGCCGGGCTTGAGCTTCCCCTCCTGTTCGGCCTTCTCGATCATCGCCAGCCCGATCCGGTCCTTCACCGAGCCGCCGG
>JBJMJR010000069.1:0-12610 GCA_045806245.1 Gaiellaceae bacterium | reverse complement strand
CGCGGGCCTGGGCGACCAGATCAGCGCGATTCTGCGCTCGGTGATGCTCTACCGGATCGCGCCGAGCGAGATGCTCGGTCGCGTCTCGGGAATCGCGTTCATGCAGGTCGCGGCGGCGCCGTCGATCGGCAACCTCGAAGCGGGTGCGCTCGCGAATGCGACCAGCCTCACCGTCTCGATCGCGTCCGGAGGCATTGCCTGCGTTGCAGGATGCGCGCTGCTCGCGTTGGCGTTCCCCGCCCTCGTCAAGTACGACTCCTTTGCTGAGACGTAGCTTCTTCGCGCGCAGCGTCCACGAGGTCGCCCCCGACCTGATCGGCGTCACGCTGCTCGTCGACGGCGTCGGCGGACGGATCGTCGAAGTCGAGGCCTACGACCAGGAGGACCCGGCGAGCCACGCCTACCGCGGGCGCACGCCGCGCAACGCCGCGATGTTCGGGCCGGCAGGACACGCCTACGTCTACCGCTCGTACGGCATCCACTGGTGCCTCAATCTCGTGTGCGGCGCCGAGGGCGTCCCGGAGGCCGCTCTCATTCGCGCGCTCGAGCCGACCGCCGGCATCGAGGAGCAGCAGCGACGCCGCGGGACGCAGGACCTACGTGCGCTCTGCTCCGGGCCCGGAAAGCTGTGCCAGGCACTGGACGTGTCCCGGGAGCACGACGGCTTGCCGCTCGACCGGCCGCCGTTCCGGCTGCGCGAGCGCACGGACATTCCCGAGATCGCGACCGCGCCGCGCATCGGGATCACGCGCGCGACCGAGTTGAGCTGGCGGTATCTCGAGGAGGGCTCGCCCTACGTCAGCCGTGGCCGACCACGAGCCTGATCTGCATCCGCGGTGCGGCGGCGACGCCGGGGATGGGCATCTGTGCGATCACGCGACCGGAGCGGCCGTCGGCGAAGCGCTCGACGCCGGGCACGAGCCCGCGCGCGCGCAGCCGCGCGCGAGCCTGCGGGAGCGAGAGACCGACCACGCGCGGCACGACGCCGTGGAGCGGCTTCGGCAGGACGAGCGTCACCGTGTCCCATGACGACGCACGCCCGCGGCGCGGGAACTGGTCGAGCACGAGGTCGAGCCGCTGCTTCGGCCGGGCCGGCTTGAAGACGACGTTCGGCGTGAGCGGCTGCCCGGCGAGGCGGAGCCGGGCGCGTGCGAGCGTCATGCCGATCACGCGCGGAACGTCGACCTCGTTCTTCTTGCAGTTCGCGGTGCGCGTCGGGCCGCGCCCGGCGAAGTACGACACGAGCGACGTCTCGCGGCAGAAGCCGTTGTCCAGCTGTAGGCGCCCGTCGCGCAAGACGACGCGCTTTGCCGTCGGGTAGCTGTACGAGTAGTTGGGGAACGACTCGGGCGTCGTTCCCGCCAGCGCGGTCTGTGTGAACACGCGCCAGATCTCCGCGGGGAACGTGCCGCCGGCGACAGGCTCGCCGTGGTAGTCGGTCAGCATCGGCTTCAACTTGTTCGGATAGCCGACCCACACTGCCGTCGCGAGCTGTGGCGTGTAGCCGACGAACCACGCGTCGCCGTAGTTCTCGGTCGTGCCAGTCTTGCCGGCTGCGACGCGGTCGGGCAGCGCGGCGCGCTTGCCCGTCCCGGAACGGATCACGCCTTCGAGGATGCTCGTCAAGAGCGCGTCCTGGTCGGATGTCAGCGCGGCGTGGTAGACGGGGCGGTTGTCGTCGATCAGCTTTCCCGTCCCGTTGCTGATGCGCGCGACCGCACGCGGTCGGTTGCCGAACACGCTGCCGTCGACGCGCCGCCCGTCATTCGCGAAGGTCGAGAACGCGCGCGCCATCTCGAGTGGGCTCACGTCGTCGGCGCCGAGCCCGATCGCGAAGTACGGGTCCAGATGGCGCGTGATGCCGAGCTGGTGCGCCGTCTTGGCGACGTGGGCCGGGCCGACGAGCTGCGTCAGCTGCGCGAAGATGCTGTTGTCCGAGACGGCCGTCGCCGTCACGAGGTCGCCCGAGCCGATGTAGTCGCTCTCGTAGTTGTGCACCGGCCAGTACTTGTCGCCGATGAAGATGTTCACCGGCTTCGACGCGAACGTCGTCGCCGGCGAGATCCCCTGCTTCAGGGCCGTCGCAAGCACGAACGGCTTGAACGAGGAGCCCGGCTGCCGCTCGCCCTGCACGGCCAGGTTGAACTGGCTCTGGCGAAAGTTGTCGCCGCCGTACATGGCGAGGATCTCGCCCGTGCTCGGCCGCACGGCGACGAGCGCCGCGGACGGTCCGTTTGGCTCCTTCAGCACGGCCTGGATCGCGTGCCGCGCGAGCTTCTGCAGCCGTAGGTCAATCGTCGTCTGGACGTTGAGCCCGCCGCCGAACACGCGCCGCGTGCCGTACCTCTCGATCAGCTGCTGCTTGACGTAGTTGACGAAATACGGCGCCGGTCCCTCGATCCCGGGGAGGTGAACGTTTGCCGCGCGCGGCAGCGGCGCACGCGCGGCACGCTGCAGGTCGCGCGACGTGATGTCGCCCTGCGAGAGCATCGCCTGCAGGACCTCGAGCCGTCGTCCGCGCGCAGCCTTCGGGTTCGTGACCGGGTCGTAGCGGCTGGGGTCGGACGGAATGCCGGCGAGCAGCGACGCCTGGGCGAGCGTCAAGTGCGAGGCAGTGGTGTCGAAGTACGTCTGCGCTGCACGCTGGATGCCGTACGCCCCGTTCCCGAAGTAGATCGTGTTCAGGTACGCCGTCAGGATGCGGAGCTTCTTCCAGTGCTGCTCGAGCTGCCAGGCCAGTGCCGCCTCCTTCAGCTTGCGGCTGATCGTGCGCGCCGTCGTGACGCACGAGTTCTTGACGAGCTGCTGCGTGATCGTCGAGCCGCCCTGCACGACGCCCGTGTGCGCGAGGTCGGCCCAGACTGCGCGCGCGATGCCGCGCATGTCGACGCCGTGATGCTCGTAGAAACGGCGGTCCTCGACCGCGACGATGGCCTGCTGCATGATCGGCGAGATCTCGTCGGTCTTGATGAGGATCCTGCTCTCGGAGCCGCGGAGCGTCGCCAGGATGGTGTGGTCGTCGTTCGCGTAAATGTGTCCGTCGACCTCGTGCGGCACCTGCCGCGGGTCGCAGTTGGGAATCTGGCTCGCGACGGCGGTGATCAGCCCGAAGGTGAACGACGCCACCCCGAGCAGCAGCAGGAGCAGGAGGAGGGTGACGAGGCGGAGCTTTCGGATCCGGCGCCGGCGCCCGTTCGAAACGGGCGCAGGTTCACTGCGTCTGCGGCGAAGCAAGCGGACGATTCTAGCTCTGGACGCTGAGGAACGGCTTCTGTGTCGGCGCGTCGACGCCGCCGTGCCGCTCTTCCGTTACGAGCACGCTGGCGCCCGGCGCCACCTGGCCTGTGAGCGGGACGGCGACGACGTTCCCGCCGTCGAAGGTCCCCGCCGGCCGCGGCGGGCCGCCGGCGCTGATCCAGGCCTCGTACGTCTTTCCCTCCTGGGGCGCGTCCAGGTTGTGGACGACGAGCGCCGCCGCGCCGCTCCTCGAGACGACGAGCGTTCCACGTGCGAAGGGGACCGTCCGCGCGCCGGGGCTCGCCAGGATCGCCGCGACCCGCTGCTCGCGCGCCAGCGCCGCGTCACGCCGGTCGAGCTTGTTCGAGAGCGAGGTCGCCCAGATGCCGAGGCCCACGGCCACGCAAGCCGCAACTGCCGCTGCGGCGGCGATCGGCGCGATCCGGCGCGGGCGCAGCGGCACCACGTTCTCGCGCTCGCGCCGTGCCTGCTCGAGGATCTGCGTCCGTAGCTCGGGGGGCGGAGCCGGTGCGTCGGTGGCGAGTGCCAGCGCGCCGGCGGCCTCGGACAGCTCTGCGAGCTCGTGGCGGCAGCGCGCGCAGCGCGCGAGGTGGTCCTCGTACGCGCGCGCGTCGTCGGCATCGAGCGCGTCGAGCGCGTACGCCGCGGTCAGATCGTGGAGGGCGTTGGCTTCCATGAGCTTTCTCCGTTGGGCTCTGCCAGCAGCTCGCGCAACCGCGCGAGCCCCGTGAACATCCTGCTCTTGATCGTACCGATCGGTTGTCCGAGTCTTTCCGCAAGCTCCGTCTGGGTGAAGCCGCCGTAGTAGGCAAGCTCGAGTGCCTCGCGCTGCTGGTCAGGCAGTTGTCGTAGCGCCGCCTGAACGCGCTCGCGTTCGAACCGCAGCCACGCATCGTCCTCCGCGGTCCCCGACGCCGGCTCGCCGCGCTCGGGCAACGGCTCGGCTCGCCGCCGGTCCTCGCGGCGCACAAGATCGACCGCGCGGCGGTGGACGAGCGTCAGCAGCCAGGTGCTCGCCTTTCCGCGTTCCGGCATGAACCGGTCCGCATTCCGCCAGGCCGTGAGGAATCCCTCCTGCACCGCGTCCTCGGCGAGCCTCTCGTCGCGCAGCACGCGAAGCGCGAGCCCGTACGCGACGCGCCCGAAACGGTCGTACAGCTCCGCCAGCGCCTCCTCGTCCGAGCGCGCGACGAGCGCGACGACTGCCTCGTCGGAGAGGTGTGCGAACGGTCGCGCCATCGACGCATATTCGCGCATCGGTCCGAACCGGTTCGTCGCCGGCTGCGAATCAGGCCCGACATGCACGCCAACATCGTTGAAAGGAGCGACAGGACGATGCGAAAGCTCGCATTCGTTCTCCTGGCGGCCGCAGCCTCGGCAGCGCTGATCGTGGCGTTTGCGTCGCGGGGCGGAAGCCCCACGGCGGCCCAGGCATCGAGCCACCGGGAGGCCCCCCTGATCTCGGAGGATCCCTCCGCGGACAACACGGACACGTATGCGTTCCGGAGCCCTGACCGCCCGGACACCGTGTCGATCATCGCCAACTACATCCCGGGCGAGGATCCCGCGGCAGGACCGAACTGGTACACGTTCTCGCCGTCGGCGCGATACGTGGTCTACGCCGACAAGAACGGCGACGGGAAGCCCGACGTCACCTGGCAGTTCCGCTTCACGGACCAGGCGCCCGTGGCATTCCTGCAGAACACGCAACAGAAGTACACGGTCACTCGGCTCGACGGGAAGCAGTCCCGCGTCGTCGGCAGTGGACTGCTGACGCCGCCGGACAACATCGGGCCGCGCTCGACGGCGAACTACCACGCACTCACGCTTGCCGGCGTCCACGACCTGAACGACGGGTCGAAGGTATTTGCAGGCCAGCGTGACGACGGGTTCTTCGGCGACATCGGCGCGATCTTCGATCTCGTCGCGATCCGCCACGGGACCGGAGCGAGCGGCGGCGGCAAGGACTTCTTCGCCGGCTACGCCGTGCACTCGATCGAGCTGCAGGTCCCGCTGTCGCAACTCGACAACGGCAGCAACCACGTGGTCGGCGTCTGGGCAGCGGCCGAACGGCCGAAGATCACGGTTCAGACACGCGCTAAAAAGGTCCGTCGCACCACGACGTGGGTGCAGGTGTCGCGCCTCGGCAATCCGCTGATCAACGAGGTGCTCATCCCGACGCAGCTGAAGGACAAGTGGAACGCGACGGCGCCCGACAAGGACAAGCAGTTCGAGCAGTACTACTCGAGCCCTGTTCTTGCACATCTGCTCAACCAGCTGTACCCGCAGTTCGGTCCGTTCCAGGAGACGAACCGCAGCGACCTCGTCTCCGTGCTGCTGACCGGCCTGAAGGAGCCGAACCTCAACTACACGGGGCCGACCGAGGTCGACGAGCTCCGGCTCAACCTCGCGATCCCCCCGACGGCAGCGGTCGGCAAAGGCAACCGCCTGGGCGTCCTCGGCGGCGATCTCGCTGGATGGCCGAACGGCCGCAGGCTCGAGGACGACGTGATCGACATCGCCGAGCGCGCAGTGGGCGGCGCTCTGATCAGGCACAGCCTGCCGCTGGGTGACGGCGTCGACGCGAACGACCTGCCGTACACGGCGACGTTCCCGTACCAGGCCGACCCGTTCAGTGGGTTCGACAACACGAAGGGCCAGCAGAAGCCGTGAAGAGGCTCCTGGTCGGAGGAGCGGCGGCGGTTCTGACCGCCGCCGCCCTCCTGCTCGGCGGGGTGTTCTCGAGCAGCGGCTCGGCCTCGCAACGGCGGCCGCTGACGGCGGCGTCTTTCGACCGCCGGGGGAACGCCTTCGCGCAACGCGCCCGGGAAACGGGCGACGCGTCGTACTACGCCCGCGCGGAGGCCGCCTACCACCGCGCTTTGCGTGCCGCTCCCGACGATCTCCCCGGCACGCTGGGGCTCGGCTCAGTCGCGCTCTCACGCCACGAGTTTCGCCAGGGTCTTGTACTCGGACGGCGCGCGCTCGCACTCTCACCGTCCACGGCGGAAAGCTACGGCGTCGTCGGCGACGCACTGGTCGAGCTCGGGCGCTACCGGCAGGCCTTCGCGACGTTCGACCGCATGGTCTCGCTCCGCCCGAGCGTCAGCTCCTATGCGCGCGTCTCGTATGCGCGCGAGCTGCTCGGGAACATCGCCGGCGCCGCCGTGGCGATGCGCTACGCGGTCGATGCCGCAGGCGGCGAGCCCGAGGCGCTTGCGTGGTCGCAGACGCAGCTCGGCAAGCTCTACTGGTCGCACGGGAGCATCGACGCGGCGGCGACCGAGTTCCGGGCGGCGCTGCGGGCACGCTCCTCGTACGCCCCTGCGCTCGACGCGCTGGCGCAGGTCGAGGGCGCACGCGGCCGGCTGGCCCGCGCGGTCGCCCTCTCCAGGCGCGCTTCGGAGATCCTGCCGCTGCCGCAGTACGTCGCGACTTACGCCGACCTGCTGCGCCGGTCGGGCCAGCCGGCCGCCGCCCAGCGGCAATACGCACTCGTGGGTGCGATCGCCCGCCTTGAACGCGTGCACGGCGTCAACGTCGATCTGGAGATCGCGTTGTTCGACGTGGATCACCGGATCGCGCTCGAACGGACGGTCGCACTCGCGCGCCTGGCGCAGCGAGAGCGGCCCTCGATCGACGGCGACGACGTCCTTGCCTGGGCGCTCGCGCGCAACGGCCGTTGCGCCGAGGCGCTGCCGTTCTCGAAGCGCGCACTGCAGCTCGGCACGCTCGACGCGCCGAAGTTCTTCCATCGTGCAGTGATCGAGCGCTGTCTCGGCAACGCGGCGGCCGCACGCTACTGGTTCGCACGCGCCCGCGCGACGAATCCGTACTGGCGGCAACCGTGAAGAGGCTCGTCGTCGGCGCCGCACTGCTCGCCGCGCTCGTCGTTCCCGCAGCTGCGTCGGCGCACCCCCTCGGCAACTTCACCATCAACCGCTTCAGCCGCGTCGAGGTCTCCGGGACTCGCGTCTATGTCGACTACGTGCTCGACCTCGCCGAGATTCCGACGTTCCAGGCTGGCACGATCGACGCGCCGACGCTGGCGCATCGCCTCGCACGCGGCGCCGAGCTGACGGTGAACGGACGTCGCGTGCGCCTCGCCCCGCTGCAGTGGGCGCTCGCACACCCAAACGGAGCCGGTGGGCTCGAGACGACGCGCTTCGAGGTCATCCTGCGCGGCCCGAGCCTCGCCGGCCGCACGCGCGTCGCATACCGGGACACGAACTACGCCGACCGCATCGGCTGGAAAGAGATCGTGGCCGGTGACGCACCCAGCCGCAGCCACGAGCTCCGTGCCTATCCCAAGGACCTGCTCTCCAGCCCGCTGCAGGTCACGCATGTCCGCACGAGCCTGGTCCCAGGGACAGTCCCTGGGACACGTCCTCATGTGGGGAGCGGGGCGTCACTACGGGCGCCGGACCGCGTTGCCGACTCCGCGTTCGCCTCGCTCGTGACCCGTGACCGGCTCGGCTTCTGGGTGATACTCGCGTCGCTCGCCGGCGCGTTGTTCTGGGGCGCCGCGCACGCTCTCTCGCCAGGGCACGGGAAGACGATCGTCACCGCCTACCTCGTCGGGCAGCGGGGAACGCCGCGACACGCGGCGCTGCTCGGGCTGATCGTGACCGTCACGCACACGATCGGCGTGTTCGCACTCGGCCTCGTGACGCTCCTGCTCTCGCGTTTCATCGTTCCCGATCGGCTCTACCCATGGCTCAACCTCGCGTCCGGAGTGCTCGTCGTCGCGATCGGCGCGTCGGTGCTGCGAGCGCGCTGGCGACACGGCCGCTCGCATCACCATCACCATCACCACGACCAGCAGCTGAGTCGGCGTTCACTCCTCGCGGTCGGCATCTCGGGCGGACTGCTGCCGTGCCCGTCGGCGCTCGTCGTGCTGCTCGCCGCGATCTCGTTGCACCGCGTCGGCTTCGGCTTGCTCTTGATCCTCGCGTTCAGCGCGGGGCTCGCACTGACGATCACGGGCATCGGCTTTGCCGCCGTGCTCGCGCGCACGGCGTTTCGCCGCGTCAGCTTCGAGGGCCGCTTCGTCGCTCTCCTGCCGGCGCTGAGCGCGCTCGTGATCGTCGTCGCGGGACTGACCATGACCATCCACGCGCTTCCGAAAGTGAGGTAGCGAATGTTCGGGCTCGACAACGGCATCGCCTCGCTCTCCGACGGCACCACGCTGGCGATCGTGGCGACCGTTGCCGTCCTGCTCGGCCTGCGCCACGCCAGCGATCCGGATCATGTGGCGGCCGTCAGCACACTCGTCGCCTCGGGCAAGGACCGCGCGAGAAGCAGCGCCGCCAAGCTCGGCTTCGTGTGGGGTCTCGGCCACGCAACCACGCTGTTCGTCTTCGGGCTTCCCGTCGTGCTGTACAGCGCGTACTTGCCCGCGGCCGTCCAACAGGCAGCCGAGACGAGCGTCGGTGTCGTGATCATCGTGCTCGCGGTCGTCCTGCTCGCCCGCTGGCGTCGCGGCGCCTACAGCGAGGGCTCGCCGCACCGTCATCCGACGCGCAGCCGCTGGCAGGCGTATGCAATCGGGCTCGTGCACGGGATGGGCGGGACGGCCGGCGTCGGGCTGCTGCTGCTCGCCTCGATCCGGAGTCACGCGCTGGCAGTCGTCGCGCTTGCCCTGTTCGCGTTCTTCACGGCGGTCTCGATGGCGCTGCTGTCGACGGGCTGGGGAGTGGCGCTCGGAAGTGCGCCCGTTCGGCGGTCCTTTCACCGGATCGCTCCTGCGCTCGGGGTGGCGAGCCTCGCGTTCGGCGTCTGGTACGCGCTTGGCGCGCAGGGTGTGGTGCCGTACATGCTGTAGGTTGCGGCCTCGTGGCAACCGTCGCGCCGTACGGCTCCTGGTCCTCTCCGATCACGCTCGACCTCGTCACCAATGAGGGTGGCGTCGCCTACGGCTACCTGTCGGTCGACGCCGAGGGCCTGTACTGGCTCGAGAGCCGGCCACAGGAGGAGGGACGGCAGGCGCTCGTCTTCCTGCCGCACGGCGGGTCCGCCGTGGACGTCGTTCCCGCAGGCTTCAACGTGCGCACGCGCGTGCACGAGTACGGCGGCGGAGCGTGGTTCCGCGACGGGGCCACCGTCTTCTGCTCGAGCTTCGACGACAGCCGGCTCTATCGGATCGACGGCCCCGGCGCCGATCCCCGTCCGATCACGCCCGAGCCGCCGGCGCCGCATGCGTGGCGCTACGCCGACGGGCGGGTCTTCGCCGACGGCCGCCTGATCGTCTGCGTCCGCGAGTCACACGCGGAAGGCGAGCCGGTGAACGAGCTCGTCGTGCTCCCCGCCGACGGCTCGGAGGAGCCGAGGGTGATCGCCGCAGGGCGCGATTTCTACGCGGCGCCGCGCCCCAGCCCCGACGGAACCCGTCTCGCCTGGCTGGCGTGGGATCACCCGCACATGCCCTTCGAGGGCACGGACCTCTGCGTCGGCGACCTCGCAGCCGACGGCACGTGCGCAAATGCGCGCCGCGTCGCCGGCTCCGCGACGGAATCGATCTTTCAGCCGGAGTGGGGAGCAGACGGCACGCTCTACTTCGTCTCCGACCGCACGGGCTGGTCGAACCTCTACGCCGAGAAGGACGGGGAGGTGAACGCGCTCACGCAGGAGGAGGCGGAGATCGGCTATCCGCAGTGGGTTTTCGACCTCTCCCGCTACGCGTTCCTCGACGACGGAACGATCGCCTGCCTGGTCACGCGCGACGCAGTCGACTCGCTGGAGCTGTACGACGGGACGCTCAAGCGCGTCGACCTTCCGTACACCAATCTCGGCGCGCTGCGAAGCGACGGGCGGCGCATCTTCGTCGTCGGTGCCTCGGCCACGGAGCCGAGCTCGCTCCTGGAGGTCGACCCCGCGGCGAGCTTCAGCGTCGTGCGCCGGTCGACCGAGCTGACGCTGGACGACGCGTATCTGTCGAAACCCGAGGCGCTCACGTTCGGCGGTGCGCACGGCTTCTACTACGCACCGAAGAATCCGGAGTTCTCCGGGGCCGCCGACGAGCGGCCGCCGCTGATCGTCTACGTGCACGGCGGACCGACTGCGCACGTGCCGCCGGTGCTGCAGCTTTCGGTGCAGTTCTTCACGACGCGCGGCATCGGCGTCGTCGACGTGAATTACGGCGGGAGCACCGGCTACGGTCGCGAGTACCGCGACCGACTGCGGGGCGAATGGGGCATCGTCGACGTCGAGGACAGCGCGGCCGCGGCGCGCTATCTAGCCGAGCGCGGCGACGTCGATCCTGCGCGCGTCGAGATCACCGGCGGCAGCGCAGGCGGCTACACGACGCTGCTCGCCCTCGCGGTCCGCGACGAGTTCGCGGCCGGTACCTCGCAGTTCGGCGTCGCGGACCTGGTCACGTTCCACGCAGACACGCACAAGTTCGAGTCGCACTACGACGAGTACCTCGTCGGGCCGTGGCCGGCCGCAATGGATCTGTACCGCGAGCGCTCGCCGATCACGCACGCCGACGCGATCTCCCGTCCGCTGCTGCTGTTGCAAGGGCTCGACGACAAGGTCGTGCCGCCCGCCCAGTCCGAGGTGATCGTCAAGGCACTCGAGCAGCGCGGAATCCCGCACGCGTACATCGCCTTCGCCGGCGAGGGTCACGGCTTCCGCAAGGCGGAGAACCAGAAGCGCGCTCTCGCCGCGCACGCGTCCTTCCTCGCGCAGGTGTTCGGCTTCGAGCTCGCGGACGACGTCGAGCCGATCGAGATCGAGAATCTCGACCGCGTTGCCCACTGACCTCACCCGTCACGCGGTCAACGTTCTGCCGGAGGGCGAGCTCGAGCGCAAGCTGAAGCTCGGCCGCCCGCTGCGCGTGAAGCTCGGGATCGACCCGACTGCGCCCGACATCCACCTCGGGTTTGCGTTCGTGCTCGACCGGCTCGCCGAGTTCCAGCGCGCGGGTCACACGATCGTGCTGATCGTCGGCGACTACACGGCGCGCATCGGCGACCCATCCGGGCGCTCTGAGGAGCGGCCCGTGTTGCCGGGCGAGGTACTCGACGCAAACGCGAAGGAGTTCGCGGAGCAGGCGTTCCGCGTGCTCGACCGCGAGCGGACAGAGATCCGCTTCAACGGCGAGTGGCTCGGCAAGCTGTCGTACGCGGAGGTCGTGCGGCTCGCGCGCACGATCACCGTCGCGCGCATCCTCGAGCGCGACGACTTCGCCAAGCGGTTCGCCGCGCACGAGCCGATCTCGATCTCGGAGCTGCTCTACCCGTTGATGCAGGCATACGACTCGGTCGCGATCGAGGCCGACATCGAGATCGGCGGCAGCGACCAGCTCTACAACCTGCTCGCCGGCCGCGACGTGATGCAGGACTACGGAGTCGACCCGCAGCTGGTGATCACGTACCCGCTGCTGGTCGGGCTCGACGGCGAGGAGAAGATGTCGAAGTCCCGCGGCAACTACATCGGGATCAACGAGCCGCCGGAGGAGATGTTCGGCAAGACGATGTCGATCCCCGACTCCGCGCTGCCGCAATGGTGGGAGCTGCTGGCGGACGGCGGCGACCATCCGGACGATCCGATGCAGTGGAAGCTCGAGCTGGCGCGGCGGATCGTCGGGCGCTGGCACGGGGAGGAGGCGGCGCGGCGCGGGGAGGAGCACTTCACGCGGGTCGTCCGGGAGCACCAGGCGCCCGACGAGGTGCCGGAGTTGAAGGTCTCGGAGTCGCGGATCCACCTGCCGGCCTTCCTCGCCGCGCAGCTCGGCGAGTCATCGAGCCACTGGCGCCGGGTGATCGACCAGGGCGGCGTCAAGCTGGGCGGGAAGCCGGTCGACGGCTACGATCTCGACCTCGCGGAGGCGGCCGGGGCGGTGCTCCAGGCCGGGAAGCGCCATTTCATGCGCTTGACGCACGGTTAAACGTTGCTATCATTCCCCGGCTGCCCGATAGGGCGGCGTAGGACAGTTTCTGACCCTCGACACTGGAGCGCCCTCAGGACGCAATCGGATACGAAGCACTTCCGAGCATCCCTGGGCCTCTGGCGCGAGTCGGAGGCTTTTTTACGTCGCCAGCAGCGCCGGTCTTTGAAAACTCAGCAGCGTGCGTTTACGTCGAGACCTCACCGACCCTTCGGGGCCGGGGAGGAAACGAATAAACCTGTCATGTCCCTTCGGGGGCAGACTTTGAGCACAAGCTCAAGGTGAAAAGACTGCCGGCCCGTTCTTTGGCCGGTGATCATTCTTCACGGAGAGTTTGATCCTGGCTCAGGACGAACGCTGGCGGTGCGCTTAACACATGCAAGTCGAGCGAGAACCAGACCTTCGGGTCTGGGGACAGCGGCGAACGGGTGAGTAACACGTGGGTAATCAACCCTCGGTACT
>JBJMJR010000068.1:0-21524 GCA_045806245.1 Gaiellaceae bacterium | reverse complement strand
TCGACGAGGAGCAGGGACTGGCCATGCGCTTCGGCGTCCAGTCGATCCCCATGATGATCCTCTTCAAGGACGGGGAGCCGACCGCCGCTGCGGTCGGAGCACATCCCAAGTCATCCCTCGAAAAGGCCCTTGGCCTTTCCGACGGATCGGTACGCCGCTTCGCGGGGAACGCGCGCGGGCTGAGCCCGCGCGCTCCTTGCGGTCCGGCCCTTTGTTCCCTTCCGTGCGGCTCGACCATGCTTCGCGTGGCCGACTCGCATCAGTTCGCCTCCGCGTAAGCCGCGCTTCGCGACGGCTTACGCTCCGGCCTTTGCGGCCGCGTCGTTCCGGCGGCTAGGAGCCTTCCGCCATCTCCTTCTCTGGATGCGGGACGGGGGCTGCCGCCCGCTCTGCCGGCTCCTTCACGAGGTTGAGCACGCGCATCCCGTGCACATAAACGACCGCGCCGCCGAGCCAGCCGCCGAGGGTGAGGACCAGGAAGCCGATGACGGTCAGCACGAACGCACCGCTGCTGACGTCGCCTTGGGTGTACTGCGCATGACCGAAGATCGCGGCCAGCGCGAAGAAGATCGTCGCCGTGACCATCGCCGTCATGTGCGCCGTCGCGGTCTTCCACAGCTCGCTGCCCCATTCGATCGTCAGCCAGTCGGCGAAGCCCGTCAACGCTGTCGGCACCGTGAAGATGAGACCTGCGATCAGGGCGATCCACCAGCCGTACGCGCCGGAGTTCTGCGTGATGCCCAGAACCTCGGCAAGACCGGCGACGGTCGCGAACGTGTACGTCCCGATCGTCGCGTCGGTGAGCGGCGGATGAAGCGGGTGCCCCGGAAGCCCGCGCCACAGGTAGCTGAGCTTCATGCGACCGGGGTCCTACCCCCGCTCGCGTGAATCGAAAACCCTACGTCTCTTGCGCGTCGAGGAAACTCAGGAACGCCGCGTGCTTCGCGAGGAGGGCCTCGATCTCGGCGACACCTGCGCCGGCCCAGTCCTCGACCCACGTGTCGCTGAGGTCGTCCTCGATCCGGTGAAGGCCGCGATCGCTCATAGCCGTAAATATCGGCATGCGGCTCGGACGGCGCCATGGGCCGTTCGGCTCATTCGCAAGTGTCCGGGGTCCCATACTTCTCGGCCGTGAGCGGCTTGCTGATCGTGAATCCGCGTTCCGGGGGCGGCGAGCCGAGGGCCGAGCAGCTCGCCGCTGCGGCGACACCGCTCGGCGTCGAGGTGCGCGAGCTGGGCGAGGGCGAGGATCCAGGCGAGATCGCCCGTGCCTCACGAGCCGACGTGCTCGGCATTGCCGGCGGCGACGGCTCGCTCGCAGCAGTCGCAGAAGTCGCGCTCGAGCGCGACGTGCCGTTCGTGTGCATCCCGTTCGGGACGCGCAACCACTTTGCGCGCGACGTCGGCCTCGGCCGCGACGACCCACTCGAAGCGCTGCACGCGTTCGCGGGCAGCGAGCGCCGGATCGACGTCGGGCGTGCCGACGATCGGCTCTTCCTGAACAACGTCTCGCTCGGGGTGTACGCACGGCTCGTACACCGGCGCGAGCATCACCGGCGCCGGCGCGAGACGTTCGCGCGTCTCCGCGCCTGGACCGCAGTCCTGACGCACCGCCGCCCACTCGGGATCACGATCGACGGCGAGCCTGTGCAGAGCAGGATCGTCCTCGTCGCGAACAACGCGTACGCCCTCGACCTCCCGTCGCTCGGAGCCCGCGAACGGCTCGACGAGGGCAAGCTGCATCTCTACGTGCCGGGTGACGAACGCAGCGGCGAACGCTTCGTCGTCGACGCGGCCGCGGGCCGCCTCGAGGCGGCCGTCGACGGCGAGCCCGACGTGCTCCACACGCCGATCGTCTTCCGGATCGAGCCCCGCGCACTACGCGTGCTCGTACCCGACGGCACGGCCTAGCACCGCCGGATAGTGCGTGAACGCGAGCTCGTCGGCGGGCGGTAGCTCTCGCGGCTCGAACCAGCGCACCTCGACGAGGTCGTCGGCCGCGCAGGCGTCACCGGTCGCGCGCGCAGTCCACGCGAGGCACAGAACGATGCGCCCGTCATACGGCTCGAGCCAGTGGCCGAGAAAGTCCAGCTCGTCCAGCTCGAGACCGGTCTCCTCGCGGACCTCGCGGCGCAGCCCGTCCTCCGGAAGCTCGTCCTCGTGCAGGAAACCACCGGGAAGATCCCAGAGGCCGGCGCCGGGATCGTTCGCGCGCCGACCGAGCAGCACGCGTCCGTGCGCGTCGAGACAGACCGCCTCCGCCCCGGGCACGGCGTTCGCGTAGCCGACATAGCCGCACGCGCGGCACTCCACGCGTTCTGCCTGCTTGTCGATAGCCTCGCCGCAGATGGGACAGAACCGCCAGCCGTCGAGTGCACCCATAAGGAGCACCATATGAGCCCGCGCGCAACGGGCGCGACGCAGCACGAGCTCTCGCGCATCGGATTGCTCGCGACGCTGCCGGGCGAGACGCTCGCGAAGCTCGCGCACAACATGACGCGTGAGGACGTCGCAGCCGGCGCCGGCGTCTTCGCGGAAGGTGACGACGGCGATCGGTTCTACGTCGTGCTCAGCGGCATGCTCTCGGTCGCGCAGCAGAGCCGCGGCGCGCAGGCCGTCCTGCGCCCGGGCGACTACTTCGGCGAGGTCGCGCTCGCGATGCACATGCCGCGCACCGCGACCGTGCGCGCGCTCACGCCCGCAACGGTTGCGAGCTGCGACCAGGCGACCTTCGACGAATTCATCCGCCCCTTGTTTGCCGATGACGACTGAGCGCGTCCTCGTGCACGCGGGCATCGCGGACTCGCGCATGTACGCGCAGCAGCTGCGAACGCTCGCGCCCGCGCGCGCGTTGGATCTGCCCGGCTTCGGAACCGAGCCGCTCGAGTCGCAAACGGTCGATTACCGCCAGTTCGTGCGCGACCGACTACAAGGGGAGCCGGTGACCCTGATCGGCACCTCGCTCGGCGGCGCCGTCGCGCTCGAGCTCGCGCTCGAGACGCCCGAGCGCGTCGCCGCGCTCGTGCTCGTCGGACCGGGGCTCGACGGCCACGAATGGTCGGACGAAGTCCGCTCCTCGTGGGACGAGGAGGAGAAGGCGTTCGAGCGCGGGGATCTCGACGCGGCGGTCGAGGCGAACCTGCGCGTTTGGCTGCCCGACGACGTCGACCCAGACGTGCGCGCGCTCGTCGCGGTCATGCAGCGCAACGCGTTCGAGCTCCAGGCCGGCTACGACGACCTCCAGACGAAGCGGCTCGAGCCGCCGGCGTCGGCGAGGCTTGCCGAGGTCGGCGTCCCCACGCTCGTCGTCACGGGCGACGAGGACGTGCGCGACATCCACGAGATCGCGGACAAGCTCGCGGCCGGGATTCCCGGCGCCGAGCGCGCGACGATCGCCGGGTCGGGACATCTTCCGAGTCTCGAACGCCCGGACGAGTTCGACGCCGTCGTCCTAGCGTTCCTGCTCGAGCACGGCGTCTGACAGCGCAGGCCACGCCTGCTTCGCCCAGTCGCCGAAGTCGAGGTCGGTGAGGACGCCGAGCGCGACGTCGGCTTCGGGGTCGACCCACACGAACGTACCGCTCCCGCCGAAGTGGCCGAACGTACGCGGCGAGTTGCGGGCACCGGTCCAGTGCGGATCCTTCGCGTCGCGCAACTCGAAGCCGAGGCCCCAGTCGAGCGGGTCGAAGCGGCCGAAGTCGGGAAGGACGCCTGCGAGCCCGGCGAACTGGACGCTCGTCGCCTCCGCCAGCGTCTCCGGCGCGACCAGCGTCGGTCGCTGCAGCTCGCGCGCGAACAGCAGCAGGTCGTCGAGGCTCCCGTGCAACTCCGCGGCGGCGGAGCCACGGAGCTCTGCGGACATGCCGAGCGGCCGCAGCACGCCGGCGGCGAGGTACTCGTCGAACGGCATCTCCGCGCGGTCGGCGACGTGCTCCGCCAGGGTCTCGAAGCCGACGTTCGAGTAGACGCGCCGTTTGCCGGGCGGTGCGGCCGGCGCGCCCGGCTCGAACGGGAGCCCCGACGCGTGCGCCAGCAGGTGCCGCACGGTCGATCCCTCGGGCCCGGCGGGCTCGTCGAGGTCGATCACGCCCTCCTCCGCAGCGACCAGCGCGGCCAGAGCGGTGACGGGCTTCGTCACCGACGCCCAGCGGAAGACACGGTCGCGCGGCCCGCGCGCGTCGACGACCTCGCCGCGGCGCAGCAGCACGGCCGCCTTCGTGGTCGCAGGCCAGCCGTCGATGAGCCGAAGCGCCTCCACCGGCGCGCGATACTACGTCGATGGAGCGCCGCATCGTCTTCTCGGGGAACCCGTACGAGGGCATCTGGGGCCACTCGCGCGCGGTGCGCGTCGGCGACCACATCTCGGTGTCGGGCACCGCGCCGATCCCGGCGGACGGCTCGGATCCGCCCGGCGACGCGTACGGCCAGACGCGTCTGTGCCTCCAGATCATCGTCAAAGCGCTCGCCGACGCAGGCGCGCGGGCAGAGGATGTCGTGCGCACGCGTGTCTACGGCACGAGCGCCGACCTGTTCGACGACGTCGCGCGTGCGCACCGCGAGGTTTTTGGCGAGATCCACCCGGCAAGCGCGTTCGTGGTGATCAAGGAGCTCGCCAACCCCGCGTGGCTCGTCGAGATCGAAGCCGACGCGATCGCGAGCGCATGAGCGCCGACGACAGGCAGATCTACCCGTCGTCGATCACGGGCAAGGGCGCACGATTCGCACCAGGCGGCAGCGTCCTCGATCACGCCTTCGGGCAGAGCGATCCGTACACGCTCGGCGTCGAGGAGGAGTACATGCTGCTCGACGGCGAGACGTTCGATCTCGTGCAGCACGTCGACACCGTGCTCGCTGCGGTTGCCGGCCACGAGCTCGAGCCGGTCATCAACCCCGAGCTGATGCAGTCCGTGCTCGAGATCGCGACGCCCGTGTGCCACACGACGCAGGAGGTCGCGGCACAGCTGCGCAAGATCCGCGCCTACGTCATCGGCGTCGCCGCCGAGCAGGGCATGCGCGTCGGCTCGGCCGGCACGCACCCCTTCAGCCTGTTCGAACGGCAGCGCATCACCGCCAAGGACCGCTACCGCGCACTCGTCGACCAGATGCAGTACGTCGCGCGGCGCGAGCTCATCTTCGGCCTGCACATCCACGTCGCGGTCGACGACGCCGAGAAGGCGATCCAGGTCGTGAACGGCATGCTGCCGCAGCTCGGGCCGCTGCTCGCGCTGTCCGCGAGCTCGCCGTTCTGGCGCGGCGAGCCGACGGGATTGCGCTCGAGCCGCCAGATGGTGTTCGCGGCCTTCCCGCGGTCGGGGCCGCCGCCGCGCTTCGAGAACTACAACGACTACGCGGAGGTCGTCGGGCAGCTCGAGAAGACCGGCTGCATCGCGGACTACACGCACATCTGGTGGGACATCAGGCTGCATCCGCGGCTCGGCACGATCGAGATCCGGATCTGCGACGCGATCACGCGGCTCGAGCACGTGCTCGCCGTCGTCGCGTACTGCCAGGCACTCGTGAAGCTCCTCTCGGAGCGGTTCGAGCGCGGCGAGAAGATCCCGTCGTACCACCGCATCCTGACGACTGAGAACAAGTGGCTCGCCGGCCGCTACGGCCTCGACGCGCCGCTGATGGACCTCGCGACGGGACGGCGCAACCGCGTTCCGATGCTGCAGCTGATCCGCCGCACGCTCAAGGAGATCGAGCCGCACGCGCGCGAGCTCGGGTCCGAGCGCGAGCTCGAGGGAATAGAGGACATCCTGCGCAACGGCAACGGCGCCGACCGGCAGCTGCGCGTCTTCAACGCGAACCGCGACATCGTCGAGGTCGTCGCGGAGATCGCGGACGCCACCGAGGTTGCCGCGCAGCTGACATCCGCGAAGTAGGCTGCGCGCATGCTCGCGGCAGGTGATCGAGCGCCCGACGCGTCCGTCTGGACCGCGCCGAACCAACGGCAGCACCTGTCGGAGCTGCTCGACGAGTCGCGCGCGCTGTTCGTCTTCTATCTCTTCGACTGGTCCTCCACCTGAACGAGCGAGATGGAGCTCCTGCGTGACAGGAGCGCACAGTTCGAGCAGGCGGGCGTCAAGGTGTACGGCATCTCGCGCGACTCCGCGTGGACGCACGTCTCCTGGGCTCAGACGCTCGACCTGAGCTTTCCGCTCCTTTCGGACTGGAACGGCGACGCCACGCGGGCGTTCGGCGTCGAGTTCGAGTTCCGCGGACACGCCGGTGTCAGCGAGCGGTCCGCGTTCCTCGTCGACCAGGACGGTACGGTCCGCGGCGCATGGCGCTACGACACGTCCGAGTTGCCGGACTTCGACGAGCTGCTTCGCGCCGCGCAGGCTTCGTAGGGCTCGCCGCCGCGCTCTACCTCGCCGGCGGCATCTCGGCGACGTGGCCGGCGGTGCTGCACGCGCGCTCGCACTTCATGTCCGGTGGCGCGGCCGCGAACGGCGACGCCTCGCCGGGCGACCATCTGCAAACGCTCTACCACGAGTGGCTCGTCGGTCATCAGCTCGAGCACGGCCGCGCGCCGTGGCGCGACCCCTACACCTTTCAGCCTGAGGCGAAAGCGCAGCCGAACTACGCCGGCTGGCCGTTCGGGTTCCTGTTCTGGCCCCTCGGCGCGGTCTTCGGGCTGGTCGCCGGCTGGAACCTGCTGCAGCTCGTCGTCTACGTCCTCGCCGGCCTCTTCGCCTGCGCATGGTTGCGCGAGCTCGGGCTGCCTCGCGGACCTGCGCTTGCCGGCGGGCTCGTGTTCGCGATCGCGCCGTACCGCGTCCAGCAGAGCGTCGGCCATCTGCTCGGCCCGATCTCGATCCTGCTGCCGCTCTCGCTCTGGGCATTCGAGCGGGGCTGGCTCTGGCTGTCGGCGCTCGCGCTGGCGTCGATTCCGCTGTCGGGGCAGGTGCATCTCGCGCTCGGCGCCATCCCGTTCGTGCTCGCCTACATGCTCGTCCGCCGGCGCGATCGCCGTGCGCTCGTCGGCGCCGTAGCGGGTGCGCTCGCAGCCGTCGGCGCCGGCTTGCTCGTCCGCGAGACGCTGATCAAAGGCTCGACGGAGGCGGGCGGACGCAAGCTCGCCGAGGTCACGCGCTACTCGGCGAACGCCGGCGACTTCCTGTCGCGTCACGTCGGACCGGGTCGCAGCGAGCAGTTCGTCTTCCTGGGCTGGCTGACGCCACTCCTCGCGCTCGCGGGACTGATCCTGCTCGTGCGCGCGCGGCGCTACGCCCTCGCAGCGTTGCTCGGCGTCGGCGTTGTCATTCCCGTCGTGCTCGCGCTCGGGACGACCACCCCGCTCTACTCGCCGTTGTGGCACGCCCTGCCGCCCTTCCGTTTTCCGCGCGTGCCCGAGCGACTGTTGCCGATCGCCTGCCTCTGCCTCGGCGGTCTCGTCGCGTTCGCGCTTGCACGTGCGCGGGCCGCCGTCGTGGCGGTGGCGATCGTGTTGCTCTTCGTCGACCTGCACGTGCATGCGTACCGGCTGTCCGCGGTTGGGCATCCCGACCGCGTCGCCTACCACGGGTCGGGCCGGCTGCTCGAGCTGCCGCTCTTCGACCCGAGCGCGGATACGGGATCCGTGTACCTCTGGTACGACACGTCGTCGCAACGCGAGCGGCCCGGCGGCTACGCGACGACCGCTCCGCGCGTCGCCAAGCAGACGTATGACCGGTTGCAGCGACTGAACTGCGGCGACTGGACCGGCGGCACGGCCGCGCTGCTCGACCGGCTCGGCGTGCGTGCGATCGCGGTCCATCTGGGGTTGTACGACCGCATCGGTAGCAACGCGGCATGGTTCGCGCTCCAATCGCTCAACGAGCACGGGTGGTATCAGCAGCGCTATGCCGGCTCGGTGCTGCTGCTCGAGCGCAAGCCCGGAGGCATTCCGATCCTCGTCCCGGCGCCGAAGCCGGCGAAGCCGGTCTTCTGTCAGGGCTGGTACGGCGACATCGGCGACGGGCGCTACATGAGTGAGACCCACGCCCCGTTCTGGGTGCGCGGCAAGCCGGAGCTGACGTTCGCCGGGATGCGGCGGCGCGTCACCTTCCACAAGAGCTCGTTCGGCTGGACGCTCGTCACCGTGGACGTGCCGCACCTCGTTCGCGTTACCGGCCAGAAGCGACGCGTCGGGGCGAAGCTCACATCCCCATCGCGTGGTACCCGGAGTCGACGTAGAGGATCGTCCCCGTGACGTTCCTCGCGTCGTCCGACAACAGGTAGGAGGCGGCTGCGCCGACGTCGTCGGCGTCGATGTGGCGGTGGAGCGGCGAGCGTTCCTCGACGATCGCCTCCATCGTCGGGAAACCGGCGATCGAGCGCGCCGCCAGCGTGCGCACGGGTCCGGCGGAGATCGCGTTGACGCGGATGTTCTTCTGGCCGAGATCCCAGGCGAGGTAACGCACGGACGCGTCGAGTGTCGCCTTGGCGACGCCCATGACGTTGTAGTGCGGCACCGCGCGCTCGCCGCCCAGGTACGTCATCGTCACGATCGAGCCGCCGCCGGCCGCCTCCATCAGCGGCTCCGCCGCACGTGCACACGCAACGAGCGAGTAGGCGCTGACGTCCAGCGCCAGCCAGAAGCGGTCGCGCGGCGTGTCGGTAAAGCGCCCTTCGAGATCTTCCGCGGCCGCGAACGCAACGGAGTGGACGAGCAGGTCGAGCTGCCCGCCGAATGCCTGCCCGACCTCTTCGAAGACACGGTTCACGTCGTCGTCGGAGCGGACGTCGCACGCCGTCACGAGCAGGCTCGAGACCGAGTCGGCGAGCTCGCGGACGCTCTTCTCGATGCGATCGCCCTGATAGGTGAATGCCAGCTGCGCGCCGCCGTCGGCGAGACGCTTTGCGATCGACCACGCGATCGAGCGCTTGTTGGCGACGCCCAGAACCAGGCCGCGCTTGCCCTCATAGCTCGAGCTCACCGCGCGAGTCTAAACGGGTAGATTCGCCTCCTTGCCGCCGACACGTGTCGCGGTCGTCACGGGCGCGTCGAGCGGCATCGGCGCGGCGGTCAGTCGCGCGCTCGCGGGGCGCGGCTGGCACATGGTTCTGCTCGCACGGCGTGAGGACCGGCTGCGCGAGCTGGCCGGGGAGATCGACGGCGAGTACGAGGCGTGCGACGTCGGCCGCCGCGACGACGTCGAACGTGTCGCGGCGAAGGTGACGGCTCGCCATCCACAGATTCAGCTGCTCGTCAACAACGCGGGGATTCCCGGTAGGCGGGGCTTCGCCGACATCGAGCTCGACCGGCTCGAGGAGGTCCTGCGCGTCAACTACCTCGGCGCGGTCTGGTGCCTGCGCGCGTTCCTGCCCGCTCTGGAGTCGGCCGGTCGCTCCGACGTCGTCAACATCGTCTCCGTCGCAGGAGCCGTCGCCTTCGGGCCGGCGGGGCCGTACTCGGCGTCGAAGCACGCCGAGCTCGCCTTCTCGCGCTCGACGACGGGCGAGCTCCGCGCGCGCGGCATCCACGTGCACACCGTGAACCCGGGCTTCGTCGAGACCGAGGGCTTTCCGCAGGCCACGGTCCTGCGCAGTGCGCTCTTGCGGCGGCTTGTCGTCGGACCGGAGCACATCGCCAAGCACGTGCTGAAGGTGATCGACCGCGACAAGCGCGAGACGTTCGTCCCCGCCTGGTATCGCGCTGCGGCAGTGGCACAGGCAGTCGCGCCCGGACTGCTCGCGAGACTCGCCGGACGCTCCGGCTACCGCTAGCCCTTGCGCAGCAGGTACCGGGCGCTCTCGGCGACATACGCGTCCGGCCCGCCGGGGGAGAGCGCCCGCGCGCGCTCGGCGGCGTCGCCCTCGCAGCCCGCCAGCGGGAGGTAGTACTCCAACTCGCGGCGATGCGTCTGGTACTGCGCCTGGACGAGGACGAGCCCGTTCGCCTCGAACAGATGCCGGAAGTCGATGTCGGGCAGCGTGCGCGTATGCGACGGATCGCGTGCGCGCTCGAAGCGGTCGAGGTCGAGTGCGGCCAGCGGGTCGACCGGTGCGATCTGGTCGTCGACGAAGAGTCGACCGCCCGGCGCTGCCACGCGCGCCATCTGCGCGACGACGAGCTCGGGCCGCGCGATGTGGTGCAGCGTCCGCCTGGTGCAGACGAGGTCGAACGAGCCCGTCTCGAACGGCAGGCTCGTCGCGTCGCCTTCGATGAAGCTGACGTTCGCCGGCGCACCGGCGCGTGCCCGGTCGAGCAGCTCGCCGACGATGTCCACGCCGACGACCTCGCGCACGAGTGGCGCCAGCGCGAGCGCCAGCGTGCCGGCACCGGTGCCGACGTCCAGAGCGCGTTCGTCGCCGCGCGGCAGCACGAATGAGCGAAGTTGCTCGCGCACGAGCTCCACCTGCTGGCCTGCGTGCTCGGCGACGCGTTCCGCCGTCGCCCCGAAGCGGGCGCGGACCTCGTCGACGTTGGAGCCCTCAGCCATCGATGACCGTGCGGCGCGCGCGCAGCGGACTGCTCTCCACGCTGCACACGATCTCGTAGTTGATCGTGCCCGCCACCTGCGCGTGCGACTCCGCGAGGACGCCGTGCCCGAGCAGCACCACGGGCGTGCCGACGGGCAGCTCGCGGTCGAGCCGCACCGCAAAGGAGTCCATCGAGATCGTGCCGACGACCGCAGCGAGCTCGCCGCCGACACGCACCTCCGTCCCGGTCAGGTCGCGCGAGAAGCCGTCGCCGTAGCCAACCGGGACGATCCCGATCCACGTCGGCTCGGCTGCGACGAACCGGCGGCCGTAGCCGGCGCTCTCCCCGGGCTGCAGCTGCTTCACCTGTGCCAGGAAGGACTGCCAGGAAAGCACGGGCTCGAGCCCATCCTCGACCGGATCGCTGTTGAAGGGCGACAGGCCGTACACGGCGCAGCCGCACCGCACCGCATCGAAGCGCGACTCCGGCAGGCGCAGCGTCGCGGCACTGTTCGCCGCGTGCCGCGTCAGGTGCGAGTACTCCCGCGTCAGCTCGTCGAAGCGCTCGACCTGCGCCCGCGCGAACTCCGGGTCGCTGTCCGCCGTCGCGAGGTGCGTCATCAGGCCGACCACCTCGACGGGCGCTGCAGGCAGCTCCGACAGGCCGTAGCGGCCCATGCCCGTGTCGAGCTTGAGGTGCACAGGTACGCCGTCCGGGATCTCGTCGTGCGAGATGACGAGCTCGAGACCCGCTTCGCGCGCGTGGGCAAGCTCGCGGCTCGAGCTCGCGGGCCCGAGCACGAGGATGCGCTCGAGGCGATACTCGTTGCGGAGCGCGAGGCCCTCCGGGATCGTCGCGACGCAGAGCGCGGTCGCCCCCGCGCCGACGGCAGCGCCCGCGGCGTCGACCATTCCGTGTCCGTATGCGTTCGCTTTCACGACGACCCACAGCTCCGCGTCGCCGGCCGCGCGCAGCAGGGTGCGCACGTTGCGCCGCAACGCACCGAGGTCGACGGTGAGCTCCGAGCGATGCACCTACGCGAGCGCGCCCGGTAGTGCAGCGACGATGTCCGAGGCGATCACGCCACGCGGGTGCGGGACGAGCTGCGCGGCCCGGCCGTGCGCGAACGCCCCGGCGGCCGCCGCCAGCCGCGCGTCGATTCCCTTTGCCAGGAAGGCGGCGATCACGCCGGTGAGGACGTCGCCGGTGCCGGCCGTCGCCAACGCCGGGCTGCCGGCCGTCGAGACGAGCAGGCCCTCGCCCGGCGCGGCGACGAGCGTGTCGGCGCCCTTCAGCAGGACGACGCACCCATACTGGTCGGCGGCCGCCTGCACGGCCTCGAGGCGGTGCGCATCGACCCAGTCCGAGGGCTGCCCGAGCAACCGCCCGAGCTCGCCGCCGTGCGGCGTCAGCACACGCGGCGCGGGCCAGTCGGCCGGCTCGAGCTCGTAGAGCGCGTCGGCGTCGGCGACGACGGGGACGTCGAGCTCCCGCAGGAGCCGCCGGACGAGCGCGCGCTCGTCCTCGCCGCGGCCGAGGCCGGGGCCGATCGCGACGGCGGCGGCGCGCTCCGCCAGGCGGTCGACGTCGCCGAGTGGAGCCTTCACCGCTTCGAGCAGCCGCTGCTCGACGACGGGGAGCGACTCCTCGTGCGTCGCGACGGCGACGTAGCCCGCGTCGGCGCGAAACGCGGCCTCCGCCGCCAGGCACAACGCGCCCGACATGCCGGGGGAGCCTCCGACGACGAGGACCGACCCGGCGCTGTACTTCGTGTCGCCCTCGCGCTTGCGCGGGACGAGCCCGAGGATCTCCGCGGTCACGAGTCGATGCCTCGTCTCCCCGCCGGAAATCCCGATGTCGGCGACCTCGACCTCGCCGGCGTGGAAGCGGCCCGGGCCGACGGCGAGACCGACCTTCGGCGCATGCATCGTGACCGTCACCTCCGCGTCGACGACCGCGCCCGCGATCTCGCCGGTTGACGCATCGACGCCCGACGGCAGGTCGACTGCGACGACCGCTGCGCGCGCGTCGTTGATGCGCGCGATCGCCTGCGCCGCATCGTCACGGGGCGCGCCGCGGAAGCCGGTCCCGAACAGGGCGTCGACCACGACGTCCGCGTCGCCGGGCTCCTCGCTCGTCTCGCGCCCCGCCTCCATGAGCAGCCGCAGCGCGATGCGCCCGTCGCCGCCGTTCGCGCCCTTGCCGCACACAGCGGCAATACGGCGCGCATCGGGATAGCGGCGCAGGACTGCGTCCGCGACGGCGCGGCCGGCCCGCTCCATCATCGTCTCGACGTCGTGGCCCTGCTCGGCGGCGCGCATCTCGTCCGCCGTGTAGAGCGGCGAGAACATCAGCCGAGCTGGACGACTGCTACGGCGTTCGCAAGCTCGCGGGAATGGGTCATCGAGAGATCGATCGGTCCGGCGTGACGCGACTCGGCCCAGCGTGCGACCCGGCCGCTCAGCGTCACCGACGGCTTCGGCCGCCCGGCGATCTCGACATCACGCCACGCGAACGCGCGTGCGACGCCGAACCCGAGCGCCTTGCCGACCGCTTCCTTGCCGGCGAAGCGGCCCGCGTAGCTCTGCGCGGGATTCGGGCGCGAGTCGCAGTACGCCTGCTCGGCGGCGGTGAAGCACCGGTCGCGGAAGCGCGGATAGCGCTCGAGCGCCCGGCGCACGCGCTCGATCTCGATCAGGTCGACGCCGACGTTCATCCGTGCTCCTCCAACCATTCGGGCAGCTGCGCGATCGACGAGATGATGCCGTCGGGACGAATCCGCGTCGCCTCGAGGGCGTCGGGGCGGAACTTTCCCGTCCGGACGAGGACCGTGCGCATGCCGTGCGCCTGCGCGCCGGCGATGTCGGACTCGATGTCGTCGCCGACCATCCAGGTCATCCCCGCGTCCCCGTCGAGCGCCTGCAGGGCCGCCTCGAAGTACGCCGTCGAGGGCTTGCCGAGCACCGTCGCCTCGACCTGCGTCGCATACTCGAGCCCGGCGACGAACGCACCCGCGTCGAGCGCAGGGCCGTGCTTCGTCTGCCACCAGCGGTTCTTGTGCAGGCAGTAGAGGTCGGCGCCGCCCTCGAGCTCGTGGAACGCGCGGGCCAGGTTCATGTAACTGAAGACGAGGTTCGTCTCGGGTGTCTCGTCGGCGCCGCCGACGAGCACTGCCTCGGCGTCCTCGCCGACGAGGTCGACTCCGTCCAGCTCGCCGACGATCGCATGCATCGTCAGGGCGAGCACGCGCCGCCCCGCCAGCTTCGCGGCCGCCGCACGCGGAGTCGTCTGCAGCTCCTCGTCGTCGAGCGGAATCCCCATCCCCCGCAGCTCCTCCGCGAGGGCGGTTCGGGTCTGCGTGGTGTTGTTGGTGACGAAGCGGATGCGGTGTCCGGCCTCGCGCAGCCGCTCGACGGCCTCCGCCCCGCCGGCGATCGGATCGCGCGACACGTGGAAGACGCCGTCGACGTCAAGCAGAATCGCGGCCATGGACGGCGAGTCTATTCGGGTGACGCGCTCGGTCGTTTTGCCGCTGAGTGACGTCCGCTTCCGCACCTCCCGCTCGAGCGGCCCCGGCGGCCAGCACGCGCAGAAGTCGGAGACCCGCGTCGAGGCGCTCTTCGACGTCGAGACATCCGAAGCTCTAACCGAAACGCAGAAGCGCCGCGTCCTCGCGAAAGCCGGCCCCGTGCTCCGCGCGATCGCGCAGGACGAGCGGAGCCAGCTCCGGAACCGAGAGCTCGCGCTCGAGCGGCTCGTCGGCCAGCTCCGGGCGGCCCTACGCGTCGAGCGGAAGCGCGTGGCGACGAAGCCGTCGGCAGCCGCCCGGGAGCGGCGGCTCGAAGGCAAGCGGCGCCGGTCGCAGACGAAGCGGCTGCGCCGGCCCCCGAACGACTAGGCCGCAACCGATCGGGCGCCTCCGGCGTTTACCGCTTGAAAGCATGGCTCCGATCTCGGTCACCCTAGCTCCCCGGGATCCGCCGGCAGCGATCGTCGCGCTGGTGGGGGAGCACGACGCGTACTCGGCCGACCGACTGGACAGCGAGCTGGCCGTTCTGCTCGAGGAGCGGCGCTGCGTCGTGGTCGACCTCCGCGACACCGAGTTCATCGACTCGGCGACGCTCGGAGCGCTCCTCGCCGCCCAGCGCGAGGCGGAACGCTCGAACCTCGGCTTCGCGGTCGTCCTGCCGAGCCGGAACTACACGCAGGTGAGTCGCCTGCTCGAGCTCACCGGGCTGGCCTCGTCGTTCGCGATCTACGACACGCTCGACCAGGCACTCTCGGCCGCTCGCCGCGGCGACAACGGAGGTACCGTCCGGTCTGCTGCGTAGCCTCCGCGGCGCATGGATTACGCGCCGCTGCGCCGTGGCTTCGCCGAGTTCGTCGGGACGTTCGCGCTGATCTTCGTCGGCGCGGGTTCGATCCTCACCCTGACGAAGCTGCTCGAGCCGGCGACGAACGGAAGCGCGCAGGCCAGCGGCGTCTACGGGAGCCTGACCCTCGTCTCCGTCGCTCTTGCCCACGGGCTCGTGATCGCGGTGATGGCATCCGCCGTCGGGCACATCTCCGGCGGGCACTTCAACCCGGCAGTCACGCTCGGCTTCGTGATCACACGGCGGCTCGCCCCGTCGCTCGCGCTCGTCTACTGGAGCGTGCAGTTCCTCGGCGCCACCGCAGCGGCGCTCCTGCTTCGTTGGTTCTTCTCCGCGAGCGTGCGGGGCGCGACGAATCTCGGGGCCCCCGCCCTCGGCAGCGGCATCAGCGTCTGGCAGGGCGTCGTGATCGAGGGCATCCTCACCTTCTTCCTCGTCTGGGTCATCTTCGCGACCGCGGCCGACCCCGGCGGGGCGTTCAAGTCGATCGCCGGGCTCGCGATCGGACTGACGATCACGTTCGACGTGCTCATGGGCGGCCCGCTCACCGGCGCCGCGATGAACCCCGCGCGCGCCTTCGGCCCGGAGCTCGTCTCCCGCGACTGGTCGAACGCCTGGATCTGGTACGTCGGCCCGTTCGTGGGCGGCGCCGTTGCCGCCCTCGCATACGAATGGCTGTACCTGCGCCCGCCGGCTCCCCTCCCCGTCGGTCCGCCTGAGACCGGCGTGATCGAGCCGCGCCCGGGCGACACCGCCGTTTCGTAGGCCGCGCAAAAGCCAACAACCCAGCAGCGATGTCTGCTGAGACCGATCTGATCATCCTCGACGGCTGCACGTTCTTCTACTCCTCGGAGAACGGCGACATCGAGGCGGAGGAGGCCGAGGGCCTCTTCTACCGAGACGTCCGCCACCTCTCGCACTGGAACGTCAGCGTCAACGGCGCGAAGGTCGAGGCGCTCAGCAGCCGCCGGGTCGACTACTTCTCGGCGCGGATCGTCGGGACGCCGCCGAAGAACGGCAGCAGCGCGTCGCCGGTGTCCGTGCGCCGCGACCGGTTCGTCAGCGAAGGCGCGCACGAGGACATCGTGCTGGAGAACCTCTCGAGCGACGAGCACGACGTGCGCGTCGAGATTGCATACAGCTCCGACTTCGCCGACGTGATGGAGGCGCAGGAAGACGGGAACGGCGAAGGGCGCAGCTGGGAGGAGCTCTCTGCCCGCTCGGTGACGCTATGGCATGAACGCGAGGGCTATCGGCGAGGAACGACGATCACGTTCAACCGTCAGGGCCGCATCCTCAAGCGGCGCGCGACGTTCAACGTGAAGCTGCGGCCCCGGGAGACCTGGAAGCTGTGCGTCGACATCACGCCGATCGTCGACGGCGAGCGCAAGCCGCCGCTCCTGCGCTGCGACGCGTTTCACGATCACGCTCCAAAGATGCCCCAGAGCCTCGACGACTGGCTGAAGACAGCCCCGTACCTCGACACCGACGACCCGACACTCGGACGCACCTACCGTCAGAGCCTGCTCGATCTCGCAGCCCTGCGCGTCCGACCGGACAACGTCACGATCAACTTCGCTATGCCGGGCGGCGGCCTGCCGTGGTTCATGACGGTCTTCGGCCGGGACAGCCTGATCACCGCGTATGAGTGCATGCACGTCCACGCCGAGCTCGCACAGGCGGCGCTCGAGGCGCTGGCGGAGATGCAGTCGACCGAATGGGACGCGTGGCGCGACGCCGAGCCCGGCAAGATCCTGCACGAGCTCCGCCGGGGAACGCTCGCGGCGCTCGGCAAGATCCCCCATACGCCGTACTACGGCTCCCACGACTCGACGCTGCTGTGGCTGATCGTGCTCGACGAGTTCGAGCGTTGGACCGGCGACACGCCGTTCGTGCGCCGGATGGAGAAGCACGCGCGTGCCGCGTTGCAGTGGCTCGAGGGCCCCGCCGACCTCGACGGCGACGGCTACATCGAGTACCGCAAGCGCTCCGAGTCGGACAAGGCGCTCGACAACCACTGCTGGAAGGACTCCTCCAACTCGATGCTGTTCGCCGACGGCCGGCACGCCGAGCCGCCCCTCGCGGTCTGCGAGCAGCAGGGGTACGCCTACGACGCGCGTCTGCGCGCCGCCCGGCTGATGCGTGAGGTCTGGGACGACGAAGAGGAAGCTGCGCGGCTCGAGGAAGCGGCCGCGAAGCTCAAGGAGCGCTTCAACAAGGACTTCTGGAGCACGACGCGCCGGCACTTCGTGCTCGCACTCGACAAGGACAAGCAGCAGGTCGATTCGCTCACGTCGAACATCGGTCAGCTGCTCTGGAGCGGCATCGTCGACGACCGCCGCGCAGAGGCGACCGTCAAACGCCTGATGCGCAAAGACATGTTCAGCGGCTGGGGCATCCGTACGATGTCGACGGAGGACGCCGGCTACAACCCGATCGAGTACCACAACGGCACCGTCTGGCCGCACGACACCGCGCTGATCGCGGAGGGAATGCGGCGCTACGGGTTCCACGCCGAAGCGGTGAAGCTCTGCCACGCGCTGCTCGACGCGGCGCGGGCGTTCAGCAACCAGCTGCCCGAGGTGTTCGCCGGCTTCCCGCGCGACGAAACGAACATGCCGATCGAATATCCAGGAGCGCTGAAGCCGCAATCCTGGGCCGCGGCCGCACCGCTGCTTGCGCTGCGCACGCTGCTCGGGATGGACATGGTCGACGGGAAGCTACGCACGCATCCGACTCGCGTCGAGAAGTTGGGCAAGCTGCGGCTGCGCGGCGTGACCGTTCCCAACGGTCACGCCGACGCCGAGTAACGCTCGAGGGCGATCGCTACGCGCGAGCCCTCCGAGGGACGCCGAGCCGAGTCGATTCCCGTCGCACTCGCGGCCGGGCCGCAGCTGCCGGTGCGCGCCCGTCAGATTGCTCCTGGATCCGGCGGAAGACCGCGAGCGCCTGCGCGACCACCTGATCCATGTTGTAGTACTTGTACGTCGCCAGCCGCCCGACGAAGTGCACGTGGTCGAGCTGGTCGGCAAGCGCCTTGTAGCGCTTGTACAACTCCGCGTTCTCGGGGCGCGGGACCGGGTAGTACGGGTCGCCCTCGGCCTGCGGATACTCGTAGACGACGCTCGTCTTCGGGTGTTCCTGCCCCGTCAGGTACTTGAACTCGGTGCAGCGCGTGTACGCGTGCTCGTTCGGGTAGTTGACGACGGGCGCGGGCTGGAAGACCTCGGCATCCGCTGTCTCGAAGCGGAACTCGAGCGAGCGATACGGGAGCTTCCCGTAGCGCAGGTCGAAGAACTCGTCGACAGGGCCGCTGTAGATCAGGTTCCGGTACGGCAGCGCGCCGTCGACGTCGCGGTAGTCCGTCTGCAGGAGCACGCTGATGTTCGGATGATCGAGCATCCGCTCGAACATCCGCGTGTACCCCTGCTTCGGCATCGCCTGATAGGTGTCGGTGAAGTAGCGGTCGTCGCGCGTCAGCCGTGTCGGGACGCGCGCCGTAACCGACGCGTCGAGCTCGGACGGGTCGAGGCCCCACTGCTTCCGGGTGTAGTTGCGGAAGAACTTCTCGTAGAGCTCCCTTCCGACCTTCGACACGACGACATCCTCCGACGTCCGCACTCGTTCGACAGGCTTCGCCACGCGCTCGAAGAACGCTTCGAGCTCGTCCGAGCACAGGCTGAGGCCGTAGAGCTCGTTGATCGTGTCGAGGTTGATCGGCAGCGGCACGAGGCGGCCGTCGACGCTCGCGCGGACCCGGTGTTCGTACGGGCGCCACTCCGTGAAGAGCGACAGGTAGTCGAAGACCTCGCGCGAGTTCGTATGGAAGATGTGCGGCCCGTACTTGTGGACGAGCACTCCGGCGTCGTCGTGATGGTCGTAGGCGTTGCCGCCGACGTGGTTGCGGCGGTCGACAACGAGGACGCGTTTGTCGGCCACCGACGCAAGCCGCTCTGCCAGAACGCTGCCGGCGAACCCTGCGCCGACCACCATGTAGTCGAACGGCCGCGGCCGTCGCCGCCGCGCCGGACGACGCGTCGCAACCACACCGTCGATCAGCTCCTGCATCTCGCTCCACGTGCGCTCCCATGACGTCTCCGCGAGGACCTGGTCGACACGCTGCAGGTGCGTCTCGTGGTCGGAGGCGAGCGAAAGTTCGACCGCGTCGATCGTCTCCTCGACGTCCTCGGCGATCAGTACGACACCGTCTGCGCCGTACGGTTGCACCACGTCGCGGATCGGCGTGGAGACCACCGGTCTGCCGGCGGCGAGGTACTCGAGCGTCTTCGTCGGGCTGATGAAGCGCGTCGCGTCGTTGCGGGCGAACGGCATCCACGCCACGTCCCAGCGCGCGAGGTACGACGGCAGCTCGTCGTAGTCCTTCGCGCCGAGCCGGTGGACGTTCGGCCGCTGCGGGACTGACGCTTCATCGATCTTCGTCACCGGGCCGACCAGCACGACCTGCCAGTCGGGACGGGCGTCGGCCAGCTGCGCGACCAGGTTGAGGTCGATGCGCTCGTCGATGACGCCGGCGAAGCCGATGCGCGGGCGCGGAACGCCGTCGTGCGGATCGCCCGCCGTCGGCGTCCGCGCCTGCGCGAAGTGCTCCGCGTCGACGCTCGACGGGAAGCAGTGCACATGAGGATGGAAGGCGCGCTTCGCCTCGTAGAGGCTCCGGCCGCCTGTGAAGACGAGATCGGCGCTCTTGAGCAGGCGTGCCTCGCGCTCGCGGAGCTCCGGCGGCGCACCGGCGAACAGCGACAGCTCATCCATGCAGTCGTAGACCGTCGCGACCGGCTTCAGATGCTCGGCGTAGACCGTCGCCATCGGTGCGTAGACCCACAACAGGTAATCCGCAATCTCGTACTGCAGGAACAACTCGTCGAGCAGCGTCTGCTGCACCGCGTCGAGCTCGCGCAGCGAGAGGCCCGACGGCACGTGCGGGCGCACCACGTGCACCCCCGAGGGCGTCTCCTCGACATCGATGCGCGTGTCGCCGTCGGCGACCGCCTCCTCGACATAGAAAACCCGCCTTGCACGCGCACAGCGGCTCAGCAGATGCTGCGGTCGCTGCCACACCCAGTCCCACCGCAGGTGCGAAAGACAGACGACGTCGAAATCAGTCACGGCACTAACCCCCCTACCAGTCGTCGTGCTGGGCGGAGGCTAGGCCCGTGCACGTCTTGTCCCGACCAGGGTTACCCCCCGCCTACTCCGTAAAACTTCAGCCGTGGGAGCGCCACAAAGCCGGCCGTAGCGTTTCGCCGGCGCCGGCCGGGTGAGACCCCCACTCGTGATCGCAGCCGTCTTCGATGCGCTGGGAACGCTGTTCGACCTCGGCCGGGCCGAAGGAGGTGCCGAGCTCGAGCGCACGCTGCACCACGCCGCCACTTACACGCTCGTCGGCGAGTTCGCGCCGTTCAGCGAGCTCGCGCGCGCCGTGGACGCCGGTCTTGCCGAGCGGATCTCGCAGGCGGAGCCCTATGGCGACGCCGGCGAGGCGCTCGAGCAGCTGGCCGCCGCCGGCATTCCGGCGTACGTGCTCACCAACGGGGGTGCGACCGATACGAACGAGCTGCTTCGTGCCGGCGGGCTCGAAGCTCTGGTCGCGGGCCTCTGGTCGGTCGACGACGTGCGGCGCTTCAAGCCCGACGCCGCGCCGTACGCGCACGCCGCGCGCGCGATCGGCGTTCCGCCCGAAGACCTCGCATTTGTCTCCGCGCACGCGTGGGATGTGCTCGGGGCCTCGAGCGCGGGCTTCCGCGCGGTCTGGGTGGAGCGTGAGAGCTGGTCGTTGCCCGCGGCTCCGCCGCAGCTCAGCGCCCCGAGCCTCCTCGCAGCGGCGAAGCTCGTTGCTGCGCGGGTTACTCGACCGTAACGGTCTTCGCCAGGTTGCGCGGCTGGTCGACGTTCAGGCCGCGCAGGCGTGCAATGCGGTATGCGAGCAGCTGCAAGGGCAGCACGGCCAAGATCGCCTGCAGGAACGCAGGCGTGCGCGGCACGTAGATGACGTCGTCCGCATGGTGCTGGATGTCCTCGTTGCCGTCGGTCGCGATCGCGATCACCTGGGCACCGCGCGCGCGTACCTCCTGGATGTTGGAAACGACCTTGTCGTAGACAACCGCTTGATCCGTCGCGACGCAGACGACCGGTGTGTCCGAATCGAGGAGTGCAATCGGGCCGTGCTTCATCTCGCCGGCGGAGTACGCCTCGGTCGGAATGTAGGAGATCTCCTTGAGCTTCAGCGCGCCCTCGAGCGCGACCGGCAGGCCGATGTGCCGGCCGAGATAGAGGAAGAAGGGCTTCTGGTAATGGCGTTCGGCGATCTCCTCGATCGGATGGTCGGCGTCCAGGAAGCGCTCCATCCGCTCGGGAAGGTCGTACAGCTCCTCGAGGATGAACTCGATCTCGTCGGCGGGGAGCGTGCGGCGCACCTGCGCGAGCTTGAGCGCGATCAGCGAGAGGAGCGCGACCTGGGCTGTGAACGTCTTCGTCGCGGCAACGCCGATCTCGAGGCCGGCACGTGTGTACAGCACCGCATCGACCTCACGCGTGACCTGCGTGCCGAGCTGGTTCGTGATCGCGAGCGTGCGCGCGCCCTGCTCGCGCGCGAGGCGCATCGCCGCGATCGTGTCGGCGGTCTCGCCGGACTGCGTGATGCCGATCACGAGCGTGTCCTTCGAAAGCACGGGGTTGCGGTAACGCCATTCGCTCGCGATGTCCGGCTCGACCGGAACGCG
>JBJMJR010000067.1:0-23485 GCA_045806245.1 Gaiellaceae bacterium | reverse complement strand
GCGCTCGGTGATGCTCGAGGCGCTCGTGATGGGGGCGCTCGCTTCGGTGGTCGGGCTGTTCACGGGCCTCGCGCTCGCGAAGGGTCTCTTCTCGCTCTTCGACGCCGTCGGGTTCACGCTGCCGAACAACGGGCTGACGCTCGAGACGCGCACGATCGTGGTGGCGCTGCTCGTCGGCATCGTCGTGACGCTGCTCGCGAGTCTCCGCCCCGCACTCCGCGCGACGAGAGTTCCACCGATCGCCGCCGTACGCGAAGGCGCGACGCTCCCCGAGTCGCGCTGGGCGCGCTTCCGGCTCCCAGCGGCAATCGTGCTGACGGTCCTCGGCTTCGGCGGGCTGCTGGGAGGCCTGTTCGTGCCGAACCTCGGAACCGGCCAGATCCTTCTGTACATGCTCGGGGGCGCGCTGCTCGTTTTCTTCGGCGTCGCGCTCCTCTCGGTCCGCCTGATCGGACCGCTCGCCTGGACGCTCGGCTGGCCTGCGACAAAGCTCGGCGCGGCGGCGGGCGCACTCGCGCGCGACAACTCGCGCCGCAACCCGCAGCGCACCGCCTCGACCGCGTCGGCGCTGATGATCGGCCTGGCGCTGGTGACGCTCGTGTCACTGCTCGCTGCCGGGATCGTCACGAGCTTTCGCAGCGCCGTGAAGGACATCTGGCGCCATGCCGACTACGCGATCACCGCGCAGAACAACTTCACGCCGATTCCGGTGGCCGCGTCCGAGGCCGTTGCGAAGACGCCGGGCGTGATCGCGGTCAGCGACGTTCGCGCGGGCGAGGCGCTCGCGTTCGGCAACAAGATCGCCGTCACGGCGGTCAATCCGCCGGCGGCGCATGTGTTCAACCTCGACTGGAAGCAAGGGTCGGGCTCGGTGCTCGCGAGCCTCGGCGAGGACGGCGCGTTCATCGACAAGGACTATGCGAAGAGCCACCACCTGACGATCGGTTCCCCCGTGCCACTGACGTTCGCCGACGGCTCGCAGGAGCTGCTCTCGGTCAAGGGCATCTTCGATCCGCCGACCGGAGGGTCGCCGTTCGGGCGCGTGACCATGTCGACGAGGGTGTTCGACCGGCACACGCCGCAGCCGGAGAACCTCTATTCGTTCGTCGTCATGCGTGGCGGGCAGACGGCGGCCAACCAGGCCGCACTCGACAAGACGCTGAAGAGCTTCCCGAACGCAAAGGCCGCCACCCGTCAGAAGTTCATCGACAACCAGATCTCGGGACTGAGCTCGATCCTCAACATCCTGTACGTGCTGCTCGCCCTCTCCGTGGTCGTCAGCCTGTTCGGCATCGTCAACACGCTCGTGCTGACCGTGTTCGAGCGCACGCGCGAAATCGGCATGCTCCGTGCGATCGGGATGACGCGCCGTCAGGTGCGGCGGATGATCCGCCACGAGAGCATCATCACGGCGCTGATCGGCGCCGCGATCGGGATCGCGCTCGGCGTCGTGCTCGCCGCGCTGCTGATCGCACGGGTCGACTTCATCGTCCTCTCGATTCCGTTCGGCCAGCTGATCGTGTTCGCGATCGCCGCGGTCTTCGTCGGGATCATCGCCGCGATCTTCCCGGCACGCCGGGCGTCACGCCTCAACGTGCTGCAGGCGCTTCAGTACGAGTAAGCGCGGCCGGGATCGCCTCGAGCGCGGTCTCGATGTCCTCGTCGGTGATGTCGAGATGCGTCACCGCGCGCACGACGGTCGGGTGCACCGTCGTCGAGACGAGGACGCCGTGCTCTTTCATGCGCTCGATCGCGGCGCCGCGATCGGGACCAACGTCGATCTGGACGAAGTTCGTCTCCACCTGCTCGAGATCGATGCGGACGCCGGCGTCGGCCAGGCCCTCGCCGAGGCGGCGCGCGCGCGCATGGTCGTCGGCGATGCGGTCGACATGGTGGTTGAGCGAGTAGAGCGCCGCGGCGGCGACGATGCCCGCCTGTCGCATCGCGCCGCCGAAGAAGTGCTTGCCGCGGCGGGCCTCCTGCATCAGCTCGTGTGAGCCCGCGATCAGCGCGCCGAGCGGGCAGCCGAGGCCCTTCGAGAAGCAGAGCGCGACCGTGTCGAACGAGCCACCGATGCGTGCGGCGGGGACGCCGCAGGCAACCGCCGCGTTGACGAGACGCGCGCCGTCGAGGTGCACGGCGAGCTCGTGCTCCCGGCACGTCGCGACGATCGCGTCGATCTCGTCGAGCGGCCAGACGCGGCCACCCGAGCTGTTGTGCGTGTTCTCGACGGCGACGATGCGCGTCGGCGGAACGTGGACGCTCGTGCGGTCGCGGATCTCGGAGACGACCTGATCCGGCGAGAAGCGCCCCTTTGTCCCCTCCAGGCCGATGGTGAGCAGGCCGGAGTGCGCGGCCGGGCCGCCGAGTTCCGAGAGCATGATGTGCGCGTGCCGCTCGACGAGCAGCGCGTCGCCGGGCCGGCCGAGGATCTGCAGCGCGATCTGATTCGCCATGGTGGCCGTCGGGACGAAGACGGCTTCCTCGTGACCGAGGAACTCGGCGCCGCGGCGTTCGAGCTCGTTCACCGTCGGGTCCTCCCGCTTCTGCTCGTCGCCGACGGCGGCGTTGGCGATCGCCTCGCGCATCGCGGCGGTCGGCTGGGTCAGCGTGTCGGAGCGGAAATCGATCACGCGATCATTTTGCCGGTTTCAACTCGTCCACCCGTCGGGTGATCATCGCTGCGCGCGGCGCGGCCGATATACGGGCTGTGAGCGGCGGCACTGACAAGCGCTACCTCGGCGGAGGACTGAGGCTCGCCTCGGGTGCCGTTGCGCCGAGGCTCGACCACGGCTACTTCGAGGACGAGGTCCGGCCGATGCTCGGGACGATCCTCTTGCGCAAGGGCTGGCTGTCGCACGACAAGCTGGACGCCGCCCTCGAGGCCTCGCGCATCAGCGGGATGCGCCTGGGTGAGACGCTGCTGGCGCGCGGCTGGCTCTTCGAGCCGGAGCTCGCCTCCGCACTCGCCGAGCAGTTCGGCATGCGCTATGTCGACCTCGTACGCCATCCGCTCGACCCGCGTGCGGCGCGCCTGCTGCCGCTCGAGGTCGGTCGCAGGATGTTCGCGGTGCCCGTGCGCTTCATGGATTCCGGCGCGGTCGAGGTTGCAATCGGCGACCCCGCCGATGCGGACATCGCCGCACTCGAGCAGATCGTCGGCCGCCGGGTCGAACTGGTCGTCGGCGAGCGTTCGGTGATCCAGGACGCCTGGCGCTACCTGCGCTGAATCACGCCCTGCCACGGCGCGAGCCGTAGCCCATCGCCTAGCTCGGCAGCGTCGTCGGAGAGGTTGACGGCCACCGTCGTGCCCTCGCCGCGGCGGAAGGCCCAGACACCGTCGGGCGCCGGCAGCGTTTCGTAGTCGCCTGCGACGAGGTCGGGATTGCCGCGGCGCTCTGCGATCAGGCCGCGGCAGTACGAGAGGAACGAGCCGGCGTCTGAGCGCTGGGCGGCGACCGATGCAACGTCGCCGCCGAGCGGCAGCCACGGCCCGCTCCACCCACCATTCCACGGCAGCGGCGTGCGCGCGCCGTCGCGCCCGGCCATGTCGCGCTCCTGCTCGCGCGCGACGTCGGCCTGCCGCATGCCGAGCTCGTCGCCGTAGTAGAGGACCGGCGTGCCACGCAGTGCGAGCAGCACGAACAGCGCCGCCCGCGCCTTCCTCTCGTCGCCGCCGGCCATGCGCGTCGGGAACCGGACGACGTCGTGGTTCGAGAGCATCCAGACCGGCCACGCGCGCTCGGGGAGCGCGGCTTCCGTCGCCTCGACGACGTTCCGCAGCGCGGCCTCGTTCAGCTCGGAGAACGTGAACGGAAAGTTGAACGCCAGGTGGAGCTCGTCGTCGCCGCTCCCGTAGAAGCGTGCAAGGCGCTCGAGCTCCATCACCCAGGTCTCGCCGAGCAGAACGCGCGCGGGCTCGTACTCGTCGACGACACGGCGCCATCGCTTCAGCACGTCGTGAACGTCGTCGCGGTTGGCGTTGAACGTCGAGACGGCCGGATCCGGGTTGTCACGCAGCTCCCGGTCCTTGACGATTCCATGCGCAACGTCGATGCGGAACCCGGCGATGCCGCGGTCGAGCCAGAAGCGCAGGATGTCGTCGAACGCCGCCCGGACGTCCTCGTTCCACCAGTTCAGGTCCGGCTGCTCGGGGAGGAAGTTGTGCAGGTAGTACTGGCCGGTGCGCTCGTCGAGCGTCCACGCGGGAGCGCCGCCGAAGGTGCTGCGCCAGTTGTTGGGCGGTGATCCGTCGGGCTTCGGGTCGGCCCAGACGTACCAGTCGCGCCGGGGTGAGTCGCGCGAGGCGCGGGATTCCTCGAACCACGGGTGCCGGTCCGACGTGTGATTCGGGACGATGTCGATGATGACGCGCAGGCCGCGCTTCGCCGTCTGCTCCATCAGGTCGTCGAGCGCGGCCATGCCGCCGAACACGGGCTGGACGCTCGTGTAACCCGCAACGTCGTAGCCCCAGTCCTTGTCGGGCGACACGGTCACCGGGCTGAGCCACAGCGCATCGACGCCGAGCCACTCCAGGTAGTCGAGCTGTTCGACGATGCCGCGGAGGTCGCCGACCCCGTCGCCGTCGGAATCGGCAAAGGAGCGGACGTAGACCTGGTAGATGACCGCGCGTTGCCACCACGGCCGGGCGACGGAAGCCATGGGCAACGCTACCGTGTCGCACATGGACCTCGCGCTCCTTCAACGCACGTGCGAAGCGATCGGCGAGCCCTCCTACCGCGCCGACCAGGTGTGGGCCTGGGCGGCGCGCGGCGCCGCCGCCTACGCCGAGATGACGAACATCCCGGCGGCGTTGCGCGACCAGCTGACCGCTGATGTCCCGTTCTCGACGCTCGAGGTCGAACGCGAGGAGCACGCGCGCGACGGCACGGTGAAGGCGCTCTTCCGCACGGACGACGGCCACCCAGCCGAGTCGGTGCTCATGCGCTACCGCGACGGCCGGCGTTCGCTGTGCCTGTCCTCGCAGTCCGGCTGTCCGCTCACGTGCACGTTCTGCGCGACGGGGCGGATGGCGTTCGGGCGGAACCTGACCGCGTCGGAGATCCTCGACCAGGCGCTGCACTTCCGGCGGATCGAGCCGGTCGACCACGCCGTCTTCATGGGCATGGGAGAGCCGATGTTGAACCTCGACTCGGTGCTCGCCGCCGCGCGACTGCTGCCCGACGTCGGCATCACGAACCGCCGCACGACGATCTCGACGGTCGGCTGGCTACCGGGTCTCCGCCGCTTCGTCGACGAGGTGGAGGAGCCGATCCGGCTCGCACTCTCACTGCACGCGCCGAGCGACGAGCTGCGCAGCGAGCTGATGCCGGTGAACGTCCGCTATCCGGTCGCCGACGTGCTCGCCGAATGCGGCCGCTACTTCGAGCTACGCCGCCGCAAGGTGTTCGTCGAGTACGTGATGCTCGGGGGCGTCAACGACCGGGTCGAGCAGGCGCGCGAGCTGGCCGCGCTGCTCGACCCGAAGGTGTTCAAGGTGAACCTGATCCCGTACAACCCGACCGGGATGTACGAGGGCTCGACGCGGAAGGCGATCGCCGCGTTCAAGCACGTCCTCGACGAGGCGCGCCTCCCCGCGACGGTCCGCCTCACGCGCGGCCGCGACATCGCCGCCGCGTGCGGGCAACTCGCGGCAGAGCCGCGCGCGCGAGCCCGCACGCACGCGCCTGTCTAGCGCGCCCCCTTAGAGGTACACGCGCGTACCCGGGACCCACCACGCCCGCCCACCGACACGCTAAGGCGGAACGTATTGCGTGTCTGTCCCCGAAGCGTGACGGTTCAGCTCGCGCGCGCGAGCGCCGCCGTGCACGTCGACCGGCCGCGCTTCTCGAGGTACTGCTGGTGGTAGGCCTCCGCCTCGTAGAACGTCTCGGCCGGCGCGATCTGCGTCATGACCGGTGTTTGGCCTCTTTGCTCCTGCTCGCGCGCCTTCGACGCGAGCGCAGCCTCATGCTGCTCGTCGTCGTGGACGAACACGACCGACCGGTACTGATCGCCGACGTCCCGGCCGCGGCGGTTGCGCTCGGTCGGATCGTGCTTCGCCCAAAACACCTCGAGCAATTCGGCGTACCCGACTCGCTCGGGGTCGTACGTCACCTCGACCACCTCGGCGTGTCCGGTCGTCCGCGAGCAGACATCGCGATAGGTCGGGTTCCTTCGCGTGCCGCCGCTGAAGCCGACGCGCGTCCGCGTGACGCCGTCGAGCTGGCGAAACGCAGCTTCGACACCCCAGAAACACCCGGCGCCGAAGGTTGCCTTCTTCTCCACCTACTCCTCCTCCAGCTTCAGCGCTGCTGAGTTGATGCAGTAGCGGATGCCCGTCGGGCGCGGCCCGTCGGGAAACACGTGCCCGAGGTGCCCGCCGCAGTTCGCGCACGTCACCTCAGTCCGGACCATCCCGAGGGTCGAGTCCGACTCCTCGTCGATCGCCTCGCCGCTCGCCGGGGCGTAGAAGGCCGGCCAGCCGCAGCCCGAGTCGTACTTCGTGTCGGACCGAAACAACTCGGCGCCGCACCCGGCACAGCGATACGTGCCGTCCTCGAACACGTGGTCGTACTCCCCGGAGAAAGGCCGTTCCGTGCCTTTCTGCCGCAGGACGTGGTACTGCTCGGGCGAAAGCTCCGCACGCCATTCCGCCTCGGACTTCTGGATTTTCGTCATCACACTCCCTCGATCGGTTCCACTTCCAGTCTTGCAACCGCCGCAACCATTACGCGACCGAGGGATGCAGGGGCCGGCCCGCCGCGCCGATGCGGCTCGTGAAGGAGGAGCCGAGATGAAAGAAGCCGTCACTCTCACGCGGTTTCTGCGGCACGACCCGGTGGGTCAGCGCTTCGGCGTGGGCGTTCTCATCATTGCCTGGCTGGCAGTGGCGTGGACGAGCCTTGCGTTCGCAGTCGCCGTTCCCTTCGTGCTGGCAGTCTCCGAGGTCGTCCGCCGACGCCGCGAAGAGACCGCATATGCGGTCGACGATCTCGAAGACCTGTACTAGGACGCGCGTGCACCCTCGCAGGCCCGGCACCGGCAATGGCGCGCATTGACACGACCGGGTCGCGTCCTAGACTGGGTCGGCAGATGAACATCCGCCGCGCAGGTCTCGCGGGAGCAACGCTCCTTGCGATGGGCGCCGCCGCGTTCTCGCTACCGCCGCCGGCGTCCGGGGCCCCCAGCAAGACACTCGACGCGAGGCTGACGGCCAAGCTGCACTCGGCGGGCTTCAACGGCCGCATCGAATCGAGTCTCGAGCCCCGCCTCGGCCGCCAGCTCGATCAGCGACTCGCGAACATCGGCCGCTTCCTCTGGTTCGACACGATCACCGGTCTGAACAACGACAACACCTGCGCCGGTTGTCACTCGCCGACCAACGGCTTCGGCGACAGTCAGCCGATTGCGATCGGGATCGACAACAACGGCATCGTCGGCCCGGACCGGACCGGGCCGCGAAACATGCGGCACACCCCGATGGTCATCAACACCGCGTTCTTCCCGAGGCTGATGTGGAATTCACGCTTCGCTTCGCTCTCGGTCGATCCCTTCGACAACACCGGAGGGTTCCAGTTTCCCGCACCGGAAGGGACCTCGCTCTCGGGGGAGCCCCACCTGCTCGACGCTCAGGCCTTCATCCCGCCGACCGAGCGCAACGAGGTCGCCGGCTTCACCTTCCACGGAAACAACGACGACATCCGCGCGGCAGTCATACGCCGCTTGAATGAGACCGACGCCTACCGCCGGCTGTTCGGCGAGGTGTTCGAGCCGGTACGACAGGGAGCCCCGATCGACTACGACATGTTTGCGCGGGCGATCTCGGAGTTCGAGTTCACGCTCACGTTTGCAAACGCTCCCGTCGACGCGTATGCACGCGGCAACAACGGTGCCATGACACGAAGCCAGAAGCGAGGTGCCCTGCTCTTCTTCGGCAAGGCGGGCTGTGTCGCGTGCCATGCAGTCTCGGGGACGTCGAACCAGATGTTCAGCGATTTCCGCGAGCACGCAATCGGTGTGCCTCAACTTGTTCCCAAGAGGACGAACGCCGAGTTCGACGGAGAACCCGAGAACCGAGATTTCGGCCGCGAGGAGGTCACACTCCGGACAGCCGATCGTTACGCGTTCCGAACTCCGTCGCTCCGCAACGTCGCCGTCGAGGCGGCGTACATGCACGACGGTGCCTTCACCAACCTTGCGGCCGCAATTCGGCATCACCTCGATCCAGCCGCTTCGCTTCTGGCGTACAACCCGGCGGTGCAAGGCCTTCCGGTGGACCTGAGCAGCCCGATCAGCCCCACCCTGCCGCTGCTCCTGCAACTCGATCCGCGCATGAAGTCGCCGCGCTCGCTCACGCGGACTGAGTTCCGAGACCTGCTGGCTTTCGTCCGCGGTGGATTGCTCGACCCGCGAGCGGAGCCCAGCTACCTGCGCCAACTCGTGCCGGAAAGCCTGCCGAGCGGTCGCGCGCCCCTGCGCTTCGAATTTCCGGCTTCACCCTCCGCGAGGCATTGACGCTTTCGCGGCGAAGAAGCAGACTCGATCTGCCTCGCGGCAGGCGTCCGAGGACTGATTGTCGAGGAGAGGAAACCCATGAGAGTCAAGCTGTTTTTGCTGGCAGCTGCGCTGACAGTGCTCGCGCTCCCGGCGCAGACGCAGGCAGGCCCCGCGCCGATCCGGTCAGCTGGCTGGTCCTCATTGGCCACGGCGTATCGGCCACTTGCGCTGAGTGAACGCGACGCGGCGACGTCAAACCCCGCGACGTTCACCGACGCGCAGAACGACAGCGGCACTGCGCCCGATGTGCGCACGGTGATCGTCTCCAACGATTCCGGCCTGAGCAGGTACACATTTCGCATCAATGTCGCGCACCTGACCTTGCCGTCGAACGTTGTCGTCTTGATCTTCATCGACAGCGATCAGAACGCTGCCACAGGTTCGTCCGGGGCGGACTACGTGCTCGTCTGTGACGAGTCCGATGGATCCGTCGGGCTCCTCCATTGGGACGGAACGCAGTTCGCGCTGGTGCCGGCACCCACGTTGAGTGCGTCGGACGACTCCACGAGCGTCACCGCGTCAATCGGCAAGAGCGACATCGGCAACGGAACCGGACTCAACCTTTCCGTGCTCACCGTCGAGGGCACGACTATTGCCGCCGGTCACTTCGACGTCGCTCCCGATCAGGGTGAGTACAACTACCAGCTCTCGGCGGCTGCGGCGCTCACTCTCGCAGCTTCGTCGCTCCACGCTCCGCGGACGGTCAAAGCCGGCAAGACGTTCACCGTGACGATGCTCGCGGCCCGTTCGGACACAGGTGAGTTCGTCAACGACGAGATCGGTGGCACGACGTCGTGCCTGGCGACCGTAGGCCGCAAGCGGGTGACGCTGCTCGGAGCGGGGTTCGTGGAATCGACGTCCCCCGAGCTCGCGGTCTGCCTCTTCCGCGCCCCGAAGGTCCACAGGAGGGTCATTCGCGGCACGATCAGCGTCGCCGTCGAGGGGGTCAGCGTCAAGAAGGCGTTCGCCGTAACAGTGAAGTAACCCGCTTAGGCCTCCAGCGCCGCGCGGCGCTGGAGGCCGAGCAGGACCACCACGCTCAGCAGGAGCGAGTCGCCGCCGACCGCGAACAGGTCGGCGAGGTTGAACGCGAGCCCGTGCGTCGCGCCGGCGACGACGAACGGATCCGGCACGCCCTGCGACCACGCGAGCAACGAAACGAGATTGCCGAGGGCGCCGCCGCACGCGACGCCCGCGCCGGCCGCGGCGACGTTCGACGGGAGTCGCGGCACGAGCACGACGAGCGCGACGATCAACGCACCCATGAGGAGCGTGACGTACGGCGTGCGCGCGTGGTGATACTCGGCACTCGTCACGGTCTTGTGCACGAGATCGATCGCTGCGAAGACGAGTGTCGTGCAGATGACGATCGTGCGTCGGGTTTGCACGCTGAAAGCATTACACGCTCAAGTCCGTCCGATGCGGAACCGACTATTTGCCCGTGGGACAACGCCAGTACCCGGATTGCGTTCCACGTGCGGGCAGACCGCGACTGCGTCCGTTGGAGGACGTGATCGCGTTACCGCGCCGCAGCCCGCTCGCGGGCGAGCTGCAGCGTGCGCTGAGTGCGGCGTCCGCCCTGCACGGATTGCTCTCCGATCTCGAGCCCGTGCCGGTACGGGCGACCGCGACGGTCACCGAGGCCGGCGCGTACCGGTTCCGGAAGCGGGACCCGATCGACGTTCGCGTGTCGCGGCTCGGGGGCCGCGTCGCGCTCGGCTTCTTGCACGAGCTCGGGCATCTGCTCGACCATCAGGTGTTCTATGACCGCAAGACCCGTACGTGGGCGTCGGCGATGCACCTGGCCTTCACGTCGTGGCGCACGGCGGCGACGGAGCTCGAGCGGCGCCCGCTTCCCGGCGGGCGGCACCGGCAGCGTTACTTCCAGTCGACGCACGAGGTCTGGGCCCGCAGCTACGCACAGACCGTGTTGCTGCGTTCGCGCGACCCAGCGCTCGAACGGCAACTGCTGAAGTTGCAGGCCGGCGACGATCCGCATGTGTGGCCGGCCGAACAATTCGAAGTCGTCGCGGTCGAGGTCGAGCGCGTGTTCGAACGCCTCGGCCTGACGCAGCTGACGCTGCCGCTCGCCGCCTAGGCTCCTTTTTGCGCCTCCAGTTGCCGCGGCTCTGAGGTCGGCTCCCCCGAGGCGTCCGGATGCGCTTCGAAGCCGTACTTGACGATCGCGCGCTTCGCCGCACGCACCTCGTCGAGGCGCTTGACGGGGCGTCCGTGCGGCGCGTCCTTGATCACCGCGGGATCGTCCGCAGCTTCGCCGGCAATCGCCAGCATCGCGTCGGCGAATGCGTCGAGCGTCTCCTTCGCCTCGGTCTCCGTCGGCTCGATCATCAACGCCTCGGGAACGACGAGCGGGAAGTAGATCGTCGGCGGATGGAAGCCGTAGTCCATCAGCCGCTTCGCGACGTCGGTGGCCGACACACCGTGCTCGCGCTTGAGCGAGCGCGCGCTGAGGACGAACTCGTGCATGCACAACCGCTCGAACGGCAGGTCGTAAGCGTCCTTCAGGCGAGCGAGCAGGTAGTTCGCGTTCAACACTGCCGTTTCCGACATCTCACGGAGCCGCGGCCCGTACGACCGGATGTACGCGTACGAGCGCACGAAGACCCCGAACGGCCCTGTATACCCGCGCACCTTGCCGATCGACTTCGGCCGGTCGAAATCGAGGCGGAAGCGGTCGTCGTCCTTGACCACGGCCGGGACGGGAAGAAACGGCTCGAGCTTCTCGCTGACGACGATCGGCCCCCCGCCCGGTCCGCCGCCGCCGTGCGGCTGCGAGAACGTCTTGTGCAGGTTGATGTGGACGATGTCGAACCCCATGTCGCCCGGTCGGGAGATTCCGCACACCGCATTCAGGTTGGCCCCGTCGTAATAGAGCAGCGCGCCGACGTCGTGGAAGATCGACGCGACCTCCTCGATGTGCTCGTCGAACAGTCCGAGCGTCGACGGGTTCGTCAGCATCAGGCCGGCGGTGCGGTCGTCGACGAGCTCGCGCAGGTGCGCAACGTCGACGTTTCCGCGCGGGTCGGTCTGCACCTTCGCGAGCTTGTAGCCGGCCATCGTCACGCTGGCGGGATTCGTCCCGTGTGCCGTGTCGGCGGTGATGATCGTGTCGCGGCGGTCTCCCTCGCCGCGGTCGGCGAAGTAGGCGCGCATCACCATCAACCCGGTCAGCTCGCCCTGAGAACCCGCGGCTGGTTGCAGGGAACAGGCGTGCAACCCCGAGATCTCGATCAGCGCCTCCTGCAGCCGCCACATCAACTCGAGCGCGCCCTGAGTCGCGCCCTCGTCCTGGTAGGGGTGCAGATCGCGGAAGCCGGGCAACATCACCAGGCGCTCGTTGACGCGCGGGTTGTACTTCATCGTGCACGAGCCGAGCGGGTAGAACCCGGTGTCGATCCCGAAGTTCCGCGTCGAGAGCTCGGTGAAGTGGCGCAGGATCTCCGGCTCGGCGAGCTCGGGCAGGCGCGGTGGGCTTGCGCGCCTCAGCTCCGGCGGGACCTCGGCCGCCGGCACGTCGTGCTTCGGCAACTCGCCGCCGCGGCGCCCGGCCTGCGACTTCTCGAAGATGAGCTTCATCCGGCGGTCAGCACCTCGACGAGGCGATCGATGTCGGCGGGGGAGCGCCGCTCCGTGACGGCGACGAGCAACGCATCGTCGAGACCCGGATAGTCACGCCCGAGCGCGTACCCCGGCTGCACGCCGTGCCCGCTCGCGGCACTGACAACCTCCTTGGCGTTCCGTCCGACGCGCACGGCAAACTCCTTGAATGTTGTCCGTTCGGGAAACACCAGCTCGAGGCCGGCCTCGACAAGGCGACGCTTCGCGTAGCCGGCGAGGCCCATGCAGGTCTCCCCCAGCTCGCGCAGTCCTTCAGGCCCGAGCCAGCTCAGGTGGACGAGCCCCGCCAACGCGAGGAGCGTCTGGTTCGTCGTGATGTTCGACGTCGCCTTCTCACGCCGGATGTGCTGCTCGCGGGTCTGCAGGGTGAGGACATAGCCGCGCTCGCCCGCGGCGTCTAGCGTCTCGCCGACGATGCGGCCGGGCATGCGGCGGATGTACTCGTTGCGTGCCGCGAGGAAGCCGTAGTGCGGCCCGGCGAAGGATTGGTAGTTCCCCGCGCTCTGTCCCTCGCCGATCGCCATCCCGCACCCGTATGCGCCCGGTGCTTCGAGCACGCCGAGCGACACCAGGTCGACGTGCGCGACGGGGATCGCCTCGCAGTCCGCCGCAGCGGCCGAGAGGTCCGGTGCCGGCTCGAGGCAGCCGAAGAAGTTCGGCTGCTGGAAGATGACGCAGGCCGCGTCTACCGCTACGCGGCGCACGTCGTCCGGACTGGTGACGCCGTCGCGGTGCGGCACCTCGACGATGTCCAGCCCGAAGCCCGGCGCGTAGGTCTTGACGACCTGCCGGACCTGCGGGTTCGTGGCCTCGGTGACGACGACCTTCGACCGGCCGGTGGCGTGCTTGGCCACGTAACACGCGTCCGCGGCGACGGTCGTGCCGTCGTAGCCGGAGGCATTCGACACGTCCATGCCCGTCAGCTCGCAGATCGCCGTCTGGTACTCGAAGATCGCCTGGAGCACACCCTGGCTCAGCTCGGGCTGGTATGGCGTGTACGCCGTCAGCAGCTCGCCACGCTGCAGCACGGCGTCGACGATGGCGGGCACGTAGTGGTCGTAGATGCCCGCGCCGAGGAACGAGAGCTGGCGCGAGGTATCGACGTTGCGCGCCGCGAGCTCCTCGAGGTGGCGCGAGAGCTCCTGCTCGCCGAGCGGCGGGTCGAGCGCGAGCTCGCGGTCGGAGCGCACGCCGGCCGGAAGGTCGCGGAAGAGCTCCTCCACGGAGGAGACGCCGATCGCCGCGAGCATCTCCTCGCGGTCGCGGTCCGTCAGCGAGAGGTAGCTCAAGCTAGGACTCTGCGACGACCTGCTTGTACGCGTCGACGTCGAGCAAGCCGTCCACTTCGGACGGATCGCTCAGGCGGATGCGCACGAGCCAGCCGTCGCCGTACGGATCGGCGTTGACCGTCTCGGGCTCGCCGACGACCTTCTGGTTGACCTCGAGCACCTCGCCCGACAGCGGAGCGATCACGTCCGAGACCGCCTTGACGGACTCGACCTCCCCGTACGACGAGTCTCGAGAGATCGTGTCGCCGTCCTTCGGCGGCTCGTAGTGCACGAGCTCGCCGAGCGCATCCTGCGCGAACCACGTGATCCCGAGGACGGCCTCGTCGCCCTCGATCCGGGCCCAGTCGTGCTCCTTGTGGTACTTCAGGTCGTCCGGGTAGCTCTCCGTGGCGGCCAACTAGGAACGCTCCTCTCGCTTGTAGATCGGACGTTTGACGACACGCGCGCGGCGCGGCCGTCCGCGCACGTCGATCGAAAGCTCGGTGTCGGGCGCAGCCGCCGCCGTGGGGACGTAGGCGAGCCCAATCCCGCGGTCGAGCATCGGCGAGTGCGTGCCCGATGTGACCTCGCCGCCGCCTTCGACCGCCATGCCCTGGCGCGGCACGGCCTTCTCCTCCATCACGAAGGGGACGAGCTTGCGCTCGGGGCCGCGCGCCTTCACCTCGCGCAGCTCGTTCACGCCGCTGAACTCCTTGTCGAGCGCGCAGAACCAGCCGAGACCCGCCGAGATGGCGTCGGTCTCGGGCGTGATCTCGTTGCCGTGAAGCGGATAACAGACCTCGAGCCGTAGCGTGTCGCGCGCGCCGAGGCCGCATGGCACGGCGCCGCGCGCGACGACGCGATCCCAGAGCTCCGCTCCGTCCTCGGCCGGCGCGAGCAGCTCGCAGCCGTCCTCGCCCGTGTACCCCGTGCGGTTGACCATGCACCCGACGCCGTCGATCTCGGCTTCGGCGAATGTGAACGGCTTTGCCGGCGGGAGGCCGAGCCGCTCGATCGCGCGCGGGCCCTGCACGGCGAGCAGGGCATACGCGTCCGACACGTCACGCACGTCCGAGCCCGGAAGCTCACGCTCCTTCAGCCAGGCGAAGTCCGTCTCGCGGTTCGACGCATTGACGACCAGCAGGTAGCGGAAGTCGTCGAGCTTGTAGACGATCAGGTCGTCGACGATCCCCCCACGCTCGTTGGTGAGCAGCGTGTACTGAGCCTCACCGATCGCAAGCCGGGCGAGGTCGTTCGACAGCGTCGCCTGCAGCAGCTCGGCGGCGCGCGGCCCCTCCACCTCGAGCTCGCCCATGTGCGATACGTCGAAGACGCCGCAGTCGCTGCGCACCGCGCGCACCTCGGGAATCACGCCCTCGTACTGCACGGGCATGTCCCACCCGGCGAACGGGACCATGCGCGCGCCGAGCGCGACGTGGCGATCGTGAATCGGCGTCCGCTGCAGCGTTTGCGCCATCGGCGCCGATGCTAACGAGCCTCAGAAAGGTGTCGCTCCGGCTGTGCCTCCCAGAGGGAGCCGCAACCGGAGCGACGGACCGGGTCGTGGGGCCAACCGGGGAGGATGAACCCCAAGAGGGCACCCCCTGCGTAACCGCCTGGCGGGAATCCGAAACCTAGGCGTCGTCGCGGAGAAACGAGGGGACGTCGAGGACATCTCGCGAGACGTCGAAGCCCTCTGACGGAGCCGGCGCCTGCCGCTCCGGCGTCGCCGGCTCGCGGCGCCTGCGGCGGCGGCCCTGGCCGCCGAAGCCGGTCGCGATCACGGTGACCTGGACGTCGCCGCCGAGGTTGTCGTCGATCACCGCGCCGAAGATGACATTCGCGTTCTGGTCGGCGGCGCCGGTGACGACCTCGGCCGCCTCGTTCACCTCGAACAACCCGATGTCCGAGCCGCCGCTGACGTTGAGCAGGATCCCGGTCGCGCCCTCGATCGAGGCCTCGAGCAGCGGTGACGACACGGCCGAGCGTGCGGCCTCGGCCGCACGGTTCTCTCCCGAGGCGCGGCCGATGCCCATCAGGGCCGAGCCGGCGTCGCGCATGATCGTGCGCACGTCCGCGAAGTCGAGGTTGACGAGACCCGGCTCGGTGATCAGGTCGGTGATTCCCTGGACGCCCTGTCGCAGGATGTCGTCCGCCATGCGGAACGCGTCGACGACGGACGTCTGGCGCTCGACGACCTGAAGCAGCCTGTCGTTCTCGATCACGATCAGCGTGTCGACGCGGTCGCGCAGCTGGTCAATGCCGCGCTCGGCCTGGTCCGCGCGCTTGCGGCCCTCGAAGCCGAACGGCCGCGTCACGACGCCGACGGTCAGCGCGCCGATCTCCTGGCCGATCTCCGCGACGATCGGCGCTCCGCCGGTTCCCGTGCCGCCGCCTTCGCCGGCGGTGATGAAGACCATGTCCGCGCCCTTGAGCGCTTCCTTCAGCTCGTCGCGGCTCTCCTGCGCGGCGGCGAGCCCGATCTCGGGATCGGCGCCCGCTCCGAGGCCGCGCGTGGCTTCGGCTCCGACCTGGATCTTGATGTCCGCGTCCGCCATCAGGAGCGCCTGCGCGTCGGTGTTGACGGCGATGAACTCGACGCCCGACAGGCCGGCGTCGACCATGCGGTTGACGGCGTTCGTCCCGCCGCCGCCGACGCCGACGACCTTCAGGACCGCGAGGTAGTTACTTGTCTGGCTCATGGTTTTCGGGGTCGCCCGGTCTCAAGCTTCGGTGGAGCGTTGGGGCCGCCGAGCTCTGCCTCCGCCCGAGGGTACGCGTGCGCAATCGTGCTGTCAATGCGGACAACCCTCAACCTCAACCTTCGGGTTGAGGGTTGCGGCCGGCGACAGGGCGCTCCGGCACAGTGATGTCGAGATACGTCGGCCCGCCCGCGGAGGGCAGCGCGAGGCTCGGAACGATGCCGTGCGCGATCTGAATCTTCAGCCGCAGATCGACGGGTGCGCCGAGGCGGATCTCGAGGCCACCGCGCAGCCCGAGCGTGATCTGGCCGTCGAGCGCACGCACGAAGGTCACGCGTCCGGGGAAGCCGCTGCCGACGAACGCCGCCAGCGAACGGGCGGCGAGGCCTCCGTCCTCCCCGCCGAGGAACGAGCCGATGTCGATCGCGGTCGTCGTCGGTAGCCAGATTCGCGCCAGCGAGCGATGCGCGCCGCGTGCAACCGGAGCGATCACGCGCCCGCGCGCGGACACGAGGAACGAGTCCGTCCCTCGCCGCAGCACCGCCACCGGCAATTCCGGGACGACGCTGATCCGCAACGTGTGCGGGAACGCGCGGTCGACCGTCGCGGCGCGGACCGCGGGGAGCGTCTCGATTCGCTGCGCGACCGATGCGGCGTCGACGACGACGAGGCTGCGGCCGTCGTATCGCTGCAGCTCACGACGAACGTCGGCAGCCAGCGCCGGCGAGGCGCCTTCGACCCGCACCGACTCGACGGCGAACATCGACGTCCCGCGGGCGAGCCCGTAGAGGCCGCCGCCGATGAGCACGACGGCGCACCCGGCGAGGAGGGACCGGCTCGACGGCGCCAGGCGCAGGACGTCCACGCGACGCCGGCGCGGCAGCGGAAGAACCTTCTCGGCCACCCTCGCGAGTTCGCCGCGCGCGCGGCGGGTCCTACCTCGGCAACGGGGGGAGCTCGAGCTCTCCGAGGAAGACGACCTCGTGCTCAAGCTCGACGCCATACGTCTCCCACGCCCGACGGCGGGCCTCCGCCATCAGCGCGAGTGCGTCCTCCGAGCGGGCATCCCCGGCGTTCTCGATGAAGTTCGCGTGCCGTGGCGAGATCTGCGCGCCGCCGACGCGGTAACCCTTCAGGCCGCACGCCTCGAGCATCCGGCCGGCGCTCAGCTCGTGCTCCGGGTTCTTGAACACGCTTCCGTACGTCCGCTTGTTCGTGGGCTGGGCGGCCTTGCGCTGGGCCTGCAGCTCCGCGACGAGGCCTTTGATCTCGTCGGCCGACCGCGGCGTCAGGCGGAACTCGACCTCCGCGACGACCTGGCCCGCTCGCAGGCCCGAGCGGCGGTACTGCAATCCGAGCTCGTCGGGCGGCACCCAGCGCGCGCCGTCCGCTTCGACCACGAGCGCGCGCTCCAGAATGCCGGCCCAGTCGCCGCCGTACGCGCCGGCGTTCATGCGCACCCCGCCCCCGGCCGTTCCCGGAATCGCGCACGCGAACTCGAAGCCGCCCAATCCGGCCGCGCGCGCACGGTGCAGCGCGACCGCGTTCGGCGCGCCACCACCCGTGACGAGCAGCTCTTCACGCGTCTCGGCTCGTGCCAGCCGGCCCGCGAGCTTGAGCACAAGACCCTGGTAGCCGTCGTCTGCGACGAGCAGGTTCGAGCCGAGCCCGACGACTGCGACCGTGAGGTTGCGCTCCCGGGCTTCGCGGAGCGCTTGCTGGAGCTCGTCGACACTTTCCGGGCGCGCGAACGCGGCAGCCGGCCCGCCCGTGCCGAGCGTCGTGAAGCGCGCGAGCGCGACGTTCTGCTCGACGTTCATCGCAGCAGGTCCAGCAACAGCGCGCCGGCTCGGTCGACGTCTCCCGCGCCGATCGTGAGCACCCGGTCGCCGCTGCGCGCGCGCTGCGCCAGGAAGCGCGCGCCGTCCTCGTGGTTCGGCGTCCACGCGACCGGCATGCCGGGGCGGACCTCGGTGAGCGCGTCGACCACGAGCTTCCCCGTGACCCCCGGGGCAGGCTGCTCGCGTGCCGGATACACGTCGGTGACCGCGACGGCGTCGGCGGCGGCGAGTGCGGTCGCCAGCCCGTTGGCGAGATGGCGCGTGCGCGAATAGAGATGCGGCTGGAAGAGGACGAGCAGTCTCCCGCCGTCGCGGGCCGCCGCGAGGGTCGCCGAGATCTCCGCGGGATGGTGCGCATAGTCGTCGTACACCTCGACGCCGCCGGCCTCGCCCCGAAGCGCGAGCCGGCGCTCCGCACCCGTGAACTCTGCGAGCACCGTCGCTGCCTCGTCGCGTCTGACGCCGGCGCGCTCGAGCGCGGCGATCGCGCAGGCCGCGTTGCGCCGGTTGTGGTCGCCCGGCACCGCCAGCGCTCCCTCGTACGGCCCGAGCTCGTCTCCGCGCACGACGTCGGGAACGTGCGCGAGCCAGTCGGCGAAGAGCGACACCACCTCGGCCCTGGACGCGAACGTGGAGTGATGGTCGAGATCGACGTTCGTGACCACCGCGACCTTCGGCCGCAAGAGGGCGACCGTGCGATCCGACTCGTCGCCCTCGACGACGAGCCAGCCCTCACCGGTTCCGGCATTCCCCCCGAGCTGGGGCACGTCGGCGCCGATCAGCCAGGCGGGGTCGAGGCCGAGTCGCACGAGGCAGAAGGCGATCATGCCCGCCGTCGTCGTCTTGCCGTGCGCGCCCGCGACCACGATTGCTTCCCGGAGCGATACGAGCTCGGCGAGCAGCTCGGCACGACTCTTGCCCTCGACACGATCGGCGAACGCGCTCGAGACGTACACCTCCCACCCGTCAGGCGGCGACGGCGGGTCGTCGGCGATCTCGACGTCGATGCCCTCGAGATGGTCGAGGTACGGCGTGCCCACCCGGTCCCAGCCGCGCACCTCTGCGCCCCACGCCCGTGCGAGCAACGCGTACGCACTCATGCCTGCGCCGCCGATGCCGGCGATCCAGAGCCGCCGTCCCTCAAGAGGCGAGGGCAAGGAGCTCCTCAGCGATCTCGTCGGCCGCGTTCGGCCGTGCGACGCGCAGCATCGCCTGCGCCATCTCGCCCAGCCGGCGAGGATCGTCGAGCAATGACCGCACCACGTCAGGTGCGCGACCAGCCTCGCGTTCCGGAACGACCACCGCCGCGCCGGCCTGTTCGAAGTAGCGCGCGTTCTTCGCCTGATGGTCGCCGGTCGCGAAGGACCCTGGAATCAGGACCGCGGGCTTTCCGGCAGCGGCGAGCTCCCACACCGAGCCGCCGGCACGCGCGAGGACGAGGTCGGCGGCACCGAGGGCGGCGCCGAACTCTTCCGTGAACGCGTACAAGCGGTAGTCGGGCCGAGCAATGCGCGGCGCGAGACGGTCGTAGTCGCGCGTGCCGCTGAGGTGCAGCACGGCTGGCCCGGCAGCCCCGAACGCGTCGAGCGCGAGGTCGTTGAGCAGCGACGCCCCGAGCGAACCGCCGAAGACGAGCAGCACCGGCCCGACGTCCGGAAGGCCGAATATCCGCCGCGCATCCGATTGCGGCAGCGCGCGCGAGCGCGCCGGGATCGGCCGACCGGTGACGCGGTACTTCGGCCCGGCGCGCCCGTCGATCGGGAACGAGAGGAAGACACGCTGCGCAAACGGCGCCGCCAGCCGGTTCGCCAGGCCGAGGTAGGCATCCGCCTCCATCAGCGCAGCGGGAATGCGTAGGCGCGACGCCGCGTACACCATCGGCCCGCCGACGTAGCCGCCGCCGCCGAGAACGATGTCGGGCCTGCGCGCCCGCAGGATGCGAGTGCACGCGCGCGGCGCGCGGCCGGCGAGCAGGATGGCGCGTGCGAGCGCAAGCGAGGGCCGGCGTGGCAGCCCCGAGATGCGGAACGTGTCGAGCTCGTACCCGGCTTCAGGAACGAGCTGCGCCTCGATGCGATCCGGCGACCCGGCGAACGTCACGCGGACGCCGCGTCGTTGCAGCGCCTCCGCGACCGCGAGCGACGGCGCGACGTGTCCCGCCGTTCCCCCGGCCGCGATCAGGCACCGCAGCTGTCGCCCGCGCTCCATTTCCGGCGATGTTAAGGAGGACTCCCACCGAGAGCAGCGTGACCACGAGGCTGGAGCCGCCGTAGGAGATGAACGGCAGCGGGATTCCGGTCAGCGGCGCGAGCCCGAGCACAGCGGCGAGGTTGATCACGGCCTGCCCGCTGACGAGTGCGACGACGCCGACCGCCAGCCGCTTGCCGAAAGGGTCCTTGCACGTGAGCGCGACGCGAAGGCCCGCCCACGCGAACACGACGAAGGCTGCCAGCACCGCCGCCACGCCGACGAGGCCGAGCTCCTCGCCGATGACCCCCAGGATCATGTCGGTGTGCGCTTCGGGCAGGTAGTTGACCTTCGCGACTCCGTGGCCGAGGCCGACGCCGAACGCTCCGCCGGAGCCGAGCGAGATCAGCGCCTGCACCGTCTGGAAGCCGGCGCCCTGCGGGTCCTTCCACGGGTCGATGAAGCTGAAGACGCGCGCCCGCCGATACGGCTCGAACCAGATTGCGAGCAGGCCGAGCGTGACGGCGATACCGCCTGCGGATGCGAGTGTCACCGCGGGCGTCCCGGAGGCGACGAGCACCGCCAGCAGGACGACGACGAGCGCGATCGCCGTGCCGAGGTCGGGCTCCGCGAGGATCAGCACGCAGAAGACGCCGAGCAGGAGCCCGATCGGGCGCCACAGCTCGCGCAAGGTGCGCGGGGCCGGCCTGCGGCAGAGATACGCCGCCGCCCAGACCGCCATCGCGAGCTTGGCGAGCTCCGACGGCTGAAAGGTTGCCGGGCCGAGCTCGATCCAACGGCGCGCTCCGTTGATGCGCGCGCCGACCGCCAGCACCGCGAGGCAGCCGGCAAGAGCCGTCAGCACGAGCGCCGGCGCGAACAGGCGGAGACGCCGGTAGTCGAAGCGAGACGCCGCGATCATCAGGACGAGACCGAAGAGCGCGTACCCGCCCTGCTTCTTCAGGTACGACATCGGGTCGGTTTGAGCGAGCGCGGCGGGCGCGGACGTCGCGCTGTACACCATCACGAGCCCGAACGCGACGAGGCCGAGCGTGACGAGCACGAGCACGTGCGACTCGAGCTGGCTCTTTTTCACCAGAGGTCCGTCACGAGCCGGCGAAAGGCCTCGCCGCGCTCCTCGTAGTCGTGGAACTGGTCGTAGCTCGCACACGCCGGCGAGAGCAGCACGACGTCGCCGGGCTCCGCCTCGCCGGCCGCCGCACCGACGGCAGTCGCCAGGTCGCCCGAACGCCGGTACACGCGGCCGGCGCGGCCGAGCGCGGCCGCGAGCTGTTCAGTGGCCTCGCCGATCAGGTCGATCGAGCGGACGCTTGCAGGTAGCGATTCGGCGAGCCCTTCGAACGACTCGCCTTTGAGCGAGCCGCCGAGAATCAACCGCAGCGGCTCCCCCGCGTACGCCTCGATGCCGCGACGGGCAGCCGTCGTGTTCGTCGCCTTCGAGTCGTTGACGAAACGGACTCCGTCGATCTCTGCAACCAGCTCGAGCCGGTGCACGACGCCCGGGAACGTCCGCAGTGCTGTCGCGATCGCGTCGTCGTCGATCCCCACGGCGCGCGCAGCCGCGGTCGCCGCCGCTGCGTTCTCGCGGTTGTGGGCGCCGGGAATGAGTGGCTCGGCCGGCAGCTCGTCGTCGGCGTCGAACTCGACGTGGACACCGCCGCCCGGAATCGAACCGAAGCCGCGCGGCACCACTGCGACGTCGGCCTCGGTCTGGTTTTCGAAGAGGCGCAGCTTGGCGGCGCGGTACGCGGCAAGCGTCCCGTGCCTGTCGAGATGGTCGGGCTCGAGGTTGAGCAGGACGGCGACACGCGGACGAAAGCGGTGCACGTCCTCGAGCTGGAAGCTCGAGAGCTCGCAGACGATCCACGCGTCGTCTGCGAGCGAGCCGTCGAGGGCCGTGACGGGACGGCCGACATTGCCGGCAACGGCAACCGGCCGCTCGGCCGCGCGGAAGATCGCGCCGAGGAGCTCACAGGTCGTCGTCTTGCCGTTGGTGCCGGTGACGCCGAGGAACGGGTTCCGCAGCAGGCGAAAGCCGAGCTCGATCTCGCTCCAGATCGGGATTCCCAGCTCGCGTGCGGCCGAGGGCAGGGGCGACTCGCCCGGCACACCGGGGCTCTTCACGAGCAAGTCGACTCCCTCGAGCAACCGATCCTCCTCCGTCCCGAGGCGGACTTCGACGCCCGCCGCGGCAAGCCTCCCGACGTCCAGCGCCTCGGCCCGGTCGACGGCGACGGTGGGAACGCCGTGGCGGGCGAGCGCCAGCGCAGCCGCCTGGCCCGACCGGGCGAGGCCGACGACGAGCGCCCGCCGCGGCAGCTTCACTGCCGCAGGACCCGGGCGAGCTCGCGCTCGGCTTCCGGGCTCGGCGGCGATCCCACGATCTCGTCCACACTCGCGTCCGGCAACGGCAGGACCTCCGCGCAGCCGACGAGATAGAAGACGTTCGGGGCGCGCGTCTGGGCGCGCAGCCGCTCGAGGACGTCGACCGAGTCGACGATCACGACGACGTCGCCGTCGGGCGCCATGCGCTCGGCCAGTGGCGCCGGATCCGTCGAGCCGATCGAGACGAGCGTGCTCAGCGCCGGAAGAAGGTGAAGTCGCGGTAGAAGAGCGCGAAGCCGACCGCGCACAGGATCGCAGTCACGATCCAGAAGCGCACCATGATCTTCGTCTCCGACCACGCCTTCATCTCGAAGTGGTAATGGATCGGCGCCATCAGGAACACACGCCGCTGGAAGTACTTGAACGAGATCACCTGCACGATCACCGACAGCGCCTCGATCGCGAAGATCCCGCCGATCAGGAGCAGCAGGAAGATGGTCTTCGTGAAGATCGCCATCGCGGCGAGCGCGCCGCCGATCGCGAACGCGCCTGTGTCGCCCATGATCACCTCCGCCGGGAACGCGTTGTACCAGAGGAACCCGATCGTCGCCCCGATCAGCGCCGCGCCGACGATCGCGAGGTCGAGGCGGCTGTCGAAGCGTCCGCCGGGGTTGCCGGACCGGATGTACGTCACGACGGAGATCGCGGTGAACGTGAGCATGGAGATGATCCCCGTCCCTGCCGCGAGCCCGTCGAGGCCGTCGGTCAGATTGACCCCATTCACCGTTCCGGCGATGACGAGGAACAGCAGGAGATACCAGCCGTAGGAGAGCTGCACGTTCCAGTGCACGACGGGGATGAACACGCTCGTCGGCAGATGCTGGTGGTTCGCGGCGAAGCCGACTCCGACCGTGATCAGCGCGAGCAGGATCAGCTTCCAGCG
>JBJMJR010000066.1:0-35922 GCA_045806245.1 Gaiellaceae bacterium | reverse complement strand
GCCAGGCCGAGCGAGCCCGCCGTAGCAGGTGCCACGAAAACGAGAAAGAGTGCCGCCACCCCCGCCGCTCGACGAACCATCGAGGGCCTGAGTTTACTCCGCGCGGTGCCAGACGGCGAATGCGGATGAGAGGACCTCAGTCCGCTGGTATGTCCCGTTTGTCGAGGTCGATCGGCATGTCTAGATCAACGGAACCTCTTCCTCGTCGATCTCGACGATCACGAAGCGATCGGTCTCTTCGATGACCCGCCAGCGGGCGCCGCCTTGCGGCGTGTGCCCACGAGCCACTGCCCAGCGTCGAGCGATGTGATCGGCACGATCCTGTTCTTCCCACGTCATGTAAATGACGGCGTCGCAGTCGGCGGCCCCGCACTCACATCGCCGGCCTCGCGGCGTTTCCCAACCGGTCGTCAATTCGGCGAACGGCGTCGATCGTCGAGGTCGATCGGCGCGACGCTCAGCGTGCCAGCCCAATCGGGCTCGGGGCGGAGCGCATCCTCGAGCGGCGCCTGCGCCCCCTCTTCGCGGTCCTGAGCTTCCGCTTCGATTCGCTGGCTCTCGGTCACATCTCGGTCCACCGATCGAAGATAGCGCGGGCGTGTTGACTACATCGGATCAGGCCACGCCTGGTGGCCGAAGTGACCTGCGGGAAGCCGCTATGCGGATGAGAGGACTTGAACCTCCACGGGGTTTCCCCCACACGGACCTGAACCGTGCGCGTCTACCAATTCCGCCACATCCGCGCGGACGGCCCAGTGTAGCCGTACCATTTGCAGCCTGAAACGGGGTCTTCTCATCCTTGCGGCAGCACTCGTGCTCGCGCCGGCGGCCCACGCTTCCGGCCGGAACGTGGAGGTCGTGGTGACGCTGCAGGCGCCGCCGCTGGCGCAGGCGTTCGTCGAGCACCGCACGCTCGCGTACTCGTCGTTCGCCCGCCCGCACCGTTTGCTCTTCTCCGCGCCCGCGAGCCGGGCGTACATCGATCGCCTGGTGCGGACGCAACGCGTCGTCGCTGCCCGCATCCGCGCCGCGATCCCGCTGGCGCAGGCGCGCTGGCACTACAGCGTCGTCCTCGACGGGTTCTCCGTCGTCGTGCCTCGCGCCAAGCTCGCGATGCTCGCGGACGTTCCCGGCGTCGCTCGGGTCTGGCCGAGCTACACATACGGGCCGCTCCTCGACCGCACACCGCAGCTGATCGGCGCGCCGACGTTGTGGGGCCCGACGCTCGCGACCGCGGGCGAGGGCATCAAGATCGGGATCATCGACGACGGCATCGACCAGACGCATCCGTTCTTCCGCCCGAACGGCTACAGCTACCCAGCAGGCTTCCCGAAGGGACAGACCGCCTACACAACGCCGAAGGTCATCGTCGCACGGGCGTTCGCGCCGCCCGGGACCACCTACGCGCCCGCGAAGCTGCCGTTCGATGCCGGCAACTCGGAGCATGCGACACACGTTGCCGGCATCGCAGCCGGTGACGACGGCACCGTGACGAGCACCGGCATCCACCTTTCCGGGATCGCGCCGCGCGCCTACCTCGGGAACTACAAGGCGCTGGGCGTGCCGAGTCAGTTCGGTCTCAACGGCAACTCGCCGGAGCTGGCCGCGGCGGTCGAGACGGCCGTGCGAGACGGCATGGACGTGCTCAACCTGTCGCTCGGCGAGAGCGACATCGAACCGACACGGGACGTCCTGGTGCGCGCGCTGAACGCAGCCGCCGACGCCGGCGTCGTATCGGCCGTTGCGGCCGGCAACTCCGGCGATCTCGGCCGCGGTGGGATCGATTCCCCCGGAAGCGCCGCGAAGGCCATCTCCGCAGCGTCGTCGACGGGCGGCCACGGCAGCGTCGAGACCGACACGGCGTCCGACTTTTCCTCGCTCGGCCCCGCGCCGTACTCGTTCAACTTCAAGCCGGACGTCACCGCCCCCGGCGACGAGGTCGCGTCGTCGGTGCCCGGCGGAGGCTACGCAACGCTGAGCGGCACGAGCATGGCCTCGCCGCACGTCGCCGGCGCGGCAGCGATCCTCGAGCAGCGTCATCCGAGCTGGACGCCGGAACAGGTCAAGTCCGCCCTCGCCTCGACGGGCGCCCCGGTGTTCGTCACGCGCGAGGTGAGCCCGCTGAAGGAGGGCGGCGGACGCATCGACCTCCCCCGCGCCGACCAGCCGCTGCTGTTCACGGAGCCGACGGCGATCTCGTTCGGGTTGCGCCATGTCGGCACGACGTTCGCGCGCACGCTTGCCCTGGCGGACGCGGGCGGCGGCGCCGGGACGTGGAGCGTCGACGTGACGGGCGGCGCGGGCGTCGTCAGCGTCCCCGCACAGGTGACCGTCCCCGGCACGCTGCAGGTTCGCGTTGCCCTCGGACACCTCGGGGAGCAGGACGTGAGCGGCTTCGTCGTCCTCACGCGCGGCTCGGACCGGCGACGAGTTCCGTTTTGGTTCCGGGTCGAACGCCCGCGGCTCGCTGCGGAACGCCATCTTTCTCTCGCCCGGCCCGGCACCTACGCCGGCGACACGTCACGCGGCGTCGCGCGGGTCACGACGTACCGCTACCCGGATCTTTCGAACGGCGGCACTTTCCCGGTTGCGCTTCCCGGCCGCGAGACCGTCTACCGGGTGCACATCCGCAAGCGGTTCGCCAACTTCGGCGTCGTCGTCGTGTCGCGCAAGCACGGCGTGACACCGGAACCGCGCATCGTCCGGGCCGGCGACGAGAACCGCCTCGCCGGACTGACCGCGCTCCCGTACGACATCAACCCGTACCGCGCCTCCGAAGGCCACCACCGACTGATCGCCGGCGTGCTCGCCCCGGCGCCCGGCAGCTTCGACGTCGTCTTCGACACGCCGGCGCGGGGGCACACAGGCTCCTTCAGCTTTCGCTTCTGGGAGGGAGACACGACCCCGCCGGCGGTCCGCGTGCTCGGAATACGCGGCGGCGCACTCGAGCTCCGCGTCACGGACGCCGGCTCCGGCGTCGACGCGGCATCCCTCGTCGCCCGCATCAACGGCGACGAGCGCCCGCTCTCCTACGCGTCCGGGCTCGTGCGCGTCTCGGTGAACGGCCTCGCACGCGGGCGCCACACGCTGACGTTCACAGCGGCCGACTACCAGGAGGCCAAGAACAACGAGAACGCGCGCGGGATCCTGCCGAACACGCGCAAGCTGCAGTACACGTTCAGGACCCGCTGACTAGCTCTTCCGGTCCGACTCCTCGATTGTCGGGAGGTTGTCGAGGTCACGCTCCACGCTCGCGGCGAACTCCTCCGTCTCGGTCCGCAGCAGTTTCAGCTGGCCCTTGCGCTTGTTCCGGTCGCGCCGGCGGCGTGCCTCGTTCCCGAAGCGAGCGGACAGACGCGGCCATTCCGCTCCGACCAGAGCCGCGACCGCACACGCGAGGAGGGCGAACATCAGCCAGCCCACGGCCCCGATTGTAGCTATGGGCTAAACCCGGACCCGGCCGGCGCCGATATGGGCTGTATGACGACCCAGCTGCTCGTGCCGTACATGGTCCTCTGGGCGGCCCTCATGCGGGCACTGCTCGTCCGGGCCCAGATCGTCCCGCCGCTCTGCGCACGTTGCGGCCTCAAGCTCGAGCGCTCCTCGCTCGGCGAGACAATCTGCCGCTGCCACTAGCGACGGGGCTACGATCGCCCGGTGAGGGAGATCGTCCCGGAGCTCGACCGCTGGCAGTCCCGCGGTGACCGCATCGCGATGGCGCGCGTCGTGGCGACCCGCCGGTCGGCGCCACGGCCCATCGGCTCGAAGCTGATCGTCTCGGACACCGGTGAGCTGGCCGGCTCCATCTCCGGCGGCTGCGTCGAGAGCGAGGTCGTCGAGGCGGCGCGGGCAGTCCTCGCCGGCGGGGACCCTCAGCTGCTCACCTTCGGAATCTCCGACGAGCTGGCGCTCAGCGTCGGCCTGCCGTGCGGCGGCGAAATCGACGTTTGGGTGGACGAGCCCGACCCTCAGCTCCTCACGGCGCTCGCCGACGTTGCCCGCGAGGAGCGCCGCGCGGTCCTCTTCGTCGATCTCGACGACGGGTCGGAGCGCCTCGTCCTCGACGGCGACGACGACGTCGCCGACGAGCTGATCCGCTCGGGTCACAGCAAGCTCGTCGAGCTCAACGGCCGCCGCGTCTTTGCCGACGTGTTCGGCCCGCCGCCGAGGCTGTTCGTCTACGGCGCCGTCGATACCGCCGACGCGCTCTGCGCCGCGGCGAAAGCGATCGGCTGGCGCACGACCGTCGCCGACGCGCGTGCGCGCTTCGCGACCAAGGAGCGGCTGCCGAACGCCGACGAGATCCTCGTCGCGTGGCCCGAAGAGGCGCTCGCGCAGGTCGCCCCGGACCACACGACGGCAATCCTCGTGCTGACGCACGACGACAAGTTCGACCTGCCCCTCCTCACCGGCGCGCTGGCCACGGACGCGTACTACGTCGGCGCCCTCGGCTCGCGGCGGAACCAGGAACGGCGACGCGGGAGGCTCCTCGAAGCCGGCGTCGACGAGGCGGACCTCGACCGGATCAGCGGTCCCGCCGGACTCGACATCGGCGCGCACACGCCGGACGAAACCGCCGTGTCGATGCTGGCCGAGATCATGGCCGTCCGCGCAGGCCGCGAGGGCGGCCGCCTTCGCGACTCGAGCGGCCGCATCCACGCAGAAGTCGGCTAGTAGAGCTTCATCGGCAGCCCGGCGAGCGGCTCGCCGCCGTCTGCCGTCACCAACCAGGTGTCCTGCATGTACAAGCAGTCGTGGCCGTTGTCGGCGATCACGTGCGGGTGCATGGAGAAGACCATGTTCTGCTTCAGCTCCGTGTCGATCCCTTCGCCGATCTTCGGATGCTCGATCATCGTCATGCCGATCGAGTGCCCCGTGACGTGCCCAAGGTGGTAGCCGCGGTCCGTGAACCCTTTCGAGACCGCGCGGTGCGCGTCGTGCGCGGTCGCACCGGGTCGTAGCGCCGCCTTCGCGGCGTCGAAGTACTCCTCATAGGCCTCGAGCATCCGCGCCACCTCGGCGTTCGGCGTCCCGAGCGCGCGTGAGACCTCGACCCAGTGGCCGCCGGGTCCCGCAATCTCCAGCGACGGGACGCAGAACGCACCGAGCGCGGTTTCGCTGCGCGCGATCGCGAACTCGGCGCCGACGAGCACCATGTTCATCGTCAACCGCCCACACCCCTCGGCGACGAAGTACTCCTCGGCGGGCGCGAGCACTTCCGCCGCGGACTTCCCCGGCGCGTACGCCTCCGCGAACAGGTGGAAACCCTGCGTGTTGATGCGCACCGAGTCCCGCACCGAGTCGATCTCCTCGTCGCTCTTGACCGAACGTGCGAGATCGAACTCGAGGTCGAACGGCACGACGTCGGCCTTGGCGCTCAGAGCGACGAAGTCGCGCACGGTGACGACGTAGTCGAGCCCGTACACGCCGACCCGCTTGCGCGCGAGCCGGTCGCCGAGCCATTCGCCGGGCCGGTCGGCGAAGACCTGATCCTCGATCCACGAAGCCCCATGCTCGCCGACGTAGCGGGCCTCGCCCGGGAAGACGATCGACGGCTCGCCCTCGCGCGGCAGCAACACGTAGGCGTAACGGTGGACGATCACGAAGCCCGAGAGATACGTGACGGCCCCTTCGAACCCGGTGTACTCGGAGCCGCAGACGATCACGGCATCGAGCTCGTGGCGCTCCATCGCCTCACGCACCGACGCGTGACGGCGCTCGATTTCCAGACGGCTCACCACGACCGCTCCAACCCTTTCACGAGCGCCCAGATCGCGCGGTTGTGTGGCGTCGGAACGGCGTGCTCGTCGCCGAAGCGGACGATGCCTCCGTTGAGGAAGTCGATCTCCGTCGGCCGCCGCGCCTCCACGTCCTGGAGCATCGACGCCTTGTGGTCGTACGCGACATCCCGGCGTGCCGCATGATCGATCAGCTCTTCGGGATCGGCGTCGAGCTCGATGCCCTGGGCGACAGCGACAGCCTTGCCTTCGTCGACGAGCGCGCTGACGAGTGCACGCAGCGGCGGGTCCTCGCAGACACGGCCATGCGTCAGTCCGGTCAGCGCGCCGATCGGGTTCGTGGACGCGTTGAAGATCACCTTGCGCCACTGCGGCCCGCGCGCGTCCGCGGCCGCCGTCGCGGGCATCCCGCCGCGGGTGCAGGCGTCGGCAAGCCGCTCGATCTCGTCCGCCCGGGCGGGCTTCGGCTCGAACGGCCCGAAGGTCGTGTCGCCCTTCACGTCCCACTGCACGTGCCCCGGCGCCACGATCTTGCCCGCCGGGAACGTCGTCCCGCGAATCACCCGGTCGGCGTGCTCGGCGATCGCCTCCTCGTTGCCGAGACCGTTTTGCACCGTCGCGACGCAGCCGTCGCGGAACGCGTGCGCGGTGGCGGCGATCGCCGCCGACGTATGCATCGCCTTCGTCGCGACGATCCCGAAGTCGCACTGGGGCAGCTCCGCGGCGTCGGTCGTCGCCCGCGGCCGGCCGATGACGTCACCGGCGCCGCTCAGGCGCAAGCCGACGCGATTGATCGCATCGACGTGCTCCTGCGCCAGGTCGTACGCCCACACCTCGACGTCCTCGAGTTGCGCCAGGTTGGCGGCGAACAACGAACCGACCGCACCGCAGCCGACCACGCAGATCCTCACGAGTACGACGCCTCGCGCGCCCGGACGAGCCGGTAGACCGCAGTCTGCAGCGGCGCCTCCACCCCACGCTCTTCTGCCTCACGGACGAGTGCGCCGTTGATCAGCTCGACCTCGGTCGGTCGCCGGGCCTCCACGTCCTCGAGCATCGACGGGTAGTGAGCGCTCCCGCGCTTCGTCGCGAGCACGTTCATCTCCCACGGATCGTCGTAGAGCTCGACGCCCGCTGCGGCGGCGATGTGCTTGCCCTCGTCGACGAGCTCGTGCACGAGGTGACCGAGGTCGCCCAAGTCCTGCTCCGCCGCGAAATGCTCGTCGTGCGGCAGCCCGGTCAGCGCGGCCACCCCGTTCACGGTCGCGTTGAAGATCAGCTTCGACCACTGCGCGGGCCGCAGGTCGGGAAGCACCTCGGCCTTCAGCCCGGAGTCGACGAGCAGCCGGCCGACCTCCTCGACCCGTTCGAAGGACGTCCCTCCGTACGGGCCGATCCAGGTCGGCGTGTCGAGGATGTACTCGACGTGCGTGTCCGAATGCTTCGTTCCGCTCATGAAGGTCACGCCGGAGATCAGCGGCCACTCGCCGTGCGCACGGACGATCTCCTCGGCGCCGAGGCCGTTCTGGACGGTCATCACGGTCGCACCGGAGAAGCGGCCGGCGAGCGACTCCGCCGCCTGCTCGACTCCGTTTGCCTTCGTCGCGACGATGCCGAGGTCGAAGTCGGGAAGGTCGCGCGGGTCCGCAGCCGCCGTCACCCGAGCGGTGAAGTCGTGGCGTCCACTGACGTGCAGGCCCTGCTCGTTCAGCGTCCGCGCATGCTCTGCACGGCGGGTGAGCACGAGGACGTCCGTGACGGTCGCCAGGTGCGCGGCGAAGAGGCTGCCGATCGAGCCGGCGCCGACGACGCAGATTCTCACGCGAACTTCGTCTGCAGGTACTGCAGGTATGGCTCCGGGTCGAGGTCTGAACCGGTGACGCGGCGGAGGAGCTCGCGCGGCGGATACACGCTGCCGTGCCGGTAGACGTGCTCGCGCAGCCACTCGCGCAACGGAGCGAACTCGCCGCGGGCGAACTGCTCCTCGAGATCGCCGAGCTCCGCGCGCGCGACGTCCCAAATCTGGATCGAGATCACGTTGCCGAGCTGGTACGTCGGGAAGTAGCCGAACAGTCCGATCGACCAGTGCATGTCCTGCAGCACTCCGTGCGCGTCGTCGGGCACGTCGACGCCGAGGTACTGCTTCATGCGCTCGTTCCACGCCTCGGGCAAGTCTCGGATTGCGAGCGTGCCCGCGAGCAGCTCCTGCTCGAGCTCGAACCGCAGGATGATGTGCAGGCCGTACGTCGCCTCGTCGGCGTCGCCGCGGATGAGGCCCGGACGGATCGCGCTGACGGCGCGGACGAAGGACGCCTCGTCGATCGAACCGAGGGCCTCCGGGAACAGGGGCTGGAGCTGCGGGTAGAACCAGTGCCAGAAGCCGCGGCTGCGTCCGACGAGGTTCTCCCAGAGGCGGCTCTGCGACTCGTGGATCGCGCTCGAGGTGCCGTGGCCGAGCGGCGTCCGCGCGAAGCGCGGGTCGATGTCGAACTCGTAGACGCCGTGCCCGAACTCGTGCATCGTCGAGAACAGCGACGTGAGCTCGCCCGCATCGGTATGCGTGGTGAGCCGGATGTCCCCGGCACCCGGCTTCGACGCGAACGGATGCGGCGTCTCGTCGATGCGCCAGCCGGCGGGGTCGTACCCGAACGCTTCCAGCACCATCCTGCTCGCCTGCTTTTGCCGCTCGACGGGGAACGGCCCCTCGAGCGCCCCACCGTCGTCGGCGCGAGCCGCGATCAGAGGCACGAGCACCTCCTTCAGGCGGTCGAAGACGCGCTGGACCTCGGCGGTCGTCATCCCCTCCTCGTAGTCGTCGAGCAGCACGTCGTACGGCGTGGCCGTCTTCGGAAAGCACTCCACGTACCGGAGCTTCAACTCCAGCTGTCGCTCGAGATGGGGCACGAACGACGCGAAGTCCGACGCGGCCTTCGCCTTGTCCCACGCCGCCACGGCAACACCGGACGCATGCGCCATCTCGGCCGCGAGCTGTCCCGGCACGAGGCGCGCGCGCTCGTACTCGCGCCGCGCCAGGCGGACGAGCGCTGCGTCGACCTCGTCCTCGACGCCGTCGAGGCCGGCGAGCAGTTCGCCGACCTCGTCGGAAACGAACCGGTCGTGCGTGATGCGCGTCAGCGTGGCGACGACGTTCGCGCGCGCCTCGGCGCCGTCGGGCGGCATCGACACCCGGGAGTCCCAGTCGGCGATGGCCTCGGCGTGCTGGAGGTCGGCGAGCTCCCCGAGCGTCTGCTTCAGCTGTTCGACGCTCACGCCACTTGCGGCGCGAGCTTCTCGCGCAGGTACCGCAGGTAGGGCTTCGCGTCGATGCGGCTGCCGGTCACGCGCTCGATCGTCTCCTGCGGCGTGAACTTCGCTCCCAGGACGTACAGGTGCTCGCGCAGCCACTCGCGCAGGTCGCCGAACTCGCCTCGCTCGAAGCGATCGTCGAGGTCCCCGAGCTCCTCGATCGCGCGCTCCCAGATCTGCACGGAGATGACGTTCCCGAGGGCGTACGTCGGGAAATATCCGACGGCGCCGCCCGACCAGTGCATGTCCTGCAGCACGCCGCGCGCGTCGTCCGGAACCTCCACGCCGAGGTAGCTCTCCATCCGTTCATTCCAGGCCTGCGGCAGGTCCGACACTTCGAGGCGTCCGTCGATCAGGTCCTGCTCGAGCTCGAACCGGAGGATGATGTGGAGGTTGTACGTGACCTCGTCGGCGTCGATGCGGATCAGCGACGGCTGCACCTTGGTCACCGCGCGGAAGAACGCCTCCTCGTCGACGGTGCCGAGCTGGGCTTCGAAGCCGCGCTGCAGGCGCGGGTAGAACCAGCGCCAGAACGCGCGGCTCCTGCCGACAAGGTTCTCCCAGGTGCGGCTCTGCGACTCGTGCACGGCGAGCGAGACGCCGCTGTGCAGAGGCGTCCGCGCGAGCGAGCGGTCGACGCCCCACTCGTAGACGCCGTGCCCGAACTCGTGCATCGTGGCGAAGAGCGAGGACAGGTCGTGCGGGCGGAAGTTCGACGTCAGCCGGATGTCACCTGCGCCGGGGGTCGTCATGAACGGATGCCCGGTCGGGTCGAGTCGCCATTCGTCGGGGGAATAGCCGAACGCGCGAACGATCTCCAGCCCGAGCTCGCGCTGCACCGCCGGATCGAACTCTCCGTGCAGGAACGAGTCGTCGACCGCGCCGGCGTCACCAATCTCTTCGATCAAAGGGACGAGGTCCTGCTTGAGGTCGTCGAAGACCTGGCGCACCTCGGCCGTCTTCATCAGCGGCTCGTAGTCGTCGAGGAGCACGTCGTACGTTTCGTCGGCCGGCGGGAAGCAGCTGACGTACCGGTGGCGTAGCTCGAGCTGCTGCTCGAGGTGCGGCCGCAGCTGCTCGAAGTCCGAGCTCTCCTTCGCCGGCCCCCAGGCGGACAGCCCGAGCGCCGACGCGCGGCGAACCTCTCCGACGAGCTCTGGCGGCACGCGGGTCGCCTTCTCGTACTCGCGCCTGGTCGTACGGACGAGGCTCGCCTCGAACGAGTCGTAGTCGGAGCTCTCCTCGAGCCCGCGCAGCTCCTCGAGCAACCGCCCGACCTCGTCGTCGATGAACCGCTCCTGCGCGAGGCGGCTGACGGTGCCGAGCGCCTCGGCCCGCGCCTCTGCCCCGCCCGGAGGCATCATCACGCGCTGATCCCAGAGCAGCAGCGTCGCTGCCTTGGTCAGGTCGTGGACCTCGGCGAGCCGTTCGCGCAGCCGTTCGAGCGGAGACCCCCTCACGACGGGAACTTTGTCAGAAGGCCGCGCACCATTGCCCGCGGTACGGGCGCCTCCCTCCCGCCCGTGAGGCCGGAGGGCCGCAGGATCAGCACGAGAGCCATCAACGCCCCGACGACGACGATCCGGGTGCCCGACGGGAGGTCGAGGGTCTGGCCGAAGACCTTCACGCCGTTCTCCGCCTCGGCCAGGAACGAGTCGACCGCGCTCACCGCGACGGCGCCGACGACCGCTCCCCACAGGCTCGTCGCGCCGCCGATGACGAGCATCGCCAGCGTGATGAAGGTGAGGTCGAGATAGAACGACTCCGCGTTGACCGGGAGGAGGTGGACGTAGAGACCGCCCGCCAGCCCTGCGACTGCGCCGGAGAGGGTGAAGGCGACCAGCCGCTGGCCGTACACCGACACGCCGACGGCGCGCGCCGCCGCGGCATCCTCGCGCGTCGCGCGCAGCATGCGTCCGTACCGGCTCCACTGGTAGCCGAACGCGACGACGACGGCGATCAGCGCTCCGACGCACGACTGCAGCAGGCCGGTCGTCTCGGGCACGGCCGAGAACGTGTTCAGTCCGGGCCCGATCTTCTCCCAGTAACGCAGGACATTGTGCGTGATCTCGAGCACGCCGAACGTTGCGATGCCGGCGGCGAGGCCGGAGAGCCGCATCAGCGGCAGGCCGACGATCACCGCGTAGACCGCGCCGACGGCGGCGGCCAGTGCGAGCGACGGCACGTTGCCCACGGTCGTGTGGCGAAGGAAACCGGCGAGGCTCGGCATGATCGCCGGCTTCTCGCTCACCGGCATCGAGAGGATCCCCGCCGTCCATGCCCCGACGGCGACGAAGCTGATGTGACCGAACGAGACCACGCCCGAGTTGCCGATGAAGATGTAGAGCGCCACGACGATCGCCACGTTGACAAGCGTCGTGATCACGTACGTCTGCGTCGAGCTGGAGACGGTGGTGCCGAACAGCGCGACCGCGACGATCAACACGACGGGTGCAAGCAGCTCGAGCGTTGCACGAGCGCGTCTCATACGCGCTCCACCGCCTGCTGCCCGACGCGCGTGAACAGGCCGCCGGGCCGGATCAGCAGGACGAGGATCACCGCGGCGAAGAGGAACGAGGGCAGGTACTGGCTCTGGTTGGTCGGGAGCGCGCCGCCGAGGAAGCCCGACGCGAAGCCGATCGCGAACCCGCCCAGCGTCGCCGACACAAGGCGGTTCATGCCGCCGAGCACGACGCCCGCGAGCACCAGGATGGTGTCGCGGAGCGCGAAGTCCGGCGTGACGAGCGGCGTCTGCACGGTCATCAGCACCGCGACGGTCGCGGCTAAGAGGCCGGAGAGCACCACGGCCGAGCCGATCACGCGGTTGGCGCGCACCCCGAGCAGGCGCGCGGTGCGGAAGTCGAGCGCCGCTGCGCGCATGTGCAGGCCGACGTTCGTGCGGCCGAGGAGCGCCACGAGCGCCACGAGGCAACCGGCGGCGACGGCTGTCGCGACGATCGAGATCTTCCGGATGTCGACCCCGCCGACCGTCCACGGCTGGTTCAGCGACGAGAGCGACGCGGCGATCTTGCCGAGCGAACCGAACCAGAGCAGGGCGATGCTCTGCAAGAGGAACGCGACCGCGAACGTCGCGACGAGCATCACAGCAGGCGTCTGCGTCCGCAGCGGCCGGAAAACGACCAAGTCCATCGCCAGGGACAGCACGACGACGACCCCGAAGCAGAGGAGGATCCCGACCCAGACGGGCCAGCCGCGCTCGTATGCGAACGCGAGCGCGTATGCGCCCGCCATCACCAGCTGGCCGTAGGCGAAATTGACGAGTCGCAGAACCCCGAAGACGAGCCCGATCCCGACCGCCATCAGCGCATAGATGCCGCCGAGGCCGAACGCGTCGGCGAGCGTCTGCCAGTCGGCGCCGAGAAAGGTCGCGATCGTCACGCGAAGTAGGCGGACACGAGCGTCTCGCTGTCGTGTGCGGCGTCAGGTCCGAGCGTCAGGCGTAACCGCCCGTTCGAGAGGACGTGCGACCGGTCGGCCAGCGCGACGGTCCGCTGCGCGCGCTGCTCGACCAGCAGGATCGCGATGCCACGGTCGCGGATCTCCTGCAGGGCGTGGAAGACGACGTCGACCATCTGCGGCGCGAGCCCGAGCGACGGCTCGTCGAGCAGCAGCACGTCCGGCTGCGCGACGAGTGCACGGGCGATCGCGAGCTGCTGTTGCTGTCCGCCCGACAGCGCGCCTGCCTGACGCTTGCGAAACTCCTGCACGATCGGGAACAGCTCGTACACGGGGGCGAGGTCGCCGCCGGGTCGGCTTGCAGCGCCGAGCCGGAGGTTTTCCTCGACGGTGAGCTCGGCGAAGATGCGTCGCCCCTCCGGCACCAGCGCGACGCCGCGCCGCGCGACGTCCTCGGGCCGCTTGCCGACGAGGGATCTGCCGTGGAGGCGAACGCCGCCGCCCGAGGCCGGGACGACGCCCATCACCGCGTGCAGCGTCGAAGACTTTCCGGCGCCGTTCGGGCCGATCAGCCCGACGATCTCGCCGCGCTCGACCGTCAGGGAAAGGCCACGGACCGCCTGGACCGCACCGTGGCGCACCTCGAGCCCGTCGAGCTCCAACACGGGCGTGCTCACTCGGCCACCGCGCTCTCGCCGAGGTATGCAGCCGCAACGTCGAGGTTGGAGCGGATGTCGGCCGGAGTTCCATGGGCGAGAGTTCGTCCCTGGTCGAGCACGTGGATCCGGTCGCAGATCTCCATGACCAAACCCATGTTGTGGTCGATCAGCAGGACACCGGCCTCGCGATCGTCCCGGACGGAGCGCACAACCTCGGAGAGCGCCGGCAGCTCGGCCTCGGGGAGCCCGGCGGCCGGCTCGTCGAGCAGCACGAAGCGTGGATCGGTCGCGAGCGCACGCGCGACGCCGAGCCGCCGCTCGTCGCCCTGGGCGAGCGCGTTCGCGGAGGCATCTGCACTCGCCGACAGCCCGAGCGCGTCGAGCAGCTCCGCCGCCCGCGCTCGCGCCGCGCGCGGAGGCGTCCCCGCCCCCAGCGCCGCCACTTCGACGTTCTCGCGGACCGACAGCGACCGGAAGGCGTGGCTGTGCTGGAACGTCCGCGCCAGCCCCGCCCGCCCGCGCCGGTTCGGCCGCCAGCGCGTCACGTCCCGGCCCTCGAGCTCGACCACCCCGCTGGAGGGAAGGTCGAAGCCGCTGAGCACGTTCACGAGCGTCGACTTGCCGGCGCCGTTCGGGCCGATCAAGCCGACGATCTCGCCGCGGTCGAGCTCGAGCGTGACCTCCCGCAGCGCGTGGACTCCCGCGAACGACCGCGACACGGCGGAGGCCCGGAGCGATGCCCCGGGCCTCCGCGGTTGCCGTTCAGTGCTCAGATCTTCGCGACGACCTTCGCGACGATCGTCCCGACGACCTTCGGTTCGTTGTTCTGGATCCGGATCACCCGGTAGCGCCGGCCGAAGACCGTGTGCAGCTTCGGCGAGAAGCTGACGTTGCCGGAGATGGTCGGCACGTTCCTGAACTTCTCCATGATCTTCGCGAGCGTGATGCCCTTCGTCGAGCCGTGGGCCCGCTTGATCGCCGTCACGACACCGTCCACGGCCGACGGTCCCGTAATGAACCCGCCGGTCGCGGCCTTGACCTGCTTGGCGAGCGTGTTGACGGCCTTGCTCGGATCGTCGCCGAACGACGACGCGAAGGTGACGAACCAGTAGTTCGTCACCTTCGGATTCGCCGGCAGCCAGTACGTGCCATCGCCCGCCCACGAGTTCAGGACCGGCGTGTTGTTCCCGACCGACCGCAGCCCGGTGATCATCGTGGAGAGCGCGCCGAACGCACCGGCGGTCGACGTGACGATCACATCGGCCTTCTCGCCGTTCAGGCGGCTGACCGCGTTCTGCACGTTGTTGCCGCCGAGCGACTGATACGTCTCCTTCGCGACGATCTTGCCGCCGAGCTGCTTGAAGCGGGACTCGAACGCCTGCACGACGTTCCGGAAGTACACGATCACCGTGTCGGTCGCGAGATCGGCGGTCTTCCAGCCGCGGCTCCATGCGTACTGCGCCATCGCCGAGCCTTCGTCCTGCGCGACGTTTCCGAAGCTGAACGCCAGCCGGCCCTTCGCTCCGAAGCGCTTCGGCCCCATCTGATCGGTGCCGATGCACGACGCGATCGCGAGCAGCCCGCGGTCGATCGCCACGCGCACGACCGGCGCGGCGAGGTCGACGTCGCACGTCGTGAAGATCACGTTCGCCTTCTGCCCGACGAGTCGCAGCGCGCACGCCTTGGCGACGTCCGGCTTGTTGCCCTGCGTGTCGCAGGTGAGCAGCTTCAGCTTCCGGCCCTTCACGCCTCCCTTGGCGTTGATCGTGTTGATCCGCAGCTTCGCGGCGGCCAAGGCCGGGCCGTCGAACGGCGCCATGCTGCCGTTGCCGTCGAACGCCCAGCCGATGATGATCGGCTTCTTCGCCGCGCGCGCGCTGTTGGACGCGAGCGCACTCCCGATCAGGGCGAGCGCAAGCACTGCAGCAGCCGCGATCGCCAACCTCCCTCGACCTCTCATGTACAGCCTCCTCTTGGGTTCCCCAGCCACTGGATTAGACGGCACCGGGCGATACCTGGTCAACCTCTGTTCGGTTTCTGGCCTCCCAGACGCGCTCGAGCGACTCCTTCGCCTGCTGCGCCAGCTCCCCGGCCGGCACGTCCCACAGTGAGTCGGGCCACGCGTCGCCGAAGGCACCGTTGTCGGAGAAGATCTCGACGTCGTAGTAGCCATCCCACCCGGCCGCCTCGACTGCAGCCAGCAGCTGAGGCACCTCCGCGACGCCGTCGCCGGGCAGGACGCGGTCCGCCCAGCTGCGCGTCGGCTCGCGCCAGTCGGCGACGTGGACGCCGACGAAGCGCCCGGCGTGCTCGGCGATCTCGTCCAGGACATTTGGCGTGTTCCACAGATGCCACGTGTCGAACTGGATGCCGAGCGCCGGATGATCCGCCTCGTCGAGCAACTCCGCCGCTTCGCCGAGCGACGAGATCATCGTCCAGTTTTCGCCGCCGACGCGGTTGACGGGCTCCAGCCCGATGCGCACGCCGGCGCGCTCCGCCTCAGCGGCGATCGTCCGTAGGCCGGCGACGACGGTGTCGCGATCATCGCCCGGCCCCGTCAGGCAGACGATGCCGCTCGGCCCGAACTTCGCCAGGCGCTGCACCGACGCGCAGATCGCGTCGATGCGCTCCTGCGGGTCCGCCGGGCCCTCCATCAGCGGCAGCGGCAGGATCGACGGAATCGCCGGCACGGCGGCTGCACGGCCGAGACCGGAGGCCTCCAGTGCCTCGAGCGCAGCGTGGTCGTCCTGCAGCTTCAGCTCCCAGATGCCGATCCCAGCTGCGCCTACGTCCGCGTACGCACGCACGTCGTCGTCGAACGACGACGTCAGTGTGGTGATTTGAGAAATCGAAAAAGGCGGCCGGATGCAGGGATTCTATTCCTGAGCAGCTCGCGCGCGACGAGCGTGCCGGATCCGCCGCCGAGTCCCGGGCCGGGCCACGTGCTGGCACCGATGTGGAAGAGGTCGCGTACAGGCGTACGGTGACCAGGCTGCCGTGAAAACGGCCGCCAGAGGAAGTTCTGGTCGAGGGCGAGCGAGCCGGAGTACGGGTCGCCGTGCTCGAGGTTGATGTTCGCGGCCTGCAGGTCGGCAGGTGAGAGCACGACGCGTTTGCGCAGCGACGACTCGAGGTTCGGGATGTGGCGTGCGATGCGCTGTTGGATGCGGTCCGCGTAGCGCTCGCGGAGCGACTCGGTCCACGTGCCGTCCCCGTGCTCGAGGTCGCCGGCCGCGTCGCCTTTGACGCGCCACGGGAGCTCCTGCAGCTGGATCCAGAGCAGTCCTGCTCCGCTGGGCGCGCGCGACTTGTCCATCGTCAGCGGCTGGCCGACGACGACGGTCGCCTCGGCGGGCAACAGGCCGCGCTCGGCCTCGTTGACCGCACGGGAGACGCCGTCGAGGCCCGGTGTCAGATGCACGACCGCAGTCCTGGCGAGCCGTTCGTCCCCGTCCCAGCGAGGCTCCTCGGACAGCGCGTAGTGGATCTGCATCTCCGAACGCCCGAACCTGAAGCTGCGCCCCGCCTTGGCGACATCCCCCTCGAGCTCGAGGAGGCGGCCGTACAGCTGCGTCGGGGTGACGTTGCAGATGACCGCGCGGCGCGCGGCGAAGGCTTCGCCGCCGGCGGTCCGCACGCCGGAGGCTCGCCCGTCGGCCACCAGCACGCGCTCGACATCCGTCTCCGTATGGCACGTGCCGCCGTTGTCTTCGATCAGGCGCACGAGTGCGTCGACGAGGCGCGCGCCGCCGCCGCGCGGAATCGGCATGCCGCCGGCCTCGATCGCGAACGCGATCACACGGTTCATGAAGCCCGACGTCGCGGCGTCGGGGCCGAGGCCCGTGTGCAGCACCCAGGGTGCGAGGACGCCGTGCGTCCGCTCCGAGTCGAACGTCGCCGTCAGCCAGTCGCGGCTCGACTGGACGACCTCGCCCCCGAACGCGGCGAGGCCCCGCCGTCCCAGTCGCCGGTACGCGCTCACGGCGAGACCGGCGCCGGCGCGCGACCAGAGCTCGGTGCCGAGCACGCCGAAGACGAGCTCGGCCTGCGAGCCGACTGCACCCATCGCCTCGCTCCACGCGGCGCCGTGCTCGACAGCGTTCGCCTCGGAGCTTGTCGAGAGAAAGGCGGCGCTGCCGTCGGGAAACGCGGTCGCGGTGGGATGCTGGGTGTTCAAGTACTCGAGGCCACGGGCGGCGAGCTCCTCGCCGAGCTCCGCGTGCGCCGCGCCGCCGACCCACAGCGGGTGCCAGGCACTGAACACGTCGTGGAGGTACCCGGCCTCGGTGAGCGCGGCCGTTTTGATCGCGCCGCCGAGCTCCGACTCGCGCTCGAGCACGCAGACGTCCCAGCCCGCCCGAGCGAGCAGCGCCGCGCACGCGAGCGAGTTGATGCCGCTGCCGACGATGACCGCGTCGTGCTCAGCCACGTGCGAGCGCGCGGAACTCGTCGTCCGTCACGACGTCCCGCTTCGTCGTCCCGAGCTCCTTCACCTTCGCGAGCAGATCACGCTGCGCCTGCTCGTCGAGCTCGAGCCCGAGCTCGTCCGCCTTGATGCGGATGGAGTCGATGCCGCTCTTCTTGCCGAGCACGATCCCGCGCTCCGCTGCCACGACGTCGGACGAATACGGCTCGATCGCCTGCGGATCGTGGAACTGGCTCGCCACCGCACCGGACTCACGGCGGAAAAGGTTGTCCCCGACCAGCGGCTTGTACGGCTCGAGCTCGTAGCCGGACAGCGCCTGCAGGCGCTCCGCGAACGTGCGCACGCGGTCGAGGCGCAGGTTCGTCTCGACGCCGTACAGGCCGCGCAGCGCCAGCGCGATCTCGGGCAGGTTCGCGTTGCCGGCACGCTCTCCCATCCCGTTGACCGTGCCCTGGATCCAACTGGCGCCCGCACGCACGGCGGCGACGGCCGCCGCGGTCGCGAGCCCGAAGTCGTTGTGGCCGTGGAAGTGCACGGGATGGTCGGCGCCGAGCCACTCGTGCGTGCGGCCGACGAGATCCGCGACGGCCTCGGGCGTCGCGATGCCGAGCGTGTCGACGACCACGACCTCGCCCGCCCCGGCGTCGACCGCCGTCTTGTAGACGGTCTCGAAGTAGTCGGCGTCCGCGCGTGTGCCGTCGACACCGAAAAACGCCACGCGGATGCCTTGCTCGACGGCGAACGACACCGCGGACACGATCCGGGCAAGCATTTCCTCCCGGTCGACGCCGAGCGCACCGAGCTTCAGGTCGGAGATCGGCGACTCGATCACGCTCGCGCCGACGCCGAGCTCGACGAGCGCCTTGACGTCGGCCGCGACCGCCCGCGAGAACCCCCAGACCTCGGCCTGCAGGCCGGCGTCGCGGATCAGCTCGACGGCGCGCCAGTCGTCGGCGGACACGCGGGGGAAGCCGGCTTCGATGCGCTCGATGCAGAGCTCGTCGAGCCCGCGGGCGAGCTCGAGCTTGTCCTCCGGTGTGAGCACGACTCCGACCGTCTGCTCGCCGTCGCGGAGCGTCGTGTCGTAGAAGCGCACCTGCGCGTCGAAGGCGTGGGCTTCGTTGATGTTGCCGGTCCAGAAGGTCATCGGAAGTCGTCGGGGTAGCTCGAGAGCTTCTCGGCGCCGTCGCTGGTGATCAGGAAGTTGTCCTCGACGCGCAGGCCGCCGCCGCCCTGCCAGTACGCGCCCGGCTCGATCGCGAGGACCATGCCCTCCTCGATCGTGCCGGCGCCGGCCTGGTGTGCGTACGGCGGCTCGTGGGCTCGCGCCCCGACGCCGTGCGCGATCGGGTGGGTCGGCTCGTCGAGCCCGGCGGCCGTGATCCCCCGACGGATGATCCGGTCGAGCTCGGCGAGGCTCGCGCCGGGCCGGCAATGGTCGAGCGCCTGGCCGTAGACGCCGAGCAGCGCGTCGAGCAGCTCGTCGTAACGAGGCTCCAGCGTGCCCGGGCAGACGTTCTTCGTGTGGTCGCACCAGTAGCCGTCCGCGCACACCCAGATCTCGAAGAGCGTCGGCTCGTGCTCCTGCACAGGGCGGTGCCCCGTCGCCGTGAAGGTCCGGATTCCCGGGCCCGACCAGACGAGCGAGAAGCCGAACGCCAGCTCGACCTTCCCTTTCCACCCCGTCCCCTCCCCGTGGACGAAGCCCTGCCAGAGCGCGGCGGCCTCGCTCTCCTTCATGCCCGGCTTCAGCTCGCCGGCGACGTGCTCCATCGCCGCCGCGGCGATCTCGTTGGCGAGACGCATGCGCTCGACCTCCTGCTCGGTCTTGAGCGCGCGCGCCGCGTTCAGCAGCGGTGTCCCGTCGACGGCGTCGGGGAACGAATCGAACCAGGCCTTCGTGTATGTCGTGGGCTCGCCGACCATCCGGTCGGTCGCCTGCGTGCCGAGGCTGAGCTCGAGCCCGACGGTTCCGAATGCGTCCGCCGTCGCGCGCGCGGCCTCCAGCGTGCGCAGCGCCGGCGGCCGAGGATCTGTCGCGTCGTAGCCGGGAACGAAGCGCACATCCTGCGCCCAGGCCGTCTCGGCGGCGTCATCCGCCGACGGCTCGATCGTGATCAGGATCGGCTCGCCCTCCCGCGGGAACACGGCCGCGTCGAAGCCCTTCATCCCCCAGAAGTTCGTCAGGTAGAGGACGTTGTCGGGCGCGCGGACGACGAGTGCGTCGAGGTCTTGCTCGGCCATCAGCGAGCGGACGCGCTCGAGCTTCGCGTCGTCGCGCGGCCAGCCCACTACCAGCGCACCCGCTCGGGCGCGGGCTCGCCATGCGCGTCCTGCCAGGAGACGACCGGGTTGCGTAGCACGCCGATCTTCTCGATCTCCGCTTCGATCACGTCGCCGGGCTTCAGGTACCAGGCGAACGGATCCTCGCTGAAGCCGGCCACGCCGCTGACCGTGCCGAGCGAGAGAATGTCTCCCGCGCTGAAGCCGAGCGGCGAGTAGTGCGAGAGCACTTCCGGAACGCTCGTTGACATCCGGTTCATGTTCGAGACCTGCCGGCTCTCGCCGTTGACGCGCAGCTCCATCGACAGCGCGTGCGGGTCGCCGACCTCGTCCGGCGTGACGATCCACGGACCGAGCGGGCAGAACGTGTCGATCGCCTTGCAGAACGAGAAGACGCCGCTCCGCATCTCGCGACGCTGGATGTCGCGTGCGGTGATGTCGTTGAAGATCAGGTACCCCGCGACGTACTCCATCGCCTCCTCGGGCGAGAACCACTTGCCCGTCCTGCCGATGACGACGGCGAGCTCGAGCTCGTAGTCGAGCTCCTCGGTCAGATGCTCGGGATAGACGACCGCCTCGTCGGGCCCGATGATCGCGTCGACGTTCTGGAAGAAGACGATCCACGGTGCGATCTCGTGCGACCAGTTGACGCGCTTCGACTCGTCCTCGTGCTCGCGGAAGTTGCCGCTCGTGTGGAAGAACTTCTTCGGCACGATCGGCGCGCGCAGCCGGGCGCCCTCGAGCGGCGTGCGCTCCGCCGTGTCCTCAGCGCTGCCGCGCTCGAAATATTCGCGCATCGTCGGAACGTCGAGGCGCACGATCTCGTCGCCGTCGATCCGCCCGACCTTGCCGTCGTCGTACGTCACGAGCTTCACGCGATCCCGCAGACCTCCGTTGCGACGCGTGCATAGACCTCTGCCGTCTTGACCAGTCCGTCGATCTCGAGATTCTCGCCCTTCTCGACGTCCATCAGGCCGGTCGACGTGCCGTAGTTGACCGTCGGCACCCCGTAGCGTGTGAGCGCCGAGGCGTCGCTGAACCAGCGGGTGACATCGCGCTCGGGCTTTCCCCCGAACACCTCGCCGTGGGCGGTGTCGACCGCCTTCACGATCGGGTGTTCCTCCTCGATCTCGGCGCCCGGCGCCGTCACGTAGACCTCACCTTCGACGCCCCAGTCCGGATGCGCGTCCGCGAGGGATCGAACGAAGTCGAGCACCTCGCCGCGGGCGACGCCCATCGGCTTCGTCGGCGGCACGCGCACGTCGAGGAAGACGTCGGTGTGGTGCGGCGTCCGGGAGACGCGCCAGCCGAAGCCGGCGTGGATGGCGCCGACGTTGACGATCGCCTTCGCGCCGCGGTACGCGTTCGACGGGTCGTCCTCCCAGGTCGGAATCCAGTCGAGGATCGCGCCCAGCAGCTCGTGGGCACGAAGGATCGAGTTCTGGCCCTGCTTTCCTTCGCTGAAGGCGGTGTGGATGAAGTTGCCGTGGACGCGGATGCGCAGCCAGAGGGCGCCGAAATGGCCGAGCACGACCTTCCCCTCAGTCGGTTCGCCCAGGAGGCACATGTCCGCGACACCCCCGTGCGAGACGAGATAGCGCGTGCCCGCGGCGTAGCCGCGGTACTCGCGACCCTGCGCATCGCCGTACTGCGTTTTTTCGATCTCGCCGCAGACGGCCGCGACGAGCACGTCGCCTTTCAGCCTGACACCGGCGTCGCGAAGGGAACCCACAGCCTCGACGTAGCACGCGAGGGCGCCCTTCATGTTCGAGATCCCAAGCCCGTAGAGGCGACCGTCCTCGACGAACGGCTGCGGCTGGAAGCCGGGCACGCCGCGGAGCCACGGCTCACGTCCGGAGTACGAGGTGTCCATGTGGCCGTTGAACATCAGCGAGGGGCCGCCGCCGGTGCCGCTCCACGTCCCGAGCACGTTTGCCCGGCCTTCCTCGACCTGCTGCCACTGCACCTGCAGGTCGAGCTCGTCGAAGAGCTCGACCATGAGACGCGCCATGTTCTCCTCGTCTCCGGTGAAGCTGTGCACGCCGATCATCCGCGACGCCGTATCGACCAGCCGGTCGCGATCAACGGAAATGCGGCAGCACCTCTTTTCCGAACAGCTCGATCTGCTCGCGGCGATTGTCGCCCCACAACTCAAGCATCACGTGCGTACAGCCCGCGTCCCGGTACTCCTCGATCGCGGCGATGCAGTCCGCAGGAGTGCCGGCGATCGGCCTGCACTTGTCGAGGATCTCGTCGGTGACCTTCGCCTTCGCCGCGAGCCGTCCGCCCTGCTCCATCGCCTCGGCGACGGGCCGGATCTCGTCTTGGGTGAGGCCCGCGAGGTCGAGCAGCGTATCCGCCGCACCCTGGATGTTCTGCACCTTGTTCGCGAGGTACATCCCGGCGATCTCACGGGCGCCGTCGCGGCCCGCGTCGCGATCGGACTCGTGAATGGAGGCGACGACGGTGCAGCCGACGTCGATGTCGGCGCCGACGTTCTCGCGGGTGTAGCGGACGAACGCCGGCGTCGTGATCGACGGCGTCAGGCAGCCGTCGGCGATCTCGCCTGCGAGCGCCTGCATCTTCGGCGCGGTCGCAGCGACGTAGACCGGCGGCACCTCTCGCGTCGTGTGCGCGTCCGCCGAGAGCGCGGGCACGTCGGCGCTCCACGTGTCGCCGTCGTAGTCGAAGCGCTCGCCCGAGAGGACGCCGCGCGCGATCGTCACGGCGTCGCGCATCGGCCCGAGTGTCTTCTTGGTCTGCGTCTTGGTGTTGTTGAGGAAGATCTTGGACGTGCCGAAGCCGAGAATGAAGCGACCGGGGCCGGCGGCTTCCTGGACGACGCGCGCATCCATCGCAGCCTGGACGGGATGGCGTGTCGACGCGGCGATGATCCCCCAGCCGATGGTCAGCCGCTCAGTCTCGCGCGCCATCAACGCCCCGACGCCCGTCGACGAACGCGCCTCCATCCCGTGCTTGCGCCACCACGGGTACGCCTCGGCCAGCCAGACCGTGTCCATCCCGGCGCGATCCATCGCGCGGGCCGACTCGAGCATTTCGTCGAGCGGCTCCATCGTCAGCTGCATGACGCCGATGCGGAACATCAGGCCGATCCTCTCAGGACCTTGCAGTAGAAGGCGCCGGCGGCGAGCGTGCCATCGGGCCGCTGCGAGTAGTCCGGCATGACGCCGAGCTTGCTGTAGCCGACGCGCTCGTAGAAGCCGCAGGCAGCGCTCCCGTCGTGCGTGGTGAGCCAGAGCAGCGTCAGCTTCCGCTCGAGGGCGGCGCGTTCGACCGCGGCCATCAGCCGCCTCCCGATGCCCGTCCCGCGCGCTTTCTCTGCTACCACGACGCGCTGCACCTCTGCCCGGTGGGGCGCATTCGCCGCGCCGCTCGGCACGAGGTGCGCCATGCCGACGACCTCACCGTCCCGCTCGGCGACCAGGACGAGCCGCTCGCGGTCGGCGAGCGCAGCACGATGGAGCTCCTCGAGGTCGGTCGCAGCGGTGGCGCCGAGCGCCATGCCCGCGGCGAGCGCTTGCGCGTGCAGCCGCGCGAGCTCGCGGATCAGTCTTCGGTCGACGTCGTCGGGCCCTCGGGCTCCGACTCGTACGTCTCCGGAGCCCATGGATTCAGCCCTTCTTCGGCGCCGCTCGTGCCTTCCGGATCCGCCGGTCCTTCCGCCGGCGGGCCGGCGTCTTCGTAGTCCTGCTCGCTCATTTCGCCTCCTGGACCTGCTTGTCGAGCGCACCGAGCACCTGCGTCACCTGCTGGTTCACGATCGGCTGCAGCACGCGCTGGCCCATCGACGCGACCGGGCCGAGGATGTGCACGTCGGCTTCCCACTGCATGGTCGTCCCACCGTCGGCCTCGCTGAGATTGAACGACGTGTCCATGTTCATGATCGCGCCGACGCCGTTGCCCTTCGCGTGCAGCTTCGCGAACTCGGGCTCGCGCTCCTCCATCTTCTCGAAGTCGATCGACATGCGCAGGCCGCCGAGGCCGAGTGGAACCTTGACGTGCGCACGCCAGTGCCTGTCGTCCTGGATGTCGAACGACTCGACGCCGGGCATCGTCTTCGCCATCTGCGCCGGGTCGTTGAGCACTTGCCAGACGGTCGCTCGCGGCGCGTCGAACTGCCGCTCGCCGGAGACCTTCACCGCGACTCCACGCTGACGAGCCTGCGCGTGTCGGCCGGCTGCTGGAGCATCTCCCACACGCGATGGTACGGGTTGCAGCTGCGCCACACGATCGGGCCCTCGCCGCGCTTGCCGAGCGCGTTCTGCAGCGCGGCGCAGACGGCATGGATGCCCGCGCCGCCGCCCTCCCCCATCCCCTTCGCGCCGAGGGGCGTGAACGGCGACGTCGACTCGATGAAGCCGTTCTTCATCGGCGGCATGTCGAGCGCGTGGGGCACGTGGTAGTCGTAGAAGTTGGGGGTGAGCAGGTTGCCCTCCTCGTCGTAGGTGAAGATCTCGTGCGTTGCGGCACCGAGGGCCTGCGCCGTCGCGCCGTGCACCTGCCCCTCGACGATCTGCGGATGGATACGGTTGCCGCAATCGTCGACAGCGGCGTAGTCGACGATCTCGTAGACGCCGGTCTCGGGATCGACTTCGACCGCGCACGCGTGGATCTGCGTCGCATAGGTCAGCGTCAGGTTGCCGTACTTGCGCTCCAGGTCAGGCTTCTGGAACGGCGGCCTGTAGACATACCGGACGTTCAGCGTGACGTCGAGATCCTCGGGAAGGCCGGCGTTGTTCGCGTTGAGGATGGCGCCGAGTGCCATGAATGGCAGCGCTGCCTCGGGGTTGCCCTTGATGCGCGCCTGACTCCCCGCGAGCTCGATGTCGTCCGGGGAGCAGCCGAAGACCGCGGCCGCGAGCTGCTTCATCTCGACCGCGAGCTTGTCCGCCGCGCCCTTGACTGCGCCGAGCCCGGTGACGGCGAACTGCGACGCGTAGGTGCCCGAGAAGCCGGCAGTCGAGTTCCAGTACGTGTCGTGTCCCGCGCGGACGTTGATGTCGTCGGGCGTGCAGCCGAGGATGTCCGCCACGACCTGGGCCGTGGTCGTCTCGTGCCCCTGGCCCTGAGGCACGGTCCCGAGCGTGACGACGACCTCGCCGAAGATGTCGAGCTTGACGGTCGCCACCTCGTTGTTGCCGGAGAACTGCAGCTCGGGGTTGAGGATCATCGACTGGCCGAAGTTGTTCGTCCCGGAGTCGAGCGTCGAGCCGATGCCGATCCCGAAGAGCTTTCCGCGCGACTCGGCGTCGCGGCGCTTGTCCTCGAGCCGGTCGTAGCCGATCAGCTCGAGCGCGATGTCGAGGCAGCGGGCGTAGTCGCCGGAGTCGTAGATGCAGCCGTTGGGCGTCTCGTACGGGAACTCGTCGCGCTTGACGTAGTTCCGCTTCCGCACCCCGATCGGATCGAGCCCCAGCTCTGCGGCGACGATGTCGACGATCCGCTCGGTCAGCCACAGGTGCTGCATGCGCGAGTAGCCGCGGTTCGGGGCGACCGGGGACTTGTTCGTGCAGACCTGGGTGAAGTCGACGCGCACGTTGCGCCACCGGTAGCAGCCGGGCGTCACCTGCGCCCAGATGATGCAGCCGAGCGGCTCATACCGTGGGAATGCGCCGCAGTCGTCGATCGCCTTGACCGAAAAGCCGAGCATCGTCCCGTCGGCTTTGACGGGCACCGTGATGTCGAGGAACGTGCGCTCGTTGCCGTGCGTGTTCGCGGTGTGCTGATCCGTGCGCCATTCGGTCCATTGCACCGGCCGGTTGAGCTTGCGCGCGAGCAGGCAGCACGCCGTGAACTGCGGGTGGAGCGTGATCTTGTTGCCGAAGCCGCCGCCGATGTCCTGGCTGACGAACCGAAGCTTGTCGAGGCCGACACGCAATGCCGGCGCCATCCAGATCGCGCCGACGCCCGGCATCTGGTGGTTGCCGTAGATCGTCCACTGGCCCGTGCCGCGGTTGAACTCGACCAGGCAGCCGGAGCACTCGAGCGGCGTCGACGAGAAGCGGTCGAAGTGGAGCCGCTCGATGCGGACGACGTGGTCGGCATCGGCGAGCGCTGCGTCGAAGTCGCCCCAGTCGAAGGTCCCGGACCAGACGGTGTTCGAGGCGGCGTCGTCGTGGAGGACGACCTCGTCCTTGAGTGCGTCCTCCCCGTCGAGCACGGTCGGCAGCGGCTCGTACTCCACCTCGACCAGCTCCGCAGCATCGCGTGCGAGGTCTCGCGTGCGCGCGACGACAGCCGCGACCGGGTCGCCGACATGGCGGACCTTCCCGACGGCGAGGGCGTAGTCCTTGATGTGCGCGCCGGGGGGCGTCGAGAGCTCGAAGAACGGATCGGTGAGGATCGCAACCTCGTCGCCCGTGAGCGTCCCGTAGACGCCGTCGAGCTCGAGTGCCTTCGAGACGTCGACCCCCTTTATGCGGGCGTGCGCGTACGGCGAGCGCACGAAGTGCACGAAGCCCATCTCGTGCCGCTTCATGTCGTCGAAGAAGACGCCTTCGCCCTGGACGAGGCGCTTGTCCTCCTTCCGCGGGACGTTCTGGCCGATGAAGCCCGGCCGCGTCTCGCTTTCCTCGACGACGAGCGGACGCTCGGGAGTGACGGTGGTCTCGGTCATGCGGAAGCCGCCCTGATCGCCTCGACGATGTTGACGTAGCCGGTGCAGCGGCAGATGTTGCCCTGGATTCCCTTGCGGATCTCGTCCTCGCTCGGGTGCGCGTTGTCGCGCAGCAGCGCCGTCGCGCTCATCAGCATTCCTGGCGTGCAGTAGCCGCACTGGAGGGCATGATGGTCGGAGAAGGACTGCTGCAGCGTGTTCAGCTCGCCGTCCTGGGCGAGGCCTTCCACGGTCTCGATGGTCGCGCCGTCGGCCTGGACCGCGAGCATCATGCAGCTCTTCACCAGCACGCCGTCGACGAGGACGGAGCAGGCGCCGCAGTTGCCGGTGTCACAGCCGATGTGGCTCCCCGTCAGATCGAGGTCGTCGCGGAGGAAGTGGATGAGCAGCTTGCGCGGCTCGACGTCACGCTCGTAGGTCTGCCCGTTGACCGTGACCTTGGCGTCCATCAGCGCTTCCCCTCCGCCTGCTGCACGGCACGCGCGGCCACGACCTCGGCCAGGTGGCGGCGGTAGTCGGCGGACGCGTGCACGTCGGACGGAGGATCGAGATTGGCGTTCCGCACGGCCTCGCGCACGCCGTCGGCCCCATCGGCCTCGAGCACCACCGGGACGGCGTCCACGCATCCGAGCGCGACGCGCGCGCGTCCGTTGACGGACGCGGCGGCGTTGACGATGCAGGTTCCGTCGCGGCCGATCGTGACCGACGCGAAGCCGTCGCTCTTGCCGGGCGGAACGGTGATCTTCGTCAGCAGCTCGCCTGGCCCCGCCGCGGTCATGTAGACGCCCAGGAAGAACTCGTCCGCCGGAACCGTGCGGTCGCCGTTCTGGCCCGTGATGTGCATCGTCGCGCCGAGGGCGACCATCAGCGGCGGCAGGTGGTTCGTCGGGTCGTTCGAGCAGACGTTGCCGCCGATGGTGCCGCGGTTGCGAACCTGGACGTCGGCGATCTGCGCGGAGACCTCGCCGAGGATCGGCCGCGCACGGGCTTCGGCCGAGGCCATCAGCTCGGAGTAGGTGACCATCGCGCCGATCGAGACGGTGCCGTCGGAGCTGAGGTCGATGCCCTTCAGCTCGTCGAGGCGGTTGAGGTCGATCAGGACGTCAGGCGAGGCCGCCCGGGCCTTCATGACGTTGATCAGCGTCTGGCCGCCGGCCAGGGCGCGTGCGCCGTCGTGTTCCGAAAGCAACCGCACGGCTTCCTCGACGCTCGCCGGACGAGCGTATTCGACTTCCCGCAAGAGCATTGCGCTATTAGAACCTCAGCCGAGCTGGTTCTGCAAGCGCTGGTGTTCCTCCTGGATCTTTCCCTGGAGGCCGGTGATGCCGACAAGGCGGTTGTCGTTAGCTGTCGAGCGCCGTCGCCTGCTCGCCGCCGGTCGTCGTCTTTGAGAGGCTCGTCCGTTACCCCTTGTTCACGCGCGCGAGGTCCATGACTCGCGTCACCGCCTGGGCATGAGCTCCCCAGGTTGGACTCGAACCAACAACCCTCCGGTTAACAGCCGGATGCTCTGCCAATTGAGCTACTGGGGAAGGCGCGCGTCAGTGTAGCCGCTGAGCCTTGAATCAACATCATGGAGAAAGGCGGGATCGCGTCCGAGAGCACGCGCGCGCAGCGTCGCCTCGAGGCCGGTGCAAATCTCCTTCAGTAGTGCATCCAACGGAACGTCGTCATCGCTTCCGTCGACGACGAAAACCTTGCGCGGTTCGGGTTGCGCGCCCCATGCGGCGTGGAAGGCGACAAGGTTCCGCCACGCGTAGCTCGGCCAAACCGGAAGCACGCAGACATGCGGAGATGCTCCCTCGAGCTCCTCGGCGAGACTCATCGCGACATGACGATCTGCGAACAATGGCTGGGCATCGCCCGCCGGCACCAGATCGAGCTCACCAGAGTCGTCCAGCTCGCCGATTGCGTACAGCGGGTGCCCGTTCCCCGGGACGCCCAGCGCGAGGGCGGAGTCGAGCTCGAGGCGCTGGGTCTCTGCCGGCCGGCGCCCTGTCAGTAGCCGATGCGCGTGTTGCCGCGTGACGCCGAGTTGCCCTGCCAAGTCGGCGACCGAAACTGCGTTACGCCGCAAAAGCGCGAGCCAAACCTGGGCTTCGTCGCGCATAGGCGACGATCGTAACCCTTCTTTCAAGCAGGTACGAGCGTCACCTCAGCGCGTAATCGGCTGTGCTGAAGCCAACTGCTCGATCATGGCGCGGATCTTGGCCAGTGTGGCCTGCAGCTCGAGGGTGCGGGCAGGATCGGCGTCGGCCAGCTCACGCCGGATCCGCCGCTCGCGCAACCGGAGCAGGAGCTCCTCGGCAGTGCGCTCGTCGATACCTTCGGCGGCGGCACGAGCATCGAGCTCGGGGTCGAGCTCGCCGCCGCGCACGAGCTGGTCTCGAAGCCGGCGGTGCTCCTCGGAGTCGAAGTGCTCCGGGCCGAGCTCCGCCAGGATCGGCACGAGTGAGCGATGCGCGGTGACCCCGGCCAACGCGTCCCGCTCCAGGCGTGCGCCGGCGTCGAGCAGCCGAGGCGAGACCTGGCCCGTCGCCGATGCGCCGACGCGGGGCGCAAGCCCGGCCTGCGTCTCCTTCGGCAGGTCGAGCTTGTCGGCCGCGAAGCGGATCGCGTCCTGGCGCTGCGGCGAATCCTCGAAGCGCGCGAGCACCTCGCGGACTCGCACGAACGCCTCCTGCCGGTCGGCTGCGCGCTCGATCTCGATGCGCGTGCGATAGAGCAGGTAGCTCTCGGCCGACCCGAGCCGCTGCTCGAACCCGTCCGCGAGGTCTGCAGGGTCGAATCCAGGCGGCAGCGCAACGACGTGAACCTCGAGACCTTGCGCGGCCGCAAGCTCCATCCCTCGCAGCGTCGCCGCTTCGCCCGCGGCGTCGCCGTCGAAACAGAGCCACAGCCGCGTCGACAGACGGGAGAGCTCCTTCAGCTGTCGCTCGGTCAGCGCGGTCCCCATCGACGCGACGACCGGCTCGATGCCGGCTTGCCGCAGCGCGAGCACGTCGGTGTTCCCCTCGACGACGACGGCGCGTTCCTGCTTCGCGATCGCGGCGCGCGCACGGTCGAGGCCGTAGAGCAGGTCGCCTTTCCGAAACAGCTCTCCTTCGGGCGAATTGACGTACTTGGCGCGGAGCGGGTCGTCCTCGCGCAGCTTGCGCGCCTGGAACCCGAGCACACGCCCGCGCGCGTCGGCGAGCGGAAAGAGCAGCCGGCCGGAGAAGTAGTCGTTGCCGCGGCGATTGATCAGGCCCGCCGCAGCCAGCTCGTCGCGCGTAAAGCCGCGCTCGACCGCTTTGCGCATGAGCGTCGTGCCGCCGAGCGCGAGCCCGAGTCGGTACTCGCGGCAGACCTCTTCCTTCAGTCCGCGCCCTGCGAGGTAGTCGCGCGCCAGCGAACCCGCCTGCGAGTCCCAGAGGTACCGCTCGTAGAACGTCGCCGCCGCGTCGAGGACATCGAGCAGACGCTCGCGCCGCCGCCGCCGCGCGTCTTGTTCGGGCGATGTCTCCTCGAATTCGACCTGGACGTTGAAGCGGTCACCGAGCCACTCGACCGCGCCCGCGAAGTCGAGCTGTTCGGTCTCGCGGACGAAGGTGATGACGTCGCCCTTCGCGCCGCAACCGAAGCAGTAATAGAACTTCTCGACCGGGTTGACGGAGAAGCTCGGCGTGCGCTCTTCGTGGAACGGACACCGCCCGACGTAGCGCGGGCCCGCCTTGCGCAGCTGGGTGCGCCCGCTGACGACGGCGATGATGTCGGCCGCCGCCTTCACCTCCTCGACCGATGCGTCCTTGATCAGCGCCATCAGCCGAGCTCGCTCACATAGGTCAGCGCGAATCGGTCGGTCATGCCTGCGATGAAGTCGACGATCTGCTCCGGCTCCTCGCCGCCGGCAACGAGGTGGTCGAAGATCCTGCGAGTCGTGGCGCGGGCGCGTTCCTGCTCGAGCCGCGCGTGCGGGCCGAGGTAGACGCGCTCGAACATGAAGGAACGGAGCGCCAGCATTGCGGTGCCGACCTCCGGGCTCTGCGCAATGTCACCCGCTTGCTGAGAGCTCTCGACGAGGTCGTGCACGAGCGCATCGACCCGCCGGGAACCGCTGTCGCCGAGCAGTGCAATCTCGTCCTGTGGAAGGTCGGAGGGATCGAGGATGCCGAAGCGCACGGCATCGTCGATGTCGTGGTTGATGTAGGCGACGCGGTCGACGATTCGGACGATCTTCCCTTCGAGCGTGGCAGGCTCCTGGTCGCCGGTGTGGGTGAGGATTCCATCCCGAACCTCTCCCGTGAGGTTGAGCGACTCGGCGATCTGCAGCGAATGCTCGTTGTGGCGGAAGCGCCGGCCGAAGTGCTCCTGCAACGCGTGGTCGAGCGCGTCCTCACCCGCGTGGCCGAACGGCGGGTGCCCCATGTCATGGCCGAGGCCGATCGCCTCGACGAGGTCTTCGTTGAGCCGTAGCGCACGTGCGACGCCACGCGCGATAGCGGTGGTCTCGAGGGTGTGCGTCATGCGGGTGCGGTAGTGGTCGCCCGCGGGATCGATGAAGACCTGCGTCTTGCCTTTGAGCCGGCGAAACGGCTTCGAGTGCAGGATCCGGTCGCGGTCGCGCTGGAAGGGAGTGCGCAGGCGGCAGTCGTCCTCCGCGCGCAGCCGTCCGCGCGTCTCGTAGGAGCGCACCGCGACTGGGGAGAGCCACCGCTCCTCGTGCTCACGCAGCTGCGCCTCGAACGCGCCGGCCACCATTCCCGCGACTTCCGCCATGCGATCCAGGCTAGATGATGATCGGGACGGTTCCCCCGTCGGCGCTCCACGCCGAGCCCGTCACGTAGGAAGACCGCTCCGAGCACAGAAAACCGATCACGGAGGCGATTTCCTCGGGCTCCGCGAGCCGTCCGAGCGGCCTGCCCTTCCCCACCGCCTCTATTACTTGTAGGCGCGTGTTATTAGAGCGGGCTGCCTGCTGGTCGGCGAGGCCGCCCTCGTCGAGCCACGCACCGGTCGCAGTCGGGCCCGGCGCGACGGCGTTGCAGCGGATTCCGTCCTTGGCGTACAGGTCGGCGACAAGTCGCGACAGCGAGAGGACGGCTGCCTTGGTCACCGAGTAGTTCGGCATCCCGGTCGAGGGGCGCTTGCCCGCCGTCGACGAGACGTTGACGATGACGCCGCGCCCCGCCGCCCGCATCGCCGGCAGGACGGCGCGGATGCAGCGGACGTAGCTCATGACATTCAGCTGCCACATCGAATCCCACTGCTCGTCGGTGAGCTCGTCGAAGGCTGCCTGGTAGGCCTCCCCCACGTTGTTGACGAGGCACTCCACCGGGCCCACGCCGGCGACGAGGCGTTCGGCGGCGGCCGGGTCGGAGAGATCGGCGGCGACACCGAGCGCTGCGCCGCTCTCATGCTTCGCCTGCTCGACACGCCCGGGATCCCTGCCCGTCACGGCGACGCGCGCGCCTTCGGCGACGAGCAGCTTCGCCGTCTCCAGGCCGATGCCGGCGGTCGATCCGGTGACGAGGCAGACACGATCCCGCAGGCCGAGGTCCATGGGACGGCTAGCCTAATCCGTCTCGTGACCACGCTCCTCCTCGTCCGCCACGGCGAAACCGACTGGAACCGCGACGGCCGCTGGCAGGGACATTCCGATACGCCGCTCAACGACGCGGGCCGCGAGCAGGCGCGGCGCGTCGCTCCTGAGCTCAGCGACGTCGACGTCGTCTACAGCAGCGACCTGGCACGGGCGCGCGAAACAGCCGAGATCCTCGCCGAGCCGCTGGGCCTCGAGGTGCGGCTCGATCCGCGGCTGCGCGAACGCGGCTTCGGCACATGGGAAGGCCGAACGTCGGCCGAGATCGAGGCCGCCTTCCAGGACGAGCATGCAAGCTGGCTCGCGGGAGACTCACCCGGCGCCGCGGACGCCGAGCCCTTCGATGTGTTCGGGGCCCGCGTCCAGGAGTTCGTCGCCGAGGTGCTCGAGCGCCACCCGGACGAGACGGTGCTGATCGTCGCTCACGGCGGCTCGCTCCGAGCGGTTCAGGCACTCGCCCAGGGGCTCGACTATGTCCGCGACCACCGCCTGATTCCCGGCATGGCCAACTGCGAGGTGGCCCGTTATGCCGCTAGGGAGGGAAAACTCGCGCCGATAGACTGAGTCCCCCGGTGGAGGACTACACCAACAAGTACAAGGGGGAGCAGGTGGACGTCGCGCTCTTCGGCGGCGAATACCAGGAGGGGGTCCTGACTGCCTACTGCTACGTCGAGGACGTCGCTCACATCGAGCTCAACGGGCACATCCTGATTCCGCTGCAGAACATCGCCTCCCTGCACTGTTCGAGCCGCTGCGACGCGCCCGACGACGATTGGCCGCCGCGCGGGCTCGAGCAGGAAGACGGCCAGTAACCGTCGCCGGTGTTCAGCCGGCTCGTCGTCGTTCGGAACGTGCTCAAGGCCTGGGCGCTGCTTGTCGGGGCGTGCGCGGTCATGGCGCTGATCGGCTGGGCGCTCGGGGGTTACCGGTTGCTCTCGATCTTCGTCTTCTGCGGGGCCTTGCTTGCGGGAGCGCTGTACTGGTACGCGGAGCGCGTAGCGCTCGGGCTCGTGCGTGCTCGCGAACTGCCGGTCGGTGAGTTTCCGGGCCTGCACTCCACCGTGGAGCGACTCGCCGCGGTCGCCGGCGTCGCGAAACCGCGGCTCTACCTGATGGAGGACGGCCTGCCGCGCGCGCTCGCTGCGGGGCGTGGCCCGCGCGGCTCGACGGTCGCCGTGAGCGCCGGGCTCCTGACGGCCGCGGCGCCGGCCGAGCTCGAAGCGGTGCTCGCGCACGAGCTCGCCCACGTGCGGCATCGCGACGTGGTCGTTCAGACTTCGGTGGTGGTGGTCGCTGCCACGTTGCTCGAGCTGAGCCGTGTCGGCGGGTGGTTTTCCCGCGCTCTGCTGTTCGTGCTGGGTCCGATCGCCTCGGCCTTCGTGCATCTGATGCTGTCGCCGAAGCGTGAGTTCCTGGCGGATGCGACGGCGGCCGCGATCTGCGCCTCGCCGCATCCGATGGCGGACGCGCTCGTGGGGCTCGAGCAGGCATCGGAGCTCGTCTCGTTCGCGGGCAGCCCCGCGACCGAGCCGCTCTACACGATCAACCCGTTCCTCGAGGTCGGGCTCGCGGCGCTCTTCGTCACGCATCCCCCGGTCGGCGAGCGCGTGCGACGGCTGCGCGAGCTCGATCCCGACTGGCGCGAGAAACTGCGCGCGGCGTGAGGATCCAGGAGGTCGAATACCGGGAGCGGACGTCGAGGCTTGCCGCGCACGCGCGGGACGAGGGGCTCGACGGCATCGTCCTCTTCGAACCGGCCTACGTCCTCTACTACGTCGGTTTCGCGTTCGTGCCGACCGAGCGGCCGATGGCGTTCGCGCTGAATGCCGACGGCGAGGGCGGCATGCTCGTGCCGCGGCTGGAGCGCGAGCACGCACAGGCGAACGCGCTGGTCAGCGAGGTCGCGGACTACCCGGAGTATCCGGGCGAGACGCATCCCTCCGAAGCGCTCCGCTCGTTGCTCGACAAGCTCGGCCTGCGCAGCAGCTTCGGCGCGGATCACGACGGCTATCCCTGGGTACTGGGCTATCGCGGACCGACGTTGACGGAGCTCGTCGGCGTGACGCCGGTCAAAGTGACGGCCTTCGTCGAGGACGAGCTGGCGATCAAGAGCCCGGCCGAGATCGAGCTGATCCGCGAGAGCGCCAAGTGGGGCAACCTCGCCCACATGCTGCTGCAGCGCTACACGCGTCCCGGGCTGACCGAGGTCGAGGTGTCACAGCGCGCGACGAGCGAGGCGACGCGGGCGATGCTCGACGCGATCGGCCCGATCTACCGGGCACAGAACCCTTTCTCCGAGGGGGCGGCCGCCGGCTATCGCGGACAGATCGGGCGGAATGCTGCGATCCCGCACTCGCTGACCGCGAACATCACGTTCCGCGCGGGCGACGTCCTGGTGACCGGCGCCAGTGCAGCCGTCTGGGGCTACCTGTCCGAGCTCGAGCGGACAATGGTGATCGGCGAGCCGGCCGCCGAGCAGCGGGTGATGTTCGATCACATGGTCGCGCTGCAGGACCTCGCCTTCGAGAACATCAAGCCGGGCGTGAGGTGCTCGGACGTCGACCGCGCCGTGCGTGCGTATTACGACGAGCACGGGCTGTGGGACTACTGGAAGCACCACGTCGGACATTGCATCGGCCTGCGCTACCACGAAGGCCCGTTCCTGGACATCGGCGACGACACGGTGATCAAGCCGGGCATGGTGTTCACGGTGGAGCCCGGCCTGTACGCCGCGGGGCTCGGCGGTTTCCGGCATTCGGACACGGTCGCCGTGACCGAGGACGGGATCGAGTTCCTCACGTACTACCCGCGCGATCTGGATTCGCTGACGCTGCCGGTGTAAAGGCCGGCGCCGGCGGGCACCCCGTCCTGGATGGAGTGCCGCTGCGACGAGCTGACCGAGGCGTACGGCACCGAGGCCGAGCACTACGCCCGGGACCACCTGCACTCCGACGAAGTGCGGACGGATGCGTTCGATTTTCCGGAGCGCACGGAGCGCGAGCCCGGACAGGCGCGGCTGCAGCGGATTTGAGCGCCCTCTATCCCTTTCTCGCCGTGCGCGACACCGATGCCGCGATCGCCTTCTACGGGGAAGCGTTCGGCGCGACGGTCCGCGAGCGTCTCGAGGCCCCCGGCGGCACGGTCGTCGCGGTCCTCGAGATTGCCGGGATGCCGTTCGGCGTCGCAACCGAAGCGCCGCAACTCGGAACCCCAAGCCCGGAAACCCTCGGCGCCACAACCGTCCGTGTGTCACTCCACGTCGACGACCCAGACGCCACCGCTGCACAGGCCATCGCCGCCGGCGCAACAGAGATGTTTCCAGTGACAGACCAGCCGTACGGGCTACGGCAAGGTCGCGTAGTCGACCCGTTCGGCCACCACTGGCTGATAGCGAACGACAGCGCCGGAGGTTAGTGCAGGCGAAGCCGCACTAACCGGAGGCGGACCCAGTGCGCACTCGCACGCCGCGAAGCGACGTGCGACGCGCAGACGCAAGACAACCGCCAACCGGCAAGAAGCGCGCCGGCTCAGCCGGCGCGCGTTCGCGCGAAGCGCCGTACAAAAGCCGAAAGGCCGCGCGCAGCGCGGCCTTTCGAAGGAAATCGGCGGCTACCTACTCTCCCGGGAGGTTGCCCTCCGAGTACCATCGGCGCAAGCGGGCTTAACTTCTCTGTTCGGAATGGGAAGAGGTGTTTCCCCGCCGCTATGACCGCCGAAGTTGTCAGGGCAGCGCGCGTTGTCGCGCACCCTCAAAACTCCATAGCTCCACACGCAGTGTTCAAAATCAAGACCTCGAGCAATTAGTACGGGTCCGCTGAACGCGTTGCCGCGCTTGCACGTCCCGCCTATCAACGTGGTGGTCTCCCACGGCTCTT
>JBJMJR010000065.1:0-56134 GCA_045806245.1 Gaiellaceae bacterium | reverse complement strand
GGTCGTCCCATGCAGGAGATGCAGATCTACGGCGTGAGCTTCGATCTGGTCGGCAAGCAGCCGATCGTTCTCCTGAAGACGTCCGAGGGCAACAAGTTCCTGCCGATCTGGATCGGTCACCCGGAGGCGGCGGCGATCCTGATGAAGCTGCAGAGCGCGACGACGCCGCGGCCGATGACGCACGACCTCGTCACCGACATGCTCGACCAGCTCGGCGCGCAAGTGACGCGCATTACGGTGACGGAGCTGCGTGAGAACACGTTCTACGCGCAGATCACCGTGCAGCTCGATGGCTCGGAGATCGAGGTGGACTCACGCCCGTCCGACGCGATCGCACTTGCGATCCGCGCCGACGCGCCCATCTTCGCCGCCGACGAGGTCATCGAGGAATCCGGGATCGAGTTCGAAGGCGAGGAAGTGACCGAGGAGGAGATCGAGTCCAAGGTCTCCGAGTTCAAGCAGTTCCTCGAACAGGTCACGCCTGACGAGTTCGCTGTAGACCCGGACGACGACTAGGACCGAGCGAAAGCGATGCTTTCGCTCGGAGTGCTGCGATGGCGCTTCGCGGAAAACGCGTGCGGGCAAAGCCCGCACGCTCCTAGCCGGTCGGCGAATGTCCCGCCCGTGCGGCGCGCTCATGCTTCGCGTGATCGCGTCGCATTACTCCGCCTGCGCCTAAGACCGCTTCGCCTGTCTTAGGCTCCGGCCCTTGCGTCTGTGCGAGGCGCGCCTCTCGATCTAGGTTTCTTCGCCGCGCTGAACCTCGCGCTTCGTCAGGTCGAGGACCTCTTCGAAGAGTTCCTTGAGGCCGTCGGCTGAGAGCGGGCCGCGGTTCGCGCGCGTGAGGTACTGCAGCATCCATTCCTCGCGCTCGGGATCGACGAAATCCATCCCGCGCGACTCCTTGTAGCCCTTCAGGCGCGCGACGAGCCGAAGTCGCGCGTTGAAGGCGTCGACGATCGACCGGTCTGTGTCGGAGATCTGTTGGCGGAGCTGTTTGATCAGCGGGTCTTCGGTCACGGGCGTCCTAACCATTTCAGGTGCACGGGCTCGTGGCTCGGCAACGCGAGGAGCCGGAACGGATACGTGACCCGGGGGTGGACGGGATCGCCGAGCGTCGGCGTGCGCTCCCGCACGACCACCTGGACGTGCCCCCCGTGTTCGTAGACGCGCACGACGCGGAGAGAGTAGCCCGTGCTCGAACGCGGACCGGCCGCGACGACGAACGTCTCCTGCTTCGCGTAGTCGATCGGGGGCAGCTTGATCTTCAGCCCCGGGTTGTTGCGCTGCAGCACCCCGAGCAGCTCGGCGCGTGAGTGGGAGACGTCGACGGTGATGTGCGTGAACTCGAGCCCGCCGACCTTCGCGGTCAGATCGTCGTACTCGAGCGGCCGCAACTTCGCGCCGCAGCCGGCGAGAAGCAGCAGCGCGACGCTAGTACACGTACACCGTCTCGCCGTACGGATTCGTTGCGTAGAGGCGCGCAGCAATCCACATCGGGACACGGACGCAGCCGTGACTCGCGGGGTACGGCGGGACGGACGGGTTGCCGTGGATCGCATAGCCACCCGTGAAGTACATCGGGTCGTAGAGGGTCCCGAGCGGACTGGGGTCGAACCCCACGACCTTGCGGTAGATCGAGAAGTGGCCGACCGGTGTGAACTTGCCCGGCAGACCAGCCGTGGAGACGGGGACGATCAGCGCGACCCGCGAACCGCGAACGACGTACAGCACCTGGTGCACCTTGTCGACCTCGAGATGGTTCGCGGGCTGCGCGTGCCGCGGAACCGGCGTACGGGCATTCGCGAGCGCCCGCCAGAACCGCGCGTCGACGACGCCCGTGCGCGGCAGGCCTTGGACCTTCTCGAACGCGTACACCGCATCGAGCATGCGGCCGTCGAAGCCGGCTCCATACGGCGCGGCGTAGTGCAGTCGCCGGAGCTGGTCGCCGAGCTGTGCGACCGCGACAGTGTGCGCACCCACAGCCAGGCGCGGCAGCACGACGTTCGCGTGCACGAGCCGCGCGGTGGTGACATAGCCGTCGTTGGGAACGACCGCGACGCGCACGAGGTAGCTGGCGAGCCGACGCGTGTCGAGCTTGATGCGGACCGCGCCGCTGTATGTCTGATCGACGAGCGCGGCGCCGCCGCGCGAGATCTTGACCGAGAGGGTGCCCGCCGACGTCGGCACGAGCCGGGCGGTGAAGAAGTAGCGGCTTCCGCGCGCCCCGCTCCCGCTGAGCCTCGCGACGAGCTTCGGCACGACCCGCAGCGAGGCCGGCGCAGCCGCGCCGCGGTCGCTCGTTGCCGTGTACGCCCCCGGCGCTCGTACGCGTGCCTTGATCGCATAGGCGCCCTTGGCGTTCGTCTTCGTCGATCCGACGCGTCCACCGCCCGGGCCGCTCAGGCGCACCGTCACTCCCCGTTCTGCCGGGATGACTGCGCCTCGGAAGACCGTCGCGCGGCTGTAGCGCGCCACGTTCGGGGCCTGCAACGAGAGGCCGTACGCAGTGATCGGGACGGTCTGTGTCGAGGTCGTGCCGTCGGAGGCCTGCGCCGTGACGGTCGCGTTCCAGCGACCGGCCGCGTACGTGTGCTCGGCGCTGACGCCGTCGGCGCTCGAGCCGTCGCCGAAGTCCCAGTGGGCCGACGCCGCCCCGCCGGCAGTGAAGGTCACGCGTAGGGGCGCGGGGCCCGACGTCGCCGACGTCTGGATGGAAATGGTCAGAAGGGCAGTAGCGACCAGACCCCAGCGCATGCGTGCAGCATATTTTCCTGCTGGGGTTTGCCGGAAACGGCGACGGTCAGGGCGACGGCGTTGAACAGCCCGTGGACGACCATCCCGGGGTACACGCTGTCGACCTTGCTGCGGAGATAGGCAAGCCCGGCGCCGAAGGCCGCGAGGAACGGAAAGGCTTCGACAAGGCCGTGCGCGAGCGCGAAGGCGATGCCGACGAGCACGATCGCCGTCCAGCGTCCGAACCGGACGAGCACCGAGTAGCCCAGGCCGCGGAACGCCAGCTCTTCGACGATCGGCGCGACGACGCAGATGACGATGCCGTTCGCGACGTACTGCGCGGCATGGCTCGGCACCCACACGCTCGGCGTGACGCCCTGTTCCCGCCCCGGGTGGAGCACGGGGTCGAGCGTCGCCGAGAGGACCGACATGCCGATCCCGATCGCGACGCCGATTCCGGCGGCGACCCACCACGAGGTCGGCCGCCGCAGCGCGAGCAACTGCCGGCGGTTGCCGAGACCGGCGATGCCGTACACGATCAGCCCGATCACCGCGTACTGGATCAGGCTGTTCGCGACGGTCGACCAGCGGTAGAGGATGTTCGGGTCGGGCTTCCCCTCGGTCAGCCGGACGGCGTAGCTGAGGGAGGCGAACGCGACGACGAACGTCGTCCACGCAGCGAGCGGCTTCATGCGAGCTCCGCGACCGCGCCGGGCAGTGGTGCCGGCAGGAAGCGCATGCCGGCGGCCGAGGCGGCGAGCTCGTCCACCTCGCCGTCGCCGATGTGCAGCGCGCGGGCGGGCTCGACCTTCAGCTGTGCGAGTGCGCGGAGCAGCCCGTCGGGTACCGGTTTGCCCGACGCGTGCACGATTGCGCCGAAGTGGCGCGCGAGCCCGGTCTCCTCGAGCAGGCGGCGTAGCGTCAGATCCCAGTTCGCAACGACCGCGAGCTCGACGCCGAGCGCGCGTAGCCGCTCGAGCGCGGAGACCACACCGGGAAGCACTTCGAAGTGCATCGCTGCCGCGAAGACGGGTGTGAATGCTTCCGCGTCCAACGGCGCTTCGGCGGCCTTGAGGAACACCTGCGTGCAATCGCGTTGCAGCTGCGCGAGCCCGGCTTCGTCGTGTCCTTGCGCGGAGTGCGCCGAGTAATGCGCGACCTCCACCGCGAACGCATGCGCGACGGCGTCGGGGTCACGGTCGACACCGTGCGCCGCCAGCCCGCTCGTCAGCGCCGGTACGGGATCGACGAGCGTCACGAGCGTGCCGTACGCATCGATTGTGACGCCGTCGAGCTCGGCGGCGTTCAGGCGACCCATTGCCACAGCGCCCACTGCACGATTGCGATGCCGAGGAAGAGCGCGCTGGTCGCGGCGACGAGCACGTGCGCGCGAGGACGCCTTGCGGTCAGCGCAGCGAGCGCCAAGAAGAACGGGAAGACGACCAGCCCGAACCGCGGCAGTGACAGCAGCGGCCAGCGCGAGCTCGGATAGCTGAGCGGAATCGCCAGGCTGAGTGCTGCGAACAGCCCGTAGGCCGTCCCGAAACGGCGCCATGCGACGACCGTGAGCACTATGAACACCACGAGTGCGACGAGCGACTCCGCGTTGACCGTGATCGCATGCTGGAAGTCGGCGTGCGTGGGGGTCCAGTGGACGAGCGCCGACCAGATCCCGCCGAGCGGGCCGGCACGGGAGAGATGGCGGTGCCATTCGTCCTGTGCATTCCAGAACGCCCAGGGGTCGCCGATCTGCTGCCAGAGGACGAGCGGGTAGACCGCCGCAATCGGGAACGCGAGCGCGAGCCCTGCCAGCGACCGTCTGCGGTCGCGCGCACGCCAAGCGAGCACGGCGAGCGCAGGCAGGAGCGCAAATCCTGTGACACGCGTGAGGATCGCGAGGCCCGACAGCGCGCCGGCGAACGTGAAGCGGCCGCGCTCGGCGGCGAGAAACGCGGCGAGCACCAGGAAGAGGTAGAGCGACTCGCTGTAGACGGCCTGCAGGAAGAGCGCAGTCGGGAAGACCGCCAGGTAGAGCACGGTGCGCCAGGCGCCGTCGGCGCCGAGGTGCTCCTCCGCAAGCCGGTAGAGCAGGGCGAAGGCGCCGAGGCACGCAGCCAGCGAGATGACGATGCCCGCAAGGACGTAGTGCCCGAAGAAGACGCGGCCGAGGACGGCGACGAGGCCCGGGTAGAGCGGGTAGAACGCCGCCGACGCATGGTCGTATCCGTGCTCGGCGATGCGGACGAAGAAGACGCTGTCCCAGCGCGCCCAGATGTCCGTGAAGGAACCGAGGTCGTGAATCAAGGGCGAGTCCCAACGACCGGCGCGCGGATTGCGGTTCGGCTCGAACCAGTAGAACGCGAACACCGCGCCGAGCCAGGTCAGGGCTCGGCTCCACAGGTAGATGCCGAGCACGAACGATGATGATAGGAGGGTGGAACGCGAGTTCACGCTCGAAGAGGCCAACGCTGCCGTTGTCGAGCTACGCCCCGTCGTCGAGCGCATGGTCGAGCACGGGCGCACGCTCGCAGCCGCGCAACGCGAGCAGCGGCAGCTCGTGACGCGGATCGCGGGCAACGGCGGCGACATGCAGCCGAGCGAGCTGGGGGAGCTCGCCGAGACGATCCAGCGAGAGGCTGACGCGATCGCCGCCTGCGCGCAGGAGATCGATGCGGCCGGCGCGCAGATCAAGTCGCTCGACGAGGGCTTGCTCGACTTCCCCTCCCGTCGCGGCGGCGAAGCGATCCTGCTCTGCTGGAAGCTCGGCGAGGACGAGATCGGCTACTGGCACGGTGTCGACGAGGGCTTTTCGGGTAGGCAGCCGCTGTGAACGCGCGGGTGCTGCCCGACTGCGAGGGGACCTTCGCGACGCTTGGTGAAGCCTTCCCCGCCATCCACTCGGACAGGGACTGGTGGGTCCCCGTCAACTGCGCGCTCTTCCAGACGGGTCAGACGACGATCCTGGTCGACACGGGCGCCGGCGCGAAGCCGCGCGCGTTCCTTCCGGATGCCGGAGCGGCGTTGCTCGACGAGCTCGCGGGTGCCGGCGTGCAACCCGGGGACGTGGACGTCGTCGTCCACACGCACCTGCATGTCGACCACGTCGGCTGGACGGGATCGTTCCCGAACGCCCGCTACGTCGTGCACGAAGAAGACTGGGCGTACTTCATGAGCGACGCGTCGCTCGTCGAACGCCCTCATCTGCGCGAGAAGATCCTCCCCCTCGACCGGGTCGAGCGCGTCACGGGCGAGACCGAGATCGCGCCGGGCGTGCGCGTCGAGCCGGCGCCCGGACACACGCCGGGACACGTGATCGTCCGCGCGGGGGATCTGGCGGCGATCGGCGATCTGGTCGCGCACGAGCTGCAAGTCGTCGACCCGCACCTCGTCTTCGTCAACGACGTCGACTCCGAGCTGGCGGCGGCGACGCGGCAGCGCGTGGTCGCGGAGCTGGCTGCGGAAGGCACGGCGGTGATCGCCGGCCACTTCCGAGGCATCGGCCGCTTCGAGCGCGCGGGCAAGGGGTTTCGCTGGGCCGTCGAATAGAGGCGCATGCCGTACTGGCATCGTCTCGCCGTTCTGGGCGCCGTCATCCTGGTGACCCTGCTCGTCGCACGCCTGGTTGATCGGCGCATCGCGCGCAGGCAGCTCGCCGCCGAGACGATGACCCGCTACCGCGTCGTGCGGCGCAGCATCACGGTCGGCATCGTCTTCGTCGGCCTGCTCTCCGCCTTGCTCGTCATCCCGGAGGTGCGGGCCGTTGCGGGCGGGTTGCTCGCCTCGTCTGCGGTCATCGGAATCGTGGTCGGATTCGCGTCGCAGCGGACGCTGGGGAACTTCGTCGCCGGCCTGCTGATCGCCTTCAGCCAGCCGGTCCGGCTGGGAGACGACGTTGTCGTCGAGGACACGGAGGGGGTCGTCGAGGAGATCGGGCTGACGTACACCTTGGTCAAGACTCGGAACGGAGACCGGCTCGTGATCCCGAACGAGAAGCTTGCCTCGGATACCATCCGCAACTCCACGATTCGCAGTCGGGAGAAGGTCGCCGAGATCACCCTTCAGGTTCCACTTGGACGAGACGTCGTCGCCGTCGTGGACCGCCTGCGCGGCCTGCGTGAGGGTGCTGAGGTCTTCGTCAGCGAGCTCGCCGCGAACGCCACCATCGTCGTGAGGGCGACAGCCGCCGACGAGTCGGCCGCCTTGCAGCTCGAGCGCGACCTCCGCCTCCAGGCGTACGACGTGCTGCGGGCGGAGGGCGTGTACGCATGAGCCCGCCGCCGCGAGGCCGGCGGCGCGAGCCCGACCCGCTGCTCGCGAACATCCGCCGCCGCAGGCGGGAACGGGTGCGCCGGCACCGCAAGCGCGTCGCCCACTTCGTCGCGGGGACGGGGCTCGCCATTCTGATCGCGCTCGTCGTCAGCGGCTTCACGGGTGCGGCCGTCTGGATGTCGAGCTGCGACCTCAACTCGCTGCGACCGGTCGACGTCGGCCAGAACTCGTTCGTCTACGCCGCCGACGGCTCGCTGCTCGGCTCGATCCCGGCGGAGAAGAACCGGCAGCCGGTCGACCTGACCGCCATGAGCAAGTGGGTGCCGCGCGCGACTGTCGCGATCGAGGATCGCCGCTTCTGGTCGCACGGCGCGCTCGACTACGCCGGCATCGTGCGCGCGTTGTTCGCGGACGTGCGTGCCGGCCATGTCGTACAGGGCGGCTCGACGATCACGCAGCAGCTCGCGCGCAACCTGTACATCAAGAAGCCGTCGCAGACGTTCGGGCGCAAGGCGACCGAAGCGTGCCTCGCGATCAAGCTCTCGCGCGAGAAGTCGAAGCGCTGGATCCTGAACGCGTACATCAACCAGGTCTTCTACGGGAATCGCGCCTACGGAGTCGAGGCGGCGGCGCAGACGTACTTCTCGAAGCCGGCGCGGCATCTCACGCTCGCGCAGGCGGCGCTGCTCGCCGGCCTGCCGCAGGCGCCATCGGTGTTCGATCCGTTCCACCGGCCGCAGGAGGCGATCGGGCGGCGCGACGAGGTGCTGCGCGCGATGCTCGCCAACGGCTACATCAACGCGACGCAGTACGCCGATACCGTCGCCGACCGCCATCTGCATCTGAAGGCCGGCCGGTTGTACACGCGCATACGCGAGCCGTACTTCTTCAGCTACGTGCGCGACGAGCTGCAGAAGCAGTACGGGTCGAACACGGTGCGCAGCGGCGGTCTCCGCGTCTACACGACGATCGACCCGCGACTGCAGCGACTCGCGCTGCAGGCGATCAAGCGCACGCTTCCGTACACGACCGATCCCGCCGCGGCGATCGTCGCGATCAACCCGGCGAACGGCGGGATCCGTGCGATGACCGAGGTCAGCCCCGGGAATCCGAGGAACCAGGTCAACTTCGCGTCGTCCGCACGGCGCCAGCCTGGGTCGACCTTCAAGATGATCGTCCTCGCGACGGCGATCTCTCAGGGCATCAGCCCGTCGACCCAGTATCTGTCCGCGCCGTTCGAATACGACCCGTCGGAGACAGGCTCGTGCGACACCGACCCGCCGACCGCGTGGTGCCCGCAGACGTTCGACCACACCTACGTCGGCTCGACGTCGATCGAGAACGGGACGCTTCGCTCCGACAACACGGTGTACGCGCGGCTGACGCTCGACGTCGGGCCCGAGAACGTTGCCCAGATGGCGTACAAGCTCGGAGTTCGCACCGACCTGCGCACCAGCGACGGCGCCTACGTCCCGTCGATGGGGCTTGGTTCCCGGGTGGTGACTCCGCTCGACCTTGCGTCGGCCTACTCGACCATCGCTGCCGGCGGCATCTACTCGAAGCCGATGGCGATCCGCAAGGTGATCCTGCCGGGAGGCAAGGTCGACCACGAGGCCGGCTGGGGCGTGCCGCAGCGTAAGCGCGTCATCCCCGACTGGGTCGCCTCCGAGGTGACGCGGATCCTGCAGGAGAACATGACGAGCGGGACCGGAACCGGCGCGTACTTCGGCGCGACCTCCGCGGGTAAGACCGGAACGACGGACAACTTCTCCGACGCGTGGTTCTGCGGGTTCACTCCGAGCCTGGAGGCGACCATCTGGCTCGGCTATCCGCAGGGTGAGATCCCGATGCTGTCCGTGCACGGGATCGAGGTGTCCGGCCCGACGTTCCCGGCGGACATCTGGCGGCTGTTCATGCAACCGGCCTCGAAGTACGCGCCGTTCCCGAAGGAGTTCCCCGTGGCGACGCACTCGCCGGTCTGGGTGTCGCACACACTGCAGTACGCGATGAGCGGTGGCTACTCCACGAGCACCTACAGCGGCGGCTCGTCACAACCCACGCAGCAGACGACCGCGACGCAGGGTAACGACAACCAGGGCTTCGTCCAGGTTCCCGGCGACGGCCATTAGCCGTCGCGACGGGTGGATCGCGGCGGCCGCTGCGATTCCCCTCTATGTCGCAGCTTGCGTGGTGCCCGACGGCGGATTGTTCCGGGCCGCGCGCTACCGCGACGTGCATCTGTACGGCGGCTTCGCGCACTCGGTCTTCGCGGGGCACGTGCCCTACCGGGACTTCTTCATGGAGTACCCGCCCGGCGCACTCGCCGTGTTCCTGCCGCCCGAGGCGTTCGGGACGAGCCACTACAACGCCGCGTTCAAGACGTTGATGACACTGTGCGGCGCGGCGACGATCGTCGTGCTCGCGCTGCTGCTGGTGCGGCTCGGCGCGACGCGCACGCGGCTGTGGTGCGCGCTCCTGCTGTTCGCGTTGTCGCCGGTCGCGCTGGGGCCGATCTCGCTCAACACATACGACGCGTGGCCGGCGCTGCTGACCGTCTGCGCGCTCGCGCTGCTGCTGGCCGCCCTGCCCGTCGCGGCGCTGGCGCTGCTCGGCCTTGCCTTCGCGGCAAAGGTCTACCCCGTCGTGCTGCTCCCACCCGCGCTCGTCTATGTCTGGCGGACGGCCGGGCGCCGCGCGGCGCTTCGGTCGGCGGCCGCGTTCGCGGCAATTGCCGCGGTCGTGATCGTTCCGTTTCTCGCGCTGGCGCCGCACGGGCTCGTCGAGAGCTTCCGTGCGCAGGCCGGCCGTGCGCTCCAGGTCGAGAGTCTCGGCGGCTCGCTGCTCGGCGTCGCCGATCGTGTCGGCTGGTACGGCGCGCACGTCGTGCACCGGACGGGGCATGCGATCTCGTACGACCTCGCCGGCACGTTGCCGCGCGTGCTCGCCAGCCTGAGCTCGCTCGCGCAACTGCTCGCGGTGGCCGGCGTAGCCGTCCTGTATGCGCGCGGCCGCGACTCGCCGCAGCGTCTCGTGACGGCGTTCGCCGCAGCGGTGACGGGCTTCCTCGCGTTCACGCGCTTCTTCTCGCCGCAGTACCTCGTGTGGCTCGTGCCGCTCGTCGTCTTGCTGGAGCCACTCGAGTGGTTGCTCGTGGCTGTCGTCCTCGTGCTTGCGCAGGTCTGGTTCTTTCACTACCCCGACGTCTTCGCACTCGGCGGCTACGTCTGGCTCGTCGCCGTGCGCGATCTCCTGGTCGTTGCGTTGTTCGTCGTCCTATGCCGCCGTGCGCGTGAAGACGAGCACGCCGTCCCGCTCGAAGACGAGACGCCAGTCCGGGTCCCGGCGTAGCGCGGAGAGAGCGAGCGCGGTCGGCAGCGGCGCGTACCGGTCGCCGTACCCGGGTTGCGTCTCGTCGGCCGCGATCCAGGTCGCGTCCTGGAGGTACGGGAAGCTGAGGATGCGTCGACGCGCAGACAGGTGTGCGCCAAGCGTGTTCGTCGCGCTCACGACAGCCGACTTGGGGATCAGCTCGAGCGCGCGTGCCGAGATCCGGTCGTGCGCGGTCACGCGCGCAGCTGTCGCCTGGAATCTCGAGCCGCCCGGGACGTCCCGCCAGCCCGGGATCGGCCCGAGCCGGTAGTTGCCGGCGAGCGCGGCCACCACGACGACCATCGCAACCGCGAGCGTCCAGCGCGCCAGCCGGCGCGCGCCGAGCACGGCGGCGATCACGAGCGGTGGAATCAGGCCGGCCGTGTAGTGGAAGTGGATCGACGTCTGGGTCGGCGTCGCGGACAGCAGGTTGATCGCGAGCTCCGGCAGCGCCGCGACCAGGACGAGCGGCGCGAGCAGCGACAGCCCGGCGAGCGGCAGCACGAGCTCGGCGAGGTAACGCACGTCGCGTCCGCTGAAAGCGGCGTGCACGATCCGGCCCGGGTGGGTGAGCGCGGTCTTGACGATCCCGCCCGCCGAGCCGCCGACCTCGCTGTAGCGGCCGTAGAAGTCGGATTCGCCTGCGGTGTGAAAGTGCGGGATGACGACGGCGATCGCGACGGCCGACCACGCGAAGCCGAGTGCGGCGATCGCCAGACCGGGGACCGCCCGGCCGCGCGCGAGCGCGTACCAGATGCCGAAGCCGGCGACGACCAGCCCGATCTCCTCTTTCGATGCGGCTGCCGGGACCGCACACAACGCGAAGGCCACGAGCCGGTCGCTGTCGAGGAACCAAAACGCGTACAGCAGCAGCGGCGTCGCGAGAGCCACGGGATGGAACTCGTTCAGCGTCAGCCAGCCGGTCGCCGGATACAGGAGATACGCGAGCGCGAAGCCGAGCGCCGCCCGCGGCGAGCCGAGGTGCTTGCGCGCAAGCAGGTAGACCGGCCAGGCGCCGGCGGCGATCGCGAGCGCCTGCACGACCAGCAGCAGGTCGGGGCTCGGCCAGACCCACCAAAGCGGGCCGAACACGGCGAGCAGCGGGTCGACGTGCGCGGCGAGACGGGAGATCTGCTGGCCGTGCAGGTTCGTCATGCGCAGCGGATGGCCGTGTGCCGTCCACCACACCGCTTGCACCATGTTCCCGAGGTCGAAGCGGCCGGTTGCAAACGCTCGCTGCCGTAGCACGGAGAGCGCGGCGAAGCCGGCTCCATACGCCGCCATCGCGGCGCCGAGTGTCACACCGACGGTCGGCGCACGTCTCACAGCAGCGCCTCGATCAGCGAGCGCCAGCGCCGGCCCAGGACGGCCTCGCTCGCGGCCCGTTCGTAGGCGCTCCGTCCGCCCGCTCCGATGCGCCGGGCGAGCTCCTCGTCCGCCGCCAGCCGGCCGATCGCCGCGGCGAGCGCCGGCGCATCGCCGGGCGGAACGAGCAGCGCGCTCTCGCCGTCGACGAGCAGCTCGCGGGCGGCGGGGGTGTCGGCGGTGATCAGCGGCGCGCCGCATGCGAGCGCCTGGAACGCCTTGTTCGGGATCACGCGCTGCGCCTTCGGTGTGGTCCCGAAGATCCCGAGCGCGCAGCCTGCGGCATGGATCGCCCCGGGGAGTTCCTCGTACTCGATCCACGGCACGTGCTCGACGTTCGCCGGGCGGCTCTCGAGGAGCGCGTCGAGCTGGCCGCTGCCGACGATGCGGAATGGAATGTCCGGCGCAGCACGCGCGGCGGCGAGGATCGTCTCCACCCCCTGGAGCGGAATCAACTTGCCCACGAACAGGGCGGTGAACCGCGCCTGCGGTGCCCACGCCGGGGTGAACAGCCGGTCTTCCGCGCCCACGAAGCACACGGCGAGATCGTCACGGCCCGTGAGCTGTTCGAGGAAGCGCGCATGCGCGTCCGTGTCTGCGACGACCAGGTCGGCCGAGCGGAACGCGTGACGGTCGATCCGCTCGAGCGTGCGCGCCGCGAGCGAACCGGCGCGGAAGCGTCCACGGTCTCCGACGAGCGTGTCGGCGAGCGAGACGAGGGGGTTGAACACGACCGGCCGTCCGCGCGCAGCGCGCCGTGCAGCCGGCAGGTCGAAGTGACCGGGATAGCCGACGACGAGCGCATCTCCGCTCGGACGGCGGGCGAAGAGCTGCGCCTCGGCGGCTGCGAGCCGCACCGCGCGCCCGGGCCCCGCCGACCAGCCCTCACGCAGGTCGTCCCAGACCGCGGCATGCTCCTCGTGCACCTCCACCCCGCTCGCGCGCAGGCACGAGATCACCTGCGCGTTGCGCGGGTACGCGCGCTCGTAGGTCCCGAAATAAGCGACTTTCAGGAGAGGACTTCGTCGACGAGCAGCTCGGCGCGGTCGCGCTCGCCGGCGCGTTCCTCGTGATGGCTCGTGATCATCTCGCTGATCAGTCCGAGCGAGAAGAACTGCATGCCGATCACGACGAGCAGCACGCCGAGCATCAACAATGGGCGTTGCCCGATCGCGTGGCCGAGCGCCTTCAGCACCGTCAGGTAGACGAGGACCGCGGTGCCGATCGCCCCGAGGATCAATCCCAAGCCGCCGAAGAGGTGCAGCGGGCGGTGGCGGTAGCGGCCGATGAACGACACCGTCAGCAGGTCGAGAAAGCCGCGCAGGTAGCGCTCGACCCCATAACGCGAGCGGCCGTGCTCGCGCGGCCGGTGGTTCACCGGCAGCTCGGCGATGCGAAAGCCGCGGTAGTGCGCGAGCACCGGGATGAAGCGGTGCAGCTCGCCGTAGAGACGGAGCCCACGCACGACCTCGACGCGGTACGCCTTCAGGCCGCAGTTCATGTCGTGCAGGTGGACGCCGGAGAACGCGCCGGTGACGCGGTTGAAGATCCGCGACAGCACCCGCCGTGAGAGCGTGTCGCGACGCCGCGTCTTCCAGCCCGAGACGAGGTCGAACCCTTCCTCGAGCTTCGCCAGCAGTCGCGGGATCTCGGCCGGATCGTCCTGCAGGTCTCCGTCGATCGTCACGACCGTCTCGCCGTGCACCTGGTCGAAGCCGGCCCGCAGAGCGGCGGCCTTGCCGAAGTTGCGACGCAGCCGCACGACGCGCACATTGTCCGCGCTGTTGTGCAGACGCGTCAGCGCCGCGAACGTCCCGTCCGTCGATCCGTCGTCGACGAAGATCGCCTCCCACGGCGTCGCGAGCGGTTCGAGCGAGGAACGCAGCTCGTCGTAGAGCAGTGCAACGCTGCGCTCTTCGTTGTGCACGGGAACGACGACCGAGATCACGCCGCGAGGTTACCGCGGCGATACGCTGCGCGCGAGATGGCGGAGCTGCTCTCGCTCGCGGAGGCGCAGGCGCGCGTGCTCGAGCGGGTGCGGCCCCTCGACGGCGAGTCGCTCGTGGTGGCGGAGGCATTCGGCCGGGTCGTCGCCGAGGACGCGCACTCAGTCGTCGATCTGCCGCCGTTTCCGAGCTCCGCGATGGACGGCTTCGCCGTGCGGTCGGCGGACACGCCCGGTCGGCTCCCCGTCGTCGCCCGTGTCGCAGCCGGCGTACCGGCGCCGCGAGCGCTCGAGACCGGGGAGGCGATGGCGATTGCGACGGGCGGCGTCGTTCCAGATGGGGCGGATTCGGTCATCCAGCTCGAGCGTGTTGTCGACAAGGACAACGAAGTCGAGATTCCCGACCCCGTTGGCCACGGAGACAACATACGCCCGCGCGCCGGGGATGTTCGGGCCGGTGACGTCGTCGTCACGCGCGGCGCGCGCTTGCATGCCGCGCAGATCGGAGCGCTCGCCGCGGCGGGTGTCGAGCACGTCGTCTGCACACGTAAGCCACGTGTTGCGGTGCTTGCAACCGGCACCGAGCTGCGTCGTCCCGGTGAGCAGCTCGGTCCCGGCGAGGTCTACGAGGCGAACGGCGTGCTGCTCGCCTCAGCGCTGGCGGCCGCAGGCGCAGTCGTCGACGTCCTGCCGGCGGTCGCCGACGACGAAGCCGCGCACCGCTCCGCGCTCGAGGTCGGTTTGCTGGCGGACGTCCTCGTCACGTCGGGTGGCGTTTCCGTCGGCCCGCACGACCTCGTGCGCGGACTGCTCCGCGAGCTCGGCGTCGAGGAAGTCTTCTGGGGTGTCGCGGTCAAGCCGGGCAAGCCGGTTGCGTTCGGCGTGCGCGAGCAGACACTCGTCTTCGGCCTGCCGGGCAATCCGGTCTCCTCGCTCGTCGCCTGCGAGCTGTTCGTCCGTCCCGCGGTGCGCGCGCTGCAAGGCGACAACGAGCCCGGGCCTGTGTACGAGGAGGGACGCCTCGTCGGCAGTGTGCACCGCAACGCGCAGCGTGACGAGTTCCTCCGCGCACGCAGGGTCGTGGCCGCCGACGGCGTGACGCTCGAGCCGGTGACCGGGCAGGAGTCGCACATGATCGTGCGCGCCGCCGGCGCGGACGTCCTCGTGCACGCGCCGCGCGGCGACGGCGAGCTCGCCGCCGGCGAGCGCGTGCGCTACTTGCCGCTCGCCTGAGCGACGGAGCTGACGTCGAACGCCGCCCCGCCGCGCGGCTCGACGCGCACGAGCTTCGCGTACGCGATGTAGCGGTGCGTCGCGAAGAAGCGCGGATGGCATGCCTGCAGCTCGAGCAGCTCGTGCCTCGGTGAGCGCAGCACCGAGAGATCGGTCGCCTTGACGATCCGGTGGTGCGTCACCGAGTACACGAACGTCGCATAAGGAACCTCGATCGTCACGCGGTCGCCGGCACGGAGGCGGTCGATGTGCGAGAACGGAGCGAGATATGTCGTTCGGTGTCCCGCGATGTACACCAGGCGGCTTTCGCCCGGCATGAAGGTGCGCAGATCGCGGCCGGGCCCCTTCTTGAGCGTGTCGTGGTCGGTGCCGTTGACGAGGATCATGTTGATGCCCATCCGCGGAATGCGGATGCGCCCGATCGCAGCACCCCGCTTGGACGTCAGGCGGTAGCTGCGCGCCTCGCGGCCGACCACCCGCTGCTCGGCGGCCGCCGACGTCTGCGCGGCGGGCGCCTCGAACGCCCGCGCGCGCTTCTCGTACTGCGACGTCAGCTGGTGTTGTCGCCACGTCGTGTAGAGGGCCGTGAACGGGTCCTGCCACTGCCAGACGAGGAGCGCCCACACGAGCGTCAGTACGCCGGCGGCGACGAGCAGGGTGCCGAGGAAGCGAACCCAGCGACGCATCAGCCTTCCAACGCCTCCGGCAGCTCTTCGGGTGCGCGCCGCGGACGACGGTTGTGCACGGTGAGGTACGTGTTGCGGAGCACGCGCCGAACCGGGCCGCGCGGCGGCAGCTCGGCAACTTCGGGATACGGCGCGTACCTGCCGACGCTGAGCGCTGCGAGCTGGCCGGACCCGGCGAGCCAGACGACGAGCAGCGGCATCACGACGAAGGGGACGTAACCGACGACCCGTAGCTCGGCGAGGTACCAGAAGGCATCCCAGCCGAGGCCGTAGCGGCCCGCGAGCTCGGCGATCAGCAGGCTCGGGCCGGCGAAGCCGAGCGCGAGGACGCCTACTCGCACGGCCGCACCCATGCGCCGCACCTGCGGCAGCCAGAGCCACGCGTGCAGCGACGGGAGCAAGAAGAGGAGCGCATAGGGGTTCGTCGCGACAACGAGGAGCGACAGCGTTCCCAACGCGAGGAGCGCCGCGGTATGACCCGCGAGATCCTGCTCGACGCTGATCTCGCCGCGCGGCAGCAGCCGTTCGCGCGTGACGAGCCAGCCGGCGAGGGCGAGCAGCGCCAGGACGATCAGCAACGCCGCAGGCCAATGCGTCGCCGCGGCGCTGCGCGGCGACACGGGGCGCGGCGCACCGCCGGGCCAGGCACCGAGCAGCCCGAAGAGCTCGAAGAGCACCACCACCCAGATCCAGAAGCCGAGGCGGCTGCGCAGCGCTCGGAGCGCCGGAGCAAGGGGGATCCGCCGGCGCCGGCAGCGGGCGAACAGGTCGATCGCGGCTGCCAGGAACGGCAGCAGGCAGGCGATCAGCACCAGCTCGATCGCCCAGCCGCGGATCAGCCGCGAGCCCAGGTAGACGTAGCTCGACGTCCCCTGCGCGAACTCGACGCCCTCGTCGAGCGTTCCGAGCAGGTCCTGTGCCGAGCGGCCGACCTGGTTCAGCTTGTCGACCCGCAGCCGGCCCGGATCGTCGCCGATCGGGTCGGGCGGGTTGTCATGGGCGGTGGTCAGCGTGACCGCGCCGATGCCGTGCTTCACGAACGGCGCCTGTTCGTAGAGCGAGTACGGGAAGCCGAGGTCGACCAGTTGGCGCAGCATCGAGTCGCGCGCCGGGCGGCGGCCGACCTGCGCCGCGATACGCGTCGCCGCCGTCTCGACCAGGGTTCCGGAGGGAGTGCGAGGGACATCGCCGTTGATCTGCAGCCGGATACGGCCGGGACCGCCCACGGAGTCCAGGTCGATGACCGCCGCGACGTCGTGGCGGAACGGCGAGTGGGCCGCGAAGTCGGCCGCCCCGAGCGCTCCGAACGCGCCGCCGTCGGTCGAGACGAAGAGGATCGTGTGGTTCGGGTGCAGCGCGCCGACTGACAGCCCGGGCGGGGTGCCGTAGGCGCGCGCGAGCTGGACGAGCATCGCGGTCCCCGAGGCGTTGTCGTTGGCGCCCTTGCCGCTGCCGTCGTTGTCGCGGTGCGCCATCACGACGATCGCGCGCGGCGACCGTCCGATCGCCTCGGCGACGAGGTTCTGCATATTCATACGGCCGTGGCCGGGGATGACGGCGCTGAAGCGCTCGGTGCGGATCGGCAGGCCATATGGAGCCACCTGCTCCTTGAACCAGGTCACCGGGCCGAGCGCGCCGGGGAATCGGTTGGGGTCGCTCGTCGCGAGGTCGGTGGCGAGCTCCTTCGTCGCCTGCCCGTCGAACTCGGGCAGGAAGGCGCGAGGCAACGGGGTCGGGCGCGCGACACTGAAGGCTGCGACGAGCAGCGGCAGTCCGACGAGCAGCCACGTCCCGCGATAGAGGCGCCCGTTCACCGGTCGCTCCACTGAGCCTGGACGTGCCCGGCGCCGCTCGGTGCGGGGCGGAACGGTGGCCATCCAGGGCTATAGTAGGTCGCGAATCACCTGGCACCAGGACCCCGGCAGGCACTCCGACAGCCGAGCCGACATGCCCGACTCCTCGACCATCCTCCTCGTCGACGACGAGGACTCCGTTCAGAAGCTTCTCGCCTATCCGCTCGAGCGAGACGGCTTCCGCGTGCTGCAGGCGCGTGACGGCGAGGAGGCGCTCGCGCGCTTCGCCGACGAGCATGTCGATCTCGTCGTGCTCGATCTGATGCTGCCGAAGCTCGATGGGCTCGAGGTCTGCAAACGCCTGCGGGCCGAGAGCCAGGTGCCGATCATCATGCTCACGGCGCGCGACGACGAGCTGGACAAGGTCGTCGGGCTCGAGCTCGGAGCCGACGACTACATCACGAAGCCGTTCTCGATCCGCGAGTTCCGCAGCCGCGTCCGCGCGCTGCTGCGCCGCGCGTCGGTGACGCGCGCGAACGGCGGCCAGCAGGACGTGATCCACGCCCACGGCCTCACGATCGACGTGACCCGGAGAACGGTGGAGTCAGCGGGCCGGCTCGTTCAGCTCACGTACGTCGAGTTCGAGTTGCTCCGCACGCTCGCAGCGCATCCCGGCCGGGTCTACAGCCGCCGGATGCTGCTCGAGTCGCTCTGGGGCGCGGCCGATTACCGCGAGCCGCGGACGATCGACGTCCACGTCCGCCACCTGCGCGAGAAGCTCGAGCGCGATCCGGGCGAGCCCGAGTACATCCTGACCGTGCGGGGCGTGGGCTACCGCTTTCGGGATCGATGAACCCGCTCCGCAGCGTCGGCGGCCGCCTCGCGCTGGGCCTCGCGCTCGTCGTGGCAGGGGCGCTGCTGCTTGCCGACCTGATCGTCGTCCCGTCCCTCCAGCGCCACCTGATCGACTCGAAGCTGAGCCAATTGCGCCACGACGCGCCGCCGATCGCGGCGCGGCTCGAGAACAGCACCGATTACGAGCTGCACGAGAAGATCCTCAGCGCCGCGCAGGCGATGGATGCGCGGATCATCTACTTCACGGGCGACTACCGCGCGAAGATCTTCACCGTCTTCGACGACTCGAACCCGGTCACGTCAGCCGACGTCGAGAACGACCCGCTGGTCGTCAAGGCGTTCGACGCCTACCCGAACCCGGTGTCCGGGACGGTGACGTCGGGCGGAAAGCGCTATGCCGAGGTCGGCTACCCGCTCCGGAGCGGCCCGGTGGTGCTGGTGCGCGCCTCGCTGCGGGACACGCTCCAGAGCATCCAGCAGGTGCGGCGGCGGCTCGCCATTGCCGGGGCGATTGCCCTCCTTGTGTCGCTCCTCGTCGGCTACGTCGCGGCCGCGTTCTTCGCGCGCCGGATCCGGCGGCTCGAGCGGGCGGCGCACCGCATTGCCGCCGGGGACTTCGGCGAGCCCGTCGTCGACCGGGGCAAGGACGAGCTCGGCCAGCTGGCCGTTGCCTTCGACGACATGCGCCAGCGGCTCGCGCAGCTCGAGCGCGCCCGGCGCGAGTTCATCGCCAACGCGTCACACGAGCTGCGGACGCCCCTCTTCTCGCTCGGCGGTTTCCTCGAGATCATGGACGACGAGGAGCTCGACCCCGCCACGCAGGCCGAGTTCATGACGACTATGCGGGAGCAGGTCGCGCGCTTGACGAAGCTCGCCACCGATCTGCTCGATTTGTCGCGCCTCGACGCCGGCCGGATGACGGTGGAGCAGGAGCACGTCGACCTGTCGGCCCTCGCAGAGCTCCTCGCGGACGAGTTCCGCGGCGTCGCCCTGTCGACCGGCCATGAGCTTGCCGTCGAGAACGGCCACGCGATCCGAGCGCTCGGCGACGAGGAGCGCGCGCTGCAGATCGGCCGGATCCTCGTCGAGAACGCGCTCGTCCACACGCCGCCCGGGACGCCCGTGCGGATCGCCAGCGCGCAGCACGACGGCTCGGCGTTTCTCAGCGTGGAGGACGAGGGGCCCGGGATCCCGGCCCAGCACGCCGACCATGTCTTCGAGCGCTTCTACCGGCTGGACGGCTCGGTCGCCTCCGGCAGCGGGCTCGGGCTGGCGATCGCGCGCGAGTTGGCGGAGCTCATGGATGGTTCGCTGGAGCTGCACGCGGACGACGGAAAAACGACGTTTGCGCTCGTTCTGCCGACCGACATATCCGATACGGACATTTCCCGTGAAAACGCAGACATGTCTCAAGTGGCCTCGTAGAGCGCCGCTACAGTGGCCCCGTGCGAGCAGGGCAAGTCGCTGCCGTGACTCTCGTCGCCGCCGTTCTCGGCGGCGGCGCTGCATTGGCGATCGGAAAGGGCAGCGGCTGGCTCGACCAGAAGACCCGCACGGTCGTCGTCAACGCGAACACGGCAACCGCGCCGGCCGCCCTCCCGGCCAACGCAACCTCGAACGCCGCGCCGCTGCCTGCCAAGGGCTTCAGCCCCGAGGCGATCTTCCAGCAGCGCTCGCCGGGGGTCGTCACGATCTTCGCCTACTTCGGCGATCCGAGCTCGCAGGCGACGGAGATCTCGCAGGGCTCGGGGTTCGTCATCTCGCCGAAGGGCTACGTCCTCACGAACTCGCACGTGATCACGAATGCCGGGGACGGCGCGAGCGTGAAGGCCGCCCAGCATCTTTTCGTCGAGTTCGCCGACGGAGACCGCGCCGAGGCCAAGATCGTGGGGTGGGACCTGTACGACGACGTCGGCCTCATCCGCCTCGTTTCGCCCGACCACTCGCTGACGCCGGTGCCGCTCGGAGACTCCGCTGCCGTCGAGGTCGGCGAGCCGGTGGCGGCGATCGGCAGCCCGCTCGGCAACGAGAACTCGCTCGCCGTCGGCGTGGTCTCGGCGATCCACCGGTCGATCGACGCGATCACCGTTCAGACGTACAAGGTCGTCGACGCGATCCAGACCGACGCACCGATCACGCACGGGAACTCCGGTGGCCCGCTCCTCGACGCGCGCGGACGCGTGATCGGGATCAACGCCCAGATCCGTAGCGCGAGCGGCACCGGGAACGACACCGGCGTCGGCTTCGCCATCCCGATCGACGCGGCGAAACGCTCGGTTCAGCAGCTCCTTGCGAACGGACGCGTGACCTACGCGTACGTCGGCATCGAGACCGACACGATGACGCCGTCGCTCGCGCGCGCCGTGCACTCGCCGGTCGAGCACGGTGCGATCGTCGTCGACGTGAAGAGCGGCAGCCCCGGAGCGCGCGCCGGCCTGCGCGGCGGCAACAGCGACGTGAACGTCCTCGGCCAGAGCCTCGTGACGGGCGGCGACGTCATCACGGCGATCAACGGTGTGCGCGTCGACGGCGCGGACGACGTCGTCCGGATCGTCTCCACCCTGAAGCCGAAAGACGTCGCCGTCTTCTCGATCGTCCGCGACGGCAAGCCGCGCAAGGTGCCGGTGACGCTGGGCGAGCGTCAGCTGCCCGCGGGTTAGTTCGGCCCGGGATCGGGGCAGAAGCCGAGCACGCGAGGGATCAGCCCCGTCGCGTAGGTTTCGCTAGTTTTGGACCGGTTGTGTTGGGTAAAACTGACGAATGGCGGCGGACCAGGGCATGAGCTCGACGACCAACGGCAACGGCGCGACTGTCCACCTGACGATTCCGGCGCGGGCCGAGTACATCACCCTCTGTCGGCTCGCACTGACGGGGATCGCACGTGTCCGTGACCTGCCCGACGAGGTCCTCGCCGACCTGAAGCTCGCCTTGACGGAGGCGGCGTCGAACTCCGTGCGTCACGCGTACGCCGGGGAAGAACAGCCCGGTGTCGTTCAGATCTCGTACGAGCTTCGCCCCGACCGCCTCGTCATCGAGGTGACCGACGAGGGCGAAGGCTTCGACCCGCAGGAGTCGGAAGGCCCGCCCGAGGAGCTCTCGGAAGGCGGCCTCGGCATCGCGATCATCCGTGCGATCGCCGACGAGGTCGAGATCGGCACGCAGCCGAGCGGCAAAGGATCTCGCCTGCGCTTCGAGAAAGAGTTGGGTTAAGCCGAACTTGGGCTGTATGCTGCGCCGCCGTTTGCTGTAGCACGAGAGCGCCTGGACCATGCTTCAACTCGTCAACGTCGGACACAAGTCCCTTGCCGATTACGCGACGATCGCGACGCGCGGACTCATGGACGAGATCAGGCGTCTCGCCGAGCCGCTCGCGGGCAAGCGCGTGGTTCACCTGTCTGCGACCGCGTTCGGCGGCGGCGTGGCGGAGATCAACTACACGCTGATCCCGCTCATGCAGGACGCGGGGCTCGAGACCGAGTGGCGCATCATCCGCGGCGCGGAGGAGTTCTACAACGTCACGAAGACGATCCACAACGCGCTGCAGGGGAACCCTCAGGGCCTCGACGCCGAGCAGCGCGCGATCTTCACGCGCTACCAGGAGCTGAATGCGCAGGAGTTCGAGGACGACTACGACTTCGTCGTCGTCCACGACCCGCAGCCGGTCGGGATGGTCGACTACTTCCCGAACTCCGACGCCCGCTGGGTCTGGCGCGGGCACATCGACTTCTCGACGCCGAACCAGGACGTCTTCGACGTCGTGCTGCCGTCGATCCGCCGCTACGACGCGGCGATCTTCCACATGCGCGAGTACGTCCCGAAGGCCGAAGGCCTGCCGCCGTGTTACATCTGGCCGCCGGCGATCGACCCGCTGGCGCCGAAGAACATGGCGTTGTCGCCCGAGGACGCGGCGTACATCGTCGACCAGTTCGGCATCGACGTCGAGCGGCCGCTGCTGACGCAGGTGTCTCGCTTCGACCCGTGGAAGGACCCGCTCGGCGTGATCGACGCCTACCGCGCCGTCAAGGAGAGGTTCCCCGAGGTGCAGCTCGCGCTCGTCGGGTCGATGGCGCACGACGACCCCGAGGGCTGGGACTACTACAACCAGACGGTCGCCTACGCCGACGGCGATCCCGACATCTACATCCTCTCCAACCTCAACAACGTCGGTTCCGTCGAGGTCAACGCGTTCCAGGTCCACTCTGCGGCAGTGATCCAGAAGTCGATCAAGGAGGGCTTCGGCCTGACCGTCACCGAGTCGCTCTGGAAAACGCGCCCGACGGTCGCCGGCCGCGTCGGCGGCATCGTCGCGCAGATTCAGGACGGCACAACGGGCTGGCTGGTCGACTCGGCCGAGGAGTGTGCAGAGGCATGCATCGAGATCCTGCGAGACCCGGGAGAAGCGCGCCAGCGCGCGCTGTACGGGAAGGAGTACGTGCGGCGCCATTTCCTGACGCCCCGACTGCTGCGCGACTGGCTCGTGCTCTTCAACCAGCTGCTCGGCAACGACACCTCCGGCGCCGAAGTCGCGGTCGTTTCGGGCTCTGCGTAGCGGTTACGGTGCGGCGATGCGCCGCAAGCTGATCGTCGTCTCGAACCGCGGGCCGGTGAGCTTCGGCACCGACGGCTCCATGCGTCGAAGCAGCGGCGGCCTCGCGACGGCACTGCGCGGGCTGCTGCAGCACCACGACGTGACCTGGGTCGCGAGCGCGATCTCGGCCGGCGACCGCGCGCACGCCGGCGAGACGCTCGACCAGGAGACACACCGGCTCCGTCTCGTCGCGCACGACCCGCAGGCTTACGACTGGTACTACAACGTCGTCGCGAACCCGATGCTGTGGTTCATCCACCACTCGCTCTGGGAGCTCGCGTACACGCCGAACGTCGACGCTGCGTTTCACAACGCCTGGGAGAAGGGCTATGCGGCGGTGAACGCCGGCTTCGCCGACGCGGTGCTCGCAGAGCTCGAGCGTGAGCCCGATGCTGCCGTCTTCTTCCACGACTACCACCTCTACCTCGCGCCGTCGCTCGTTCGGCGCGAACGGCCCGACGCGCTGCTGATGCATTTCGTGCACGTGCCGTGGCCCCAGCCCGACTACTGGCGTGTGCTGCCGCGCTCAGCGAGGTGCGCCATCCACGAGGGGCTGATCGCGAACGACGTCATCGGCTTCCACACAGATCGCTGGCGCAGCAACTTCGTCTACAGCTCCCGGGAGCTTCTCGGCGAGGACGTCGCACCGAAGACCGTCACTGCGCCGATCTCGGTCGACACTGCAGAGTTCGACGCGCTCGCTGAGGACGAGGCGGTGCTCGGCGCCGAGCGCGAAATCGTCGCGCAGCGGCCGCAGAAGCTCGTGGTGCGCGTCGATCGCACCGATCCGTCCAAGAACATCGTGCGCGGCTTCCGCGCGTTCGAGCTGTACCTCGACGCGCACCCGGAGATGCACGAGCGCGTGAGCATGCTGGCACTGCTCGACCCGTCACGCCAGGAAATCCCGGAGTACGCGGAGTACCTCGCCGCGATCGAGCGCGAAGCACGCCGCGTCAACGACCGCTTCCAACGCAGTGGCTGGATGCCGATCGACCTGCAGGTCGACGACGACTTCCCGAAGTCCGTCGCGGCCTACAAGCAGTTCGACGTCCTCCTGGTCAACGCGATCTTCGACGGCATGAACCTCGTCGCCAAAGAGGCGCCGCTCGTCAACACGCGCGACGGTGTTGTTGTCCTATCGGAAAACGCCGGCTCGCACGCGGAGCTCGGCGAATGGGCGCTGACCGTCAACCCGTTCGACGTGGAGGGACAGGCGAGAGCGATTCACGAGGCGCTGTCGCTCGACGCCGGCGACCGCCGCAGCCGCCTCGACGCCATCACGACGCACGTTCGCGAGCACGATGTGAACGAGTGGCTCGAGCTGCAGCTCGCCGCACTCGACCGCGTGGCTACGACCTCGCGACGCTAGCATCGCCGAGGATGGCGGAGCTGAGCCACCTCAGCGAGGCGGGCGACGTTCGCATGGTCGACGTCGGGGGCAAGCCGCTCTCGCGCCGGCGGGCGGTCGCCCGTGGGACCGTGCGGATGGCGCCGGAAACCGCGCGACGGCTGCGGGAGCTGCCGAAAGGCGATGCGCTCGTGACCGCGCAGCTCGCGGGGATCATGGCGGCGAAACGCACCAGCGAGCTGATCCCGCTGTGCCACCCGCTGCCGCTCTCGCACATCGAGGTGTCACTCGACGTTGCCGTCGACTCCGTGGAGATCACATCCGTCGTCGAGACGACTGCGCAGACGGGCGTCGAGATGGAGGCACTGACGGCGGTCTCCGTCGCCGCGCTGACGGTCTACGACATGGCAAAGGCGATCGACGCCGGCATGTCCGTCTCCGAGGTGACACTCTTCGAAAAGACGAAGGAGCCCGCGTGAAAGCGGCCGTGATCACCGTCTCCGACGGCGTCTCCGCCGGCGAGCGGGAGGACGAGAGCGGCGCTGCGCTGGTCGAGTTGCTCGAGGCCGAACGCTACGAGGTCGAGCACCGTGTCGTCCCCGACGAGCGTCCGCAGATCGCAGCCGCGATCCGTGAGCTTGCGCAGACCGCCCGCCTCGTGCTGACGACCGGCGGCACCGGTGTCTCGCCGCGCGACTTCACGCCCGAGGCGACCGAGTCGGTGCTCGACCGCGCCGTCCCGGGAATCGCCGAGGCGCTCCGCGCCGATGCGATCGCGAAGACGCCACATGGCCTGCTCGGGCGCGGCGTCGCCGGCATCCGCGGCGAGACGCTCGTCGTGAATCTGCCCGGCTCGACCGGTGGCTGCCGCGACGGCTTCGAGTTGATCAAGCCGGCGCTGCAACACGCGCTCGAGCTGATCGCGAACGAGCGCACCGAGCACCGGCAGACATGAGCACCGTCGCGCTGCCGCGCCGCTTCGCGTCGCTCGTGAAGATCGAGCACACGGTTTTCGCGCTTCCGTTCGCGTACATCGGCGCGCTGCTGTGCCGCAACGACATTCCGTCGGCGCACGACCTCGTCTGGATCACGCTCGCGATGGTCGGTGCGCGCTCGCTCGCGATGAGCATCAACCGGCTCGTCGACGCGGAGATCGACGCGCGCAACCCGCGCACCGCAACGCGCGAGCTCCCGTCGGGCTTGCTTTCGCGCGTGCAGGTCTTCGCGTTCTGCGCGCTCGCGCTCGGGCTCTATCTCGCCGCCTGCTTCCAGCTCGAACCGATCGTGCGCTGGCTCGCCCCCATCCCGATCATCGGCTTCGTCGTCTACCCGTACCTGAAGCGCTTCACCTGGCTGAGCCACTTCTGGCTCGGCGCCGTCGACGGGCTCGCGCCGCTCGGCGGCTGGGTCGCGATCACCGGCCGGCTGCCGTGGGAAGCGTGGGCACTCGGCGCGGCCGTCGCCGTTTGGATCGCCGGCTTCGATCTCTTCTACTCGCTCTTCGACCGCGAGATCGACCTCGCCCAGGGCCTGCACTCCGTCTCCGCTCGCTTCGGTGTCGAGGGAGCGTTCCGCGGTGCGCGGCTGCTGCACATCGCGACCGTGGCGCTACTCGTCGCCGTCGGGCTCGGCCTGCACCTGAGCTGGCTCTACTGGCTCGGCGTCGTCGCGGTTGCCGCTCTGCTCGCCTACGAGCACTCGCTCGTCAGACCCGGCGATCTCCGCCGCCTCGACGCGGCGTTCTTCTCCGTCAACGGGCTCATCAGCGTCGTCTTCTTCGCGTTCGTCCTCGCCGAGGCCGCGACGTGATCCGCGCCCGCGCGCTCGAGAAACGCTACGGCGAGAGACGGATCCTGCGCGGGGTCGTGCTCGACGTCGCGGACGACGACTTCCTGCTCGTCACCGGCCCGAACGGATCGGGGAAGACGACGCTGCTGCGACTCTGCGCCGGGCTGGCCGCTCCGACGCGGGGCGAGCTCGCCGTCGCCGTGCAGCGCGGACGCGTCGGCTATCTCGCCCATGACCCGCTCGTGTACCGCGAGCTGACGGCGCTCGAGAACCTCGATCTCTACGGCCGCCTCTACCGCGTGCCGGAACGTCGCGAGCGGAGCGGGATGCTGCTCGAGCGCTTCGGTCTCTGGGATGCACGCCATGCACGTGCAGGCTCGTTCTCGCGCGGGATGCTGCAGCGGCTCGCGCTCTGCCGGACGCTGCTGCACGAGCCGAGCCTGCTGCTCCTGGACGAGCCGTACAGCGGCCTCGACGACGAGGGGACGTCGCTGCTCGACCGCGAGCTGGGCGACCGCGCCCGGAAAGCGGCGTTCGTCGTCGCGACGCACGAGCCGGAACGGCTGCAGCGCTTCGCATCGGCGCGGCTGGCGCTCGGATGATGTACCTCGCCGACGTCGGCGCGCTCGCGCGCAAGGACCTCCTGCTCGAGCTGCGCGCGCGCGACACGCTGCCGGCCATGTTGCTCTTCGTGGTGTCGACGCTCGTCGTCTTCCACTTCGTCCTCCCGGCCGACTCGTCCGACCTCGCCGCCACCGGCCTCCTCTGGGTTGCGCTCCTGTTCACCGCGCTGCTCGGTCTCTCCCGCTCGTTCGCCGCCGAGCGGGAGCAAGGCGTCATCGACGGGCTCGTGCTCGCGCCGAGCGACCGCAGCGCGATCTGGCTGGGGAAGGCGATCTCGATCCTGGCCTTTCTCGGCCTGGCCGAGCTGATCGCCCTGCCGGCCTACGGGCTCTTCTTCAGGCCCGTGGATGCAGCTCTGGTCGGCGGCGTTGCGCTCGCCGACATCGGCATCGCCGCCGTCGGGACGCTTCTCGCCGCGATGGCCACGGCGGGCAGAGCTCGCGAGCTGCTGCTCCCCTTGCTCTTTCTCCCGCTGGCGATCCCGATCGTGATCGGCGGCGTGGGGGCCAGCGTCGCGGACGATCCCGGCCGCTACCTCGGTCTACTCGGCCTGTACGACTCGCTCTTTGCGATCATTTGCTGGGCGTCCTTTGAGTACGTGGTCACGGAATAATCGCCTGCCGGCGCTTGCGACGCTCGCCCTCACACTGACGGCGGCGTCGATCGCGCTGATCTTTTTCTACGCCCCTGTCGACGAGGACGGGCTCAACCAGAAGATCTTCTACTTCCACGTGCCGATCGCGTTCACCGCGTATGCGTGCTTCGCCTGGGGCGGCTGGAAGGCGCTGCGGCACCTGTGGAAGCGCGACGAGGGCGCGGACCTGGAGAGCTACGTCGCGATCCACCTGGGCGTGATCTTCGGCGCGCTCACGCTCGTGACCGGATCGATCTGGGCCCGCTACCGGTGGGGCCACTGGTGGGTGTGGAGCGAGGACCAGCTCGTCCTGTTCCTCGTCCTCTTTCTCTTCTACTGCGCCTATTTCATGCTGCGCTTCTCGCTGCCGCCGGGACCGCAGCGCGCCAACCTCAGCGCGGTCTACGCGCTCTTCGGCGTCGTGCTGGTTCCGGTCAGCGTTCTCGCGATCCGGCTCTCGGAGCGGTTCATCCATCCCGTCGCGTTCGACAAGGGCGGACCCAACATGGCCGGCTCGCAGTTCTTCACGTTCTGTTTCGCCGTGGTCGCCATGTTCTCCGTGGCAGCAACGCTGTACCACGTCGAGCTGGCGGGCAAGCGGCTCGACATCCGGCTGCGCGAGCTGCGGGAGGCGTTGCAATGACGACCGAGGAGAAGTACGTCGCCGCCGTTTACCTCGTCGTGTTCGTGGTGCTGCTTGCGTACGTCTTCATCATCGGGCTGAAGCTGCAGCGGCTCGAGCGGGAGCTCGCCGAGCTGGCGGAGCTCGCGCTGCAGAACCGCCGCGAGCCGGAGCGGAAGGCGGTGGCGATTGGCTGAGCTGCTCTTCTGGCCCGCACTGCTCGCGTACGGCGAGGCCGCAGTCGCGTACCTCGGCGAGGCACGGCACCCCGGGCGCGCGGGGCGCCTCGCAACGTGGGGCGTGCGCATCGGTTGGCTCGTGCAGACGGCGCTGCTCGGCGTGCAGGCGGCGCGGGCCGACGGCTTCCCCTGGTCGAGCTGGGCCGGATCGCTCAACCTGTTCGTCTGGCTCGTCGTCGGCGCGTACCTGATCTGGGGGTGTCGCCCGCGCTACCGGCTGCTGGGGCTCGCGGTGCTTCCGCTCGCCGTCGTGCTCTTCGTGGTTGCGCGTGTCGGCGGCGGCACGGACACGGCGGGCCGGAGCCACTACTCGAACCTGTTCCTCGTGCTCCACGTCGGCCTTGTGCTCGCGGCGTTCGCGGGCTTCACGCTCGCGGCCGGGCTGTCGGCGCTCTACCTCTGGCAGGAACGCCGACTCAAGCGCCATGAGCGCTCGATCCTGCGCGTGCGCGCGCCGGCACTCGCGAAGCTCGACGAGGTCGCAGCGCGCACGATTGCATTTGCGTTGCCTGCCCTCACCGCGGGCATTGCCGTCGGAATCATCCGGCTCAAGGATCGCGGCGGTGGCTACGACGCGCTGATGGCCGTGACGATCCTGACCTGGGCGGTCTACGCGGGCTACCTGGCCCTGCGGCAGCTCGCCGGCTGGCGCGGGCGGCGCGCGGCGTACCTCGTGCTCGCCGGCTTCGTCCTCGTCGTCGTCGTACGGCTCGCCCTTCCCGTCACCCACTTCGGGACATGAGCGTCGTCCTCGTCGGCATCTCGCATCATCAGGCTCCGGTCGAGCTCCGTGAGCGTGCGGCGCTGGACCCCGAGCGCGCCCGGGAGCTCGCGCTGCGGCTCGCGGGCGAGCAGGGCGAGGCTGCGTGTCTCTCGACGTGCAACCGCACCGAGCTCTACCTCGCGGACGAGTCCGGGGACGAAGCGGAGCGCAAGGCGGAGGCTGCGCTGCTCGCGCTCGAGCAGGAGCTCGGTCCGTCGCTCTACCGCCTGCGCGACGAGGCCGCCGCGTTGCACCTCTTTCGCGTCGCCTCCGGGCTCGACTCGATGGTTCCGGGCGAGGGCGAGATCCTCGGCCAGGTGCGCGTCGCGCACGAGATCGGTGCGACAGGTCCGATCCTCGACCGGCTCTTCCGCGACGCGCTGCACGCCGGCAAGAAGGCGCGCACGGAGACCGCGATCGGCGAGAGCCCGGCGTCGGTGTCGTCTGCGGCGGCCGCGCTCGCAGAGCAGGTATTCGGGGAGTTGACGGGCCGCTCCGTCCTCGTCGTCGGCGCCGGGGAGGCCGGTGAGCTCGCGATCAAGAGCCTCGTCGCGCGCGGCGCGGTGATCGCGTTCGTCGCGAACCGGACGTCGGCACGCGCACAGGAGTTGACGCAACGCTTCGGCGGGCAGCCGCTTTCGCTCGACGCAGTTCCGCCGAGCCTCGAGCACGTCGACGTCGTGCTCTCGTCGACGTCGGCACCGGGCTGGACGCTCACGCGCCGCGATGTCGAGCAGACGTTGCAGGCACGTCGCGGACGTCCGCTCTTCCTGATCGATCTCGCCGTTCCGCGCGACCTCGATCCGGAGATCCACGACCTCGACGGCTGTTACCTGTACGACATCGACGATCTCGAAGCCGTCGTCGCGGAGACGCTTGCCGGCCGCCGCAGGGAGGCGGAACGTGCAGAGACGATCGTCGCCGCGGAAGCAGAGCGCTTCCGGGAATGGCAGGCGTCGCTCGACGTCGTGCCGGCGATAGCGTCGTTGCGCGCCCGGGCGGAGGAGATTCGCAACGCGGAGCTCGAGCGCGCGAAGCTGAGCGGGTCCGAGCGCCGCGCAGCGGAGTCGGTCACCTCAGCGGTCCTGAACAAGCTTCTGCATCTCCCGACGATTCGCATGAAGCAGGCGGCCGCGGCCGCCGACGGGGTGATTTATGCTGACGCGGTGCGCCACCTGTTCGGTCTCGAGGACGAGCGCTGAAGACTGCGGGCCTGATCGGCCGTCCGCTTCCGGTGCAGGTCCCGACGGCGTTCGTTCGCATCCGTCGTGGCCGGTCGTGCGTCGCGAAGACGCGGTCGCAGCGAGCGTGGTGCCGTGCTGATTCGCGTCGGCTCCCGCGGCAGTAGGCTCGCGCTGATCCAGGCGGAGAGCGCCGCCGCTCGGCTGCGCGCTCCCGGGATCGAAATCGCACTCGTTCCGATCACGACGGCCGGCGACCGTGACCGCACGCGGCCGTTCGGCGAGATCGGCGAGCGCGGCGTGTTCGTGAAGGAGCTCGAGGAAGCGTTGCTCGACGGGCGGGTCGACGTCGCGGTGCACTCCGCCAAGGACATGACCTCGACCGACACGCACGGCCTTGCGGTCGGGGCGTATCTCGAGCGCGACGACCCCCGAGACGCGCTCTGCGGCGCCGACGGCATCCGGCCGGGAATGCGAATCGGAACCGCCTCGGTGCGGCGGCGCGCACAGCTGCTCGCGCTCGAGCCGTCCCTCTCGATCGAGCCGCTGCGCGGGAACGTCGACACGCGCCTGCGCAAGCGCGGCGAGCGCGGCCTCGACGCGATTGTCCTGGCGGCTTGCGGCCTCGATCGGCTCGGGCTCGCTGCGGAGATCGGCCGTCGCTTCGATCCGGACGAGCTCGTGCCCGAGGCCGGGCAGGGGGCGCTTGCACTGCAAGTGCGTGCGGGCGAGGAGCATCTCGTCGGCGCCGCCGACCACGAGCCGACGCGAACGCGCGTCGAGGCAGAGCGGACATGTGTCGCCGCGATCGGCGGCGGTTGTCTCGCGCCCGTGGCCGCGTACCACGACGGCGAGCGGCTGACGGCGCTCGTTGCCGCGGAGGACGGAGCCTGGATCGAGCGCCGCACCGGTGATGATCCGGCGGCGCTCGCCGCCGAGCTGCTCGCATGTCTTCCCTGAGAGCACTGATCACGCGACCGCGCGAGCAGGCGCAGGAGCTCGCCGACGCGCTACGCGTGGAAGGCTTCGAGCCGGTCGTCGAGCCGCTGATCGCGGTCGAGCCTCTGTCGGACGAGCCGATCGACGTCAGCCGCTACGACTGCGTGATCGTCACGAGCCCGAACGGCGCGCGGGAGCTGGCGCGACGGTTACGTGGGACACCGGCGCGGCTGGCGGCGATCGGGCCGGGCACGGCGGCCGCGCTCGAGGGCGTGGGCTTGCGCGCGGACGTGGTCGCAGACGTGCACACACAGGAAGGGCTCGTCGCAGCGCTCGGCGGCCGGCCCGCACGATCGCTCTTCGTCGGAGCCGAGGGGGCGCGCACGCACCTCGTCGACGAGCTCGGCTCGGACTTCGTCGCGGCGTACCGCACCGTCGACCTCGGCGTCTCGCCGCTGCCCGACGCCGACCTCGCGTTGCTCATGTCCCCCTCCGCGGCACGGGCGTATGCGCGGGCCGGTGGCGGCGGCCCGGCCATCTCGATCGGGCCGCAGACGACGGCCGCCGCTCGCCAGGCGGGAGTCGACGTCGTTGCCGAGTCCGGGTCGCACGACCTGCGTGGCCTCGTAGACTGCGCCGCGGCGTGGCGCGCTTCATCACGTTCCTGACCGACTTCGGCCTGCAGGACGACTTCGTCGGCACGTGCCACGGCGTGATGAAGGGAATCGCTCCGGACGTCCAGATCATCGACGTCACGCACGGGATCCCACCGCAAGGCGTGCTCCAGGGCGCGCTGACGCTGGCGAACTCGCTGCCGTTCATGCCCGCAGGCGTTCATCTGGCCGTCGTCGACCCCGGTGTCGGCGGCTCGCGTCGCGCGCTCGCATTGCGCGACAAGGCCGGCCGGATCCACGTCGGGCCGGACAACGGGCTGTTGCTGCCCGCCGTCGACGCGTTCGGGGGGATCGACGCCGCGCACGAGCTCGCGAACCCGGAGTACGCGCTCGAGTCGGTCTCGCGGACATTCCACGGGCGCGACCTGTTCTCGCCCGCCGCAGCGCACCTCGCCCTCGGCGTCGAGCTGGCCGAGCTCGGCCCGCCGATCGCCGCCGACGCGCTGGCGCGCCTGGACCTGCCGGAGCCCGAGGTCGGCGCAGCGCGGCTCAGATGCACCGTCCTTGCGATCGACCGCTTCGGGAACGTGCAGCTCAACCTGAACCGCTCGCATTCCGATGCCGCGGGGATCGTGCCCGGCACCCGCGTCGAGCTCCAGGTCGGGTCGGAGCGCTACTACGCGGTCGCGGCGCGCACCTTCGCGGATGCACGTCCCGGCGACTTGATCCTGTACGAGGATTCGTACCGCAACCTGTCGATTGCGATCAACGGCGGGAGCGCAGCAGCGACGCTCGGGATCAAGCCGGGTCGCGACCTGCGCATCCACTTCGAGCCGTGATCGACCGGGTTGCCCTCGGTCGGAGGTTCGCGCGTGTCGCGACAGATGCGTCCGTCCGCAGCCCACTGCTGTGGAAGCTCTTCCGCCCGTTCATGCGCCGGCAATTCGACTCGCTCGCGCCGCGGTGGGATGCGATGCGCCTGGAGGACACCCTCGCGCCCTACGAGGCGGCGCTCGCCGCGCTCGACCGGACGCCCGCGCGCGTGCTCGACGTCGGCACAGGGACGGGTGCCGCCGCGCTGATGATTGCGCGCCGGTTTCCCGAGGCGGAGATCGTCGGCGTCGACATCTCGTCGGCGATGCTCGAGCAGGCGCGGCGGAACATTCCAGAGGACCTGCGCGCGCGCGTGACGCTCGAGCGCGGCGACGCGTCGGCGCTTCGGTTCGAGGACGGCGCGTTTGAGCTCGTGTCGCACGCAAACATGATCCCGTTCTTCGACGAGGTCGCCCGAGTTGTCGCTCCCGGCGGTCACGCGGTCTTTGCCTTCTCGAGCGGCGCGCAGACGCCGATCTACGTGCCTTCCCGGCGGCTGCGCGAGGAGCTCGGCCGCCGCGGTTTCACGGACTTTGCGGAGTTCCGCGCCGGCCGCGGCAATGCGTTCCTTGCCCGCAAGGCTGCAGGCGCCTAAGCTCGAGAGCACAAGGTCGTTCGCGGCGCGGTAGCACCGGCCCGGACGGCCTTCTTTCTCGCTAGTTCAGTTCTGAGATCGCGTTCGGGAAGCCGCGTGTCTTCGCGGTCGCCACGAACTGATCGGCCGACGCTTTCTCGTCAAAGCCCGCGATGTAGACCTCGAAGCCGCCGCACGGGTCGTTCCGCAGCTTTGCCCCCGGAAAGCCCACACTCGCCGCGCGCGTCGCGATGTCGTTTGCCGAGACGCGGTCGCGGCCGTGGCCGAGGATCGCCTCCCAGCGCCCGATCTGCTTCGCCTGGATGCACTCGAGCGTCACCCCGAAGCCTTCGCGGCGCGCCTCGCTCTGCAGATCGACGCCGACGTCGAACGTGTCGATGCCGCGGATGACGACACGGAACTCGTTGCAGCCCTCGATGATGTTCGCGTTCACGAACCCGCGCCCAGTGACGCGCGTGCGGAAGCTCAACGCCTGTTGATGTGTCTTGAAGCGCCCGAACACCGCCTCGAGGCCGCTCACGAACTCGACGCGTCCGCAGTCGTCGGCACGCTGTGCCGGCGTAGCCGAAGGGCTCGAGAGGCCGAGCGACGGCACGGCGACGCAGACGCCGCCGACGAACAAAGCCAAAATCAGGAGACGAGCCGCCCTCACGGCGCACAGTCGTACCAGACCCCCCGGCGAACCGGCGCACTCTTAACGAACTCTTTAGAACCCTTCGCCTGCGGCCGCCAGCACGGCGGCAACGAATCGAAACACGGCAGTGGCGAGGGCCGGGATCGAACCGGCGACACCACGGTTTTCAGCCGTGTGCTCTACCAACTGAGCTACCTCGCCCGGACGGCGAAGTGTAGCGGCGTCCTCAGGCGATTCCCGCACGCGCGAACGCGAGCCGGTCGACGAGCACGTCGACGAACTCGTCCTTCACGAGCACGGCGTCGGCGCCGGCCTCGGTCACCGCGCGATGCAATGCGGGCGCGTCGTCGCCGGTCAGCGCGATCACGCACATGCTCGGGTGATCGCGACGCAGCCGGGCAACCGCGGACACGCCGTCGAGGCGCGGCATGTGCAGGTCGATGACGACGGCGTCCGGTTCGAGCTCCTCCGCCAGCTCGATCGCGGCCAGCCCGTCGAGCGCCCGGCCCACGACTGCAAGCTCCGGCTGACGCTCGATCAGCGGCGAGAGCGCGTCGAGGAAGGGCTGGTCGTCGTCTGCGAGGAGGACCCTGATCATGGCTGCCGCATCGGGATTCCCCATTCGCCGGAAGTTAGCCTTGTTCACGATGTCGATGCAACCACGCCGTAAGGCCACGATCATCGGAGCCGCGCTCGACCTCGGGGCGGGACGCCGCGGTGTTGACATGGGTCCTTCTGCGATCCGCTACGCAGGCCTCGAAAGCCGGCTCGAAGGGCTTGGCTACGAGTACGACGACCGGGGCAACGTCGGAACGGCCGTGGCCGAGGCGGTCGAGGCGGTCGACGAGCATGCCCGCTTCCTGCCCCAGATCAAGGAGACGTGCCGCCACATCGCCGACCTTGTGGCCGAGGTGGCCCAGAGCGGGTCGACCCCGGTGGTGCTCGGCGGCGACCACTCCGTCGCCCTGGGGACGCTGAGCGGCCTCCACCGCGTCCACGGCCCCGGCGGCGTGATCTGGCTGGACGCCCACGGAGATCTCAACAGCCCCGAGACGAGCCCGAGCGGGAACGTCCACGGGATGGTCCTGGCGGCCGCGCTCGGGCGCGCCGGCCCGCGGTTCGAGGGGGACGGGTGGGACCTGCCCGCGCTCGTGCACGGGCGCGTTGCGCTCGTCGGTGTCCGCTCGCTCGACGACGGCGAACGTGAGTTGCTGCGCGAGCTGGACGCGTGTGTGTTCACGATGAGCGACGTCGACAAGCTCGGGGCGGAGCGCGCGACCCGCGAAGCCCTCGCTCACGTGGCGGGGTCCGGCTTCGTGCACATCAGCCTCGACATGGACGTCGTCGACCCGGACGTCGCGCCGGGTGTCGGGACGCCCGTGCGCGGCGGCCTCTCCTACCGCGAGGCGCACCTCGCGATGGAACTGATCTTCGAGTCGGGTCTCGCGACCTCGCTCGACGTCGTCGAGGTGAATCCCATCCTCGACCGCGGGAACGAGACCGGCGAGCTCGCGGTCGATCTCGTCGCCTCAGGCCTCGGCGCGCGGATCCTCTAGAAACCGCGCGACCGCGTCGGCCGTCTGCTCGTACGCATCCCAGTAGACGATGTGGCCGCCGGGCACCTCGACGACGTCCAGCCGGTCGCCGAGCGCGCGCTCGTACTCCTCGAGCTGATCTGGGCGGACGAGGCCGAACTCGCCGGCGTGCACGAGCAGGGCGGGCATGCTCAACGTCTCCGGGGCGGGTGGCGGCGTGCACAGCTCGCCGTACATGGAGACGACCGCGGCCTGGCAATAGCGGAAGCGAAACCTGCCGTCGGCGCTTTCGACGAGATGCTCGCGGTTCTCCTCCTCCAGGAACTCGCGGGGTGTCCGTGCGCCCGAGTCGAGGCGCTCCGCGATGGCGTCCTCGGGCCGGTCATAGGCGCGGTCGGCGCGCTCGCGCTCCGCGAAGTCGAAGCCGACGTGCGGCAGCAGCTGGATGGCCGGGTCGAGCAGCACGGCCCGTTCGATGCGGCCCGGGCCGTGCGCGGCGAGCTCGAGCACGAGCCGCCCGCCGAACGAGTGGCCGATCCAGGCGGCGCTTCGCACCCCGGCGTCGTCGACCGTCTCGAGCAGGTCATGGACGTGCGTCGCGATCGTCCAGGGCGGTTCCCACTCCGAGCCGCCGTGGCCGCGCAGATCTGGAGCAAGCACGCGAAAGCCCTGCGCGAGCCGGTCCTCGGCCAGCCGGCGGAAGCGCCGGCCGTACGCGTTGACACCGTGCACGCAAACGACGGCGGGGGCGTCGGGATCGCCCCACTCGTGCAACTGCAGGAGCACTAGTCCAACGCGCGCGCGAGCGCGGGGATTGCAGCCTCCCAGTGGATGATCGCGCCGACGTCCGCTGCGGCGAGCATCGGCGCCTCGCCGTGATTGACGGCTGCCACGACGTTGGCCTTGACGAAGCCGGTGAGCTCCTCCGTGTCCCCGGGGACGCCGACCGCGACGAGCAGGCGCGGCGCAACGGCACGTCCGAACAGCCCGATCGCGCGATTGCGAGGCAGGTCGCCACGCTCACAGACGGTCCGCGTCGCGCCGACGGCAGCCCCTGCCGCCTCCGCGAGCTCGCGCGCCCGCACGATGTCCTCGGACGGAAGCTCGGAGCCGAGGCAGACGACCACGTTCGCCTCGTCCAGGTCGCGCGCGGGCGCGGGCTTGCGCTCGACGATGCGCGCGGCCGGCTCGGGGAGCGCCGTCAACTCGAAACGCTCGACGACGGCATCGACGTTGCGCGGCTCGAGCGGCTGGAACATGCGCGGACGAACCGTGGCGAGCTGCGGCGTGGTCGCGCCCATGATCACCGACACGATGTTGCCGCCGTACGCAGGCTTCGTCTGGATCAGGCGGCCCGCCCGATCGATTCCCAGGCCGACGCAGTCGCCCGTCATCCCCAGCTCAAGCTCGCCCGCGACGCGTGGGCCGAGGTCGCGCCCGTTCGCCGTTGCGGGAATCAGCAGCACGTGCGGCCGACGCTGCTCGAGCACCTGGCGCAGCGCGGCGGTGACGCGCTGCGCGTCGTAGCCCCCGTCGACGTCGGCGAGGACGACACGGTCCGCACCGTGTCGAGCAAGCTCCTCGGAGACATCGGGGCCGAGTACCAGGGCAACGTTGTCGCCGCCGAGCTTCCCCGAGAGCTCGCGTCCCTTTGCGAGCAGCTCGAGCGACACTCGTGTCGGCCGGTCTCCGTCGAGCTCGACGAACGTCCAGCAGTCGTACTGCTTCGGCGACGGCTGCTCGCCGAGGCGCTCGGGCTTGTCCCAGCTGGTCGGCTCGGGCCCGCGGTCCGCCGCCAGCGCGCGGATCCGGTCGACGGCGGCCGGGAGGTCGCTGTACCGGTCACCTGCGCGCTCGGGCGTCACGTCGCGCACCGCCAGGACGCGCGTCGGCGAACCGGTCTGCCCGAAGCGCTTGTCGTTCGGGCGCACGTCGTCGACGAGCTCGGCGGCCGTCCACACGTCGATGCGCCCGTCGCCTTCGCCGGCGGCGGCGTCGTGGCCGTAGGCAAGCGAAACAACGGCAGGTGTTGGCAGCTCCCACGTCTCGTAGCCGTCGTCCGTCTCACGGGTTGCGCGAACCGTCCCGTCCCGCAGTTCTGTCTCGACGACGCTCGTGAGGTGCGGCCAGCCCAGGAAGGCGGCGGTTTCCGGCGGCACCTGCCACGTCTCGGAGTCGGTGGTCTTTCGGCCGCAGACGACCAGGTCGACGTCGCCTTCCTTTTCGACCGCAAGCGCGAGCGTGCGCGACGTGCCGAGCGTGTCGGCGACGGCGAACACGCGGTCGGAAAGATGGATGCAGCGGTCGGCGCCGAGCGCCATGCACGTGCGCAGCGCCTGGTCGGCCTGCGGCGGGCCCATCGTCATCGCAATCACCTCGTCGTCCTCGTGCGCCGCTGCATGCACGACGGCCGCGGCGTCGAAGGGATTCAGCAGCAGCGGCACGCCTTCGCGTCGCAGCGACTTGGTCTCGGGATCGAACTCGATCGAGTCCGGCCGGGGGACCTGTTTGACGAGGCAGACGATCTTCACGTGTGGGAGCCTAGGCGTATCGTTGGAATCTTCGAGCGGTTAGGTACCAAGAAGCTGCGTTGGACGGTCGCACGAGCAGAGCTCGCGCGACCTCTGGGCGGCGCCGCCGAGTCGGCGCCTTAGACGGTCGTGCTCGCCGTCCTGTACGACATCCACGGGAATCTGGTTGCCCTGGAGGAGGTGCTGAAGGACGCCGACGACGCCGATGCCTACCTGCTCGGCGGGGACTTCGGCGCCGGGAGCCCGTGGGCGAGCGAGACCGTCGCGCGCCTGCGCGCCCTGCCGCACACGACGTGGATCCGCGGCAACGGCGAGCGCTGGCTGCGAGAGCCGCCGCTCGATCGCCCCGAGGTCGTTCAGGCGCTGGCCGAGATGGACTCCGGCCTCGGAACCGAGGAAGGGTGGCTCTACTCCCTGCAGTCGCAGGTCGCGCTCGACGGTGTCCTCTACGTGCACGGGTCGCCGCTCTCGGACGTCGAGAGCTTTCCGGCGGAGCCGGCCGACGACGACGAGCGGCTGCTGAACGGCGTGCGCGAGACGACGGTGGTCTTCGGGCACAGCCATCTGCAGTTTGAGCGGCCCGGTCCGAACGGCACGACGTTGATCAATCCCGGCAGCGCCGGGATGCCCCTCGACGGCGACGTGCGCGCGGCGTACGCGCTGCGCCATGACGACGGGAGGTTCGAGTTCCGGCGGGTCGAGTACGACGTCGAACGCGCGGCGGTCGCGTGGGAGTCACAGCCCGGGTGGGGGCCGATGGTCGCGAAGCGCCTGCGCCGGGGCTCCGACTAACCGTCTTCTTCTTCGCCGTTCCCGGACGGCTCGTAGTACGTGGTCCCCTTGAGCTCGTCGGGCAGGTAGTCGACGTCGAACCCGGCCGGATCCGAATGGGGATAGATGTACCCCTCGCCCTTCCCCAGCTGCCGGCCGTACCAGCTGCCGTCGGCCAACGCCTTCGGCGGCCGGACGTTTCCCTTCTCCTGCACGTCCGCAGTCGCGCGCTTGATCGCCATGTAGCTCGCGTTCGACTTCGGCGCGCGGGCGAGATAGATCGCCGCCTGCGCGAGGTTCAGCCGCGCCTCGGGCAGGCCGACGTGCTCGACCGCCTGGGCTGCCGCGACGGCGACGAGCAGTGCGCGCGGGTCGGCGTTGCCGATGTCCTCGGACGCGAGCACGATCATGCGCCGCGCGATGAAGCGCGCGTCCTCGCCGCTCTCGAGCATCGCGGCGAGGTAGTAGACGCTCGCATCCGCATCGGAGCCGCGCATCGACTTGATGAACGCGGAGATGAAGTCGTAGTGCGCGTCAGCGGTCTTGTCGTAGACGAGCGGCCGCTTGCGCGCGGCGTCCTCGACGTGCGCCTCGCCGAGCGGCTCGCCTGCGGCCTGCGCCGTCTGCCACGCGAGCTCGAGGATGTTGTGCGCCGAGCGCGCGTCTCCACCGGAGCGCGTTGCGATCAGCTGCACGACGTCGTCCGGAACCTCCGCGCCGAGCTCCTGGGCGCCGCGGCGCACGATCGTTCCGATCTCCTCGACGGACAGCGGCTCCAGCTCGTACACCTGCGACCGCGACAACAGGGCGGAGTTGACCTCGAAGTACGGGTTCTCCGTCGTCGCCCCGATCAGCGTGATCACGCCCTCCTCGACGCCCGGCAGCAGCGCGTCCTGCTGCGCCTTGTTGAAGCGGTGGATCTCGTCCAGGAAGAGGATCGTGCGCTGCCCGTGCGAGCCGAGCCGCTCGCGCGCGCGCGCGAGGACCTCTCGCACCTGCGCGACGGTCGCGGACACCGCCGAGAGCTCCTCGAAGGCCGCGCCGGTCATGTTCGCCACGATGCGCGCGAGGGTCGTCTTGCCCGTTCCAGGCGGCCCGTAGAAGATCGCCGACCGCACGCGGTCCTCCTCGATCGCCGTGCGCAGCGCCGACCCCTCCGAGAGCACCTGCTGCTGGCCGACGAACTCGTCCAGCGTCTGCGGGCGCATGCGAAGCGCCAGCGGCGCGACCTCGGGAAGCCGTTGCTTCGCAGCGTCTGAGAAGAGGTCGCTCATTGCAGGGGAAGTATGCTCCGGAACACCCCGTGGCAACCGAGACGCACGAGGATTTCTCCGAGCCGATCCTGCCCGGGAAGGGAGCCTCGGACTACGAGCGCTACCTGCGCACGGACGACCTGCTGGCGCTCCAGAAGTCGCCGGAGGAGCAGTCTCACCCCGACGAGCTGCTGTTCCAGACGGTGCATCAGTCCTCGGAGCTCTGGCTCAAGCTCGGCACGACGGAGGTCGCCCGGGCGACGGCGCACGTCCGCGCCGGCGAGGTGGCGCCCGCGTTGCGGCTGCTGCGCCGTGCATCGCTCTGCCTGCAGTTCATCACGCTGCAGCTGGACATGCTCGAGCAGATGTCGCCGTGGGAGTACCAGACGATCCGTCGCGTGCTCGGACACGGCAGCGGCTTCGACTCGCCGGGGTTCCGCGAGGTTCGCCGTGTGACACCGCCGCTTGGCGAAGCGTTCGAGCAGGCCGTCGCGACCGCCGGTCTCGATCTCGTGGAGGTGTACGTCCAGGGCCGCGAGCACGAGGAGCTCTACCAGCTCGCCGAAGCGCTGATCGAGTGGGACGAGCGCGTCACGATGTGGCGCATCCGGCACTACAAGGTCGTCGCGCGCATCATCGGCGACCAGGTCGTCGGGACGCAGGGAACGCCCGTTGAGGTGCTCGGAAAGATGATCCATCACAACTTCTTCCCCGCGCTCTGGCGCGCCCGCAACCAGCTCACCGCGCGCGCGAAAGAGGAGGAAGGCGAAGAAGCGGAGGTGCCGGGACATGGCGTTTGACGAGCTGAAGGAGCGCCATGCCGCGGCTTGGGGTGCCGCTCCGTTCGAGGACGTCGTCGACACGATCGCCGACGTCCACGACCACCTCGTGCGCGAGCTCGACCCGCAGGCCGGCGAAAAGTGGCTCGACGTCGGGACCGGAACGGGAGCGGTGGCATTGCGAGCGGCCCGTGCGGGCGCAGACGTGACAGGCGCGGACCTCGCCCCGGTGATGATCGAGACGGCAAGGCGTCTCGCTCGCGAAGAAGGGCTCGAGATCAGCTACGACGTCGCCGACGCAGAGGAGCTTCCGTACGGCAACGCCGACTTCGACGTCGTGTCGTCGAGCTTCGGTCTGATCTTCGCTCCCGACCACGAAGCGGCGTCGCGGGAGCTTGCCCGCGTCACGAAGCCCGGCGGCCGGATCGGCCTGACAGCCTGGGAGCCGACGGGCGCGACGGCCGACTTCTTCGCCCTGCTCGGGAAGTTCCAGCCGCCGCCGCCCGAGGGCGCCGGCTCTCCCGTCGGCTGGGGCACCGAGGAACACGCGACCGAGCTGCTGGAGAGCACATTCGATCTTCGTTTCGTCCACGGGGTCAGCCACAACAGCGCGCCGCCGGAAGAGGCGTGGACGCAGATGGTGACCGGCTTCGGCCCGATCAAGATGCTGTACGCGTCGCTCGACGACGCGAAGCGTGAAGAGCTGCGCACCGGGTATCTCGCCTACCTCGAGCCCTATGTGCGCGACGGTGTCGCGGACGCGCCCGGTGAGTACCTGATCATCCTCGGAAGGAGGAAGTAGATGGCCGTCGCGACCACGCTGCGACAAGAGGTGACGGAGCTGCTGCAGGGGCTGATCCGCATCGACACGACGAACCCGCCCGGCAACGAGACCGCGGCCGCAGAGTTGCTGCGCAACTACCTCGAGGAAGCGGGCGTCGAATGCGAGCTCTACGCGAAGATCCCGGAGCGCGCGAACCTCGTCGCGCGGATCCGCGGCCGCGGCGACGGGCCGACGCTGCTGTTCCTCTCGCACACGGATGTCGTGCTCGCGGATGCGTCGGAGTGGAATGCGGACCCGTTCGGCGGTGAGCTGCGCGAAGGCGAGATCTGGGGCCGCGGCGCGCTCGACATGAAGGGACAGGTTGCGGCCGAGGCGGTCGCGATCGCTTCCCTAGCGCGCGAGGGCTTCGAGCCCGCGGGTGACCTGATCTTCTGCGCGACCGCGGACGAGGAGGTCGGCGCCGGCTTCGGCGCGTCGTGGCTCTGCGCCGAGCACGGCGATGCAGTGCGCTGTGACTACCTCGTCAACGAGGGCTCCGGCGACCGCGTCGACCTCGGCGGGAACGCGTTCTACCTCTGCTCGGTCTCCGAGAAGATGAGCGCGCCGTTCCGGCTGCGCGTGCACGGCCGCAGTGGCCACGCATCGATGCCGGGCATCGCCGACAACGCGCTCGTGAAGGCGGCGCCGCTGATTCAGGCGCTCGGCGCGTACGAGCCGGAGCAGCGGCTGATTCCCGAGGTCGAGGCACTGCTCGAGACCGTGACCGGCGAGCGGCCGCAGTCACCGGGTGAAGCGCTCGAGCGTGCGCGCGGCGTCGCTCCGCTGCTCGCGGAGCTGGTCGAGCCGCTGCTGTCGATGACACTCTCGCCGACGATGGCGAGCGCGTCGCAGAAGCGGAACGTCATTCCAGCCGTCTGCGACATCACCGTCGACAGCCGGCTTCTGCCGGGCTCGACGGAGGAGGAGCAGCAGGCGATCGTGCGCGGCGTGCTCGGCGACGGTGACTACGACATCGTCTCGCTCGAGTCGCACGGCGGCACGCGCTCCGAGATCCAGACGCCGCTGTGGGAAGCCGTCTCCTCGTGGGTGGAGAACGTCGACCCGGGCGCCAAGCCGGCGCCCGTGTGCGTCGCGGGGTTCACCGACAGCCACTGGTTCCGCGAGGCGTTCGGGACGGTCGCGTACGGGTTCTTCCCCTCGCGCGTCATGCCGATCGAGACGGCCGCGCGGCTGATCCACTCCGCGGACGAGCGCGTCCCGGTCGAGGATCTGGAGCTGGGCGTCGACTTTCTGCGGCATTGCGCCAAGTCGCTACTCTCGAATTCGTGAGCGAAGAGAAGGTCCGCCTCGGCGGGATGGCGTTGGCGAACGGCGTGCTCGTGCACGGGCCCACGGCGTGGGCGTGCGCAGTGCGAACGGACGACGGCGAGCTGAAGGTGGTCGCACGACGCAAGCGTTTCAGTGGGGCGCGAATCGAGAGTCCGCTGCTGCGCGGCCCCGCACGTCTTGCGGACGCGCTCTCGATCGTCCCGCAGATCGGCCGGTCGCTGCCGGAGGCACGCCTGCCGTTCCAGCGCAAGGGAGTGCTCGTGACCATGCTGCTCAGCGCCGCCGCAGTCCGGGTCGTGCGGACCTCCAGGCTCGGTCCGGCCGCACAGGAGCTGATGAGCGGCCTCTTGTCGGTGGCGCCGGCGGCGTTCGCGCTGCGCGGTCCCGACGTCGCCGCATATCACGGCGCGGAGCACATCTCGATCGGCACGTACGAGCACGGCGAGCGGGCGCGGCGCGAGCACGAGCGCTGCGGCTCGCATCTGCTCGGCCCGCTGCTCGCGACGACCGCCCTCGGCAACACGCTCGCGGCGCACGCGCCCGTGCAGATGCGCACGGCGGCGCGGCTCGGCGCGCAGTTCGCGGCCGTGGCCGCGTCGACGGAGATCTTTGGCTGGATGGTCCGCAATCCCGACAAACCACTGGCGCGGGCGCTGGCAAAGCCCGGTCATGAGCTGCAGCACCGCGTTGCCACCGCGGAGCCGACGCCCGAGCAGATCGAGGTCGCCGAGGCCGCCCTGGCCGCGTGCCTCGAGCTCGAGCGCGGCTAGCGATGGCGGTCCACGAGCGCACGCGCGAGCGCCTCTCGCCGGAGGTCTTCGACCTGCCGGTCGAGAAGATGCGCGAGGGCTACTACACCGACGCCTATTTCAACCATGCGCGCGCGACGCTCTTGCAGGACGGCCGCCGGCCGCGCGTCGTGATGCAGGTGTTCCAGAAGAAGCACTCGTACCTCGGCGGCATGGACGAGGCGCTGGCGATCCTCAAGCTGTGCTCGCACGACTGGGACGCGCTGACGGTGCACGCGCTCTTCGACGGCGACGAGCTGCAGCCGTGGGAGAGCGTGATGACGGTCGAAGGCGACTACACGCTGTTCGCGCACCTCGAGACGCTGTACCTCGGCGTGCTTGCGCGGCGGACGTTGATCACGACCAACACGGTTCGTGTTTTACGCGCAGCGAATGGCAAGCCGATCATCTTCATGCCGGCGCGGCACGACCACCACCGCGTGCAGACGGGCGACGGCTACGCCGCATATGTGGCGGGCCGCATCGTCGGGGCTCCCGTCGGCGTCACGACCGACGAGCAGGCATCCTGGTGGGGCGGTCGCGGCATCGGGACGGTGCCGCACTCGCTGATCGCCTCGTACGGCGGCAACACCGTCCTCGCAGCGACGAAGTTCGCGGAGTGGGCGACCGACGACATCAACATCACGGTGCTCGTCGACTTCGAGAATCACTCCGTCGAGACCGCGCTCGAGGTAGCGCGCGCGCTCGGCCCGCGGCTGTGGGGTGTGCGGCTCGACACGTCCGAGTCGCTCGTCGACAGCTCGTTGTGGAACGAGATGGGCGACTTCAAGCCCACCGGCGTCAACGAGCGGCTGGTGCACAAGGTGCGCGACGCGCTCGACCGCGACGGTTTCGAGCAGGTGAAGATCGTCGCCTCGGGCGGTTTCACGATTGACAAGATCAGCGAGTTCGAGGAGAAGCACGTCCCCGTCGACGCGTACGGGGTCGGCTCGTCGCTGATCCGCGGTTCGAACGACTTCACCGCGGACATCGTGTTGACCGACGGTCGCCCCTCCGCGAAGGTCGGCCGCAGCTTCAAGCCGAACCCGCGGCTCGCGCCCGTCGAGTGATCCTCTGGGACGTCGACACGCAGGTCGACTTCATGCTCCCGCACGGGAAGCTGTACGTGCCGGGCGCCGAGCAAACGGTCGAGGCCATGCAGAAGCTCGTCGCGGCCGCGCGTGCGGCGGACGTCGTGCACGTCGCTTCGGCGGACGACCACGAGCTGACGGACTCCGAGATCTCGGAGCAGCCGGACTATTCCACGACCTATCCGCCGCACTGCCTGCGCGGGACACGGGGCGCGCGCAAGCTCCCCGAGACCGAGCAAGAGGATCCCGTCCCGATCACGCTCGAGCCGCTGCCGGAGCGGTACCTGAAAGGCCGCGAGTTCCTGCTGCTGAAGAAGAGCTTCGACGTCTTCACGAATCCGAACACCGACCGCTTGCTCGAGCAGCTCGATCCCGACGAGATCGTCGTCTTCGGCGTCGCCACCGATGTCTGTGACGACGCCGCGATTCGCGCGTTCGTCGAGCGCGGCCGTCGAGTCAGCTTCGTCGAGGACGCCGCGCGCGGGCTCGACGACGGGCGCGTGACAGCCTGCACCGCTGCCTGGCGCGAGGCCGGCGTCGCGTTCACTACCGCAGCCGAGGTGATTTCCCGCCTCCGAGGTTGACATCCCACCGGCCCTGACGAGGATGAGTCTGGGATGCCGGGAGTGGATTTGCACCACATCTTCGTCGCCATGCGCGACTTCGTGGTCAATTGGTGGCCGCTACTCGGCCTGACGTTCTACGTCCTCATCCTCTACATCTTCTGGCGCATGCTGCAGCTGATGCCGCGCGTGAAGCCGGCCGAGGTCGACACCAAGTCGCGGAGCGCGACCACGTGGGCGGACGTTGCCGGCGTCGACGAGGTGCGCGCAGAGCTGCAAGAGGTCGTCGACTTCCTGCGTAATCCCAGCCAGTTCGAAAAGCTCGGCGCACGGATCCCGAAAGGCATCCTGCTGCACGGACCTCCGGGAACCGGGAAGACGCTGCTCGCGAAGGCAGCGGCAAACGAGTCCGGCGCGACGTTCTTCGCGGCCAGCGCCTCGTCGTTCATCGAGATGTTCGCCGGGCTCGGCGCGGCGCGCATCCGCAGGCTCTTCAAGGACGCGCGCAACAAGTCGCCCGCCATCATCTTCATCGACGAGCTCGATGCCATCGGCACTGCGCGCAGCGGCCACAGCCTCAACCGCGAGCAGGACCAGACGCTCAACCAGCTCCTCGTCGAGCTGGACGGATTCGGGGGCGAGGACCAGGTCGTCGTGATGGGGGCGTCGAATCGCCTCGACCACCTCGACGCCGCGTTGCTGCGGCCGGGCCGTTTTGATCGCCAGGTGCTCGTCGGCCCACCTGACCTCGGCTCGCGCGAGGCAATCCTGCGAGTGCACACCCGCAACAAGCCGCTTGCAGCCGATGTCGATCTGGAGATAATCGCGCGGCAGACCGCAGGCCTCACCGGCGCCGACCTGGCCAACATCACCAACGAGGCGGCGATCTTCGCGGGCCGCGAAGACCAGGAGTATGTGACGCACGAGAACTTCGAGGCGGCGATGGAACGCATCGTCGCCGGCCTGCAGAAGCGCCGCGTCGTCACAGAGAAGGAGAAGCGCGTCCTGGCGTTCCACGAGGCCGGCCACGCGTTGATGTCGTACCTGATGGGCGAGCTGATGCCTCTGCACAAGGTCTCGATCGTCGGCCGCGGCGAGGCGCTCGGGTACGCGTACTACCTGCCGACCGAGGATCGCTACGTGCGCACGACGGAGGAGCTGGTCGACTCGATGAAGATCACGCTCGCAGGCCGCGCGGCGGAGCACGTCGTCTTCGGGCGCATCAGCACCGGCGCCGCCGACGACCTCGAGAAGGTCACCGAGCTCGCCCGCGCGATGGTGTTCGAGTACGGCATGTCCGAGACAGTCACGTCGCGCACGATGCGCGCCGACAACTACGCGCTGTCGGAGGAGACGAAGAGCCTGCGCGACCAGGAGCAGGCGCGCCTGACCGACGGTGCCTTCGCCGAGGCCGTCCGGCTGCTGACCAAGCACCGCGCGTCGCTCGACCGGCTCGCGGCGGCATTGCTGCAGAAGGAGACCCTCGGCCGCGAAGAGGTGCTTGAGCTGCTTGCAGGCGTGCACCCCGAATCCCGGGCGTCCGAGACGGTCGGCACCCCTCAGGCCGTCGACCCCGGCGAAAGCGTTGCTTTCGCCGGATAGTGATACGGCGCTGCGCGCTGAACGCGCGCGGGCCGAGCCCGCGCGCTCCTAGGTCGATCGGCGTCTGTTCTCTTCCGTGCGGCTCGGCCATGCTTCGCGTGGCCGACTCGCATCAGTTCGCCTCCACCTAAGCCGCACTTTGCGCTGGCTTAGCCTTCGGCCGTCGTCGCGGCGCGGGTCGAGCGGTGTGGGGTAGCCTCGCGCGGGTGGAAGCGCGGGGCATTCATCATCTCGGTGTCGCCGTCGGAGATCTCGACGACGCGCTGGCGACGTACGAGCGCCTGTTCGGCGCCGAGATCGAGCACCGGGCGACGGTCGACGACCAGGGCGTGCGCGCCGCATCGGTGCGGATCGGCGACGGGCGCGTGGAGCTCCTGGAGCCGCTGGCAGAGGACACGCCTGTCGGGCGCTTCCTCGCGAAGCGTGGCCCGGGGATGCACCACATCGCGTACGAGGTCAGCGACCTCCGTGCGACCCTGACGCAGCTGGCCGACGCAGGCGCCGACCTGATCGACGCCGAGCCGCGCGCAGGGCTCTTCGGTCTCGAGGTCGCGTTCGTCCACCCGGATTCCGTTCACGGCGTTCTTTCGGAGGTGGTTTCGACTGGCTAGCGCAGAGCGAGTGAGGATCGAGATTGCGTTCGACGGCGGGCAGATCATGGGCGCGCTCGTCAGCCCGGCGAGCGCCGATGCGCTCGAGCAGGCTCTCGGCGCAGCGGACGTGCGCGCCGGGGCAGGCGAGGCTGCCCTTTCCCTCGATGCGGAGGACGGGCGGTACACGATCGCCCTCCAGCGAGTGGTCTACGTCAAGAGGTTCGCGCGGGAAAGTCGCGTCGGCTTCGGCGGCACGGTCCCGAGTTAGCCCGCTTGCCGCTGCGGGCATCCCGAGGGTGATGGCAGCGTCGACGGAATCCACCGCGGACATCCGCGAGCTCGTCGCGCGCGCGCAGGACGGTGACCGGGACGCGCTGGAGGAGCTCTACCTCCTCCACTTCGACCGCATCTACAGCTACCTGCACATGAGCGTCGGGAACCGCCACGACGCGGAGGACCTGACGACGCAGACGTTCCTGAAGATGCTCGAGTCGATCAAGCGCTTCCGCTGGCAGTCGGCGCCCTTCTCCGCGTGGCTCTTTCGCATCGCGCACAACCTCGCGATGGACCACTTCCGGGCGTCGCGCCGCTGGCAGCCGGAGGAGGAGGTCCCCGAGCCGCTGGACGAGACCGAGCCGTCGGCCGAGGCTGCGGCGTTCCAGTCGATCGGCCGCCAGAGCATGCTCGAGCTGATCGAGGACCTGTCGCAGGAGCAGAAGCAGGTCCTCACCTTGAAGTTCGTGTTCAACCTGCCGAACGGCGAAGTCGCCACGATCCTCGGAAAGACGGAGGGCGCGATCAAGTCGCTCCAGCACCGGGCGCTCGTCTCGCTGCAGAAGCAGATCGCCGGCTCGTAGTGGCGTCTGTGCTGACGCCGATCGTGTCGACCGGTCATTTCCGACGGATCGGGGCCATAGCCCCCAATCCTGAAACGGCCCCGCAAGCGGCGCCTTAGTAGTGGCGCTGGAGGTCGGAATCGTGGGGCTCCCGAGCTCCGGGAAGTCAACGCTCTTCCACGCCTTGACCGGCGCGCGCGCGACCGGGGACGTCGGGATGGCGGCGATTCCCGACCCGCGTCTGGCGGCGCTGGCCGGGGTCATCCACCCGCGCAAGGTGACGCCTGCGGCGATCCGCGTGGTCGAGGTGCGCGGAACCGGGCCCGAGCTGCTCGGCAACCTCCGCCAGGTCGATGCGCTGCTCGTCGTCCTCGACGGCTTCTCCGGAACTCGCGTCGCCGACGACGACCTCGAGACGCTGCGGCTCGAGTTGCTCGTCGCGGATCGCGACCATGTCGAGCGGCGCCTCGAGCGGGTCGGCAAGCAGGCGAAGTCCGGCGACCTGAAGCTGAAGCAGGAGGTCGCGGAGCTCGAGCGCGTGCTCGCTCACGTCGACGCGGGCGGCACCCTCGCGGACTGGGCAGGCGAGCTGCCAGAAGGCCTGGAGCCGCTGACGACCAAGCCGCTGCTCGCGGTCGAGAACGGCCCGAGCGGGATCGACCTGAAGCTCGAGTCCGAGTTGGCCGAGCTCGGCGACGAGGCCGGCGAGTTCCGCGAGGGCGCGTCCGCGCTCGAGGAGGTGGTGCGACGCCTGAGCGAGGAGCTCGGGCTGATCAGCTTCTTCACGGCCGGCGAGAAAGAGACCCGCGCGTGGACGCTACGGCGCGGCCAGTCGGCGATCGACGCCGCGGCGACGATCCACTCCGACATCGCGCGCGGATTCATCCGCTGCGAGGTGATCCGGTGGGACGACCTCGTCAAGGCCGGCTCGCACGCGGAGGCCGCCCGGGCCGGCCTCCAGCGCCTCGAGGGCAAGACCTACGAGGTTCAGGACGGTGACGTGCTGAACGTCCGCTTCAACGTCTAGCAGCCGTCACAACAACCGCCGCTGCAGCAGTCTTCGCAACATGCGCGCATCACGCCTCCTTTCGCTTGGGTGCACGCCGATGATACATTGATATTCATCGATGAAGGCGATCGCGACCCTACCGGCGATCTGCTGCGGCCCCGCGACGGAGCCGCTGGCCGTCCACGAGCGCGACCAGCTCGCCGCGCAGTTCAAGGCGCTCGCCGACCCGACGAGGATCGCGATCGTCAACCAGCTCTCAGCCGCCGGCGAGGTCTGCGTCTGCAACCTGACAGCCGCGTTCGAGCTGTCGCAGCCGACGGTCTCGCACCACCTCAAGGTCCTCCGCGACGCCGGCCTCGTCCAGGCGACGCGCCGCGGAACCTGGGCGTACTACCGGCTCGTGCCTGAGGCGGTCGAGGCGCTCCGCGGGGCGCTCGGGCGATGAAGCGCGCGCTCTTCGTCTGCATCGGCAATGCCGGCCGCTCGCAGATGGCGCAGGCGTTCTACGAGCGCATCGGCGGCGAGGCGCGCTCGGCCGGCTCGCGGCCGGAGACGCAGTTGCACGCGTCCGTCGTCGACGCGATGCAGGAGCTCGGAATCGACATCTCGGAGCGGCGCCCGAAGGGCTTTACCGATGCCGACGTGAAGTGGGCCGATGTGATCGTGACGATGGGCTGCGGCGACGTCTGCCCCTTCTTTCCGGGCAAGACGTACGTCGACTGGAACTTGCCCGACCCGGCCTCCATGTCTCCGGTGGAGGTGCGCACGCTTCGCGACGACATCGAGCGTCGCATCGGCGAACTAGCCCGCTGAGATCAGCGCGACGCCTGCGAGCGTCAGCGCGATGCCGGCCTCCTGGGAGCGCGCAACGCGCTCCGACAGGACGAGCCGCGCCAGCACAACGGTGACGATGGGATAGAGCGAGGCGAGGACCGACGTGACGCTGACCAGCCCGGTGGTGGAGGCGGCGGCGTAGAGCAGATTGCCGAACATGTCGCCGAAGCCGATCAGCGCGAGCAGCGGCAGCACCCGGCCGGGGACGCGCAGGTTCGGTCTCTGGACTGCAACCGCGGCAAGGATCACGCTGGTAGAGGCGATCCGGAAGATCAGCGACGCCCACCAGAAGTCCGCATTGCCGGCCGCGTGCATGAACGGGAAGTAGCCGCCGAAGCCGATCGCAGCCAGCAGGGCAAGGCCGACTCCGGCTGCGAGCTTCGTCTCGCCGCCGCGCCCGGGCTCCCTCGCCGCGAAGAAGACGCCGGCGAGCGCGCAGGCGATGCCCGCCAGCTGCAGCGCCGAGGGGCTCTCGCCGCTTGCGATCCCGACGGCGACCGGCACGACCGCGGAGATCCCTGCGATCGGCGCGACGATGCTGATCGCCCCGACGGCGATGCCGCGGTAGTACGCAAAGAGCCCGAGCGTCCCGGAGATTGCGGCGGGAATCGCGAGCAGAGCGGCGGCGTCCTGCGGCCCTTTCCCGCGCACCGCAACGATCACGGCGATGCCGGCGAGGCCGCCGAGCTGGACGTAGACGAGCGCGCGCAACGCGCCCAGCACGCGTCCTTGCAGCGGGCCGAAGAAGTCCGCGAGCCCCCACGACAGGCTCGCGCCCAGCGCGAGGACGATCGCTTGCATCCGCTGACGCTAGTCCGAGACGGGACGCGTCGCAGCGACGGCGTCGAGCTGGTTCGCGTGGTAGAGCACGGCAGCCTCGGCCGTCCGCGTAGCGCGTGCGTCGTGATGCGTCGCGATCGCATGCAGCAGCTCGGCACGCACGTCGGTTTCGAGCGCCGCTGCGCGAGCCTCGACGAGGCGCAGGCCGAGGTGCACATGTCCGAGCAGCCGTCCCTCGTCCGTCGGCCGGAAGGTCGGCCCGGCCGACAGCTCGGCCGTCCGCCCGATGTCGTGCAGCAGCGCTGCAGCGAGCAGCAGGTCCGCCCGCAGCCGCTGATGGAGTTGCGACGTCTCGCGGCAGATCGTCGCGACGCCGACCGTGTGCTCCAGCAGCCCGCCGGCGTAGGAATGGTGCGTCTCGGAGGCCGGCAACCGGCGCAGCGCAGTGCGGATGGCCTTGTCGTCGAGGAAGCGCAGCACGGTCGCGCGCAACCCGGGATGCGCCACCTCGGCGGTGAGAAACTCGAGGAAACCCTCGAGCTCGTCCGTGTCGCGGCGGATCGCGGGGGCGAGGTCGGCGGGGTCCGCGTCGGGTGCCGCCTCGAGCGTGCGCACGTCGACCTGCAGCCGGTCACGAAACTTCTCGACGCGGCCGAGCACGCGCACCGCGTCGCCTTCGGCGAAGCGCGAGTCGAGCAGCTCGACGTCGTGCCAGACACGCGCGTCGATCCTGCCGCTCGGGTCGACGAGCTCGAGCGCAAGGTACGGCGAGCCGCCCTTCGTCCTCAGCCGCTGCTTGCGCGCGACTGCGTAGACGCCCTCGACGACTCGCTCTTCCGCGAGCTCCGCTATCGCGCTCACACTTGGTAGCTTGACCGTCGTGGCGGATGTCCGGCCCTTCCGAGCGGAGCGCTACGACGAGGCGAAGGCCGGCCCGCTGGAGCAGCTCGTCGCGCCGCCGTACGACGTCATCTCGCCCGCTGAGCGGGAGCAGTACCTCGCCCGCAGCCCGTACAACGTCGTCCACGTCACGTTGCCGGACGACGAGCAGCAAGCCGCGCGCGAGCTCGCGGACTGGCGCGCGCACGCCATCCTCGCGCGCGACGCCGAGCCCTCGGTCTGGCTCCTTTCCCAGGACTACACCGGCCCCGACGGCGTGCCGCGCACACGCTCGGGCGTCGTCGCCTCCCTGCGCGCCGAGCCGTACGACCGTGGCGTCGTGCTGCCACACGAGCGCACGCACAGCGGGCCGAAGGAGGGACGCCTGCGCCTGCTCCGTGCAACGCGCACGCAGCTCGAGCCGATCTTTCTGCTCTACGAGGGCGATCCGGTCGTGCTTCCGGACCGAGAGCCTGATCTGCAGAGCGGCGGCGACAAGCTCTGGCGCGTCGACACCGGGCCGGACCTCTCGGGCACGCAGCTCCTGATCGCGGACGGCCACCATCGCTACGAGACCGCGCTGGCGTACGCCGCAGAGGGAGGGTCGCCCTACCTGATGGTCGTCCTCGTGCCAACGCGTCAGGAAGGGCTGACGATCTTTCCCACGCACCGCGTTGCGGAGCACGTCAACGGCGCGCGGGGAACGCCGATCGACGAGCCCGGCGACGAGTTGCCCGGCGTGGTGCTCTATCGCGGCGGGCAGTACGAGCTGCTCGAGAGCGACGCGCTCGACGTCGAGGTGGTCGACCGGCTCGCGCCGCAGGGCGTGACGTATACCCCGGAGCGCGAAGCAGCGGTCGCGACCGTCGACCGGGGCGAGGCGGAGGCTGCGTTCCTGCTCCGCCCGACGCGCATCGAAGATGTCTGGGCCGTCGCGCGACGGGGCGAGACGATGCCGCAGAAGAGCACCTACTTCTTCCCCAAGCTGACCTCGGGCCTGCTCTTCCATCCGCTTGACTGACTGGCTCGCGCTCTGCCGCGAGGCGGTCGGCGACATTCGCCACGTCCTTGCGGAGTTGCCCACGCGCGCGGACCGCGAGCCGGTCGTCGGCACGGGCGAGGGCGGTGACGAGACCACTGCGATCGACGAGGCCTCCGAGCGCGCCGTGCTCGCGCGCTTCGAAGGCGTCGAGGACGTCACCTTCGTGTCGGAGGAGGTCGGCATGCTCGGTGACGGCAGCGTGCACGTCGTGATCGACCCCATCGACGGCTCGCTGAACGCCAAGCGCGGCATCGGCTTCTTCGCGCTGTCGGTCGCCGTGGCCTCCGGCCCGACGATGGGCGACGTCGAGTTCGGGTTCGTGCACGACTTCGGCAGCGAGGAGGAGTGGACCGCGACCCGAGGCGAGGGGGCGCGGTTGAACGGGCGCCTCCTGGACGGCGACCTGCCGAAGGAGCGCATCGAGATCCTCGCCTTCGAGGCCACGCTCACCGCGTCCGTTGCGGAGAAGGCCGCCGCCGTGGTCGATCTCGCCTACCGGTTGAGGATCATGGGCTCGCTCGCGCTGTCGCTCTGCCAGCTCGCAGCCGGCCGCGTGGACGCCGTCTGCTCGCTGAAGCCGGCGAGGTCGGTCGACATCGCCGCAGCGCAGCTGCTCGTCCGCGAGCGGGGGCTCGCGATCGACCTCTTCGAGGATCCGCCCTTCGCCGCGGCTCCGCTCGACGTCCTCGGGCGTTCACGGGTTGTCGCAGCGGGAACGCCAGAGTTGTGCCGTCAACTCGCCGCCGCACTCTCCGCATAGGCTGCTCCGGCTGGAACTACGCGTCGTGGAAGGACGAGCTGTACGAGGGGAAGCCGGCCCGCCTCTGGCTCCAGCACTACGCGGAGCTCTTCGACACCGTCGAGGTGAACAACACCTTCTATCGGCTGCCGCTGAAGTCGTCGGTTGCGCGCTGGGTCGCGGAGACGCCGCCGGGCTTCCTCTTCGCGATCAAGGCGAGCCGCTACCTGACGCACATCAAACGGTTGACAGACCTGCGCGACGGCCTCGCGCGCTACTACGAGCGTGTGGAACCGCTCGTCCGCTCGCCGAAGCTCGGCCCGGTCTTGTGGCAGCTGCCGCCGACGTTCCGCCGCGACGACGACCGGCTGGCGAACGCGCTCGGCGCGCTGCCGCCCGGCCGTCACTGCTTCGAGTTCCGGCATGCGAGCTGGTTCGCCGAGCCGGTGTACGAACTGCTGCGCGCCCACAACGCGGCTCTCGTGATCGGCGATCGCCCGGAGGTGAGGGAATTTCAGGCGCACGTCTTCACCGCCGACTGGACGTTCGTGCGCTTCCACTACGGCTCACGCGGGCGGCGCGGAAACTACAGCGAGTCCGAGCTCGAGGAGTGGGCTCGGCGATTCGAGGAGTGGAATCGTGAGGTCGACGTCCTTGCCTACTTCAACAACGACTGGGAAGTGTTCGCAGTCAGGAACGCGCTGTGGTTGAAGAAGCGGTTGTCCTGATCCGGCGCGGGAGCGCCGCCGAGGGCGCTCGCCTGAAGGAGATCGCGGTCGCCTCGAAGGGCCATTGGGGGTACGAACCAGAGCGCGTGCGCGAGTGGGCCGACCGCGGCGACTTCGACCGTGGGACGCTCGAGCGGCTGGCGTTGTTCGTCGCCGACGCCGGCGGGCGGACGATCGCGTGGGCGTCGGTCGAATTGCGCGGGGAAGTGGCTTGGCTCGCGGACCTGTGGGTCGAGCCTGAGTGGATCGGCAAGGGCGTCGGCACGTCGCTCTTCCGCCAGGCCGCGGAGCATGCGCGGGAAACTGGCGCCCACGTGCTGGAGTGGGAGGCCGAGCCGAACGCGTTGGGGTTCTACGAGAAGATGGGCGCGCGCCGTCTGCGCGACTCGACGAGCGAGTGGGGGCGCATGCTGTCGGTGATGGGTGTCGACCTTGCATGAGGTGAAGCTCAGCTCGCCGGACCGCGTCCTCTATCCGGACGACGGGATCACGAAGGGCGATCTCTTCGCGTACTACGAGCGGGTGGCCGGCACGCTCGTTCCTCACCTGCGCGACCGACCGTTCACGATGAAGCGCTACCCCCACGGCATCGACGGAGAGGTGTTCTTCCAGAAGCAGGCGCCGAAGCACCTGCCGGACTGGATTCCCACCCGCCAGTTCCGCACGTGGCCGCGCGAAGGCGGTTCGCGGCTCGTCGACTTCGCGCTGGTGAACTCGCCCGAGGCGGTCCTCTTCATGGTGCAGAACAACTGCATCGACATGAACGCGTGGTACTCGCGCGTCGACAAGCCGGAGCGCCCGGACTTCGTCCTGTTCGATCTCGATCCGCCGGACGACGGGTTCGAGCTCGCGATCGAGGTCGCACATCTGATCCGCGAGCTCCTAGACGAGCTCGGCCTGCCGGGATACGTCAAGACGAGCGGCGCCGACGGCATCCACGTCGTTGCACCGATCGTCCGCCGCGCGACGTTTCAGCAGACGTACGACTTCGCCGAGCGGGCGTCGCGGCTGCTCGAGCGCCGGCACCCGGGCAAGGTCACCACTGAATGGCTGAAGAAGAAACGCGAAGGCGTGCTCGTCGACCACCGCCAGAATGGCCACGGGAAGACGATCGCATCGGTGTACAGCGTCAGGCCCAAGCCGGGCGCACCGGTCTCGACGCCGTTGCAGTGGGACGAGCTCACTCCGAGCGTCCGTCCGCGCGATTTCGGCATGCAGGTCGCGCTCGAGCGGATCGAGCGCCACGGGGATCTCTTCGCGCCTGTTCTGGAGGAGTCGCGCCCGCTCGCCGCAGCGGCCAAGAAGTTGGAACGGCTAGGCTCAGACGCGTGAGCGAGCCCAGTCGCGACGCCGTTTTCGCTGCGCTCGAGGGGGTCATCGACCCCGAGCTCAAGCGTCCGGTGACCGAGCTCGACATGGTTCGCGACGTCGAGATCGAAGGCGGCGACGTGCGCGTCACGATCGCACTGACGGTCGCAGGCTGTCCGCTGCGAGACTCGTTCGAGCAGCAGGTCGCGGACGTGCTGCGCGACGTCCCCGGTGTCGAGCGCGTCGCCCTCGGGTTCGACGTGATGACGCCCGAGGAGCGCCAGGCGCTGACGACCAAGCTCCGAGGCGGGATGCAGGAGCGCTCGAAGGGCCTTTCGCTCGACGCGACGACGCGCGTGCTCGCCGTCTGCAGCGGCAAGGGCGGAGTCGGCAAGTCGACGCTGTCGGCGAACCTCGCCGTCGCGCTCGCGCAGCAGGGGAAGCAGGTCGGGCTGCTCGACGCAGACGTGTACGGACACTCGATCCCGCACCTCCTCGGCATCCACCAGAAGCCGGTGCTCGTCGACAAGATGATCGTTCCGCCTGTCAGTCACGACCTCAAGCTGATGTCGATCGGCTTCTTCCTCGACGACAACCAGCCGGTGATGTGGCGCGGGCCGATGCTGCACCGCGCGCTCGAGCAGTTTCTGTCCGACGTGCACTGGGG
>JBJMJR010000064.1:0-18552 GCA_045806245.1 Gaiellaceae bacterium | reverse complement strand
TCGGCTGTGACTTGCTTCGAGTCGTTGAGCAGCGCGAGCGGACGCACCTTGTGGTCGCGGAGGCAGCCGTAGTCGAGCAGGACTCCGGCAACCACGAGTGGGCCCGCGAGCGAGCCGCGGCCGGCCTCGTCGGTGCCGGCGACGAGCCGTGCGCCGAGCTTGCGATCGAACCTCAGAAGCTTCTGGCCGGAGCTGAGCGCCACGGCCGCCGAGAATAGCTTTCTACTCGGTCGCTTCTTCGGAAACCGCTTCGACGGGCGGGGCTTCCGGCTCGGAAACCGCGCTCGGAGCGACTTCTGGCTGCTGCGCCGCGGCCGCGCGGGCGCCCCGAGGGCCGTCCTGGCGCAGCTCGCGAATGCGGGCCTTCTTGCCGACCTTGCCGCGGAGGTAATAGAGCTTCGCGCGGTTCACGTCGCCGATCGAGACGACCTCGATCCGCTCGATCTTCGGCGAGTGGAGCGGGAACGTGCGCTCGACGCCGATCCCGAAGGACTGCTTCCGCACGGTGAAGGTCTCGCGAGCGCCGGCGCCCTGGCGCTTGAGGACGATGCCCTCGAAGACCTGGATCCGGGCGCGCTGGCCCTCGATCACCTTGAAGTGCACGCGCACGGTGTCGCCCGCCTTGAACCGCGGAATATCCGCCCGTACCTGGGCGCGCTCGATTGACTCGATGACCTTGCTCATAGGAGGGCGATCGCGAAGACCGCGGCGGAATGCTAGCGGAGATGCCCCCGCCTCGACCGCAGGGCCGAGCCACGTCTCGTGCCTGGCACGATTTCGGGAGTTTGCAGCGCAAACTCGAGGCGGGGCGGCACCCGAAAGCGTCGAACTCACGAGACGCCGAGGCCGCAGCGTAAGCCGGCGCGCAGCGCGGCTTACGCGGAGGCGAACTGATGCGGGTGGGCCACGCGAAGCATGGCCCAGCCGCACGGAAGGACCAACCGCCGACCACCCAAGGAGCGTGCGGGCTAAGCCCGCGCGCGTTCCCGCGAAGCGGCGTACCCGTCATTCATTGGCGAAGCGCAGCTTCGCTAATGAAACGAGATGCGGCTGGGCGGCCAGTACGTGGCGAAGACGTTCCCGATCAGGTTCTTGCGCGGCACGAGGCCCCAGACGCGCGAGTCGCACGACGACCTGCGGTTGTCGCCCATCATCAGGTAGTAGTCCTTCGGGATGCGCGTGTACGTGTTCCGCGGCGGCACGTCGGAGAGACCCATGGTGCGGTCGTCTCGCCGGTCGCGCTGGATGTACGGCTCGTTCAGCTTCTTGCCGTTGATGTAGACGAAGCCGTCGCGCTCCTCCCACACCTCGCCGGGCAAGCCGATCAACCGCTTCACGAACGTGCCCTCGGAGCCGCACTCTTGCTTCGCAAGGCTGGGCGTGTTGAAGACGACGATGTCGTCGCGATGTGGCGAGCGGAAGTGGTAACAGAATCGGCACGCGAGGACGCGGTCGGAGGTGCGAGCTTCGCACCCTTGCGCGGGTGTCGCGCAATGCAGCGTCGGCTCCATCGACGACGACGGGATGCGGTACGGATTGACGACCCACGCCTTGATCGCGAGCACGATCGCGACGGCTCCGACGATGGTGACGACCCAGTCGATCGCGACACGCCAGCCGTGCGGGAGGTGCGGGAACAGGCGGTCGATCGGGTTGCGCGACCTCCGCCCCTCGGTCGAGGCAGTTCCGTCGAGCCCGAGGTCGTAGCGCGCGCGCTCCTCGGGATCGCGCAACAGGTCATACGCGTCGCGCAGCTCGACCCACGAGCCGTCCTGATAACGCCGCTCGAGCGCGACGCGGTGGTAGGCCGCTTCGATCTCCTGCGTCGACGCCGACGTCGACACGCCGAGAAGCTCGTACGGGTTGCTCACGTGACCGTCCGCTGCCGGCTCTGTTCGCGTCGCCATTCCTCGATCTTTCCGTGGTCACCCGAAAGTAGAACGTCAGGGACGGGCCAGCCGCGAAAGTCCGGCGGCCGCGTGTAGTGCGGATACTCGAGCCCGCCGTCGAGCTCGGCGGAGAAGCTCTCGAACGCTCCCGATTCCTCCTTGATCGCGCCCGGCAGCCGCCGCGCGATGGAGTCGACGAGCACCATCGCGGGCAGGTCGCCGTTCGACAGGACGTACGGCCCGATCGAGATCGCGTCGGACGCGAGATGCTGCACCACCCGCTCGTCGAAGCCTTCGAACCGCGCGGACAGCAGCGTCAGCGTCTGCTCCACCGCCAGCTCCTCGACAACGTCCTGCGTCAACTGGCGTCCCTGCGGCGAGAGGGCGACGACGCGATGCCCGGGCACGCCACCGTAGACGGCGTCGAGCGCCGCGGCGACGACGTCGACCCGCAGCACCATCCCCGCGCCACCGCCGTACGGCTCGTCGTCGACCTGTGCGGCTCGCAGCGGCGTCATGTCGCGGTACGAGAACAGCCGCAGGTCGAGCTCGGTGCCGAGCACCGTCGCGACAGGCCGCTGCTCCGTGAGCCACGCGAACGCGTGCGGAACGAGAGTGAAGACGTCGAGCTGCACAGGGGCGAGAGGCTCAGGTTAGCCCGGGTCGAAAAAGCCGGGCGCAACCACGATCCGGCCGGCGTCGAGATCGACGGAAAGGATGCACTCCTCCACCATCGGCAGCAGCAGCCCCGATTCGAGCTCCAACACGTCGTTCGCCACTCCGGGTGAGACGTCCTTCACCCGTCCGAGGTCGGCACCGCCCTGCTCGGATACCTCGAGGCCCACGAGCTGGAAGACGTAGTACTCGTCGTCGCCCGTCGGTCCCAGCGCTGCGCGCGGGACGGCGAGGATCGTGCCGCGGGGGACTCGACGGTCGAGCCGGATCACCGGCCTCCCGCGCGCGTGTCTCAGCCCGACGATCGTCGCCTCGCCGCCCTCGACAAGCAGCTTCGCACCGACGCTGAACAGCTCCCGCGTCTCACTTGCATCCTCGACGACGAACGAGCCGTCGAGGCCGTGCGACTTGCCGACCCGGCCGACGGTGACAGGCTCAGTACCGCTCAAGCGACATCCGTTCGAAGAGCGCCGTTGCCTCGTCCGGCGTCGCCATCGGCCAGTCCCCCGGCCACCCGGTTGCGGCGATGTCGGCCGGCTCGTACTCCGTGCGCCGTAGCTCGACGTCGTCGCCGACGAGAGCCCAGTAGGCGCCGGGACGCTCCTCATACGGCATCCCGATGCTGCCCGCGTTGACAAGCCGGACGTCACCGACACGCCGGTCGAACTGCACGTGCGTGTGGCCGCAGACGACGACGTCCGCGCCCGCGCCCGTAAGCGGTGCCGCCCAGCGCTCGTCCGGGCTGTCGCGCGTGAAGATCTCCTCGTCGTTGCGCGGCGTCGCGTGGCAGAAGAGCGTGCGCCCGACCGTGTCAGTCAGCGGCAGCGAGCGCAGAAACTCGACGTCCTCCGGCGAGAGCTGCGCGCGCACGAACTCCATCAGCTCGGGCGGCGCGAGCCCCGGCTCCTGTTGGACGAGCTCGCGGTCGGCGTTGCCGCGGATGAACCGGACGTCACCTTCAAGCGAGCGCAGCCGCCCGATCGTCTCGGCCGGCCACGGCCCGAGGGCGAAGTCGCCGCCGACGACGATGACATCCGCGTCGACCTCCGCCAGTACGGCATCGAGTGCCGGCAGGTTTCCGTGGATGTCGTACAGCGCCGCGACGCGCAAAGAACTAATCCACGATCTCGAGCTGCACGCGCCGGCGCTCGCGTGCACTGCCCGCACGCACGATCGTGCGCAACGCGCGGGCGATCCGTCCCTGCCTGCCGATCACCTTGCCGAGGTCGTCCTCGGCGACGTGGAGGCGCAGGACGACGGTGTCGTCCTCGTCGACACGCTCGACGCGAACCTCGTCGGGTTTGTCGACGAGCTTGCGCGCCAGGAACTCGAGCAGCTCCGCCACTACTTCGACAGGTTCTTCACCTTGAGCAGCCTCTGCACCGCCTCGGACGGCTGCGCGCCTTTGCCGAGCCAGTCCTTCACGCGCTCCTCGTCGAACTCGATCAGCGACGGATCGTGCTGCGGGTTGTACCGCCCCACGATCTCGATGAACTTGCCGTCGCGCGGTGAGCGCGAGTCGGCGACCACGACGCGGTAGACCGGGTTCTTCTTCGACCCGACTCGCGTCAATCTCATTCGTACCGCCAAGTGACTACCTCCGTGTCTTTGATCGCTTCTTGCGTTTGTTGGACTTCGTCGCCTTGCGCTGCGGCGCCGCGGCTGCTCCTGCTGCGCCGGGCAACTGGGGAAGCTTGCCGCGACTCATGCCTTTCATGAGCTTCTCCATCTCCTTGCGCCCCTCGAGCAGGCGGTTGACCTCCTCGACGGTCGTGCCGGATCCGTGTGCGATGCGCTGGCGGCGCGAGCCGTCGATCACCTTCGGCAGCGCACGCTCCTGCGGCGTCATCGAGAGGATGATCCCCTCGACCCGCGCAAATTGCTTCTCGTCGATCTGGTCGATCCCCTCGAGCTGCTTGCCCATGCCCGGAATCAGCTTCACCAGGCCGCCGATCGACCCCATGCGACGGATCATCCGGTAGCTCTTCAAGAAGTCGTCGAATGAGAACTGGCCCTGCATCATCCGGGCCTCGAGCTCCTTCTGCTCGTCGGCCTCGACCGCCTGCTCCGCCCGTTCGATCAGCGTCAGCACGTCGCCCATGCCGAGGATCCGCGACGCCATCCGGTCGGGATGGAAGTACTCGAGCTGGTCGACCTTCTCGCCGACGGAGATCAGCTTGATCGGCTTGCCGGTCACGGCCTTGACCGACAGCGCCGCGCCGCCGCGCGCGTCGCCGTCCAGCTTCGTCAGCACGACGCCGTCAAACGCAACGCGCTCCTGGAACGCGAGCGCGACGTTCACCGCCTCCTGCCCCGTCATCGAGTCGAGCACGAGCAGCACGTTCGCCGGCCTGGACACGTCGCGCACGCGCTCGAGCTCGTCCATCAGCTCGTCGTCGACGTGGAGCCGGCCGGCGGTGTCGAGGATGATGGTGTCCGCGTCGAGCGTCTCGATGCCGTTCCGCACGACCGCGACCGGGTCGCTGCCGTCCTCGCGATACACCGGGATCTGGATCTGCTTGCCGAGCTGCTCGAGCTGGTCGATCGCCGCGGGACGCTGCAAGTCGGCTGCGACGAGGCCCGGCTTGCGGCCCTCCTTGCGGAGCAGCAGCGCGAGCTTGGCAGCGGTCGTCGTCTTGCCGGAGCCCTGTAGTCCCGCGAGCAGGATCACCGTCGGCGGCCGCGGCGTGAAGGCGAGCTGCGAGCTGCCCGAGCCCATCAGGGCGGTCAGCTCGTCGTGGACGATCTTGACCACCTGCTGCCCGGGGGTGATGCTCTTCAGGACCTCCTGGCCGAGCGCCCGCTCGCGCACCTGGGCGACGAAGTCCTTGACCACCTCGAAGTTGACGTCGGCCTCGAGCAGGGCGAGCCGGATCTCGCGCATGGCACGGGAGATCGCCTCTTCGTCGAGCTTGCCGCGCCCCCGCAGGTCGCCGAGGGCGCCTTGGAGCCGGTCTGACAGGGCGTCGAACACGGCAGCCAAGTGTAGGGGAGCCGCTCGGCTAGGCGCTTTTCGGCCACAGTCCTACACTCAGGACATGGCCGTAAGCCGACGCACGGTCACCGTGCTCTTCGCGGACGTCGCCGACTCGACGCCGCTCGGCGAGCGGCTCGACCCGGAGTCGCTGCGCCGGGTGATGTCGAGCTTCTTCGAAGGGATGTCGGCCGTGCTCGAGCGGCACGGCGGGACCGTCGAGAAGTTCATCGGCGACGCGGTCATGGCCGTGTTCGGGATCCCGGAGCTGCACGAGGACGACGCGCTGCGCGCGGTGCGCGCGGCGACCGAGCTCCGCCAAGCGCTTTCCGTCCTGAACGACGAGCTCGAGCGCGACCTCGGCGTTCGCATCGGCATGCGCGTCGGCATCAACACGGGTGAGGTCGTCGCCGGCGACGGCACCGGCGGACAGATGCTCGCTACCGGCGACGCGGTGAACGTCGCGAAGCGGCTCGAGGAGTCCGCGCGCACGGGCGAGATCCTGCTGGGCGAGCCGACGCGGCGGCTCGTCGAGAACGCCGTCGTCCTCGAGCCGCGCGACGAGCTGACCCTGAAAGGCAAGAGTGATCCGTACGCGGCGTGGAACGTGCTCGCGGTCATCGAAGGCGCGAGCGCGTACGCACGGCGGCTCGACGCGCCGCTGATCGGCCGCGCGAACGAACTGCAGCTGCTGTGCGGCGTCTACGACGAGGCGGTCGCGGCGCGGTCGTGCCGCCTGTTCACGGTCGTCGGCCCGGCGGGGATCGGGAAGTCGCGCCTCGCTGCGGAGCTCTGCACGTCGCTCCGCGACGACGCAACCGTCGTCACCGGGCGTTGCCTCGCCTACGGCGAGGGCATCACCTTCTGGCCGCTCGTCGAGATCGTCGGCGCGCTCGGAAGCGAAGGCGGCGTGCGCGAGCTGCTCAGCGACGCGGAGGACGCCGATCTCGTCGCGACGCGCGTGCTCGGCGCGGTCGGCACGAGCCCTGCCGCAACCGGCGGCGAAACGTTTTGGGCAGTACGACGGCTGTTCGAGGAGCTCGCCCGCGAGCGCCCGCTGGTGGTGGTCGTCGAGGACATTCACTGGGCCGAGCCGACGCTGCTCGACCTGCTCGAGTACCTCGCCGGCTGGATCCACGACGCGCCGGTCTTGCTCCTATGTATCGCACGTCCGGATCTGCTCGACGAACGTCCGAGCTGGCTCACCCAAGCCGCTCGCGGCGTGATCCTCGAGCCCCTGAGCAATGAGCAGTCGCGCAGGCTGCTCGACGAGATCGCGCAGGAGTGGCCACTCGACACGGCCGCCCGAGATCAGATCACGGAGGCCGCCGAGGGCAACCCGCTCTACCTCGAGCAGATGGCGGCGATGCTGGCGGAGGGCGGCCCGACCCATGCGATCCCGCCGACGATCCAAGCGCTGATCGCGTCGCGTCTCGACCGGCTTCCGGCGGACGAGCGTTCCGTGCTCGAGACCGCCGCCGTCGCGGGGAAGCACTTCGTGCGCTCGGCGCTGCGGAAACTGCTCGGCGAAACCGACGACGCGCTCGTCGACAAGAGCCTGCTCAGTCTCGCGCGCAAGGACCTGCTGACCGCACGCCCGGGCCGGGAAGATGCCTACCGCTTCCGCCATGCCCTGATCCGTGACGCCGCCTACGCAGGCATTCCGAAGGAGCTGCGCGCACAGTTGCACGAGCGCTACGCCGACTGGGCAGCGAACACGCGGGCAGGCAAGGCCGGTGACGTCGACGAGATCGTCGGCTACCACCTGGAGCAGTCGGTGCGCTACCGCGAACAGCTCGGGCCGCTCGGCGATGACGCGGTCGCACTCGGCCGGCGCGCCGCGGAGATTCTCGGCGCTGCGGGGAGGCGCGCGTTCGCACGCGACGACGTGCCCGCTGCCGTCAACCTGCTGGATCGCGCGCTCGCTCTCGCCACCAACGAGGATCCCGCACGCCTCGAGCTGATGCGGCAACTGAGCACCTCGCTGTGGTCGGTCGGCGAGGTCGCACGGGCGGAAGCGCTCCTCAACGGCTTGATCGACGCCGCCACGGCCGCCGGCGACCGGCGCTACGAGCTGTACGGCGTCTTGCAGCAAATGAGCTGGCGCTTCTCGCGCGATGAGACGGGTTGGGCCGAGATGGCCGCCGTCGCCGAAGAGGCCCGCGCCGCCTTCGAGGAGGCCGGCGACGATTTCGGTCTCGCCCAGGCCTGGCGGCATCTCGCGAGCACGCTGCATGCGCGCTGCCGATTCGGGGAGGCGGCGCAGGCCGCCGAACAGGCGCTCGAGCACGCGCGGCGCGCGAACGCTGCTCGAGAAGAGTCGCGCGCTGCCGATTTGCTCTGTATGTGCCTTCTGCGCGGCCCGACTCCGGTGCCGGCAGCGATCGGACGTGTAACGGAGATGCTCGCGGACGCGAAGGCGAATCCGGCCCTGCAGGCAAACGTCATGGCCGCCCTCGCCGAGCTGAAGGCGATGCAGGAGTCGTTCGACGAGGCACGCATGTTCGTCCAGGAGGCTCGCCGCACGTATGAACGTCTCGGCCTGCGCCTGGCACTCGTCGGCCTGATTCACGTGAGCGCCCTCGTCGAACTGCTGGCAGGGAATGCAGCCGCGGCGGAAGAGGCGCTCCGGGACGGCATGGAAATGACAGGCGTGGACTTTCCGACGTGGCGTACCTACCAGTCGTCACTGCTCGCGGAAGCCCTCTATGCGCAGGGGCGATATGACGAGGCCGGAGAGCTCGTCCGATCGGTCGAGCCCGAGCATCCCGAAGAGCTCGAGAGCGTCCTCCCGTGGGCCAGCGTGCGCGCCCGTCTCCTCGCGCGGGAGGGTGCGGCGGAGCAGGGAGAGGGTTTGCTGCGCGACCTCGCGGCACGCGCAGCACCGACCGATGCACTGAATCTCAAGGGACAAGTCTCCCTGGCGTTGGCTGAGGTGCTGCGAGCTGCGGGCCAACCGGGCAAGGCCCGCGAAGCCGCCGCGGAAGCCGCCGAGATCTTCGAGCAGAAGGGCAACATCGCGGCGGGCGCACGCGCCGCGAGCCTCGTCGACGAGCCTGCTCGACTCTAGAACGGCAGCCGGCTACGGATTAGAGTCGTTGCTTCCTGCGGAAGGAGGCCACATGGTTCAAGGAAGGCACCCGAAAGAAGGCGAGCTGCACCCGGCCTGGAAGAACGACCACTCCAAGGGCTTCGACGCGGCGTTGCAGAACGCGCTGGACAAGTGGAGCGAGACCGCGACCCAGGACCAGGTCTTCAATGTGACGTCGTTCTCGGTGAAAGCAAGCAAGAATCCCGGCGGCGTCAAGGAGTACAGCGTCACGATCACACCGTCGTAAGGAGGCGCCACACATGGGCAATACCGTCAAAGTGATCACCATCATCGGCTCGTCGCCCGACAGCTTTGCCAAGGCTGCTGACGAGGCAGTGCGAACGGCTCAGAAGACGATTCGCAACATCACCGGCGTCGACGTGGTCTCGATGAGCGCAACGGTCGACCCAAACCCAGGCGGGATCAAGGAGTACCGCACGACGATCAACGTCGCGTTCGTGCTCGAAGGGACGTAACTAGGACTCGAGCACGCGCTTCAGGTCGCTCAGCGCCGCGACCTGGCTGCGCATCGACTTTCCGACCATCGGCGCCATCAGCTTCTGCGGTCCGCGCAGGGTCGCGTTGAGCGAGAACGTGACGCGCGTGCCGCCGTCTGCGTCTTCGAAGACGTAGCTTCCCTCCGGTTGCACCGGACCCGCGAGCGTGCGGAATGCCAGCAGCGTGTCGGGCTGGTACGCCGTCACCTCGAAGTCCGCATCGATTCGCTTGCCCATCGGGCCCTGCACGCCTTGCGTGTAGACAGCGCCCTGTCCCTCCCCCGAGGCGCGCTTGATGTCGACCACGCCCGGACGCCATTTCGTGTCGTTCTCGTGGTCCGCCACGAAGGCAAACACCTCCGAGCGAGGGCTGTTGATGACGATGCTGTTCTCGGCGGACGGCACGGCGCGACCTTACTCCGACACGAGCGCGCGGGCAAAATCCTGCGGGTCGAACGGGCGCAGATCTTCGAGCGTCTCCCCCACGCCGATCAGCTTCACCGGCAGTCCGAGCTCGTGCGCGATCGCGACCGCGATCCCACCCTTTGCGCTGCCGTCCAGCTTCGTCAGCGCGACGCCGGTGACGCCGACCGCTTCGCCGAAAAGGCGGGCCTGCTGCAGTCCGTTCTGCCCGGTCGTCGCGTCGACGACGAGGAGGGTCTCGTGCGGCGCGCCTTCGAGCTTCCCTTCGATCACGCGCCTGACCTTGGTCAGCTCCTGCATCAGGTTCGTCTGCGTGTGCAGCCGGCCGGCGGTGTCCACGATCACCACGTCGGCGCCGTCACTGCTCGCGCGTTCGATCGCCTCGTACGCGACCGACGCCGGATCGGCGCCGCGCTCGGCGCCGACGAACGCAGCGTCCGCACGCTCGGCCCAGATCTCCAGCTGCTCCTCCGCCGCTGCACGGAAGGTGTCGGCGGCAGCGAGCACGACGGAGTGGCGGTGCTGCCGCAGCCGCTCCGCGAGCTTCCCGATCGTCGTCGTCTTGCCGGTGCCGTTGACGCCGACGACGAGGAGCACGCTCGGCGTCGCCTTGACGTTCAGCGTGCCGGGATCGCCGAGGAGCGCCGCGATCTCATCTGCGAGCGCAGCGTTCAGGTCGGTCAGGTCCTGCCGCGCCTCGAGCCGTTGCACGAGCTCGGCGGTCGCCGGCACGCCGACATCTGCGCGGATCAGTGCCTCCTCGAGCCGCTCCCACGCCGCGTCGTCCCCGGGGTCGAACGCCGCGGATGCAAGCTCGGCCGTCAGCGCACGGCGGCTCTTCGACAGCGAGTCGCGCAGGCGCGAGAAGAGACCGCTGCGCTCGCCCTCCGGTTCAGGCTGTGCGTTCTCCTCGCCGAGTAGCTGAGCCCAGCTACGAGGCAACCGCGACGGCCTGCTCGCGGGGCAGGCGCCGGGAAACGAGCTGGGAGACTCCGTCGGCGCCCATCGTCACGCCGTACAAGATATCCGCGGCCTCCATCGTCCTCTTCTGATGTGTGATGACGATGAACTGCGTGCGGTCGGAGTAGCGCCGGAGCAGCTCGACGAAGCGGCCGATGTTGGTGTCGTCGAGCGCGGCCTCGACCTCGTCGAGCAAGTAGAACGGGCACGGCCGCGCGAGGAAGAGCGCGAACAGGAAGGAGATCGCGCCGAGCGCCTTCTCGCCGCCCGACAGCAGTGATAGGCGCGTTACTTTCTTGCCGGCCGGGCGCAGCTCCACCTCGATGCCCGGCTGCTCGCCTTCTTCCTCCGGCTCGGTCAGGCGGAGCCGGCCGTCGCCGCCGGGGAAAAGCGTCGACGCAACCTCGGCGAAGTTCGCCTGCACTGCGGCGAACGTCTCGGAGAAGCGGTCCTCGACGGTGCGCGCGAGATCGTCGCGCAATTTCTCGAGCTCGGCCAGGCTCGCCTCGAGGTCTGCGCGCTGCGAGGAGAGCTCGACGAGCCGTTCCTTCTCCTGTTCGTACTCCTCTTTCGCCAGCGGGTTGACCTGCCCGAGCGACTCGCGCCGGCGCTCGAGTCGCTCGATGCGCTCGGCGAGCTCGTCGCGATCGTCGCCCTCCGCCGGGTCGGCCGCCGTTGCTTCGAGCCGGCGTCGTGCTTCGTCGGCCTCCGCTTCGATGCGCGCGCGCTCGACGTCGACCGCGCTCAGCCGCTCGCCCGCCTCCGCCGCGGCGCGGCGCGCGTCGACCTCGGCCGCACCGAGCCGCCGCAGCTCTTCCGCCAGTCCCGTCGTGCGCGTGGTGCCCGCGTCGGCGCGGGCGCGGAGCGGCGCCTCGTGGCGGTCGTCGGTCACTCGCTCGAGCGTCTCGACGAGTTGTGCGGACAGGCGCGCGAGCGTGGCCGTCAACGGGTCCGGGGCCGCGGTGTACGCACCGGCGGGGATCGGCGCCGCCACGCGCGCGTCGAGCTCCTCGACCTCCGCTGCGAGCGCGCGGCGGCGCGCTTCGAGCTCGAGCCAGACAGCCTCCGCCGTCTCGCCGGCGAACCAGACCTCGCCGCGCTGCGGGTCGTACCCGAAGCCTTCCGGTGTCACCGCGGGGACGGGCGAACGAAGGAGCTCGTCCTTTGGGACGACCGGTAGGTCGGCTACCGGCGGCTGCGTCAGCACGACGATGCTTCCGAGCCCAGCGGCGCGCGCGCGCTCGGCGAGCGCGAGTGCCCCGCGCGGGTCGTCGGCGACGATCGCTGCGGCGCGATGCCCGAGGGCGGCCGCGACGGCGCGTTCGTTTCCGGGCTCGACGTCGAGCAGCGAGAGCGCCAGGCGTTCGCCTTCCTCCGCCAGCGCACGTGCCGCCGGCGGCAATCCTTCGCGCTCCGCGAGCGCACGTTCGAGCGTCTGCAGCCGCTCGCGCGCGACGCGCGCCTGCTCGCGCAGCGACTCGCGCTCGGCGCGAACGTGCGCATCGAGGACGCGGCGCGGCCGCTCCAGCTCCGAGCGAAGCGCCTCGTGCAGCGACTGCGCGCTCTCGCGTCGCAGCTCGAGCCGTTCGCGTGCGCTGCGCATCCGGTAGAGCATGGCGGTCGCCTGCTCACGGCGGCCGGCAGCGTCGGCGAGCTCCTCCTCGGCGCGGCGGCGCTCCTCGAGCAGCCTGTCGAGTTGCTCGTCGGCGTGCTTGCGCGCGAGCACGGCGGCGGTGCGGCGCCCCTCGCCGTCGAGCAGGCGCTCGCGGAGCTCGGCAAGGTCGAGCTCGGCGACGCGCGCACGGAGCGCGGCGATGTCGCCGCGCAGCTTCTCGGCGCGCTCGGCAGCTGTCGCCTGCAGAGCCAACGGCCGTAGACGCTTCTTCACCTCGGCTTCGACATCGCGGGCGCGCTCCACCTGGATTGCGACGCGATTCAGCTTCAGCTCGGCGCGATGCTTGCGGCGCTTGAACCGACCGAGCCCCGCCGCCTCCTCGAGCAGCTGGCGGCGCTCCTCCGGCTTCGAGCCGAGGATCTCCTCGACGCGTCCCTGGCCGATGATCGAATGCATCCCGCCGCCGAGTCCGAGATCGGCGAGCAGCTCGACCAGGTCGATCCGCCGGACGGCCGTGCGGTTCAACAGGTACTGGCCTTCGCCGCCGCGGTGCAGCCGTCGCGCGACGGACAGCTCCGTGTACGGCACCGGCCCCTCGCCGTCCGGGTTGTCGAACAGGAGCTCGACCTCGCAGAAGTCCTCCGCCGCGCGGCCGCCGCCACCCGCGAAGATCACGTCGTCAGGCTTCTCCGCGCGGAGCTCGGATGGCGCCATTGAGCCGGCCGCCCAGACGATCGAGTCGGCCACGTTGGACTTCCCCGAGCCGTTCGGGCCGACCACGACCGCGACGCCGGGCTCGAGGCGCACCTCGACCGGCTCGGGGAACGACTTGAAGCCGCGCAGCTTGATGGCGCGAAGGTGCATGCGCCCGGGAGGCTAGCGGGAAGTGCGGACGTCGATTTTTGGTCTGGACGCCACGACCGCCGCGACGACAAATGGCCGGAAGCTAGTGCGAGCGAAGCGGCACTGGCTGGAGGCCGGACTCACGTGGCCCGCGACGCCGAAGCGCCGCGGGCCACGGACCGATTCCTTCGCCCAGCGCTGATGAAGCGTGCGAGCTCCGCTCGCGCGCGTTCGCCGCGGAGCGGCCGTTCCAACGCCGAGCGAAAGCGCAGCTTTCGCTCGGTTAAGCGGCTTCCTGGGCCATGCCGAGGATCTGCTCCCTCGACATCGTCCCGACCATGTCCGGGTGCTTGTCCTGGACGTGGCCCTCGACGTTCGTGACGAGCTCGTCGTCGCTCTCGCCGCGCACGGTCTCGCCGCACGGACAGTTGATCTCCTTCGCCATCTCGGCTCCTTTCAACGGGAAAGCCGAGTCTAAGCCGGATCAGCCCTGACGAGAACGGTGTCGAGCACCTTGGCCACTTCGTCGGCCGGGATGCCTGCTCGGTCTGCATGCTCCCGGACCTTCTCGTCGCTGGTCCCCTGGTAGATGCACACCGTTCCGAGCGAGCCGTCCTCTTCTTCCACGACATAGCTGCGGATCCAGCGGATGTCCTGGCCCATGTCCTCATCGCCGATCTGGCGCGACCGTGCCGCGGCCTCTTCGAGGTCCGCACCGGAACGCCAGCCGTCTCTTCGTCGAATCACATAAGTGTTCATGGGAGACATGACGCGCGAGCCCCGCGCGGTCTTCCCTCAGGCTGAGGGGATGTCGACGCCGAGCGCGTCGAGTGCCTGCTTCGCCGCTTCCTGCTCGGCCGCCTTCTTCGACGCGCCTTCGCCGACGCCGAGCTGCTCGCCGTCGATCACGGCGGCGCAGCGGAAGCGTCGGCTGTGCGGCGGGCCCTCGACCTCGAGGACGGTGTAGTTGACGGCCTGCGCGCGGCGGGCCAGCGCCTCCTGCAACTCCGTCTTGTAGTCGACGTGCGTCGTGAGGGCGTACTCGATCCGTCCGGCGAACGCTTCGACGATTGGACGCTCGACCGGCTCGAAGCCGTGTTCGAGGAAGAGCGCGGCAAGGGCGGCCTCGAGCAGCGCGGCGAGCACGTTGCGGTTGTGCGCGAGCCGGCGCAGCTCCTCGTCCGGAACGTCGGCGCCGCGGTCGCTCAGGCGGTCGCCGAGCGCAAGCTGGCGTGCGACCACTGCGCAGCTGGCGCGCGAGACGACGTGCGACCGGATCTTCGCGAGCCGTCCTTCGCTGAAGTCGGGGTAGCGGTCGTACAGCTCACGTGCGATCGCGAGCTCGAGCACGCTGTCTCCGAGGAACTCGAGCCGCTCGTACGACTCGGAGCGCTCGCTCGCCCACGACGCGTGCGTGTACACCTGATCGGCCCGCCCTTCGGGCAGGTGGTCGATCAGCTTCGCGAGCTGGGAAACGTTCCCGCGGGGGGCGTTACTGGTGGGACGAGACGTAGTCGACGGCCTGGCCGACGGTTTGAATCTTCTGTGCGTCCTCGTCGGAGATCTTGATCCCGAACTGGTCCTCGAGCTCCATGATCAGCTCGACGAGATCGAGCGAGTCCGCGTCGAGGTCCTCCTGGAAGGAGGCCTCGTCCGTGATCTCGCCCTCGTCGACACCGAGTTGCTCGGTCAGGACTTCCTTTACTCGCTCGAAGACTTCCTCGCGCGACGCTGCCATGTCACCTCACGTGGGGGTCGGGGTCGTAGAGGCAGCGGACTCTAACACGGTGTCCCCGAGGCGCTGGCCGAGCCGTCCGACGACGTCGTGGTCGACGCCGCGCGCGGCGAGCCGGACGGCGTTCGCGATCGCCCGGCGCGAAGAGTTCCCGTGCGCGATCACCGCGAGCCCGCGGAGACCGAGGAGGTACGCGCCGCCATAGGTGTCGGGGTCGAGGCGGCTCCGCAGGCGGCGCGCGGCCGGGCGGATCAGCAGCCCACCGAGCTTGCCTCTGGTCGTCGCGCGGATCTCCTCGCGGAAGGCGTCGAGCAGGTTCCGGATCGATCCCTCGAGCAGCTTCAAGGCGACGTTGCCGGTGAAGCCGTCCGTGACGACGACGTCCGCGACGCCCCGCAGGAGGTCACGGCCCTCCGTGTTGCCGCCGAAGTTGAGGTCGCTCGCGGCGAGCAGCTCGTGCGCCTCGAGCGTCAGCTGGTTGCCCTTCTCGGCCTCCTCGCCGATCGAGAGCAGGCGGATCTCGGGATTGGGGACGTCGAGGATCTCCTCGGCGAAGACCGCGCCCATGTGCGCGAACTGGACGAGGTCCTCCGGCCGCGCGTCGGCGTTCGCACCCGAGTCGAGCAGCACCGTCGCGCCGTTGGGCGAGGGGATGGTCACCGCGATCGCCGGGCGGCGAACGCCCGGAAGGCGCCGCAGCTCGAGCAGGCACGCGGCGAGCATCGCACCCGTGTTGCCGGCGGAGACGACTGCGTCCGCGTTGCCCTCGTGCACCGCCCGGCAGGCAGCGACGAGCGAGCTGTCCGGCTTCGCGCGAACGGCCTCGGTCGGCTTCTCGTCCATCTCGATCACGTCGGCAGCCTCGATCAGCTCGAGTCCCTGCGTGTCGAGGCCGCGCGGGCCGACGAGGACCGGCGTCAGCCCGTCGGAGCGCGCTTCGATCGCGCCGGCGACGACCTCCTCCGGGCCACGGTCCCCACCCATCGCGTCGACCGCGATGCGCGTCACTTCGTTACGGCGCGTCGGTGTGGAGCGGCTCGATGTCGCGGCCGCGGTACGTGTGGCACCGCGGGCACATGCGATGCGGCCGCTTCGGGCTGCCGCACTGCGGGCAGACGTTCAGGCGCGGCGCCTCGATGCCGTGCTGCGCGCGGCGCTTGTCTCGGCGCGCTTTGGAGGTTTTCTTCTTGGGGACGGCCATTGGAGCGGGCAGTCTAGCTGTCGTTCCGCTCCGCAGCCATGAGCAGGAGGCCGCCGTCGGACACGATCGTCGATCCCGTCGTGTACGCAGCGCCGTCGGAACATAGCCACACGATCAGGCTCGCGATCTCGCGCGCATCGCCGGGACGGCCCGCCGGGATCGAGGAGCGCTCGACCGTGCGCGGGTCGACGTCCTCGTTGCCGGTCATCGGCGTCGCGATCTCGCCGGGCGCGACGTTGTTGACCGTGATGCCGTGCTCGGCGAGCTCGAGTGCCATCACCTTCGTCAGGCCGCCGAGCCCGTGCTTGGCCGCGACGTACGCGGACGACTCGCTCTTCGGCACGAGCTCGTGCACCGACGTGACGTTGACGATCCGGCCGCCGCGGCCCTGCTCGACCATGCGCCGCGCGGCGCGCTGCGCGCAGAGGAACGCGCCGTCGAGGTCGACGGAGAGGGTCTCGCGCCAGTCGTCCCAGCTGAGCTCGAGGAACTTGTCGTTCTTGCCGAGGCCGGCGTTGTTGACCAGCGCGTCGATGCCGCCGAGGTCCTCCGCGAGCTGATCGACGACATCCGCGGCTTTCGGCAGCTTCGTCAGGTCGAGCTGGCGAACCTCCGCTCGACGGTTGAGCCGACGGACCTCGGCGGCCGTCTCCTCGGCGCCGTCCTCGTCCTCGTGCCACGTGATGCCGACGTCGTAGCCCGCGCGCGCAAGCTCCACAGCAGTTGCCTTGCCGATGCCCGAATCCGAGCCGGTGACGATTGCCACGCGCGCCACAGGGCGGCGGAGTCTAGCTAGGCTCGCGCCGTGAAGCGGCGAACACTGGGCCAGGGTCTGCAGGTCTCGGAACAGGGCCTGGGCTGCATGGGCATGTCAGCCTGGTACGGCCCGACCGACGAGCAGGAGTCGATCGCGACGATCCACCGCTCGCTCGAGCTCGGCGTCGACTTCCTCGACACGGCGGACGTCTACGGCGCCGGCGCGAACGAGGAGCTCGTGGGCAAGGCGATCGCCGGACGGCGCGACGAGTACGTGATCGCCACGAAGTTCGGCAACCGCTGGTTCGAGGACGGCACCAGGACGATCGACGGCTCGCCGGACTACATCCGCCAGGCGATCGACGCGTCGCTGCAGCGACTGGGCACCGACCACGTGGATCTCTATTACCAGCACCGCGTCGATGCGGAGACGCCGATCGAGGAGACGGTCGGCGCGATGGCGGAGCTCGTCGCGGCGGGAAAGGTGAAGCACCTCGGACTGTCCGAGGCAGGGCCCGAGACGATCCGGCGCGCGCACGCGGTGCATCCGATCGCTGCGCTGCAGTCGGAGTGGTCGCTGTGGACGCGCGATCCCGAAGGCGACGTCCTCGACACCGTCCGCGAGCTCGGCATTGGCTTCGTCGCGTACAGCCCGCTCGGCCGCGGTTTCCTCGCGGGACGCTTCTCGTCGCCCGAAGAGCTGACCGACGACGACTTCCGCCGCAACCATCCGCGCATGTCCGGCGACAACGTGGAGCGGAATCGCGCGCTGGCGGACAAGGTCCGCGAGCTCGCCGAGGGGAAGGGCTGCACACCTGCTCAGCTCGCGCTGGCGTGGGTGCTGGCGCGCGGCGACGACGTCGTGCCGATTCCCGGGACGAAGCGACGCACCTACCTCGAGCAGAACGCCGCCGCGTCCGACGTCGAGCTCAGCGGCCGCGAGCTCCGCGAGCTCGATGAGGCGTTCCCGCCGGGCGCCGCCGCCGGCGAGCGCTACGCGGACATGTCCTCGATCGGCCGCTAGCCGCCGGTCAGGATCACGGCAAGCGCCCGCGGCCGCACGTCGTAGTGCGGTAGCTCGGTGAGCTCCATCCACGTCGGCTCGTCGCTGCCGGAGCCGAGCTCGCCGGCCACGACGACGGCGGAGTAGTAGTGCGCCGTCTGGCCGCGGAACTCCTCGATCAGCAGGCGCGGTCCGAGCACGACCTCCACGCCGAGCTCTTCGCGCGCCTCGCGCAGCGCGGTGTCCGCGGGCTGCTCGCCCGTGCGGATGTCACCGCCGGGAAAGTCGAAGTACGTATGTCCGTCGCGCACGCGGCGGATCAATGCGACACGCCGGTCGTCGCGCAGGACGACGGCGGCGCGCCCGCTCACAACTGCTCGCGCAGGCTTTCGAGCGCCGCCCAGCGCGAGTCGGTGCGCTCCTCCTCGTGCTCGTGCGGCTCGGTGTTCAGGTTCTTGCCGCACATCGGGCAGAGGCCGGCGCAGTCGGCGCGGCAGAGGATCTTGTCGGGCAGGGCCAGGGCGAGGATGTCGCGCGCCCACGCGGAGAGGTCGAGGTTGCCGTCGACGAGGTACTGCGTGCGCAGCTCGTCGGAGCCCTCCGGATTCGTCGCCTGGTACTCGCGCCCCGCCAGCTGCAGCTCGAGGACGGCGTCGTCGAGGCAGCGGTAGCACGGCCCGTGCAGGCGGGCGGTGAAGCCAAGCTGGAAGACGGTGCCGGTTGCGGCTTTGGTGATCTCGAGCTCAGCCGGAACCGTGCCGGGCACCGGCAGGTAGCGCTCGCCGCCCAGCTCGAAGGGCTCGAGGTCCAGCTCCACCTCGTCCCGGTACTGCTCCCCCGAGCGGAGCCTCAGCTGTCGCAGATTGAAGCTCTTCATCGCCTCCAGGGTA
>JBJMJR010000063.1:0-9519 GCA_045806245.1 Gaiellaceae bacterium | reverse complement strand
GCGCGGTCGGCCGTACACTCCGCTCCGCGCGTGATCGACCTGCATTCGCACATCCTTCCAGCGGTCGACGACGGCGCACAGGATCTTGCGGACAGTCTCGCGATCGCTCGCGCTGCGATCTCCGACGGGATCACGATCATCGCCGCAACGCCCCATGTTCGGGATGATTTCCCGACCTCCGTCGAGACGATGGAGCAGCGCGTCGACGAAGTTCGTATCGCGCTTTCCGGCGCGGGCCTGAGCTTGGACGTGCGCACCGGAGGCGAGTTGGCGCTCGACCGACTCGACCTGCTTACGTCCGAGGAGCTGCGACGTTTCGGGCTTGCGGGCAATTCCGCCTACCTCCTGCTCGAAACGCCGTACTACGGCTGGCCGCTCGAGCTCGTGTCGCGAGTGAACCGCTTGCGCGCGAGCGGCGTCACCGCGGTCATCGCTCATCCAGAGCGAAACCCCGAGGTTCAGGCGACTCCCGAGTTGTTGCGTCCACTTGCCGATGCCGGAGCGTTGATCCAGATAACCGCGGCCTCGGTCGACGGCCGGCTCGGGCGGCAGGCGCGCGGCGCGGCGCGGCACCTCATCGACGCGGGTCTGGTCGACTTGCTTGCGAGCGACGCCCACTCTTCCGGGCTCCGTGACGTCGGCATGTCGCAGGCGGCGAACGCAGTCGGAGATCGTGCGCTCGCGCATTGGCTGACGACGGCGGTACCCGCCGCAATCGTCGGGGGAGAGGGCATACCCGAACGGCCGACACCTCGACGCCGCAGCTTCCGACGCCGCCTGCTCAACCGCTGACCAGGTTCTCCTCCAGAGTGTCGATCAGTAGCCCGAACCCGTGCCAGTCGGGTGCGTAGCGCACCTCGAGCACCGCGACTGTTGCGGTGAGCGTCAGATATCCGTCCACGAGCGCAGGTGGCGGAGAGGCTGCGTCGGGGCGGAAGCAGTACGCCTGCTCGAGGAGGCTTTGAAGCGCCTCGCCGGCCGAAAGCGCTCGCACGGCAACCGATGTAGTGGGGTCACGACGAAGGACGACGACGCGCGCGACGGGGGCAGCCTTCGGAGTCGCGCGAGGAACGGGCCTTTCATCCGCGGCCCGGGCGGCGGCGTCAGGCCTGAGGCTGAGCTCGAACGGCAGCCGAGTCGACGTACACCCGGATTCGACGCACTCGAACGCCACCGCGTCGTCCGCCCAGGCCGGGTAGCCACGAACGGCCAGTGCGTGGGCGGCTGTCGACTTGCCGCTTCCGGACTCGCCGCAGAAGGCGACGACTCCTGCGGGCGCGAGCACGGCACTCGCATGCAACGCGTTCCCGCCGAGCGTCTGGATCGCCATAGGCAGGACGCTCCGCTCGAACGCCGCATTGATCGACGCCTTCGATGTCGACGGACTCGCGAACGCCTGGATCTCCCTCCCGAGTCGAAACGTGGCGATGTTCGGCACCTGCATCCAGTCCGCGCCGGCGGCTGCATAACCGTAGGCACACACCTGTCCGTGCTCGTGCCACGTGTGGACGCGGCCGTCAGCCGTCGCCGGTGAGGGAGCCCTCGCTTCGTCGTTCACGCCGATGAGCTGCGGAATCTGCACGAAGGAGTGCTATTACCAGACGTGATGGAGGGCTGGGTCGCATCTCTGGGCGCCGGCGCGTTGCGGGTCTTCGGCGGCCCCTCTGTGCAACGCGCCAAGTCGAAGGACGTCGAAGTCGTCTTCGACGGCCGACTCGCCAACCGACGCGAGCTCGCGCAGTCGAACGCGACCGAGGACGTGACCGATGCGCACATCGTGCTGGGCGCATACCGCCGTCACGGCGAACGCTTGCTGCCTCGATTGCGTGGTGCGTTTGCGCTCGTCATACGTGACGGCCGCGAAGACCTGACTCTGTGTGCGCGTGACCCACTTGGCGTCCATCCGCTCTTCACGGGGACGATCGGCTCGGAGCCGGTCGCGTCGGCTTCCGTCGAGGCGTTGCTCGCGCACGGCGTCTCCGGCGCGGTCGACCCCGTCGCACTTGGCGACCACCTGCTGCATCGCTGGCCAGATCCGGCGGAGACGCCTTTCGCGGCCGTCCGCCGGGTGCCGCCGGGGCACGCAGTTCGCGTCTCGGACGGGGAACGGCGAACGTGGCGGTACTGGGATCCGTTGCCTGCGGGGCACGACCCGCTCTGGGTCACCGAGGCCGAGCTCGACGCGTTCGACGACCTGCTCGAGCGCGCAGTTACCGCACAGATCGACGGTGACGGAGTCGGCATCTTCCTGAGCGGCGGTCTCGATTCGGTCAGCGTCGCGGCGATCGCCGCTGTGAACGCGCGCGAGCGCGGAGCGCCTGCGCCATATGCCCTCTCGCTGGTGTTTCCGGAGCCGGACGTCGACGAGTCAAAGCTTCAAAGCAGTGTGGCGCGGGGCCTCGAATTGCCGCACGTGCTCCTATCGTGGGAAGACGCTGTCGGCGCGGACGGCGTCGTGCAGGAAGCCCTCGACTTGAGCGCGCGGTTAGCCGCGCCGCTCATCAACTTGTGGGCTCCTGCGTACGACCGGCTTGCCGCGGAGGGGGCGCGGCGAGGCTGCTCCGTCGTGCTCACGGGCGGCGGCGGAGATGAATGGCTGGGCGTCTCGCCGCTGTACGCCGCGGATCTGATCCGCGCCGGAGACGTGGCCGGGTTGTACAGGTTGATCGCGGCCCAGGGCCGATCGCATCAGGTGGATCGCGTTCGTTTTCTCTGGAACGCGCTCTGGCGCTTCGGCGCGCGGCCACTCGTGGGAGACGTTCTTGCACGTACGGCGCCTGCAGCGCTCAGTGCGCGTCACCGGCGCCAGGCTATCGCCTCGATCCCGAAGTGGCTTGCGCCTGAGGCCTCGCTGCGGCGAGCGCTCGTCGATCGCGGAACGGCGTCGCGTGCGGACGCGACCGGTGGCGGCCATCGCTTCTACCTGAATGCGGTGCGCCGCTCACTCGACCATGCGCTCGTGTCGGTCGAGATGGAAGAGGCGTTCGCGCAGGGAGGGCGCACGGGCGTATCGATCCGCGCGCCCTACTGGGACGCCGACCTCCTCGAGTTCCTCTGCCGTACACCGCCCGAGCTGCTCAATCGAGGTGGACGGGCGAAAGGCCTCGTGCGCGAGGCAGTCGCCCGCCGCTTCCCCGCTCTCGGCTTCGAGCGGCAGCGAAAGGTGAACTCGATGCGCTTTGCGATGTCGCTGTTCGCGTCGGAGCTCCCGCGAGCGTGGAGCGCTCTGGGCGGCCCCCGTGCGCTCGCAGAGGCAGGCATCGTCGACGTCCGGGCATTGCATTTTTCGCCGTCGGGCGTCTTGACAGATGTCGACCAGCGGCTCAGTATGCAAACCCTCTGGGACATCCTCAACCTCGAGGTGTGGTTGCGGTCCCACCACTAGAAGAGGTGCGGCATGGGGAACAAGCAGATCTGGCGTCCGATGCAGCTTCGCTATGTCGGAAACGTCAGTGACGTGCTGAAGGGGGGCGGTGGAAAGTTGTCGCCCAACCCCGGCGATCCGGGAGATGCCCGGAAACCGTCCGGAGGCTCGCACTGAGGTAGTTGCATGTTGGACCGGCGAGCGTGCTCTCGAGCACGCTCGCCGCGCTCCAGCAGACGAGCTCTAAGAGGCGATGCGTCGCGCCGATCGCGTTGCGCGGGCGGCGCGTCTTCGTGGCCGACGCGGAGGATCGTTGAGCAAGCTGAAGCTGAACATCACGATGTCGATCGACGGCTTTGTGGCCGGCCCGGAGCAGTCGCCGGAACATCCGCTCGGGCTGGGTGGTGAGGAGCTCCACAACTGGCTGCTCCCGCTCAAGGCGTTCCGCGAGACGCACGGCGAGCAAGGCGGCGAGGTCAACGCGAGCACGCCGTTCGCCGAGGACATCCTCGGCGGCGCCGGCGCGACCATCATGGGCCGGAACATGTTCGGCGGCGGCCCAGGGCCGTGGGACGAGTCGTGGAAGGGCTGGTGGGGAGACGATCCGCCCTTCCACCATCCCGTCTTCGTGCTCACTAGCCATCCGCGCGAGCCGCTGGAGCTGCAGGGCGGAACGACGTTCCACTTCGTCACGGCTGGGATCGAGTCGGCGCTCGAACAGGCGCGGACGGCAGCCGGAGAGAAGGAGGTATCTCTGGGTGGCGGAGCGTCCGTCGCGCAGCAGTACCTCGCAGCCGGTCTGCTCGACGAGATCGTGGTCTCGGTCGTCCCTGTTCTACTTCGAGGCGGCGCCCGCCTGTTCGAAAACGTCGGAGCTGCGAAGCTCGAGCAGGTCGAGTCGGTCGAAGCGCCCGGCGTGACTCACATCAGATACACCCGGGCATAGCTCTTGCTGGAGCGCGCGGGCCCGGCTCGTCGCACGTTCCGGCGTATCTTCTGAAGGGATGCCTGACGTTCGCCTCGGAGGTGCCTGGCCGGCTCGCGCGGGTCGAGTCGCGATCAGCCTCGCCGCCGTGGCAGTCATCACCGCGGCCGTCTACGCACTGCGCCCGGTCGCGCCGGTCGTCAGCCTCGGCGTCCTCTATGTCGTGGCCGTCGTCGCCGTGGCCGTGCTCTTCGGCCTTGCCTATGCGATCCCGGTATCGGTCGCGTCGATGTTGACGTTCAACTTCCTCTTCCTCGAGCCCGTGCATACGTTCGCTCTCCGAGACTCTGAGAACTGGGTTGCGCTTGCGGTGTATCTCGCCACCGGCGTCGTCGTCAGCGAGCTCGCGACACGGTCGCGCCGGCTCGCGCACGAGGCGGTCGCGGCCGAGACGCTACGGCAGAGCGACGCCGCCAAGACTGCGGTGCTGCGGGCAGTGAGCCACGATCTGCGCTCGCCGATCACCGCGATTCGAACCGCGAGCGAAGGGCTGGGCAGCACGGCGTTCGACCTGCGGGCAACCGACCGCGACGAGCTGCTCGAGACGATCCGCGTCGAGGTGCTCCGCCTCGAGCGCCTCGTCGGCAACCTGCTCGATCTGTCGCGGCTGGAGGCTGGCCCATCGCGGCGCCTCCCCGAGCTGTGGACGCTCGACTCGTTACTCGCGCGGGCCCTGGAGCAACTCGGTCCAGACGCGGAGCGAATTTCAATCGACGTAGCGGCCGACGTGGCTCCGCTACGTGTCGACGCCGCGCAAACCGAACGCATCTTCGTGAACTTGCTGGAGAACGCGCTCAAGTTCTCCTCGCCCGCGGATCCAGTGGAAGTCACGGGGACGTCAGCCGATGGGACTGTCGTTGTCCGCATCTGCGATCGCGGCCCGGGTGTCCCGGAAGGTGATCTGGAACGGATCTTCGAGCCGTTCGAGCGTGGCGATGCGACGACGCGGGGGACCGGTCTCGGACTGCCGATCGCCCGGGGCTTCGCGCGCGCAAATGGCGGGGACGTATCGATCGAGCCGTCGCGGGCCGGCGCCACGTTTACGGTCGCCCTTCCTGTCGCGGCCGAGCGTGCTTTGAGTCGATGAGCGGCGGCCGGATCCTCGTCGTCGACGACGAGCCGCAGATCCTGCGGGCCCTGCGAACGAGCCTCCAGGGCGCCGGTTACGAGGTCGATGTTGCGGCTATGGCGTCCGAGGCGCTTTCGGCGGCGGCGCTCCGCCCGCCGGACTCCGTGATCCTCGACCTCGTTCTCCCCGACCGCAGCGGGACGGACGTCGCTCGCGAGCTCCGGAGCTGGACCGACGTGCCGATCCTCGTCCTCTCTGCCGTCGGCGACGAGCACGAGAAAGTGACAGCACTCGACGCCGGCGCCGACGACTACGTCACGAAGCCGTTCGGCATCGATGAGCTGCTCGCGCGCCTTCGTGCCGCGCTCCGGCGAATCGACACGCCGCATGATCCGGTGATCGCCCTCGGCGACGTCGTCGTCGACCTCGAGCGTCGGCTCGTCACGCGCGGCACGGAGCCGGTCGCACTGACGCCAACGGAGTTCGACCTGTTGCGGCTGTTCGTTCTCAACGAGGGGAAGCTGCTCACGCACCCGATGATCCTGCGCGAGGTCTGGGGGCCGGCGTACGACGACGAATCCCATTACCTGCACGTCTACATCTCGCAGTTGCGCCGAAAGCTCGAAGCGGATCCGACACGCCCGCGGCTACTCCTTACGGCTCCCGGCGTGGGCTATCGGCTCGTCCGGCCGTCCTGAGGAAACCTTGAGACGCGCGACCGCAATCTTGAGGCGGCCCTGATGAGCCGCGACCTAGCGTGGAGGCATGGATCTCGTTCGCCGCTTCCTCACGCGCCGGCCGGCCGGCCGCCTCGCCCGCCGGCAGCGGATGATCGTGGTTCCCTTGCTCGAACCCGAGCACACGCGCCATGCCCTCGATCTCGCGTGTCAGCTCGCCTCGGAGCGGCGCTCGCGCGTGCTCGTGCTCGCGCCTCTCTATGTCGAGTGGGAGCTGCCGCTCGATGCGCACTTCCACAGCGAGGAGGCGGCGCTGCGAGCGGAGCTCGGCCGGGAACGCGCGCTCGCTGAGAGCTACGGGGTCAGCGCGCGCGGCAAGATCGTGCGCGCCCGACCGGGCGAGCTCGGCCGCGGGGTCGCCAAGGCCGCGAAGGAAGCCGCCGCCTCCGTGATCGTGATCGGCGCGGCCGCAGAGACGCCGCGGCATTTCCGACGGCCGTTCTCGCGCGACGTCTGGTCGGTGCTGCACGACGCGCCGTGCCCGGTGATGATCGCCACCGGTCCGCAGGCGACGGCCGCATGAACCGCGCAGCCGTCGCCGAGCAGCCGGTCCGGCCGCTCAAGCGCAGGCTCGTGGGCCGCCCGATGGCGACGGGCGAGCTCGAGGAGACGCTGCTTCCGAAGACGCTCGCGCTGCCGATCTTTGCTTCCGACCCGCTCTCGTCCGTCGCCTACGCGACCGAATCGGCGCTGGTCGTGCTCGTGGCGGCATCTGCAGCGGCAGCACATCTCGTCTTTCCGATCTCGATCGCCATCGCCGTGCTGCTCGCGATCGTCGTCGCGTCATACCGCCAGACGGTGCAGGCGTACGAGACGAGCGGCGGCGCCTACATCGTCGCGAAGGAGAACCTGGGGACACTTCCGAGCCTCGTCGGTGCAGCCGCCCTCCTGACGGATTACGTCCTGACCGTGGCCGTCTCGATCGCGGCCGGCATCTTCGCGGTTACCTCGATCGCGCCGTCGCTGGAACCGCACAAGGTGCTGCTGTCGCTCGGCTGCCTCGCAGTGATCGTCTTCGTCAACCTGCGCGGGATACGCGAGTCCGGGCTCGCGTTCGCGCTGCCCACCTACGCATTCATCGCGGCGATGTTCGCGCTCGTCGCAGTAGGACTGGCGAAGACGTTGCTAGGCACCGCGCCGCATGCGGTCACGCCGCATCCGATCGCCACCGGCACGGGTGCAGTGACGCTGTTCGTCCTCCTACGAGCGTTCTCGTCCGGGTCTACAGCGCTGACCGGGGTCGAGGCGATCGCCAACGGCGTCAATGCCTTTCGTCGCCCGCACGGCCGGAATGCGGCCGCCACGCTCGCGATCCTCGGTGGGATCGCCATCACGCTCTTTCTCGGTGTCTCGTACTTGGCCGTGCAGGAGCACGCGCGGCCGAGCGCGACCGCGTCGGTGGTCTCCCAACTCGCGCGGGCGACCTTCCCGGCCGGATCGGCGACGAGCTTCTTCTACTACGCCGTGCAGGTGACCACCCTGCTGATTCTCGTGCTCGCTGCCAACACGTCCTTCCAGGGCTTCCCGCGCCTGGCCGCGCTGCTGGCGCGCGACGGATTTGCGCCGCGGCAGTTCACGAACCTCGGCGACCGACTCGTCTTCTCCAACGGCATGTTCGTGCTGGCGACGCTCGCGGGACTGCTGCTCTGGCTCTACAGCGCAAACGTCAACGCCCTGATTCACCTCTACGTGATCGGCGTGTTCACCGCCTTCACGCTCTCGCAGGCCGGCATGGTCCGCTACTGGCGGCGCGTGCGCGAGCCGCGCTGGCGCTACCGCGCGCTTGTCAACGGCGTCGGCGCGACGGTTACCGGCCTCGTCGCGGTGGTCGTGATCGTGACCAAGTTCGCGGCGGGGGCATGGCTCGTCACCGTTGCGATCCCGCTGATCGTCCTCGGCACCTATGCGATCCGCCGGCACTATCGAGGCGTCGAGCGTCACCTCAGGGCCGGCGCCGACGCGGTCGTTGCCGCTCCGCCGCCACAGAATGAGACGCTGCTCCTCGTCGAGTCGATCGACGAGGCGGCCGTCGACGCACTCTGGTTCGCGGAGCACACGTCCGAGCTCGGCTTCCGTGCCCTTCACGTTCCAACGTCGTCTACCGACCCCGGAATCAGGCCGCGCTGGTTCCGCTTCTCCGACGAGAAGTCTCACCTCGAGGTCCTCGACGGTTCGCTCGGCGTCACCGAGGCGGTGCTGGAGGAGGTGTGGCGGCTCCCGCGTGGCGAGTCGAGCTTCGTCACCGTTGTCATTCCGGAGCGGTTCCGCCGGCCAAGCCTCGTCGAAGCGCTCAGTCATCACCGCGAGATCCTGCTCAAGCTCCGCCTCTTGTCGGAGCCCGGCGTCGTCGTGGCGCACGTCCCCGGGCTCGCGGGCATCCACGAGGCGCCCCCGGAGCGAGCGGTCGTGCGGGTGCTCGTGTCGTCGCTCGGCGCCGCCTCGATGCGCGCCGTCAACTACGCCCACACGCTGCGGATCGACGACACGCGCGCCGTCCACTTTGCCTTCAGCGTGGAAGAAGGGGAGACGATCGCGCGCGAGTGGGCCGCGCGGGGAGCCCGTATCCCGCTCGACGTCTCCAGCGCGCCCTACCGCGACATCGGCACGCCCCTTCGGTCGTACCTCGACAGCCTCAGCGACGACGGGCGCACCGAAGTCGTCGTCGTGATGCCGGAGTTGGTCGTCCGCGGGTTGAGCCGCGCGCTCCACAACCAGCGTGCGCTCTATCTCAAGCGGCTGCTGCTCTTCGACCCCCGCGTCATCCTCGTCTCCGTGCCGTATCAGCTCATGCGTTAGCTCCGGCGACGGCCCCGCCCACGAGTCGCGGTACCTAATGTCAGTACCATCGTCGAATGAGCCCGGTTCGGCCATCCGTGCAAGTCGTAGGTCGACGGATGGACGCGCAGCACTACCGGCTCCGTGACTTTCTCACCCGTACCGCGCAGCCGTATGACTGGTACGAGGCGGGGTCGCCCGACGCCGAGCGCTTGCTGCAGCAGCTCGGCCTGGTCGACGTGACTCTGCCGGTGCTCGTCGACGGCGACCAGAAGTTCACGGGCGCCAGCGTCGAGTCGATCGTGGCCGCGTGGGGCGGGAATCAGCCTGCAAAGCAGAAGCACTACGACTTCGCTGTCATCGGCGCCGGACCGGCAGGTTTGGCAGCGGCCGTATACGCGGCGTCAGACGGGCTGTCCACGCTGGTCTGCGACAACGACGTACCGGGCGGCCAGGCTTCGTACGCGACGATGATCGAGAACTTCTTCGGCTTCCCCGACGGGATCGGCGGCGCGGAGCTCGCCCGCCTCGCCGGCCGCCAGGCCGAGGGTTTCGGCGCCGAGCTCTTGCTCATGCGCGGGGTTCGAGG
>JBJMJR010000062.1:0-11979 GCA_045806245.1 Gaiellaceae bacterium | reverse complement strand
TGGCCCAGATCGCGGCGGAGGAGCTCGGCATCCCGCTCGAGCACGTCAGCGTCTCGCTCGGCGATTCCGCCCGCGGCCCGTTCGCGTCGATCTCGGCCGGATCGTCGACCATCCCGTCGATGGGGCCGGCCGTCCGCGCCGCCGCCGCCGACGCACGCCGGCAGATCGAGGAGATCGCCGAGCAGATGGACAAGGCGGGCGCGCCCGTCGCGGAGGTCGTGTCGGTGCTCGAGTCGGCGCAGATCCTCGGCAGCGGCGCCCGAGGCCCGAACCCGGCCGGCCGGCAGGTGCTCACCTTCGGCGTGCAGGTCGCCGAGGTGGCCGTGGACGTGGAGACCGGCGAGGTGTGGGTCGAGCGGATCGCAGCCGTGCACGACGTCGGCCGCGTGATCAACCCGCTCGGCGCGTCGTCGCAGGTCGAGGGCGGGATCATCCAGGGCGTCGGCCACACGCTCTCGGAGGAACGCATCGTCGACCCGGCGACCGGCTCGATCCTCACCCGGACGCTCGACGCCTACAAGATGCCGACGATCGCCGACGTCCCCGAGATCGTGACCGAGCTCATCGACGTGCCCGATCCGCATCTGACGAACCTCGGCGCGAAGGGGCTCGGCGAGCCGCCGATCATCCCGACGGCGGCGGCGATCGCGAACGCGATCCGCGACGCGACCGGCGCCGACGTCCGCTCGCTGCCGATCAGCCGCGACGAGATGCTGCGCGCGCTGCGCGAGGCAGCGGAGCGGGAGAAGGAGCGGCGTGGAGCTCCTGCGGCCGTCTAGCGCCGACCAGGCCGCCGCAGCGCTCGGCAACGGCTCCGTCGCCCTCGCGGGCGGAACGGAGCTCGTTCCGCTGCTGCGCGACGGCCTGCTGCAGGCCGAGACCCTCGTCCACGTCTCGGAGGCGGTGCCGCGCGGAATCGACGGGACGCGCATCGGCGCCGGCACGACTCTGGCCGAGCTCGAGGTCGACCCGCAGATTCCCCAGGCGCTCCGCGAGGCCTGCTCGCTGGCGGCGTCGCCGCAGCTGCGCTCGATGGGGACAATCGGCGGGAACCTTCTACAGGCGACCCGGTGCTGGTACTGGCGCCTCGGCTTCGACTGCTGGCTCCACGGCGGCGAGCGCTGCTTCGCGAAGGACGGAGCGCACCGCGAGCACGCGATCTTCGGCAACGAGCTCTGCGCGTCGGCGCACCCCTCCGATGTCGCCGCAGGCCTGCTCGCACTCGGGGCGACCCTTCGGACGACGCGGCGCGACCTGGCGTTGGCCGAGCTCTACCGCCTTCCGAGCGCGGACGACCGCAGCACGACCACGCTCGCGCCGGACGAGCTGATCCTCGAGCTGGACGTACCGGAGCCCGAAGCGTCGACCTACCTCAAGGCGATGGACCGGCGGAAGTGGGCCTTCCCGCTCGTCGGTGTCGCCGCCGTACGCGCCGGCGGCGAGATTCGGATCGCGCTCGCCGGGGTAGCTCCCGTTCCCTGGACGCTCGACGCAGCCGCGGCACTCGACGACGCCACGCCCCTCCCCGGCACGGCCTACAAGGTCGAGATCGCGCGCGCCCTCGTGCGCCGCGCAGTCGCAGCGGTCGAAGCGCCCCGCTAGGATCCCGCCCGCGAATGCGGCGTCGCCTCTTGGCCTTGCTCGTGGTGGCTCTGACTTCGGGGGCAGTCGCGGGCACCGTTGCGAACGCCAAGGGACGCCCCGACACACTTCGGGCGCGCATCCCGGCACTGCCGGCGAAAGGCGAGATCGCGAACACCTGCCCCGTCCCGTCCGCCTATAGGCCCGCGTTCGCGCACGCCGCCGACGACACGGGCCTGCCGCTCGCCATGCTCGTCGCCGTCGGCCAGATCGAGTCGCAGATGACGGCGACGGCACGGTCGAGCGCGGACGCCCGCGGCCTGCTGCAGGTGCTGCCGTCGACGGCCGCGGCCCTACGGCTCGACGTCGACCGACCGGCGTCGAACGTCCTCGCCGGAGCGCGCTACCTCGAGCAGCTGCTCGACGAGTTCCATTCGGCGGACCTCGCGCTGGCTGCGTACAACGCGGGGCCGACCGCGGTCGCCGAGGCCGGCGGAGCGCCGACGCAGCAAACCCTGGACTACGTCGACAACGTCACCTCGTTGTGGCGCAATCTGCGCGGCTGTCGCTGATCGTTCTGGTGCTCGCGCTCGCCGCGTGCGGCGGCGCGGGCAAGAGCGGGGCAAAGAGCAGTTGCCACGGCGTCGCATTGCTCGACGCGACGCGACCGCACACAGTCGGCGTGATCACGAACCTCGGGTCGTTCGCGTTCCGCCTCGACGTGAAGGACTCGCCCTGTGTCACGTCGTCCTTCGCGTCGCTCGTGCGCAAGGGCTTCTTCGACGGCACGATCTTCCACCGCATCGTCCCGGGCTTCGTCATCCAGGGCGGTGACCCGACCGGCACCGGGACCGGCGGGCCCGGCTACACGGTCCGAGATGCGCCGCCGGCGGGTGCGCGCTACACCAAGGGCGTCGTCGCGATGGCGAAGACCGCGTCCGAGCCGCGCGGTTCGGCCGGCAGCCAGTTCTTCGTCGTCACGGCTCCCGATGCCGGGCTGCCGCCCGATTACGCGCTGCTCGGCAAAGTCAGCAAGGGATTGAAGGTGGTCGAGCGAATCGGCCGCCTCGGCAACCCGGCGACGGAGAAGCCGACGCGCCGCGTCGTCGTGTTGCGTATGACTGTGGTGTGATCGCAGCAGTCGTCCTGGCGGCCGGAGCGTCGACACGCTACGGCTCGCCGAAGCAGGCGGTGCTGCTCGAGCCCATCGTCCGCCGCGTGCGCAAGAGCCATTCGATCTCCGACGTCGTCGTCGTGCTCGGCGCGCACGAAGCCGAGACGACGGCGCGCGTCGTCCATTGTCCGGACTGGGAGCGCGGGCCGGGCGCGTCGCTGCGCTGCGGACTGGCGGCGCTCGGAGAGGACGTCGAGGCGGCGGTCATCGTGCTCGGCGACGGCCCGGGCATCGACCCCCGCGCGATCGACCGTGTCGCCGCCGCCTGGCGCGACCGCAAGGCCGAGCGACTAGGGGCCACCTACGGCGGGGTGCGCCTCCATCCCATGCTGCTCGCCCGCAGCGCCTGGGACGAGATCCCCGACGCCGGCCTGCGGGCGCTGCCGGCCGAACTGGTGGCGTGCGACGACCTCAACCCTCCAGGCGACGTCGATTTTGCCGATCAGGTGGAAGGTGGCAACCGCACGGAATCGAATGACTACGGGCATGGAGCTCGTTGAGCCGCTCGAGCCGAACGGCGAGGAATCGGCGCTCGCCCGCGCCCGCCTGCACCGGCAGCTGACGGTCGACGAGACGGCCCGGCGCTCCGGCCTGTCGGTCGAGGAGGTGCGGTGGCTCGAGGACGGCCGCGTCTACCGCTTCGCGCGGCCCGACGACGCACTCGTCGCGACCCTGCTCTATGCAAGTGCGCTCGGGCTCGACAACCGCGAGGCGCGCGAGCTCGCCGGGATGCCGGTGCCGCCGGCGCCGGTGGAACGCGACCCAATGCCTCGTCTGGTCGCCGTCGGCGCAGTGGTCCTCGCCCTCGCCGTATTCGCCACGCTGCTCGTCGTTCCGCGCTCGGGCGGCAAGCATGCGACGGCGGCCAACACCGCGATCCTGCCCGCGCCGTGGCGCATCCCCGTCACGGTGCTGAACGGCAGCGGCGACATCAACTACACGCGCCAGGTCGCAAGCCATGTCGGCGGCTTCGGCTACACGATCAAGAAGGTCGGGCGCGCGTCGAACTTCGGGTATCCGCAGACGGCGGTCTACTTCCCGCCGCGCTGCGAGGGCGTCGCGCTGCGGCTCGCGAAACAGCTAGGCGTGGAGACGGAGCCGCTCCCGGGCGGAGCGGGCGCGTGCCAGCTCTTCGTGATCGTCGGCCCGGCTAGGGGCCCAGGCGAGTAATTCGAGCGAAAGCTTCGCTTTCGCTCGAGGGAACGCTACGCCGCTTCGCGGAAACGTGCGCGGGCAAAGCCCGCGCACTCCTTAGTCGCTAGGCGACCGCTCGCGTCGTGCGGCGCGGCGATGCTTCGCGTCGCCGCGTCGCATCGGTTCGCCTCCGCGTAAGCTTTCGCTTACGCTCCGGCCTCTGCGTAGCGGTCGTCGGCGCGTCTACTGCAGAGGGGTGCGAAGGTCGGCGAGCTTCCTTTTGAGCTCGACCGACATCGGCTCGCCGGCGACGGCCTGGCGGACGAAGACGCGCAGGCTCTCCTCGAAGCGATAGCGCTTGCGGCAGTACGAGCACTCTTCGAGATGCGACTCGGCGTCGGCGCGCTCGGCGTCCGTCAGCACGCGGTCCATGAACGGCTGCATCACTTCCTCGCAATGCGCACAGGGGTCGTATGCAGTCATTCCACCTCCCCTCCCACAGCCTGCTCGGCCATGGCTTTCTTCAAGATACGCCGGCCGCGGTGCAGACGCGACATCACGGTGCCGATCGGGACGTCGAGGATCTGCGCGGCATCCGCGTACGTGAAGTCGCCGATGTCGACGAGCACGACCACGTCGCGGAAATCGTGCGGCACGTCGGACAACGCCGACACGACGTCGTTCTGCGAGAGCCGCTCGACGACGCGGTCCTCGTCGCTGTCGCCGTCGCCGGATGCCTCGAGCTTGTTGTAGAGGAAGTAGTCGCCTTCCTCGAGTGGCTGCAAGTCCGGCGTACGTTGCTGCCGGCGGCCGCGGTCGATGTTGAGGTTCGTGAGGATGCGCAAGAGCCACGCGCGCAGATTCGTGCCGGGCTGAAACGAGCGCCAGCTGCGAAAAGCGCGGGCGTACGTTTCCTGCATCAGGTCCTCGGCCTCCTCGCGGGAGCCGACGAGATGGCGGGCGACGCGATAGACCTGATCCGACAGCGCAAGTGCGTCCTCCTCGAAGCGCACGCGGTCGCGCGCCTCCGTTGCGAGTTGCCGTGCGTCGGGTTCTCGTGTCGTCTCGCTCACTCGAGCCACCCTAGCAAGGCGTTCTCGGCATAAACGTGCGGTTATCCCCAGGCATTCCGGGTACTGAAAACGCCATGGAAAAAGACGTTGAACAGCGTCGCGCCGAAATTCGCGAGGAGATCTCCGACCAGACCGGCGTCGACGACGAGCAGGGCGACCCGGAAGGCCACGAGCCGCTGCCCGGGCTCGTCGGCAACCGGATCAAGGACGCAAGCGAGCCGGACGAAGCGGCCTAGCCGGCCGCGAGCTCGCGGAAACCGCCGCGGGCCATCGCCTCGAGCAGCGCGTCGCGCGAGGTGCGCTCGTCGTCCCAGGCCAGGGAGACCTGGCCCATCAGGTTCGCATTCGCGGCCTCGAGCCCCGCGTGCCCTTCGAGCATCTTCGCCAGGCGCATGACGCAGCGCTCGCAGCGCACCCCGCTGACCTGAATCGTCTCCTCGCGCAGCACGGCGCTCAGGCTACCGAGCGCTCGACGAGGTCCGCTGCCGCGTCCTGCGGCCGGTCGAACTCGAGCTGGCGATCGCCCTCGCACGTCGCCGGGTCGAGGCCGGGATCGTGTCCGATCAGCTCGACGAGCTCGCCGTACAGCTCGCGCGCAGCAACGGCGTGCGCATTCGTCGGATGAATCAGCTGCGCGCGCGGGCCGTAGCGCGACGCAGCCCACCGGTTCTGTTCGTAAATCGCGCGCGACAGCGGCGCGCGCGGCGCGGCTTCGAGCGCCCAACGGCACAGGCCGTGCAGAAGCTCGACGAAGGCCGTCGTCCGGTCGAGCGAGGTCGGCTGGTCGGGAGCGCGGATCTCCAGCGTCCCAAGCGCCGGATGGGGCCGGATGTCCCAGTGCAGTGCCATGTAGCCCGTTGCGACGCCGGAGCGCACGAACGTGTCGACGAGCTCCTCCCAGTCGCTCCACGTCTCGAACGGCGGCGGTGCGCCGCGCCGCGGCAGCAGCCCGAGGATCTCGGCACGGGTGGACATCAAGCCGGTCCGCTCAGCCTCGAACCACGGTGAGTTCGCCGACAGCGCCAGGACGAGCGGAAGCCACGGCAGCACGAGCTCCAGCACGCGCAGGCACGAGTCGGCGTCCGGCATGCCGACGTGGACGTGCAGCCCGCTGACGCCCTGGCGGCGCGCCGTCGGGCCCGCGTACGCGACGAACTTCGCGTAGTGCGGATCGTCGGCGATCGGCTGCTCCGACGCGATGTCGAAGGGATGCGATCCGGAACCTGCGATCACGCAGCCGATCTGCGACGCCGCGTCGGCCGTCGCTCGCCTGAGCCCGCGCAGCACCCCGGCTGCGTCGGCGGTCGACTCGCAGATGTCGGTGTTGAGCTCGATCACGGACTGGAACAGCTCCGTCTTGGCCTCACCGCGCTCCGCCTGCACGAGCGGGATCAGCTCGTGGCTCGCCGGTCGCTGGGCATGCGTCCCCGTGTCGAGGATCATCAGCTCCTCCTCGACGCCGAGCGTCAAGGCACGCCCGAAGTGTTGTTCGATCACCGCGCGCGGACGCCGTGCACCGGGCCGCCGGCCGCTTCCCACGCGTAGTAGGACGCGCTCGGGCCGTAATCCCGCGCGTACTCCGCGATGCGGGGGTTGCGCCCCACTTCCTTCGCGCGCTGGGCGTGGTGCAGGAGATTCGGGTCGTCCCGCTGCTCCCAGACGAGGATGAGGTGGGCGGCGGTCATGAACTCCGCCACGAACTCGCACCCGTGCGCCGGGCACGGAAACGGATCCGTGCGCACGCAGAACCAGCCGCTGTGGTCGCCGGCCGAGTCGTCCGACCAGAGCTCCTCGGCCTCCCAGAGCTCCGCGTCGGCAAGGATCGCGTGACCAGGCTCGATCCGCCCCTCCTCCACGCGGATCAGGCTACCTGTCAGAAACTTTCGTAATCGGGCACTCTAGGACCGGGTCGGGTAGCTCGGTCCGCAGCCGCAGTCGGACCGGGCGAAGGGCGCGTTTCACCGCGCCCGCCCGGCCCAACGTCGTAGGCTCGCCGCATGGCTACCGAGGCGTACGACCTGATCGTGCTCGGCGCCGGCTCGGCCGCGCGCGACGGCGCCGGGAAAGCGTCGCGCGAGCACGGCGCGCGCGTCGCGATGGTGGAGCGCACGCGCTGGGGCGGCTCGTGCCCGAACGTTGCGTGCCGCCCGACGAAGGCCTACCTCGTCGCCGCCGAGCTGATCCACGACGTGCGCGACCACGCGGCCGAACGTGGCATCGACCTGCCGCCGCCCGCGATCGATCTGCGGCGCACGCGTGCGTGGAAAGACTCGCTGCGCCGCGACCAGGACAGCTGGGTCGAGGTCTTGCGCGACGCCGGCTACGGCGTGTACCCGGGCGAGGCGTCCTTTGCGGACAAGAACACCGTGCACGTCGGCGACGCGACGCTCACAGCCGAGAAAGTCCTGATCGCCACCGGCGGCCGCACCGCCGTGCCGCCGATTCCCGGCATCGGCGACGTCGACTGGATCGACCACATCAGCGCGCTCGAGCTGACCGAGGTGCCGGAGTCGCTGCTCGTCGTCGGCGCCGGCCCGGTCGGTCTCGAGTTCGCCCAGATCTTTGCGCGCTTCGGCTCGCGGGTCACGATCGTCAACAACGGCGCGCAGATCGCCGCACGCGCGGACGCCGACGCCGCAAACGAGCTGCAGGCGGCGCTCGAGGAGGAAGGCATCGAGGTCGTCCTGAACGGCGGCCTCGAGTCCGTCGCGCGGAACGGGGACGCGATCGACGCGGTCGTCCAAGGTCGCACGCTCACCGTCTCGCACCTGCTGCTCGCAGGGGGCCGCTCGCCGAACGTGGAAGAGCTTCGGCTGGAGTCGATCGGTGTCGAGGTCGGACGCCGCGGCATCGTCGTCGACGGTCGCCAGCGAACCTCCGTCGCCGGCATCTGGGCCGTCGGCGACGTCGCAGCCGGTCCCTGGCTCACGCCGACCGCGCAGTATCAGGCGCGCCTTGCCGTCGAAGACATGTTCGTCGAGGGCTCGCGCGCCGCCGACTACACCATCCTGCCGACGGCGATCTTCACCGATCCGGAGCTCGGCAGCGTCGGCCTCAGTGAGACGGAGGCGGAGGCCGCCGGTCACGACTTCGGCGTCGTCACTCATCCTTTGCGCGCGGTGACGCGCGCGCAGTACCACGGGACGACGCGCGGGCTGTACAAGATCGTGTACGACCGCACGACGAGGCGCGTGCTCGGCGTGCACGTCGTGTCGCCCGGGGCGAGCGACATCGTCGGCGGTGTCGCGGTCGCGCTAGGGCTCGGCGCGACGGTCGACGACCTGGCCCGCGTGCACCACGTGTACCCGAGCTTCTCGGAGGGGCTCAAGGCCGCTGCCGAGCAAGCCTCCTAGGTCGATCCAGAGCTCGTCGCGCGCGGCGACGATCCGCATGAGCACCGCCTGACAGGACGGGCAGCGGACGACGATGCCCGCGGCGCGGTAGACGCGCAGGGCGGCAACGACGTTCTCGTCCCCGCACTCCGCGCAGCGCCCCGACACGTCGGTCGCGTCGCGGCCGAAGACGTCGCTGAGCAGGCCGCCGATGGCGTTTCCGTCGACGAACGTCACGTCATGCACCTCCGAAGCGCTCGGTTTTGATTCGGCCGGGCTTGTGGCCGAGCCCGACGAGCGAATCGGCAACCGCCTCGACGAAGCGGGTCGGTCCGCAGACGTACACGCGGGGGTTGTGCTCGGGCGGATAGGCGACTTCCTGCAGAAGCTCCCTGTCGACGCGCCGGCCGAACCCTGTCCAGCCGGACGGCTGCTCGCGCGTCAGCGTCTGTACCACCTCGGCATCGAGCGTGTCGAGCTCGTCGCGGTAGATCACGTCTTCGAGCGTGCGCGAGGAATAGAGCAGCCGCGCCGGAACCGTCGAGCCGGTCGCGCGACGGTGACGCAGCATCGCCATCAGTGGCACGACGCCGGAGCCGCCGGCGACGAGGAAGAGCGGATCGGTCGACTCGTCGGCGTCCCACACGAACCAGCCGCCGATCGGCCCGCGCAGCTCGAACCTGTCACCCGGGACGACTTCGTCGACGAGGTACGGGGAAACCTCGCCGTCGTCGAGACGCTCGACCGTGACCGTCGGCGCTTCTCCCGGCGCCGCCGCGAGCGAGTAGCTCCGCTCGGCCTGGTAGCCGTCTTCCGCCGTGAGCCGTACGTCGACGTGCTGCCCCGCGCGATGACCGGGCCACTCGGCGACGTCCAGGACAAGCGTTCGGACCCGCGGCGTCTCGGTCACCGTCTCGGTGACCTCCGCGACGAGCCAGCTCAGTCGCCCCAGTACCGCTGCTCGCGCCAAGGATCGCCGTAGTTGTTGTAACCGTTCGTCTCCCAGAAACCGGGCTCGTCTTCGTCGAGCAGCCGCAGTCCCCGCACCCACTTCGCGCTCTTCCAGAAGTAGAGGTGCGGCACGAGCAGCCGTGCGGGCCCGCCGTGCTCGGGATCGAGCGGCTCGCCGTCGTAGGCGAATGCGACCCACGCCTTGCCCCCGGTCAGATCCTCGAGCGGGACGTTCGTCGTGTAGCCGCCGTCGCAGAACGCGACGGCATACGCGCGGTCGTGCTGGACGTGCTCGAGCAGCGTGTCGACGGAAACGCCCTCCCAGTCGGTGTCGAACTTCGACCACTTCGTGACGCAGTGGATGTCCTTCGTCAGCGTCTCGGACGGCAGCGCGCGAAATTCCTCCCATGTCCACGTCGCCGGCTGCGCGCCGCCTTCGATCGTGAACGTCCACTCGTCGAGCCGCGTGTGCGGCGTCGGGCCGGCGGACAGCACCGGGAAGTCGTCGGTGGCGTACTGCCCCGGCGGCAGCCGGCCGCTGTCGTCACCACGGCCGCGTCCTCTGAACCCGCGCGAGACAATTCCCATGCGTCTCAGTCTGCCACTCACGGACATGTTCCAGGAACTGTCCCTGGACATGTCTTTGGCTGCGGGTTCGGGTGGCGTCGCGGCCGGCGGGCGGGCGTGGACCTCGGTGCACGGCCGTGCCAGGCTGAAGCCTGGCACGGCATTGAGTTTCGAGCTTGAGGCCCGGCTAAGTGAGCCTGAGGCCCGGGCAGGCGGGCGGGCCTCAGGCTCGGCGCTTCCGCACGCCGTGCTGGCCTACGGCTTCGGCGGAAGCAGGCCCCCAGGGGTCCGGGGCCAGTCGGGACGGCGGTGGTTCACGGTTGCCGCCCAAGCTTCACGTGCAGGGTCTTGTGCGAGGTCCCGCGCACGACCTCGACGTCAATCGTGTCGCCTGGCTTCTTCGAGGCGATCACGTCGATCAAGCTCTCGACGGAGCCGATCGGCTCTCCGTCGACCTTCACGATCACGTCGCCGCCGGCGGGCCAGCTCTCGCCCTGGACGGTCACCTGATCGGTCGCGGGCTTCAGTCCCGCCTGCGCGGCGCCGCTTCGCGGGCGCACGGTCGCAACGAGCACGCCGCTCGTCACCGGCAGGTGGAAGAGGTGTGCGATCGGCGCCGTCAGCGTCTTGCCCTCGATGCCGAGGAACGCGTGCTCGACCTTGCCGTGCTTGATCAGCTGTCCGACGACGTCGCGCACGGTGTTGATCGGGATCGCGAACCCGATGCCGACGTTGCCGTCGCTCGTGCCGCCGGTGGCGATCTGGGCGTTGACGCCGATCACCTGGCCCTGCGCGTTCAGCAGCGGGCCGCCGGAGTTGCCGTGGTTGAGCGCGGCGTCGGTCTGAATGACGTGCGCGATCGACAGATTGTTCGGCGCCTCGATTCGGCGCTGCACCGCGCTGACGATCCCGGCGGTCACGGAGCGGTCGAGGCCGAACGGATTCCCGATTGCGATCACCTGGTCGCCAACATGCACCGCGTCCGAGTTCCCGAGCGGCAGCGCCTTCAGCGCGCTCGCCTGCACGTCGACCTTCAGCACGGCGATGTCCGTCGACGGATCGCTCCCGACGAGCTTCGCGCGATAGCGCTCGTTGTTCGAGAAGCTGACCTGGATCGACGTCGCGCCGTGAACAACGTGGTAGTTCGTGACGATGTCGCCCGCGCGGTCGATGACGAAGCCGGACCCGAGTGCACGCTCAGTCTGCGTCGTGGTGCCGAAGGGATTCCCGAAGAACGGGGCGCTCGACTGCGCCACGCGCAGCGTCGTCTCGATGTGCACGACCCCCGGCGCCGACGAGCGGTAGATCTCGTTGATCGACTCATGCCGGCCGGTCTCGAACGAGGCCGGCGCCGACGAGCTCGGCGCTGGTTCCTCGCGGATGATCGTGGTGTCGTCCCCCAGCTTCCCCAGCGCGGCCGCGCCGCCGAGCGCAACGCCACCGCCAAGCAATGCAGCGGCTAAGAGCCCGACAGCGCGGCGTGGAAGGAGGGTTTGATGCATCCCACTGCTGGGTTGTAGCGCGGCCCGTGTTCAGGACGGGTTGTGGACCGTTAAGCGCGCGTTAACGGAGCGTCAGCGCCCAGATCCCGCCGATGAGAGCCGTCCCGACCGTCATCCAGACGACGTAGTCGGCGGCGATCCCGCTGTGGAAGGCACGCAGCAGTCCGACCGGCGGCCCGAACAGCCGCCCGCCGGCGCGCCGGAGCCCGGTCGGCAGCCTCCGCCGGTAGAGACCGAATGTGGTCGCGACGACGAGGATTGCCGCGCCGAGACCTCCGTAGACGAGGCTTACCGGCTTCGCCGCATGCAGCACGGCCGCGGGAACCTCGTGCTTCGCGTGTGCGCCATGCAGGACTTGCGCAACGTACGCCTGCCGGTCATGCAAGCGATCGGCAGCGTGTTCCGTTCGGTCCTGCAGGCCCGGAACGATGCTCGCCGCCAGACCGACGGCAACGAGGAGCACGGTCACCGTCACCATCAACGGCCGGTTGGACTCCTCCTCGGGCGGTTCCTCCGGCGGCTGCGCCGAGAGCAAGGGATCCTCGCGCGTACCCAGCCCGAAGAAGATCCGGCCGACCGCGCGCAGGATCGCTGCCGACGACAGCGCCGTTGCGAGCACCGTCAGCGGCAGCACCCACCCGTAGCCCCTCGCGCGCGCCGACTCG
>JBJMJR010000061.1:0-17626 GCA_045806245.1 Gaiellaceae bacterium | reverse complement strand
TCGCCGTCCAGGCGGCCAAGCTCGGCTTCGACGAGATCCAGTTCGACTACGTTCGCTTCCCCAGCGACGGCGACCTCTCGCAGATCCGCTACCCCGGCGCGCACACGCAGCCGATGGACTGGACGATCCCGACGTTCCTCAAGTACGCACGCTCCCGACTGCATCCGCTCGGCGTCCGGCTTTCCGTGGACGTCTTCGGCCTGTCGGCGACGCGTGACCTCGGCATCGGTCAGTTCCCGTCAAGGATCGCGCCGGTCGTCGACACGATCTATCCCATGGTCTACCCGTCCCACTACGTCTCGGGCGAGTACAACATCATCGACCCGGACTCGAGGCCGGGGACGACGGTCGCCTACTCGCTGCGCGACTTCCGCAGCAAGGTCGCCGGACACAAGACGATGCTGATCCCGTGGCTACAGGACTTCTCGCTCGCCCGGACCTACACCCTCGCCGACGTCCAGGATCAGATCCAGGCCGCGAGACTCGAGCACGTGAAGGGCTTCATGCTCTGGAACGCAGCCGGGCTGTATACCGTCAAAGCGCTTTCGACGAAGCCTTTCTAGCGCTCGGCGGAGGCGCGCTTTGACGGTGGGATCGCCGCTTCGCGGGGAACGTGCGCGGGCGAAGCCCGCGCACTTCTAGGCCTGGGGCGGATGGTCCCTTCCGTGTGACGCGACGATGCTTCGCGTCGTCGCGTCCCATCAGTTCGCCTCCCGCTAAGCCGGCTGCGCCTGGCTTAGCGTCCGGCTTTCGCCGCCGTTTAGGTCAATCGTTGAAAGCTTTGTATTCACCTATGCAGAAAGTCCGTCCGCTGCGTTATCTTGAGCGTCCATGGCGGCGACGAAGACGATCGAGCTGCGGACGGCTGTCCCCGGGCCGCGCTCGCAGGAGATCCTGCAGCGCAAGGCACAGGTCATCGCCGACCCGCTGTCGATCTACATCCCGGTCGTGATCGACCACGGTGACGGCGCGACGCTCACCGACGTCGACGGGAACACGTTCATCGATTTCAGCGGTGGGGTCGGCTGCCTCAACGTCGGCCATGCCAATGCACGCGTGACCGAAGCGGTGCAGGAGCAAGCCGCCCGCTTCCTCCACACGGACTTCACGATCGTCCCGTACGAGACCTACGTCACGCTCGCCGAGCGCCTCGTCGCGACGGCGCCGATTTCGGGCCCCGTCAAGGCTGCGTTCTTCAATGCGGGCACGGAGGCGGTCGAGAACGCAGTCAAGTTTGCGCGTGCCTACACGAAGCGCTCGGCCGTGATCGCGTTCGAGGGCGGCTTCCACGGACGCACGCTGCTCTCGCTCTCACTGACGTCGAAGACGCACCCGTACAAGGCGGGCCTCGGCCCGTTTGCGCCGGACGTCTACCGCGTCCCGTTCGCACAGGAGTACCGCGGGCCGAGCTCGGCCGAGGCCCTCGCCGCGCTCGAGCGCGCGCTCGTGACCCAGGTCGCCGCCGAGAGCGTCGCGGCGGTCGTGATCGAGCCGGTGCAGGGTGAGGGCGGGTTCGTCGTCGCCCCACCGGACTTCCTCGAGGGCGTCCGCAAGATCTGCGACGACAACGGCATCGTGCTCGTCATCGACGAGGTGCAGACCGGATTCGGCCGCACCGGCAAGTTCTGGGGCATCGAGCACTACGGCGTCGAGCCCGATCTGATGTGCGTCGCCAAGTCGATCGCCGCCGGCCTACCGCTGTCCGGCGTGCTCGGCCGCGCGGAGATCATGGACGCGCCCGGCGACTCGGCCGTCGGCGGCACGTACGTCGGCAATCCAGTCGCGCAGGCCGCCGCCCTCGCCGTGCTCGACGTCTTCGAGGAGGAAGGGCTCGTCGAACGGGCCGGCCAGATCGGCGACTCGATCCGCGAGCGGATGCTCGCCTGGCAGCAGCGCTGGCCGGCGATCGGAGACGTCCGCGGGCTCGGGGCGATGCTGGCGATCGAGCTCGTCGAAGACCCGGCGACGAAAGCGCCTGCGCCCGACCTTGCGACGAAGGTCGCCGAAGCCGCCGCCGAGCGCGGCCTGCTGCTGCTCAAGTCAGGGATCTACTCGAACTGCATCCGGGTGCTCGTCCCGCTCGTGATCTCGGATGCGCAGCTGGACGAGGCGCTGGGCGTCTGGGAAGACGCCCTGGATTCAGTCCTCTCGCGCTAGCCGCCGATACGCCCGGTATGGCCGGGTTCCTCATTGCCAGCTGCGCGGGACTGCTGCCGTTCGCCGTCGGCAGGTTCCGGCTCGGCCGGCCGTGGGTCGTCGCGGGCGTCGGCGGGGTGCTCGCGTTCGGTTGGCTGGCCGCGCTCGCCGTGAAGCCCGCGGGAACGAACGAGGTCCCGCTCTGGTACCTCGGCGGCATGGTGATCCTTCTCTATGCGATCTGGTGCGGAGGTTTGTGGCTCGGCCTCCGGCTCAGGCGCATGCGGCACCCGACGCCCGGGTAGCGTTTCGACCGTGGTCGGAGAGACGATCGCGGACCGCTACGAGCTGGAGGAACTGGTCGGTCACGGCGGGATGTCGAGCGTCTACAAGGCGCGCGACTCCCTGCTCGAGCGGCATGTCGCGCTGAAAGTCCTGCACGAGCAGTACAGCTCCGACGACGACTTCGTCGAGCGCTTCAAGCGCGAGGCGCGCTCCGTCGCCCAGCTCCAGCACCCGAACATCGTCACGGTCATCGACCGGGGCGAAGAGGAGGGGCGGCAGTTCATCGTCTTCGAGTACATCGACGGCGAGAACCTGAAGGAGCACGTCGTCCGCAAGGGGCGACTCGAGGTGCGCGACGCCCTCGAGATCGCGATCGAGGTCGCCCGCGGCCTCGCGTTCGCGCATGACCAGGGCCTGATCCATCGCGACGTCAAGCCGCAGAACATCCTTCTGAACGGCGACGGACGCGCGAAGGTGACGGACTTCGGCATCGCGCGCACCGTCGACGTCGACGGGATGACGCAGACCGGGACCGTGCTGGGGACGTCGAACTACATCGCGCCCGAGCAGGCGAGCGGCCAGCCCGTCGACGCGCACAGCGATGTGTACGCCCTCGGCGTGGTGCTCTACGAACTGCTCGCGGGCGAGGTGCCGTTCCCGGGAGAGACCTTCGTCGCGGTCGCGATGAAGCACATGCACGAGCCGGCTCCGAACCTGCTCGACGTGCGCGGCGACGTGCCACTGCGCGTGGCGGCGGCAGTGGACCGTGCGCTCGAGAAGGACCCGGAGCAGAGGTTCCCGACGATGGATGCGTTCGCGGCCGAGCTGGAGGCCTGCCTGGCGGAGCTCGACAGGGAGTCGGATGGCGGTGAGACGATGGTGCTGCCGTCGGCCCGCCGCGCGCCGCAGCCGCGGCGACAGGTGTCGCGGTGGCCGATCGCGATCGGCGTCATCGCGCTGCTGGCGATCGCCGCGATCGCGATCGCGCTGCTTGCCTCCCGCGGGTCGAACGGCACCGCAACGCCGCCGGCGAGCAAGCGCGTCCAGATCGCCGGTGTCACCTCCTACGACCCGTTCGGCGACAACAAGGAAGAGAACTCGGCGGCGGCGATCAACGCGACCGACCGCGACCCCGCGACGTACTGGTCGACGGAGCACTACAACGACGCGCCGTCGCTCGACAAGCCCGGCGTCGGCGTCGTCCTCGACGCCGGCACGCTCGTGCAGCTCGCGGAGTTGACGGTCATAACGGACACGCCCGGCTTCACCGCACAGATCGAGGCGACGAACACGCAGGGAGCCACGCCCGACAAGATCTCGGGATCGAAGGTCGTCGGGCGCACCACCACGTTCGACCTCACGCCCAGCGGGCCCAAGCGGTACTACGTCATCTGGATCACGAAGCTCCCGCAGGACGACCACGTCGCGCACGTGAACGAAGTGCGCGCCTACAGGGGCTAGTACTGCAGCTTCGAGCGTCGCTCCTGCCGCTCGAGCGCCAGCGCGATCAGGCGGCGGAGCAGCTCCTCGTACGGAACGCCTGACGCGTCGAACAGCTTCGCGTACACACTCGTTGCCGTGAAGCCGGGGATGGTGTTCAGCTCGTTGACGACGACGCGGCTGCCGCCGACGACGAAGCAGTCGACGCGCGCCATGCCCTCGCACTCGGTTACCCGGAACGCCTCGACGGCCGCCCGCTGCACCTGCTCGATCACCGCCGCCGGTAGATCCGGCGGGATCACGAGGTCCATGCCGCCCTCGTCGTACTTCGACGCGAAGTCGTACCACTCGTGCCCGAGCGGGACGATCTGGCCGGGCAGCGACGCGACCGGCTCGAAGTTGCCCAACACCCCGACCTCGACCTCGATCCCGTCGAGGAACTCCTCGATCAGCACCTTCTCGTCGTGGCGGAACGCGAGCTCGACCGCGGGTCCGAGCTCGCCGTCGTCGTGGACCTTGCTGATCCCGACCGACGATCCGAGCCGGGCGGGCTTGACGAAGCAAGGGTAGCCGAACGGGTTGTCGATCGCATCGCCGACGCGCAGCGCGACGTGCCGCGCGACCGGGAGGCCGCTGTCGCGCAGGACCTTCTTGAACAAGTCCTTGTCCATGCACAAGGCCGACGCCGCCACGCCGGCGCCGACGTAGGCGACGCCTGCGAGCTCGAGCAGCCCCTGGACAGTGCCGTCCTCGCCGAACGGCCCGTGCAGGATCGGCAGGACAACGTCGACGGCGCCGAGCGTCGCCGGCGCGCTCGCGGCCGGAATCGGCAGCGTCTCCGCCACCGAACCCCCGCCGCTGCCGAGCTCCCAGCGCCCGTCACGGCCGATCGCGACCGTCACGACGTCGTACTCGGCGGGATCGAGCGACTCCAACACGGACCGCGCCGACGCGAGCGAGATGTCGTGCTCCGAGGAACGGCCGCCGGCGAGGACCGCGACGCGCAGCCTGGCCACTACGGAGAGTTGGGCTCCGTCGTCGTGCCGTCGAACTTCCCGACCGCGATCGTGACCGTCGACCCGGGCGGCGCCTTCGCGCTTCCGGCCGGGTCCTGCGTCTGCACGATGCCGTCCTGGTTCGGGTCGTTGACCGGCTGCGAGACGATGTGCACCCGGAAGCCCGAGGCGCGCAGCTGCGCCACGGCATCGCCCTGCGCCAGGCTCGTCACGTCCGGAACGGTCGAGGTCGTCGGGCCCTTCGACACGCTCAGCGTGATCGTCGCGCCCGGCGGCTGGTACGTCCCGGCGTCGGGGCTCTGCGCGATGACCGTTCCCGCCGGGCCGTCGTTCTCGACGTCCTTGCGCCGCACTGCGAAGCCCGCGCCGAGCAGCGCGGAGTTCGCGCTGTCGAACGTCGAGCCGATCACGCTCGGGACGATCACCGGCTTGGGCCCGTTCGAGACCTTGAGCGTCACGCGCGAGCTCTGGTCGATCGACGCGCCCGCCTTCGGCGTCTGGCTGATCACCTGGCCCTCAGGCGCGTCGTTGTCGACGCGCACCAGCCTCCATCTCAGATTTGCCTGGCGGAGGTCGGCGAGCGCCTGGTCGAGCGGTTCGCCGACGACGCTCGGAACGTCCGCCTTCGGCGGCCCGGCCGAGGAGAAGATCGTGACGTAGTTGCCCTTCTCGATCCGTTCGCCCGGCTGGGGGTCCTGCTTGATGACGTAGGTCTCGGGTTTGTCGCTGTACTGGCGGACGACCTGGAAGCGCAGACCCTTGTCGTGGATCTGCTTCACGGCTGTGATCTCTCGGAGCCCGACGTAGTTGCCGACGGCGACCTTGGAGTTCGAGAGCTGCGTCTGCACCTGGTTGTAGAGGAAGTAGCCGCCGATGATCGCGGCGACGACGAACAGGAGCGCGACGAGCCACGGCCACATCGCGCGCCGGCGCGGCTCGTCGTAGTCGTAGTAGGCGGGCGGCGGTGCATAGGGAACCGTCTCGCGCGTCCGCGGCGGCGTGATCGCCGTGACGGCCGTGGACGGCGGGCGCGAGATGATCGCCGTCGCCGCCTCCTCGGTCGCGGGCGAGACTCCGACACCGCGTGCGACGCGCGCGAGATCGGCGTCCATCTCCTCCGCGCTCTGGTAGCGGTCGGCCGGATCCTTCGCGAGCGCACGCAGCACGACCATGTCGAGGTCGCGCGGAACCTCTGCGCGCTTCCTCGAGGGCGGCTCGGGCGTGCTCGAAAGATGCTTCATCGCGATCTCCACGGGCGTGTCGCCGCTGAAGGGGACGACTCCCGTCAGCAGCTCGTACAGCACGACGCCGACCGAATAGAGATCAGACGTCTGGTCGACCGGCGCGCCTCTCGCTTGTTCCGGTGACAGGTACTGCGCCGTGCCGATGATCGAGCCCGCTTCTGTCATCTGGCTCGTGCCGGCGCGCGCGATCCCGAAGTCGGTGACCTTCAGACGGCCTTCGCCGTCGACGAGCACGTTGTGCGGCTTGATGTCGCGATGCACGATCCCGTGGCGGTGCGCAAAACGAAGCGCGGTGAGGATCTGCCGCGCGTAGTCGATCGCGACGTTCACCGGTGCCGGGCCGCGCGCGACGATCAACTCCTTCAACGAGCGGCCGTCGAGGTACTCCATCGCGATGTAGTAGGTGCCCTCCGCTTCGCCTCGGTCGTAGATCGAGACGATGTTCGGGTGCGAGAGGCTCGCGGCGTTCTTCGCCTCGCGCCGGAACCGCTCGATGAACTGGTCGTCGCCGGCATGGCGGCCGTCGAGGATCTTGATCGCGACGCGGCGGCCGAGCACCTCGTCCTCGGCGAGGTACACATTCGCCATCCCGCCCGTGCCAAGCTTGCGCACGATGCGGTAGCGCCCGTCGAAGAGGGTGTTGAGCAGGGTGTCGGAAACGGCCATAAGGCTCTCTGAGGGTAGGGATTCGCCCCTAGCGGAGCGCTGCCTCCATCAACTGCCTGGCGATCGGCGCGGCGACGGTGCCGCCGAACCCACCCGCCTGGTTCTCGACGACGACGGCGATCGCGATTTTCGGCGCATCGGCCGGTGCGAAGCAGACGAACCAGGTGGTGTTGATGTTCGCGCGGCCGGTCTCGGCCGTTCCCGTCTTGCCGGCGACCTTGATACCCGGAATCTGCGCCGCGGTGCCGGTGCCGCCTGCGACGGCCAGCTCCATCATCTGCGTCAGCTCGTCGGCCGTCTGCCGCTTGATCGGCGTCCCCAGCCGCTCCGGCTTGAAGTGCGTGACCGTGTTACCGCCGGGCGAGACGATCCGCTCGATCAGGTGCGGGCGCATCTCGATGCCGTGGTTCGCGATCGTCGCGCCGACCATCGCCATCTGCAGGGGCGTGACCTGCAAGCGCTCCTGCCCGAACGCGAGGCGGCCTGGGTCGACTTGCGTTTCGGGATTCTTCGGCGCGAAGAGGTGGCCGCGGTCGTACAGCCCGCTCGCCACTCGCTCGCCCTCCGGCGTCTCGAGTGGCGGGACCGAATAGAAGCCGAACCGCTTCGCGTACTGCAGGACGGTGCCCGCGCCGAGCGTCTTGCCGACGTTGCAGAAGACCGAGTTGATCGAGTGCTCGAAGCCTGTCGACAGGTCGACGTGGCCGAAGGTCTCCGGCGCTTCGGGGTTGCCGGCGTTCCGGACCTGCTTGCCGTACTCGATGCAGTAGCCCGGGTCGTCGAAGGGGGAGTCGGGCGTGAAGCGGCCGGTGTCGAGCGCGGCGGCGGCGGTCACCATCTTGAAGGTCGACCCCGGCTGGTACTTGCCCGCCGTCGCGCGGTTCAGCAGCGGCGCGCCGCATGGTGCGGTCGTGTGAGTCGCCTGCGCGAAGCGGCGCTCGATCAGGTTCGGGTTGTACGTCGGGTTGGACGCCATCGCCAGCACCCGCCCGGTGGCGGGCTCGAGCGCGACGACGGCGCCACACTTCCCCTGCAGCGCGCGTCGCGCGAGCGCCTGCAGCCCAGGGCGCAGCGTCAGCACGAGGTTGTTGCCGGTGACGGTCGCGCCCTTGAGCCTGTCCAGCGTCGAGCGGAAGACGGTGTCGAGGTTCGCGTTCGAGCCGGTGAGAAAGTCGTTGTACGCCTCCTCGATCCCGCTGCGGTTGCGCGACTGCGTCGAGTATCCGACGACGTCGGCGAACAACGGGCCACTCGGATAGCGGCGGAAGTACAACGTCTGCCCGCCGACCTTCTTCTTCACGTTCGTCGCCAGCAGCGTGCGCCCGTCGGCGGCGTAGATCTTGCCGCGCTTGATCGTGAACGACGCGACGAGGCGGATGTCGTTGTCCTGCCGGTCCGCGAGGCCGGCATTCGCCCATGTCTGCCAGTACGTCGTCCCCACGATCAGGACGGCGAGCAGGACGAGTGCGGCGACACCGAGGTGCGCGATCTGTCGGTTCAACGCAGCGCCTCGCGGTTCGCGCGATTGGAGACGAGCAGCAACCCCGCGAGCAGCAGGAAGTTCGCCACCACGCTGGAGCCGCCGTAGGAGACGAGCGGCAGCGTGATCCCGGTCAGCGGAATCACACGCAGCACGCCGCCGACGATGATGAACGTCTGCAGTGCGAAGCCAAACGTCAGGCCCGCCGCGAGCAGCTTCGAGAACCCGTCCTGCGCGAGGAGTGCGATGCGCATGCCGCGCAGCACGAAGATCATGTAGACGAGCAACAGGCCGGCAGCGCCGATCAACCCGATCTCCTGGCTGATCACCGAGAAGATGAAGTCGGTGCTGGCGCCCGGGATGAGCTGGTGCCCATCGATCGTCGTGAAGGTCCCCTTCCCGAGCCCGGTGCCGGCGTAGCCACCGTGGGCGATCGAATAGAGCGACTTGACGAGCTGGAAGCTCTGGCAATCCTGGCGCAGCTCGGGCCGGCCGGAGAGCGGGCAGTAGACCTTGTGCGTGGTCCACGGATGGAGCCAGATCGTCACGCGGTCCTGCACGTGCGGCGTCACCCTCCAGACGCCGACGGCGCCGATGAGGAAGAGCCCGGTGCCGGCGGCGACGTAGGCCAGCCGCGACGTCGCCACGTACAGCATCCCCAGGAAGATCCCGAAGTACAGGAGCCCGCCGCCGAGGTCACGCGTCTCGAGCAGCACGAGCATCGCGAACACCCAGATCACGAGCAGCGGCCCCCAGTCCTTCAACCGCCCCTGGGCGAGCACCTCTCGCTTCTCGCGCATGTAGCCGGCGAGGAAGATGATCAGCGCAATCTTCGCCAGCTCGCCCGGCTGGAAGCGCAGCGAGCCGAGGTGGATCCAGAGACGTGCGCCGTTCACGGTCAGCCCGAGCACCGGCAGGATCGGCAGCAGCAGCAACCCGATTGCGGTGAGCCCGAAGATGTACTTGTACGTCTCGAGCTGGCGGTAGTCGTAGCGCAGCAGGAAGAGCGTCAGCGCGAAGAGCGCGACGGCGACGACGATCCAGGTTCCCTGCTTGAATGCGTCGTCCGGGCGGAGCCGATAGATCTCGGTCAACCCGATCGCCGTCAGCAGCCCGGCGATCGGCAGCAGGTACGGATCGGCGAACGGCACCGTGTAGCGCGCGACCAGATGCGCGGCCATGTACAGCAGGAAGAAGAAGCCTGCGTACGCGAGCGACGCCGTCGAGACGACGTCCTGCCGCGCGATGTAGACACTGGCGAAGCCGACCGCCGTCAGCACGCCGACGACCATCAGGAAGAGCAGCTCCCTGGTGCGAAAGCTCAGCGCACGAACCCCGCGTAGAGCACCGCCGCAACGACGATCACGAGTGCGAGGATCGCGAGCCACGCGAGCAGGCGGCGACGCCGGTGTCGCCGGCGGCTCTTCCGGTCCTCGGCCTGGATCGCCGCCACGGAGACGACACCGGTGTCGACCGTCGGGATCGCGTCTGCTTCGGTCAGCGTGTCCTCGTCCTCGGGCGGCTGCGGCGGCAGGGCCTGCTCGCGCGTGTCGCCGTCGCTCGCGAGCGCACCGCCTGCGATCTCGAACGCGACCACGGTGATGTTGTCCTGGCCGCCGCCGCGATTCGCGGCCTTGACGAGTGCGCGCAGCGCGCCGTCGATGTCGTCGCGGTTGCGCTCGACGACGTCGAGGATCGAGTCCTCGGAGACCATGTCGGTTAAGCCGTCGGAGCACAGCAGGAAGAGGTCGCCGGTCTCGGCACGCACGCTGAACGTGTCGACGTCGACGTCGGGATCGGTCCCGAGCGCGCGCGTGATCACGGAACGCTGCGGGTGCGTCTCCGCTTCCTCGCGCGAGAGCTTGCCGGTCTTCAGCAGCTCGTTCACGAGCGAGTGGTCCTCGGTCAGCTGCTCCATCTGCGCGTCGCGGATCAGGTAGGCGCGCGAATCGCCGACGTGGCCGAACGAGACGTTGTCGTCCTCGACCAGCGCGACGGTGATGGTCGTCCCCATGCCCGACGTGTTCGGGTCGGTGCTCGAGCGGTCGTAGACGCGGCGGTTCGCCTGCTGGATCAGGTCGGAGATCCGCTGCTCGCCGCCGCCGTTCGCACCGGCCTCCTTCAGCGCGGCCGTCGCGAGCCGCGACGCCACCTCGCCCGCCACGGCGCCGCCCATCCCGTCCGCGATCGCGAACAGGGGCGGCTCGATCACGTACGCGTCCTCGTTGTGGCGGCGGGTGCGCCCGGGATCGGTAACGGCTGCTACACGCCCAATCATCCGCACCACCTGGGTGATATGCGCTGGGTGAACCTCCCGGTTCCCCCAGACCCCCTCCACCGGTCCGCTTCGCGGACGGACGCTACGCGTCTCAACCCTCGTACCTCAAGTCGGTCTCGCCGACACGGACGATGTCCCCCTGTGTGAGCCTGCGCGGATGCTCGAGGCGCGCGCCGTTCAGGTACGTGCCGTTCGTCGAGCCGAGGTCCTGCACCCACACGCCGTCCTGCCTCGGCTCGAAACGCGCGTGCCGCGCAGAGGCGTACTCATCGGTGCCGATCGGGATGTCGTTCTGGCCGCCGCGCCCAATCGTCAGCTGCGTCGAATCGAGCTCGAAGTCCTGGCCCGAGTCGAGGTCGGGGCTCTTCACGACGACGAGCCGGCCGGTCACGGGACCGCGGCGTGCGGGCTGAACGCCCGGCTGGCTGGACGGCGCCAGGATGAAGCTCTCCTGCGGCAGACGCAGGTCGCGGCTGGCCGTACGGACGATGCGCCAGATGAACACGTAGAGCAGCACGAGAAAGGCGATCTTCAGGACGAGCAGGACTTCGTCGACCGCGGCCGAGTCGAAGACCACGGCTACTCCGATTCCCGGGCGAACTTCAGCTCGGTCGAGCCCACGACAATCGTGTCGCCGCTCCGCAGCTTCGCGCGCTTGACGCGCTTGCCGTTGACCTCCACGCCGTTGGTCGAGCCGAGGTCGACGATCCAGTACGAAGCCCCCTCCTGCCGCAGCTCGGCATGCCGCCGCGACACGTTCGCGTCGGCCAGCTGGATGTCGCAGTCGCGGGAGCGCCCGATCACGACGCGGCGCTGCTTCACCTCGTGGCTGCTGCCGTTCCAGCTGAGCGTGACGAGCTCCTGCTCGACGCCGAGCTCCTCCGCGGACACGGGCTGCGTCGGCTCGGAGACCGTTTTCGGCTTGTAGATCATCGTCGCGCCGGGCTCGACGTCGAGCGCCGGCTCCCCGTCGCCCCGGCTGCGCTCCGGATGCACCATGCGCGTGGCGATGCCGAACTCGCCGACGTCGAGGTCGTTGTCGGTCTCCATCAGGACGCGGACCGACGAGAGCAGCGCGTAGTTCTCGCGGCGCGCGTGCTCGGACAGGTACTCCTGCAGCTCGCTGCGGAGGTTGTCCTCGTAGCTCTCGAACTGCTCGCGGTCGCCCGGCGACAGGAAGACCGTGTACTCGTTAGGCACGTAGACACGCGAGACGGAGACGGTGCGATGGTCGTCCATCTCCTTCGCCAGCTTCCGTGCGAGCTCGACGGGCTGGACGTTCGTCCGGAACGCACGACCGAACACGCCCTCGAAGAGGGCTTCGATCTTGCGTTCGAGTGCGCGGAGAGCCATGTGCCGGACGTACCCCGGCAAGCGATGCTAACGCACCGCTACCGCGACACAGGTCGCCCACACCGCCACGACGAGGGGTGCGGCGGCGACCGTCGGGACGGCGAGCAGGGCGGCTGCGAGGGCCCCGGCGCCTAGGAGCGCGACGGGCCAGAGGCCGCGCGCGCGTGCAGGCGGCAGCAGGATCGCGACGGCGGCAAGGACAAGCGCCTCGAGCGGAAGCGCGCTGGCTGCGGTCAACGCGTGCCACAAAGCTGACGCAACTGTGAACGGGTCGCCACTCGCGGTCACGCCGAGGCTGCCGGCTCGCCCGCCGTCGAACGGGAGCGGCGAGCCGCGGATGCCGGCCACGGCCCCTGCGGCCAGCACTGCTCCGAGCACCTGGAGGCCTCGCCGAAGGGGCGAGCGGACGGTCAGCGTCACGAGCGGGAGCAGCCCCAGCGCCGCGATCGGCGCAAGCAGCGGCCCCAGGGCGAGCAGCAGACCGTGTTCCGGCTCACGCCAGCAGACGACGAGCAAGCACAGGGCAACCGCGACGTAGAGCGCTGCGGCGCCGAGCGCGAAGTTCCCCAGCGGCAGAACCGGCACGGCGAGCGCGAAGGCGAGGCCCACCCGCGGACGCAGGAACGTCGCGCCGGCGGCCAGCGCGGCGAGGCCGAACGGCCAGCCGGCCGGATAGAAGGGGATCGCGAGCGCCGTCCAGAGCGTGAAGAGCGTCGCGAGCGCAACCGGGAGGAGGCGCGGAACGACGGCCGGGACACTCAGGGCCTGGCCCCGGCCGCGACGCCGCTGCCGCTTGCGGCCCGCGAGTCGCAGCGACCCGGCCAGAGCGGCGGCGTCGGGCCGGCGCGCGGGATCGAGGTGGAGGGCGCGGCCGACGGCGGCGAGCAGCGACTTCGGCAGGTCGGGGCGCATGGTTTCGAGCGGCGGCGCCCCGTCCTCGATCGCGCGCGCGGTCTCGAGCAGCGAGCTGCGCCAGAAGGGATGGCGGCCGGCGAGGGCCTCCCAGAGCATGACGCCGACGGCCCAGATATCCGCGGCCTCAGTCGTGGTGGCGCCGGCAAGCCGCTCCGGCGCGATGTACGCGAGCGTCCCGGGGACGTCGCCCTGCGCCGTCAGCGTCTCGGCTTCCTGGATCTGCGCGAGCCCGAAGTCGAGCACGCGCACAGAGACGCGAGGGCCTTCGGCAAGCAACACGTTCGACGGTTTGACATCGCGGTGGACGATGCCGCGCCCGTGCGCGTGCGCGAGGGCGTCGAGAATCTGGATGGCCGCCTCGATCGCAGCCGCGTCGTCGAGCTCGCCGCTGCGCATTGCCTCGCGCAAGGTCCTGCCCGGCACGTACTCGTAGGCGATGTACACGTGCTGCGAGTCGCGGCCGAAGCCGTAGGCCCGCTGGCAGGCGGGGTGCCGGAGCCGTGCGGCGGCCTCGGCCTCTCGCTCGGCGCGCGACGCAGCCTTGCCCTCCCGCGGAACGATCTTCAGCGCGACGTCGAGGCCGTTCTGCTCGTCGCGGGCGAGCCACACGGAGCCGGATCCGCCGCTGCCGAGCGGCCGCAAGGGCCGGTAGCGTCCGAGCACGAGCTCGCTCTGGAGGACGGCTGGGGCAGCGTTCGACATCAGCTTTCCTGGGTTGGCCAAGCCGTTGGCGAGTCCTGCACGGCCGGTTCACGGGTTAGAGTGACAACGGCTTCGGCTGGGCCTGCCATGACCGAGCGCGATACCGACATCGAGTTCGACTTCTTCGACGAGCCCGAGACCGAGGAGGCGACAGAACGCGTCCGGATGCCGCGGAGGCAGCCGCCGCGCGGCCCGCGTCGACCGGTCCGGCCGCCTTCGGGGCTGATCCCCATGCTCCGGCTCGCCGGACTGATCGCGTTCGTGATCCTGGCCGTCGTGCTGCTCGTCGTGCTCGCCCGCGGCTGCGCCTCGGACAGCAAGCACTCCCGCTACAGCAGCTACCTCAGCGACACGCGCCAGGTCGCTGCGAGCTCGACCGCGATCGGAAAGCAGCTGAACCAGGTCCTGTCGGCGACGGGCATCAAGGAGAGCCAGCTCGAGCAGAAGCTCAAGGGCCTCGCCTCGCAGCAGCAGCAGGGGGTCGCGCAGGCAGAGGCGATGAACCCACCAGGGCCGCTGCGCGTCGAGCACGACCACCTGGTCGAGGTCCTGAGCCTGCGCGCGAGCGGGCTGAGCCGACTCGCGGACGCGTTCCGTCAAACGGCGACGGCGAAGAGCGCCACCGCCGCCGGGCAGCTGATCGCAGCCCAGGCGCGCCTGCTCGCGGCCAGCGACGTCAACTGGGACTACTACTTCCGCCAGCCGACGCAGCAGGAGCTGCTCCGCCAGAACATCACCAACGTCGGCGGCGTCCCCGACTCCCAGATCTTCCCGAACCCGGACCTCGCCAGCTCGCTGGCGATGATGAACGTCTGGCAGCGCGTCCACGGCGCGGCGACCGGCGGCAACCCAGGCGGGAAGCACGGCAGTGCGCTCGGCGCGGTGAAGGCGCTGCCCGACGGCAAGACGCTGAGTGCCGGCGCCAGTGCGAGCGACAACGAGATCACAGCCTCGACCGACCTCGCCTTCCAGGTCTCGGTCGAGAACTCCGGCGACTTCCAGGAGTTCAACGTCGGCGTGACGCTCACGATCCAGAAGTCGTCGAAGCCGATCGTCCTGCGCAAGAAGATCCCGGTGATCAACGCGGGCGAGACGAAGACCGTGACGTTCACGAACATCGACATCAACGGCCTGTTCGGCTTGCCGACTACGATCAAGGTCGACGTCGAGCCTGTGCCCGGCGAGACGACGACGACGAACAACTCGGCCGAGTACAAAGTCATCTTCTCGCTCGGCTAGCGCGTGAGCCTCTCCACCGCCGAGTGGATCGCCATCGCGGCTTGCGCCTTCGGCGCCCTGGCGTTGATCGTCTCGCTGCTGGCGTGGTGGAAGCTCCGCGCGGTGCGCTCCTCCCAGCTCGTGCTGCTCGGGGGCGGCAAGCAGGATCTGGTCGACTTCGCCGTCTCGCTCCAGGGCCGGATCGACGACTTGCACCGGGTCGTCGATGAGATCGCAGCGGGCCTCTCGCGGGTCGACCGCCGCGTCGACACGGCCGTGTCGAAGACCTCGCTCGTGCGCTATGACGCGTACGAGGGCGCCGGCGGCCATCAGTCGGCCTCGATCGCGCTGCTGGACGCGGGCCGGAGCGGCGTGGTCGTCAGTGCCATCCAGGGCCGCGACTACGCGCGCATCTACGTCAAGGAACTCGACCGCGGCCGGCCGTCGGTGGCCCTCTCCCCGGAGGAGGAGGAGGCCGTCGAGCGCGCCATGGCCAGCTGAATAGCTACATTTCGCCCCAGATGCAGCAGGTTCTGGTCCTGAACGCGAGTTACGAGCCGCTGAACGTCACGTCGGTTCGGCGCGCGCATGTGCTGGTGTTCAAGGGCAAGGCCGAGGTGATCGAAGAGCTGCAGCAACACCTGCACTCCGCGACGGACACGTACCCGTGGCCGCACGTGATCCGGCTCGTCGCTTACGTCCGCGTTCCACGTGCCGTGCAGCGCAAGATCTCGCGCCGCGCGCTGTTCGCGCGCGACGGCTGGCGGTGCGCGTACTGCGGGACGACAGCGGGCCGCCTGACGCTCGACCACGTCGTGCCGCGCTCGCGTGGCGGCGAGTCCGTGTGGGAGAACGTCGTCACAGCGTGCGCGCCGTGCAACCACAAGAAGGGGAACCGGCTGCTCGAGGAAGCCGCGATGGAGCTCCACCATCTGCCGAGGCCGCCCGCGCCCGTGCTCTTCATCCGCCTCGCCGCACCGAAGATCCCGACCGGCTGGCAGCCGTATCTCGCCAGCTGGGGCTCCGCTACGGCTGCTGCTTAACCCGTCTCGACGGGCAAGTCGAGCTGCTCCCACTCGCTCCACGAGCCGGGGTAGAGCCTGCCCTCGCGGCCGGCGAGATGCAGCCGGTGCAGCACGACCGTCGCGGTGACGCCGGAGCCGCAGTACGCGACGAGCTCGCCCGCGGGTAGCTCGGGCAACGGCTCGTTCCACGGCGCGCTGAGGGAGCCCGGGACGCGCCCGGGGCGCTTGTCGATCGGGTTCGCCTCGCCGCGCCAGCGCTCGGGCCTGCGGGCATCGACGACCACGAGCTCCCCGGCACGCTGCGCGAGCTCGTCCGCTTCGATCGTGTCGTCGTCGCGCGGCTCCGGCGTGAGCTCGCGTGGCTCGATCGCCTCCTCCCCGGCCCGCATCGGCCCGTGCCAGCCGGCGAGCTCCAACACGGCGCAGTCGTCGTGGCCGAAGTGCCGCAGCAGCCACCAGAGCCGCTCGGCGCCGCCCATGTTCCCGTAGGCGACGACGAAGACGCCGCTGCCGATGCCCGCCCGCGAGGCTGCCTGCGCGAATGCGTCGGGCGCCGGCAGCGGATGCCGCCCGCGCGGACCGGGCGCCGCCGACAGATCGGTGTCGACGTCGAGAAAGCTCGCGCCCGGGATGTGACCCGCGAGGTAGAGCCGGCGCCCGCGCTCGGGCTTCCCGAGCTCCCAGCGGCAGTCGACGAACTGGTAGCGCAGGGCTACCAGTTCCCGGCTGGCGACGGTGGCAACGGCACCGACGCGGGGTGAATCACATAGACGATCCCGCCGGTCGCGGTCATCCACGCTTTTTCGAACTGCGCGCGGTCGTAGACGTGACGCACCGTCGCATCGCTCGGCGAAGCGGGGTCGTACGAGATCACGTCCCCGCTCGCGGTGAAGCCGCCGATCACGAGCAGGTGCCCGTCCGTGCCGCGGAAGAGAAAGCCGTCGAGCTTGTTCGGCTGGAAAGCGATCGAGGCGACGAGCGGGACGCCGGCTTTGACGAACTGCTCTGCCTCGGCGAGCGAGTGGAGCTGCGTCACCTCGCTCTCGAGCCCGAAGTGCGCGGCATACGCGGTGTTGAACGGCCAGTTGCCCGCGCCGTTGTAGTGGTAGTCGAACGTGTAGCGCGCCGCGTAGTCGACCCACGGATCGGCGATGCCCGGATAGTCGGCGAGCACGTACGCGTAGTCGGCCGGAGCCGGGCCCCTGCCCCAATACGCCACCAGCATCGACGTGGACGTCGGGCTGCACCACGCCTCGCCGCCGCCGTCGAACTGCGGGTACTGCCCTGCGTGGATCTCCTGCGAGTAGGACGCAACGCGCAAGTCGACCGCGCGCGTCATCGTCGTCGTGCTCGGCACGTAGGGGTTCGTGTTGACGGGATCGGAGGCGACGGCGCCGAGACGCGTCACCTTCGCACCCGTCCCGAAGAGCGTGACGCTCAGCTGGTACGCCGTTAACAGATGATCCTTGGCGAAGAAGGTGTCGATGGAGACGAAGCCGTCGGCGTCGCCTTGTCCGCCGACGGACGTGCGCTGGATGTCGGCGTCGCCGTAGGTCCAGCGGCCCATCGTGTACCACTTGGTCTGCGTGCCCTTGTCGGTCAGCGCGCGCATGTGCACCTCGATCCACGAGCCGGTAGGCGTCGCTGCGTTCCACGACGAGACGAGCTCGGTGAAGCCGAACCCGGTCGCGAACCACGGCGACGTCCACGTGCCGCGCGTCACTCCGCCTCTGGGAAGCGGGAACGCGTGGTAGCTGACGTTGTACTGCTGCGCCGCCGACGTCGGCGCTGCCAGGACGAGCGCGAGCGCAAAGGCTGCGAGCGTGCCTCGGATCACGCGCGCGACTCTACTACTACGCCGCGTCTGT
>JBJMJR010000060.1:0-7317 GCA_045806245.1 Gaiellaceae bacterium | reverse complement strand
TCGAGGGGAAGAAACCGTGCGTGCCGATGACCGCATTCCCGTCGCCGAAGGCGATGCCGAAGCCGACGGCCCAGTAGACGAGCGACGCGATCCCGAAGATGAGCACGTTCTTGCCGGCGATGTGCGCCGCGTTCTTCATCCGCGTCAGCCCCGCCTCGAGGAACGCGAAGCCGGCCTGCATGAACATCACGAGCACCGCGGCGACAACAACCCACAGCGTGTTGGCGGCGATCAGCAGATCGCCGGTCTTCATCGCACCTCGAGCTCTTCGAGCCGGAACCCGGTGCGGTTGTGCGTGACGTTGTCGACACGGCTCGTCCACACGAGGCCGTCGCCCGAGTCGTTGCCGCTGCGCGCCGCGTCGGCGATCGCCGCCACGACGGCCGGGACGATGCCGTCCTCGACGACGAACGTGAGCAGCGCCTTCGGCAGGAAGCGCGACTCGAAGACGCGGCCGCGATATTCGTGCGTGACGCCGCGCTGCCGGCCGTGGCCGATCGCCTCGACGACCGTCACGCCGACATGCCCTGTCTCGTGCTCGACGGCGTCGATCACCGTCTCGACGCGTTCACGAGTCACGACCGCTTCGACCTTGATCACAGCCGCTTCTCCAGGAAGACCGTGTCGCGCCAACTGCCGTCACGTTTGGCAATTCGCTCCCGTGTGCCGACGACCCGGAAGCCGCAGCGCTCGTGCAGCGCGAGCGACGCGCGATTCTCGGGAAAGATCGAAGTCTGAATCGTCCAGAAGCCCTCTCGGCGGGCGCGAGAGATGAGTTTGTCGAGCAACGCACGGCCGATACCCTGGCCCTGCGCATCACGCGCGACATAGACGCTGTTCTCCGCGACGCCCGCGTAGCAATGGCGGGAAGACGCCGGAGACAGCGCGGCGAAGCCGACGATCTCTCCGTCACGCTCAGCGACTAGCCGGAGCGGATGGGCGGCCTCCCATGCCTCGCGCCGCGGCACCTCGGTCTCGAACGTCGCGAGCCCGTCGCGCATCCCGTCCCAGTAGATGTCCGCCACGTGCGCCCAGTCGTCAGGGCGCGCGTCGCGGATGTCAACGGTTGTCGCGGTCGCTAGCAATCGTAGTAGAGGGCGAACTCGGCCGGGTGCGGGCGGAGCCGCACGACATCGGTCTCGTTCTCCCGCTTGTAGTCGATCCACGTCCGGATCAGCTCGTCGCTGAAGACGCCGCCCGCGGTCAGGAACTCGTGATCCCGCTCGAGGGCATCGAGCGCCTCGTCGAGCGAGCCCGGGACCTGCGCAACGCCGCGATCCTCTTCGAACAGATCCCAGTCGGCCGGCTCGCCGGCGTCGAGGCCCTTCTGGATCCCGTCGATGCCGGCCATCAGCATCGCCGCGAACGCGAGATACGGGTTCGCGGACGCGTCGGGGCAGCGGAACTCGACGCGCTTCGCCTTCGGCGAGTCGGAGTACATCGGAATGCGGATGCATGCACTCCGGTTCCGCTGCGAGTAGACGAGGTTCACCGGCGCCTCGTAGCCCGGCACGAGCCGGCGGTACGAGTTCGTCGTCGGCGCGCAGAACGCGAGCAGCGCGGGTGCGTGTGCAAGCAGGCCGCCGACGTACGCGCGGGCAAGCTGAGACAGGCCTGCGTAGCCCGACTTGTCCGCCATCAGCGGCGTGCCTTCCTTCCACAACGACTGGTGCGTGTGCATGCCCGAGCCGTTGTCGCCGAAGATCGGCTTCGGCATGAACGTGACGCTTTTGCCCGCGGCGCGCGCGACGTTCTTGACGACGTACTTGTAGATCATCACCTCGTCGGCCATGCGCGTCAGCGTTCCGTAGCGGAGGTCGATCTCGCACTGGCCGCCGGAGGCGACCTCGTGGTGATGGAACTCGCACGGGATCCCGAGCCGTTCGAGCGTCAGCACCATCTGCGTGCGCAGGTCGTGAAGCGTGTCGTGCGGCGCGGGCGGGAAGTACCCCTCCTTCTCGCGCACGGTGTAGCCGAGCCCCGGCTTGCCGGAGTTCCAGTGGCCCTCACCCGAGTCGACGAGGTAGCGCGCCGTGTTCGGGCCGAGCTCGTACGAGACCTCGTCGAAGACGAAGAACTCGCACTCCGGGCCCATGTACGCCGTGTCGGCGATCGCGGTCGAGCGGAGGTACTCCTCGGCGCGCCTGGCCACACGTCGCGGGTCCCTTGCATACCCCTCGCGCGTCAGCGGATCGGCGATCTCGCAGATGAGCGAGAGCGTCGGCGCCTCGGTGAATGGGTCGAGGATCGCGGACGACGCGACGGGCATGAGCAGCATGTCCGACTCGGAGATGCCCTGCCAGCCGCGGATGGAGGAGCCGTCGAAGCCGAGGCCCTCGTCGAACGCCGACTCGTCGAACGCGGTGATCGGGAGCGTCATGTGCTGCCACGTCCCGAGCAGGTCGCAGAACTTGAGGTCGACCATCTTCGCGGTCGTCTCGCGCGCCCACTCGAGCGCTTCGCGCGCGTCGGGTGCTGTCGCTGCCCCGTTCGCGAGGTAGTGCTTCGTGTCTTCCGCTGCCATGCCGCTCCTTCCGAATCGGGACCACAAAAAAAGAGCCCAGGACTCCGCGAGTCCTGAGGCTCCATTGCCTCGGCGCCCGCCTGCACCGGCGGACGACCTGCGCAGACCCTAGCGGAACTCGCGGACGGCGGCTTTGCCGCCGCGACCGTCGTTAACCACACTGCTTGGCTAGTCGCCGCCACGAACCACCCGCGCGTTCCGACACGCGTACATGTCTGCGACCTCGCCTGCGGTCGCGGCGATTCTGGCCCGCAATTCGGGCGGGTCGAGCACCTCCGCGTCCGGGCCGAACTTCAGCAACTCGCGGAACGCGGCTTCGAGGCTCTCGAAGCCGACGGTGTAGACGCCGTCGCCGCGTTGCAGGTCCGCGGGAAGATGCCGCACCGCCAGCTCGCTGGCGCGCACCGTTACCTCGACGCGCGGCCGAGACGCCTCGAACGTCCCCGACCATTCCTGCCAGTACGTCGCGAGGTCGAAGTCCTCGGGCCGCTCGAACGGCTCGTCGCGCACACGCACGGAGACGAACCGGGAGACGCGGTAGACACGCATGCCGGCCGAGCGGCGCGCGACGAGGTACCACGCCCCGGCCTTGAGCACGAGGCCGAGCGGATCGAGCGTCCGGCGCACGACGCGCGGGCCTTCGCGGTAGCGCGCGCCCAGCCGCCGCTCGTGCCACGTCGCCGCTGCGATCTCCGGCAGGTGCGGCACCGTGTCCTCGGCCCGGAACCAGCCGCGCGCGTCGAGGTGGAAGTACCGCTCGGCCCGGCTGGCGCGCTCCTGGAGCTCGGCCGGCAACGCTGCGAGCACCTTCAACCTCGCGTTCGCAAGAACGCCGCCGAGGCCGAGCTCCGCGGCCGGTGCCGGCGCGACGAAGAGCGCCTCGGCCTCGGCCGCCGTCAGGCCGGTCAGCTTCGTGCGATAGCCGCCGGCGAGCCGGTAGCCCCCGGCGGGCCCGCGCACTGCCTCGACCGGCACGCCGGCCGCGCCGAGCGACTCGACGTCGCGGTGAATCGTGCGGACGGAGACCTCGAAGTGCGACGCGAGCTCCTGCGCCGTCAGTTGGCCGCGCATCTGCAGCAGGAGCAGGAGGGAGACGAGCCGTGTCGCCCGCATCGTGCGAGAACATACATGACAGAAGCTGGCATGTATATGTCGTAGGCTGCGGCGATGAGCGACGAACGCCAGGAACAGCAGTCGGAGCTGGAGCGCGAGGAGCGCCGCCTCGAGCGCCTGCGCCTCGTGGTGATGCCGCGGCCCGAGCAGTGGGACGACGACGACCCCGACCCGCAGCAGGCGGCATGAACGTCTTTCGCGACGACTGGGACGACGCGGAGGACTGGTCGGGCGGCGGCGGGAAGTCGAAGGGCCTCGTCGGCCCGGGCGTGCGGCTTGGCGCGACCGTTTACGAGCTCGGCCCCGGGAACTTCAACGTCTACCACTTTCATCACGGCTCCGAGGAGCTCCTCATCGTGCTGCGAGGTCGCCCGACGCTGCGCACTCCCGAAGGCGAGCGCCAACTCGCCGAAGGCGAGGTCGTGCATTTCCCGATCGGGCCGGACGGCGCGCACGGCGTCCGAAACGACACCGACGAACAGGTGCGCTACGTCGTCGCCGGGATCCGTGTCTCACCCGAGGTCGCGGAGTACCCCGATCTCAACCAGATCACCGCGCAGGCTCGCACCGCTTCGCAGACAGGGGAGCGCCTGTGGCTGATTCACGACGTGTGATCAACGTCTTCGACGACGACTGGGAAGAGCTCTATCCGCCGACCGAAGGCTGGCTGGCGAACCAGCGGCGGGTCGCGCCGGGGCGAACGCTCGGGATGAGCGTCGTCGAGCTCCTCCCTGGCCAGACGCAGTGTCCCTACCACTTTCACCACGGCAACGAGGAGCTGCTGCTCGTGCTGCGGGGCACGCCGACGCTCCGAACGCCGGAGGGGGAGCAGGAGCTCGAGCCAGGCGACGCCGTGCACTTCGCGACCGGGCCGGAAGGTGCGCACCAGGTGATCAACCGCACCGGCGAAGCGGTGCGCTACGTCGTCGCCGACGCGAAGGTCTCCCCGGAAATCGTCCAGTACCCGGACAGCGGCAAGATCGCGGCGATGTCACGCGGCGCCACGCCGTTCTGGTCGATCCAGCGGCTTGACAGCGACGTCGACTACTTCGACGGCGAGTCTCCGCGCGGGTGAGCCAGCTCGAGCTCGTCGCGCCCGGGCTTCGGCGCTGGACCGCATGGCACGACGAGTGGAAAGAGCCGGTGGGATCCGTCGCCGTCGACACCGACCGCGGAATCGTCCTGATCGACCCGCTCGATCCGCCGCGCGGCCTCGCGCGGCCGGACCACGTGCTGCTGACCGTCTACTGGCACATCCGCAGCGCGCCCGAGCTTGCCGCGGACGAGGTGTGGTCGTCGCGTCGCGGAGCGCGCCCGCTCCACAATCGGGGCGTCGACGTGACGGGCACCGTTGAGGAGAGCGACCTGCCAGGCGGGATTCGGGCTTTTCCGACGGCGCGCAGCTCCGAAGTCGTCTACTGGCTTCCCGATCAGCAGGCGCTGGTGGTCGGCGACGTTCTGCTAGGCGCCGGTGCGAAGCCGCGCCCGACCCGCGAGCCACTCCGCCAGTGTCCCGAGAGCTGGCTCGGCAAAGCGACGCACGAAGACCTGCGGCAATCGCTGCGGCCGCTGCTCGACCTGCCGGTGCAGCGCGTGCTCGTCTCACACGGCGAGCCACTACTGCGCGGCGGCAAGAAGGCGCTCGAGCGCGTGCTCGCTTGACACGAGTGCTACGGTCTTGCGGATGAACTTCCTGTTCGGCTGATTCCCCGCGACCCGTGCACCGCCTGCGTCGGCAGGTGTGTTGCGCATGTCCGTGTCCCGCCGATTCGTAGGAGTTCACCGTGGTTGCCCTTGAAGTCGACAATCTGCGCAAGGAGTTCTTCCGCCGCGATGCGACGCGCACGCGCGGACGGAAGCGCCGGCGGCGTGTAGCGGCGCTCGAAGACGTCACGTTCACGATGGAGCGTGGCGAGTGCGTCGCGATCCTCGGCCAGAACGGGTCGGGCAAGTCCACCCTGGTCCGGCTGCTGTCGACCCTGCTGCTGCCCGACGGCGGTAGCGCGACGATCTTCGGTCACGACGTCGTCAAGGACTCGCGCGCCGTCCAGCGGCTCGTGAACCGCGTGTCCGTCGAGGCGTCGTTCTTCAAGAAGATGTCGTCGGAGGAGAACCTCGCGTACGCCGCGCGGTTCTACGGCATGCCGCCCAGCGCGACGAAGACCGCGATCCCGGAGATCCTCGAGCGCGTCGGCTTTCCGGTCGAGCGCCGCCATGAAGGCATGGAGCACCTCTCGCGCGGGATGCAGCAGAAGGTCGCGCTGGCACGGGCGCTGCTCACCTCACCGGTGCTGCTCCTGCTCGACGAGCCGACGACCGGTCTCGACCCGCGCTCGAAGCTCGAGGTGCAGAACTTCATCCGGGACGTCTGGACGACCCACGACGCGACGATCCTGCTCTGCACGCACGACATGCGGGAAGCCGACGTGCTCGCCGACCGCGTCGGGATCCTCGACCGCGGCCGGCTGATCGCCCTCGACGCGCCCGACGCGCTCAAGGAGCGTTACGAGTCGGAGACGCTCGAGGACGCCTTCTTCGCGGCGACCGGCCGGACGTTCGAGGACGAGAAGGACGAGGACGCGGAAAGGGGGGTGTTCGCATGAGAGAAGCGGCCGCATCGATGCGCCACGAGTTCATCGGCCTCTACGGAATGGTCGAGCGCAACTGGTACCTGATCAAGCGCTACGCCTGGTGGGAGGTCGCCTTCTTCTTCTGGACGGCGGCGAACACGCTCACGATCGTGTTCATTGCCAAGGGCGTCGTCGCCGAGGGCGGCAGCATCAATCTCGACCGCCTCACGACGATCCTGTTGATCGGCGCGGTGATGTGGTCGTACCTCGGGATCGTCTTCGAGCTCCTGATCGAGACGGTCGCGTGGGAGCGGTGGGAAGGCACGATCGAGTACACGTTCATGGCGCCGCTGACGCGTGCGGTGCACCTGCTCGGCACGGGCATCTTCGCGATCGGCTACGGGATCGTGCGCGCGTCGATCGTGTTCGTTGCGATCGCAGCGTTCTTCGGCCTGCACATGCCGAACGCGAACTTCACGGCGGCCCTCGTGCTGATCGCCGTCGCGTCGATCTCGTTCGTGGGCATCGGGATGATGACGGCCGTGCTCCCGCTGATCTCGCCCGAGAAGGGGACGCAGTTCGGCTACGTCGCGCAGGGCCTGATGCTCGTGGTCTCGGGCGTCTACTACCCCGTCACCGTGCTGCCGCTGTTCATGCAGTGGATCGCCAAGATCTCGCCGGCGACCTACGCGCTGCGCGGCGAGCGCTCGGCGATCCTCGACGGCGCCTCCGTCAGCGACGTGTGGGGCGACATCTGGCCGATGCTGATCATCGGCGTCATCTCCGTGCCACTCGGCATCTGGGTCTTCCGGCGCGGAGAATTGCACGCGAAGAAGCACGGGAAGCTCAAGCGATCCGGCTGAGGCACGCGCGTAGGCCCTCTCGCCAGTGCGGAAGGGCCGGCGCGTCCTTCTCGCTGCGCAGCACCGAGTACGCCGGCCGCGGCGCAGGACGGCCGAGCTCGGCACTCGAGATGCGACGCACGCGCGCGTCGACGCCGGCCTCGTCGAAGATCGCCTCGGCAAACTCGGCCCACGTGCAATCGCCGTCGGCTGCGACATGCCAGACGCCGAACGGCCGGTCGAGCAGCTCTGCCGTCGCGGCGGCGAG
>JBJMJR010000059.1:0-3992 GCA_045806245.1 Gaiellaceae bacterium | reverse complement strand
GCTGCCCACGGTCGAGGGCGAGTCGGTCGTCATGCGACTCCTCGACAAGTCGAAGCGGGCGCCGACGCTCGAGGAGCTCGGCATGTCCGACGACATGCGCGCGCAGCTGGAGGCTATCGTCCGCAAGCCGACGGGCGCGCTGCTCGTGACCGGTCCGACCGGCTCCGGTAAGTCGACGACGCTCTACGCGTCGCTGACGGACATCAACCGGCCGGAGATCAACATCATCACCGTCGAGGATCCGGTCGAGTACCGGCTCGGCGGTGTCAACCAGGTTCAGATCAACACCAAGGCCGGGCTGACGTTCGCGACGGCGCTGCGGTCGATCCTGCGTTCCGACCCCGACGTGGTGATGGTCGGCGAGATCCGGGACGGCGAGACCGCCAAGATCGCGATCGAGGCCGCCCTCACGGGTCACCTCGTGCTCTCGACGCTGCACACGAACGACGCGCCGCAGGCGCTCACGCGCCTGAACGAGATGGGCGTGGAGCCGTTCCTCACCGGCGCGGCCGTGTCGGCCGTGCTTGCGCAGCGCCTCGCGCGCAAGCTCTGCACGCACTGTTGTGAGATGTACACCCCGAACACGGAGGACTTGCTGAAGGCGCGCGTCTCCCCGGAGGTCGCCGCTGCCTCGGACGGCATGGTCTTCTACCGGAAGAAGGGTTGCCCCAGGTGCAACCAGACCGGCTACAAGGGCCGGATCGGCATCTACCAGCTACTGACGATGACCGAGCAGCTCGAGAGCCTCGCGGTCAGGAATGCCAGCCGCGAGGAGATCGAGCGGGCCGCGATCGGCGAGGGGATGCGGACGCTGTGGGACGACGGCCTGGCCAAGGTGGCTGCAGGCCTCACGTCCATCGAAGAGCTCGCGCGCGTCTCCATCTAGACCCGTATCTCTTTCAAGCGGTACGCCGTTGCAGGGGTATGCGGCGTCTGCTCGTGCTTCTCGTGGCCTGTGCCTGTCTCGTCCTGCTGCTGACGGCTGCGGCCGCTCCGGCCAAGCGTTCGGAGGACTGCACGTGGGGTGCGTCCTCCGTTGTCGTCCAGGAGGTCAACGGGCAGCTCGTTCAGAGCGAGCCCGCGACGAGCGGCTGCATTCCCCATTGACAGCCCTCTGGGGCGCGCCTACAACGAGCCTGGAGCTGCAGAAAGCACTCCGTGACCTGAGGGGGTCGAGATGAGGGAGCCGCACCGCACACTCCGGTCGGTTGCCGCCGAGAAATCGGAGCGCGACTACGTCGAGTTCTGGCCGGCGGGCGCCGTTGCCAAGGGTCGTTTCCGCTGCACCTCATGCGGGAGCCCCACCGAGGTGAAGTACGTCGTCCCAGCGTGCGCGCAGTGCGGCGAGCGCCTGTGGGAGCGCGACGAAACGAGCGCCTACGCAGAAGTGGGGAGCTAGCCGGCCGGCGGATTCGCCATGCGCTGCGCCATCAGCAGCGCCCACCTCTGCTGACTGAAGTCGGTGAGCGGGTGCGCGTCGAACGAGAACGTCCACAGCATCGCTCGGGCGCGGCCCGCGCCGACGGCGAGGAAGTCGGCCGTTCCCTTCGCGGAGACGGTCCGCCACTTTTTCCGAACTTTCACCCGAGCCTTCAGCACGAGCGAGAGGCGATACACGACGCTGCGGTCGCCGAACGTCGGCCAGGCGAGCTGATGCCGGCCGGTCACGACGATCTTGACCTGCTTCGTGCTCTCGGCCTGGAGGTCGCCCGCGAGGCAGCCCATGAGGGCGGGCTGCAGGCTGCGTGACCAGTCGGCCTCGGCCTGCTCGGTCGTCTGCCAGCTGACCGCCGTCGCAGCGACGTACGCGCCGTCGTTGCGGTAGAAGTCCGCGGAGTAGCTGCCGCCGGTCAGCACGAGGTCGGACATGTCCGGCAGCGAGCAGTTGCCGCTGGCCCCGGTGTCAGTGCCGGCGATCGCGCCCGGCGCGCCCTGACGCTTCCACTCGGCGCCGACGTCGGTCGCATTCAGGACGATCGAGTCGGTCCACGCCTGATCGGCTGCGGCGGGCTGGAACTGCGGATCCCCGGCCGCGGCCGCGGCTGCAGCGCAGAGGGCGAGTGCCGCTACGACGACGACGGCAAGGCGGCGGACGAGCGTCACGCTTCGAATGTCGTCGTGCCTGGGGCGGGACGGCATCGCCCGATCGAGGGGTGCTATTGCGCGTGCACGTCGCACCCGAGCACCATCAGCGCCTCGACTGCTTCGGTCATGAAGGCGGTTGCCTGGTGCGCGTCCGCGAACGTGTACGGCCCGGGGCGCGAGGGTTCCGCGCTGCGGCCCCCGGCCGGATAGACCTCCGCCTCGACGACGCACGAGTCGCCGTAGTCAACGGCGCGGAGGATGGCGATCGAACGGCCGTCCCGGCGCGCATGCCGGACGAAGAGCTCCCGTACGCTGCCCGCCGCCTCGCTCACGAGCCGGCGACTGCGGCGTTCCTGGCTGCCTGCGCGACGGTCTCCTTGTCGGCGAAGCCGCTGATCTTCGCCGCGAGCGCCGCGGGCCTGATGTAGACGAGCACGCCGGGGTCGGGAAGCAACCCGAGCTGCTCCGTCAGCTTGCCGACGTCGCGCTGGCTGAGAACGTTGAGCCCGACGAACCCGACGCCGGCGAGGCCTGCGCCGGCCTTCGCCTCGGCGAAGGAAGTGCCGTCGACCTGCGAATACGGGTCGTAGAGCGAGATCACGACCGCCTTCGAGCGGCCGAGCGCCTGCGCGACGGGCTCGGGCAGCCCTGCCGCCCGCGCCGCCGTGACGGCAGCGAGATCCACGACCGGCTTCGGCTTAGCCACCGCTTTCTTCGCCATCGGCTTCGCGTGCGTCTTCGCGGCGGCGGTCTTGTGCGTCGTGGTGCCCGTCGCCTTCGCGGGGGTGGTCTTCTTCGCGACACCGGAACCGAACCGGTGATGCCGGATCACGTGGGTCGCCGGCGTCGAGTCGCTACCGCTGCCGCCGAGTAGCCTGAGGCCGCCGAAGACGAGGACGGTGAAGACGAGGGCGCAGATCGCCGCGATTCGGAGCGGGGGCGAGACAGAGAGCGTCACACGGTTCCTATCGGCACCTCAAACGAGGGACTTGAAAAGACGAAGGGCGCCTTGCGGCGCCCTTCGATCCACAGGTGATGTGGGCTAGCAGACTGCGTTGACGATGGCAGCACCCGGGCCGTTCTTGCTCCAGGTCTTGCCGCCGACCGTGCTCTGCACGCAGTAGGTGACCGACGTCGGTGCGTTCGGGAACGCGAGCTTCGTCGTGACGAGCTCCGAGTCGTAGTTGTCACGCAGATACGACACCGTCATGCCGGCGTAGCCGGAGCTGTTGCCCGTGCCGAGGTTGTCCGCGTTGTAGGCCTCGATCGCCGGGATTGCAGCCCGGACGTTGGCCTTGGCAGCCGAGTTGTTCGCGCGGTCGCGGAAGCTCAGGTACGAGGGAACCGCGATGGCGAGCAGGATGCCGAGAATGATGATGACAACGAGGAGCTCGATGAGGGTGAAACCGCTTTCCTCACCGGCCAGCCGCTGCCGGATCTTGCTCGTCATTCGGTGTGCTCCTTCCATGGGGATGTTCAAGTTGCTACCTGCACATCGACCGCATCACCCACGATGGGTTACCCCCGAAAGGGTTAAAAAAAGGGCGCCTCTCGGCGCCCTTTCTTCAACTACAGAGTTGCTCCGACTAGCAGACTGCGTTGACGATCGCGGCGCCCGGGCCGTTCTTGCTCCAGGTCTTGCCGCCGACCGTGCTCTGCACGCAGTACGTGATCGACGTCGGCGCGACCGGGAAGTCGAGCTTCGTCGTGACGAGCTCCGAGTCGTAGTTGTCACGCAGATACGACACCGTCATGCCGGCATAGCCGGCGCTGTTGCCCGTGCCGAGGTTGTCCGCGTTGTAGGCCTCGATCGCCGGGATTGCAGCCCGGACGTTGGCCTTGGCAGCCGAGTTGTTCGCGCGGTCGCGGAAGCTCAGGTACGAGGGAACCGCGATGGCGAGCAGGAT
>JBJMJR010000058.1:0-6000 GCA_045806245.1 Gaiellaceae bacterium | reverse complement strand
CGCTAGCTGCGGGCCATCCAGCCGAGCGTTCCCGCGAGGGTCAGCGCCGGCAGGAGGGCGAGCGGGAAGGCGACTGCGAGGGAGAGCATCAGTCGCCTCCCGTCCCGATGATCGTGCCGAGCGCGGCCAGGAGGAGCAGCGCCACAAAGATCAGTCCGATGAACAGTCGCTTCTTCATGTCCTGCAGTCTCGTCTGCAGGACGGGCGAAGTCGTTACGGTTTTCCCTACCTCCGAGGGCGGCTGACAGGTGAAAGCTCGACCTTGCCGTCGGTTTTCTCGATCTTCTCCACCAGCACCGCGATCCCGTCGCCAAGGCGGAAGGTTCCGCCGCCGCGCCGCCCCACGAGCGCCGTTCCGAGCTCGTTGAGCTCGAAGTAGTCCCCGGGCAGCCGGCGCGCCGGCAGAAAGCCTTCGAACACCTCCCCGAAGCGGACGAACATCCCGGAGCCGATCAGGCCAACGATCTCGCCTTCGAAGGGCTCCTCCCAGCCGCGCTCGAACAGCTCGTCGTCCAGAAGCCACGCGAGGCAGAGCGCGTCGGCGAGGTACTCGACCTGCGCCGCCTCGCGCTCGCGCGCGGAGGTGTGCTCGGCGAGCGCGTCCAGATCGGCCGGTGCCGCGTCGTCCGACAGGCCGAGCTCGCGCAGCAGCGCACGGTGCACCACGAGATCCGGATAGCGCCGGATCGGCGAGGTGAAGTGGCAGTACGCCCGGCTGGCGAGGCCGCTGTGGCCGAGGTTCTCCGGGTGGTAGCGGGCCTGCTTGAGCGAGCGCAGGACGAGCGACGGAAACGCCTCCCGGCCGCGGCGCGACTGCGCGACGTATTCCGTCACGCGCTCGCTCGTCGCGGCCGCGACCTCCGCCGCAGCAGCCGGCGAGAGCCGGTCCGGTGCGGGCGGCGTCGGGACGCCGAGGTCCGCGAGCTTCTTCAGCAGCAACTCGATCGCCTGCGGGTCCGGCCGTTCGTGCACGCGGTAGAGCGCCTCACGGCGGCGCGACGACAGCAACTGCGCCACCGCCTCGTTCGCGCCGATCATCAGCTCCTCGACAAGCCTGTGGGACGTTGGCTCCGACTCCTTCCACGCGCGCGCGATGCTCCCGTGACCGTCGAACTCGAACGTCGTCTCCCGGCTTTCGATGCGGAGGGCGCCGCGCGCGAACCGCCGGTCGCGGATTCCCGCCGTGAGCCGGTCCGTGCGCTCGAGGGCGGCGGCGATCTCGGGCTCGGCCTCCCGTCGCTCCGCCTGCCCATATGTCAGACGCGCGTCGCTGCGGATCAGCGAGCGGTAGAAGCGCGGCTCGCCGTCCGGCGGCAACTCGACGGTGACGGTGAGACGATCCTCGTACGGACGCAGGCTGCAGCGGTCGTCGGCGAGCTCCGGCGGGAGCATCGGCGCAGCGCGGCCGGGCACGTACGTCGTGAACGCGCGCTCCGCCGCCCCGCGGTCGAGCGGCGTCCCCGAAGCGACGTAGGCGGACACGTCGGCGATGTGCACCCACGCGCGGTAGCCGCCCTCCTCCTCCACCACCGACAGCGCATCGTCGAAGTCCTTCGCCGTTTCCGGGTCGATCGTGAACGTCAGCAGGTCGCGCAGGTCGACGCGCTCGCCGCTCTGGTCGGGCTCGCTGTACGGCTCGAAGTCGACGCGGGCACCGACGTCCTCGAGCAGGCCCTCGAGGACGACCTCGATGTCGTTCGCCTTCCCGAGCACGCGCTCGAGCCGCGCGCGGCCGCGCCCGGTTCGGACGACGGCGAGATCGCCGGGCGCGGCCTCGCCCAGCCCTTTGCGGTCGAGGACGAGCGGGACGCCCGGCTCGAAGTACGGCTCGCCGACGACGAGCTTGCCGCGCCTCTCGACCTGGACGACTGCGCGGTCGGTCAGCTAGACCTGCAGGAAGCGCCTGATCGTCACCACTGAGCCAGCCGCTCCCAGCAGCAGCCCGGTGCCGACGAGAATGAGTGCGTTCAGCGAGAACGCGAGCGCGCGGACGTCGTTGCCGGCGTTGAGCGGCCCCGTGTGCAGAAGCGACGGCAGCGCGATCGCCTTCCCCAGCACGAGCAGAATCACCGCTCCGACCGCTCCGGCGACGCCGCAGAGGACGCCCTCGAGCATGAACGGGCCGCGCACGAACCAGTTCGTCGCGCCCACGAGCTTCATCACCTCGATCTCACGTCGCCGCGAGAAGATCGAAAGCCGGATCGTGTTCGCGATCAGCAACGTCGAGGCGGCCAGCAGCAGGATCACCGCGATGATGAAAAATGCCTCGATCACGTGAGCCAGGCGCAGCACCTTGTGGGTCGTCTTCTTGCCGTAGTCGACCTTCTCGATTCCGTTGCCCGGCGCGGCCTGGAACAGCGCCGCGACCTTCTCGACGTCGTCGCCCTTCTTCGGGATCACGGTCAGTGCGTTCGGGAAGGGGTTGGTCGGCAGCTGCGCAACCTCTTCCGGATGCTTCTGCTTCATCTGCGCGAGCGCGTCCTGCTTCGAGATGAAGTCGACGCGCTTGACGAGATCCGTCCGCGCCGAGGCGGCGCGCGCGATGCGGTTCATCTGCGACGTCGACGCTTCCTTCGCGCACGTGTCGCTCGTGCAGAAGTAGACGTGGACGACGAGCTCCTTCTTCACATGGTTGCTCCACGAGACGACCCAGGAGCCGAAAGCGATGAACAGTCCCAGCAGGAACATCCCGATCAGCACCGTCACCGTCGCGGCGAGCGTCGTCGAGACGTTCGCGCCGAGCGAGCGCAGCGATTCCGCGACGATGAGCTTGAAGCGTTCCACCTACGATTCGTAGCCGCCGCGGCGCTCGTCGCGCGCGAGGCGCCCGTCCTCGAGCGCGATCACGCGGCGGCGCATCTTGTCGACCATCTCGCGGTCGTGCGTGACCATGAGGATCGTCGTCCCCGCGCGGTTGATCCGGTACAGCAGCTGCATGATCCCGACGGACGTGTCCGGATCGAGGTTTCCGGTCGGCTCGTCGCAGACGAGCAGCGGCGGGTGGTTGACGAACGCGCGCGCAATCGAGACGCGCTGCTGCTCGCCGCCGGAGAGCTCGTCGGGAAGGGAGTTCATCTTGTGCGCGAGCCCGACCATGTTCATGACCTCGGGCACCTTCCGCCGGATCGACGGCGAGCTCTCGCCCTGCACCTTCAGCGCGTACGCCACGTTCTCCGCCGCGGTGCGCGACGGCAGCAGCTTGAAGTCCTGGAACACGCAGCCGACGTTGCGCCGCAGCAGCGGCACCTTCGAGCGGCGCAGACGCGTCAGGTCGCGGCCGCCGACGACAATGCGTCCCCGGGTCGGCTCGAGCTCCTTCAGCAGCAGGCGCACGATCGTCGACTTCCCCGACCCGGAGGCGCCCACGACGAAGACGAACTCACCCTTGTCGATCACGAACGAGACGTCGCGCAACGCGGTGACGTCCGGCTCGTAGACCTTTGTCACCGACTCGAACACGATCATCGTCCCCGGGCCGGGCGCGGGCGCCGCGATGTCCGCAGGCTGCGGCTCGGCGAGCGTCGCCGCTGGGGTCTCCTCTGTCTGAAGGACGTCCGTCATGCTTTTCCTTTATGCCCGGCGCGCCCGCAGCCACGCCTGAGCTGGAATTGCGGCCAGTCTAGCTGAACGCCTAGACGACCTTTCCTGCTGCTCTCGCCAGCAAATAGGCGTGAATGAAGCCGTCCAGGTCGCCGTCCAGGACACCCTGGGCGTTTCCGACCTCGTAGTCGGTGCGGTGATCCTTGACGAGCTGGTATGGGTGGAGGACATAGCTACGGATGGGATTGCCGCCGAACCCCATGCTGACGACGCCTCGTTCCTTCGCTAGCTCCTCCTCCCGTTCCTCCTCGGCGAGCTCGACGAGGCGCGACTTGAGGATCCTCATGGCTGTCTGCTTGTTCGCAGTCTGCGACCGCTCGTTCTGGCATTGGACGACCACACCGGTCGGGAGATGGGTGATCCGGACGGCCGAGTCGGTCTTGTTGACATGCTGGCCCCCAGCGCCCTGCGCACGGTACGTGTCGATCCGCAGATCACCCTCGTCGATCTCGACGTTGTCCTGCGCGAGCAGCGGGCTCGGGATCACCTGCGCGAACGACGTGTGCCGTCGATGCGCCTGGTCGAACGGGCTCTGACGCACGAGCCGGTGCTTGCCCCGTTCTGCGCGCAAGATGCCGTACGCGTTTTCGCCCCCGATCGTGAAGGTCGCCGACTTCAGGCCGGCCTCCTCCCCCGGGCTCGCCTCGACGACGTCGATCGAGAACCCGCGGTGCTGCGCCCAACGCTCGTACATGCGGAGCAGCATCTCCGTGAAGTCCTGCGCGTCCGTGCCGCCGACGTCGGACTGCAGCGTCACGACTGCGTCGCCGGCGTCGTACTCGCCTGAAAACAATGCTTCCTCCTCGAGCCGGTCGAGATCCTGCTTCAGCGGCGCGATCGAGTCGACGATCTCGGCTTCCATCCCGCCGTCCATCGAGTAGAGCTCGCGCGCGTCCTCGTAGTCGCGCAGCAGCTGCTCGTAGCGCTCGAGCTTGCGCTGGACGCGGGAGTGCTCGGTCGAAATGGCGGCCGCGTGCTCCTGGTCGTCCCAGAAGCCCGGCGCTCCCATTTCCTGCTCTAGCTGTGTGCGGCGTTCGGCAAGCGCGTCGGGGTCAAAGGTAATCACGGACCCACGCGAGGCGGGATCCGATCTCCTCGAGCTGCGCCTCTAAAGGCTGGCCGTGTTCTTCGGCCACGCCTACGCCCCGTGGCACTTCTTGAACTTCTTGCCGCTGCCGCACCAACAGGGGTCGTTGCGGCCGATGTTGTCGCGCTCGGAGTTGACGATCGGCTTCGGTGCGCCGGCGGTGGTGGTCGTCCCGCCCGTCATCGCCATCGTCGTCGTGCCGACGGCACTGCCGCCCGCCGCCGCGATCGCCTCGGCGCCGGCCAGCGACTCGTGCTCGTACTGCATGCGGCCGCCATTGACCGCCTGCTGCGAGCGCTGCAGCTCGTCCGCCTCCTCGGGAGCGAGCTGCGCATGGAAGAGCGTCAGCACGACCTCCTCGTGGATCGCGAGCCCGAGCTCGCCGAACATGATGTGGCCCTCATGCTGGTACTCGACGAGCGGGTCCTTCTGGGCCATCGCGCGCAGGTGGACGCCCTCGCGTAGGTAGTCCATCGAGTCGAGATGCTCGCGCCAGCGCTGGTCGACGACCTGAAGGATCACGAAGCGCTCCAGCTCGCGCATGAGGTCGGAGGTCAGCTCCTCCTCCTTCGCGGTGTACGCGTCGCGCGCGTCGTCGCGGAACTCCTCGACGAGCGAGTCGCGCGTAACCTCGCCGAGATCCTCCCGCAGTTCGTCGACCGTGACCTCCGTCTCGTAGAGCAGCGCCATCTGCTTGACGAGGCCTTCGAGGTCCCATTCCTCTGCGTACTCCTCGGCCGTGAACTGGTCGACCGTGCGCGCGATCACCTCGTCGATCCACTCGAGCACCTGCTCCTTCATGTCCTCGCCCTCGAGCACGGCGCGGCGCTGCTCGTAGATCACGACGCGCTGCCGGTTCATGACGTCGTCGTACTTGAGGACGTTCTTGCGCGCGACGAAGTTCTGTTCCTCGACCTTCTTCTGCGCGCCTTCGATCTGGTTCGAGAGGATCTTCGCCTCCATCGGCTGGTCGTCCGGGATCTTGAAGCGCTGCATGATGTTCTTGATCCGGTCGCCGGCGAACAAGCGCACGAGGTCGTCGTCGCCGGAGAGGTAGAAGCGCGACTCGCCGGGATCGCCCTGGCGGCCTGAGCGCCCGCGCAGCTGGTTGTCGATGCGGCGCGCCTCGTGGCGCTCGGTGCCGAGGACGTACAGGCCGCCGACCTCACGCACCCCGTCGCCCAGCTTGATGTCGACGCCGCGGCCGGCCATGTTGGTCGCGATCGTGACGGCGCCCTTCTGGCCGGCGTTCTTGATGATCTCCGCCTCGCGCGCGTGCTCCTTCGCGTTCAGGACGTTGTGCGGGATCCCCT
>JBJMJR010000057.1:0-36690 GCA_045806245.1 Gaiellaceae bacterium | reverse complement strand
GGTCACGGGCGGCAAGGCCACCGTCACCGCCACGGCGCGACGGGGCCTGATCCTCGTCGGAACTTCCTAGCCCGCGCCGGTGTAAAGGCGGCGGTGGTGGGCCGACCACTCGACGAATCGGACCTGATCCGGCGCGCCCAGCGCGGTGACACACACGCCTACGAGGAGCTCGTGCACGCATACCAAGGGATTGCGTTCCGCACCGCCTACTTGATCGCACGCAACGCGAGCGACGCCGAGGACGCGGCGCAGGACGGATTCGTGAAGGCGTGGCGCGCGCTCGGCCGCTTTCGCGAAGGCGCGCCGTTCCGGCCGTGGTTGTTGCGCATCGTCGCCAACGAGGCGAGCAACCGGCGCCGCTCTGCGGGCCGCCGGGCGAGCCTCGCGCTGCGCGCGGCGATCGCGGAGCCCTCGGGGGACGCGGCCCCGTCCCCCGAGGCGGCCCTGCTCTCGGCCGAGCAGCGCGCGGTGCTGCTGGAGCGGGTCGAGGGCCTGCCGGAGGAGCAGCGCGACGTCGTCGCGCTGCGCTATTTCCTCGACCTGTCGGAGGCGGAGGTCGCCGAGACGCTCGGCATTCCGCAGGGGACGGTCAAGTCGCGCACGGCGCGTGCGCTCGAGCGGCTGAGGGAGTCGCATGACTGAGCTGGAACGCGCACTCGCCGCGCTCGGGAACGAGCTCGAGTACCCGCAGTCGCGGGACGTCTGGCCGCACATCGCCGACCGGCTGCAGCGGCGATCCTGGCTGCGGCCTGCGCTGTTCGGCGTCGCGGTCGCAGTCGTCGCGCTCGGCGTTGCGCTGGCCGTTCCGCCCGCGCGCAGCGCGATCCTGAAGTTCTTCCACATCGGGTCGGTCAGCGTCGAGCGTGTCGACAACCTGCCGTCGGCGCGCACGCGCCCGTTCGCGACGGGCCTCGGCCCGGCTCAGACAGCGCCGACCGTGGAACTGCCCGCGGCCCTCTCGGCGACGGCGTACTACAAGGGCCCGGGCATGGCGGCCGCACTCTTCCGCTACCAAGGCACACAGGTTCTGTATGCGCGGCTGCGCGGCGACCAGATGGGCTTCGAGAAGAAGTTCGTCTCGCCGACGACGCATGTCCGCGAAGCTCCCATCGGCGAATTCGGCATGTGGTTCGACGGCAGCCCGCATGTGCTCAGTTGGGAGTTCGGCGAGATCCACACGCGGCTCGCCGGCAACGCGCTCGTCTGGCTCAGCCGCGGCGTGACCTATCGCCTCGAAGGGCAGCTCGACGAGCGGGAGATGCTCGCGCTCGCCAGACAGATCACCCGGTAAGGGGAGAACCGCTCGCGGCTCGCTTCCGAATACATGAGTGCGATGCCTGCGGCCGAGACGGAGATCCGAGACGAGACCGAGCTGGTCGAGGCCTGGCGGGCCGAGCAGCTCGAGCTTGCCGGGTACGGCGCGGCGGCCGCGGCTCAGCTGGCAGCGAAGCACGACGTCGATCTCCACGGGGCGATCGAGATGGTTTCGCAGGGCTGCTCGCCTGAATTGGCGCTGAAGATCCTGCTCTAGCAGGCAGGCTCCGGGCGCTGCGGGCAGAATCCTCTGCCGGTGACCTTCCTCGCCAGCATTCCGTCGCCGCACAGCGGCACGATCAACGTCGGCCCGTTCGCGATTCACCTGTACGGGGTCATGCTGCTGCTCGCGATCGCCGCGGCCCTGACACTGACGGGCTACCGCTGGGTGAAGTGGGGCGGCGACTGGGACCTCGTCTTCCGCGTCGCCGTCTGGGGTGTCGCGTTCGGGATCGTCGGCGCGCGCCTCTACCACGACGTCACGAGCTGGAGTGACGTCAAGGCGATCGACGCGTGGTGGGCACCGTTCGCCGTCTGGAAGGGCGGGCTCGGCGTGTGGGGCGGGATCCTCTTCGGAGTTTTGGCGGGCGCCTGGATCGTGCGGCGCTCCGGGAACAGCGTGCGTCTGTTCATGGACGCGGTCGCTCCCGGGCTGCTGCTCGCGCAGGGCATCGGCCGCTGGGGGAATTGGTTCAACCAGGAGCTCTTCGGCAAGCCGACCAGCCGACCGTGGGGACTGAAGATCGACGAGGCGCACCGCGGCAGCTACATCCAGTACACGACGTTCCACCCGACTTTTTTGTACGAGTTCATCTGGGATCTCGTCGGCGTCGGCGTGCTGCTGCTCGTCGACCGGCGCTTCCGCATCCGGCGGCCGGCGCTGTTCGCGCTCTACGTGTCCTGGTACTGCTTCGGCCGTTTCTTCGAGGAGCTGTTGCGCATCGATCCCGCGCACGAGTACTTCGGGCTGCGCCTGAACGCGTACGTCTCGATCGTCGGCTTCGTCCTGTCGACGGCGTTCTTCATCTGGTGGCAGTTCATTCGCAAGGAGAGTGGCGCGGATCGCCCGCGCGCGAAGCGGATCGTCCCGGAAGGCCCGGCCATGGCCGTGCCGAAGGGCCGCGTCCGCTCCGGGCGCTAGCGTCCCCGCGGTGATCGTGCGCGAGCTCGAGCTGGACCTCGACGCCTTCGAGGGCCCCTTCGACCTGCTGCTGACGCTCATCCTCAAGGAGGAGCTCGAGCTGGCGGATGTCGACGTCGCCGGGATCGTCGTCCGCTTCGTCGACCGTCTCGCGGAGCGGGAGGAGCTCGATCTCGATGCATGCGGCGAGTTCCTCGTCCTGGTGTCCGCGTTGCTGGAGCTGAAGGCGCGCGGCCTGTTCGAGGACGAGGCGGCCGAGCTGGCCGAGCTCGAGCCCGAGGAGGCCGCCGAGGAGCTTGCGCGGCGGCTGGCCGAGTACCGGCGCATGAAAGAAGCGGCGGGCTGGCTTTCCGAGCGGCTGGCGGAGCAGGGCGACCGCTTCTTCCGCCTCGGGCCGGCGCCGCTGGCGCCGCAACCGGAGCGGAAGCTGGCGCCGCAGGAGCCGGAGTCGCTCGCCGAGGTGATCCGCCTGCTGGCGAAGGAGCCGCCGGCGGTGTCCCTGAATCACATGGCCTTGCGCTTCCCGCCGGTCGCGCAGTTCGTCGAGCGCTTCCGCGCACTGCTGCAGCGGCGGTCGCGGTTCGACTTCGACGCGGAGCTCGACGGGCTCTCGCGCGTCGAGCAGGCGGTTGCATTTTTGGCGCTGCTGGACCTGCGCCGTTCCGACGAGATCACCATCAGCCAGGCGGCGCCGTTCGCCCCGATCCGAGTCAGTAGGGTGGGGCAGGAGAGCGCAGCCGTAGACGAAAGGACCACCGCGTGGAACGCCCGCTCCGCCTAGTCACCGCCAATCCGCTCGACCAGCTCGCGCGCACGCTCGAAGCGCTGCTCGTCGTGGCGAGCGCGCCGCTGCCCGTCGACGAGCTCGTCGCCGCGGCGGACGACGATCGCGAGCGGGTGGAGACTGCTTTGGGCTTGCTGTCGGAGCGCTACCGCGAGGGACGCAGTGGCATCGTGTTGGAGCAGGTGGCGGGCGGCTGGGCCTTCCGCGCCTCGCGCGACGCGGCCGAGGCGTGCGGGCGGCTGTTCGAGCGGCCCGTGCAGCGCGGGCTTTCGCACGCTGCGCTGGAGACGCTGGCGATCGTCGCGTACCTCGGGCCGTGCACGCGCCCGGAGATCGCGCGCATCCGCGGCGTCGCAGCCGATTCGGCCGTGGCCGGGTTGGTCGAGCGTGGGCTGATTTCCGAAGCCGGTCGCGAGGACGGCTCGGGCGGAGCGATCAAGTACCGCACGACGCCGATGTTCGAGCGGGTCTTCGGATTGGAGAGTCTGTCGCAGCTGCCGCGCCTGGACGATCTCGCCGGCGACGTCGACGACCTCCGCGAGCGTCTGCACGCCGTCGCGGGCCAGCGCACCGCCTGACGCCAGGCAGATGAAAAGAGACATGCCTCAGGGACTGTCCCTGGGACATGCCTCGCGGGAACGCCGCGTGCTCGTCGGCCTGGTTGCGGTGGCCGTTGCGATGGCTTTCGCGGACTCGTCGATCGTCGTCCTCGCGCTGCCGCAGCTGTACACGCGCTTCGAGACGTCGATCACTGGCGTGGCGTGGGTCGTCACGTCCTACAACGCGGCGGTCGCAATTGCCGCGCTCGCGCTCGTCTTCGTCGTCCACCGCTTCCGGCCACGGCTCGTGTTCGCGTCGGGACTCGTGCTGTTCATCGCGGCGACCGTCGCGTGCGCGCTCGCGCAGAGCCTTGCGTTTTTGATCGCCGCGCGGTCGGTGCAGGGCGCGGGAGCCGGGTTGCTGCTCGCAGGCGCGCTGCCGTACTCGTCCATACGCGTGTGGACACTCGCGGGCACGTACGGCGCGGCACTCGGGCCCGCGCTCGGCGGAGTCCTGACGCAACTGTTCGACTGGCGCGCGATCTTCGTCGCGCAGGCGCCCGTCGCGGCGCTCGCGCTCGTCGCGGCCTTCCTGTCCGACCCGGCCAAGTCGGGTGCCTGGCACCGGACCGGGCGCCGCGCGGGGCCGGCGAACGCCTGCCTCGGGCTCGTGTTCGGCGCGCTCGTCGGTGCCCTGTTCCTCGCCGTGCTGCTCGTGATCGTCGTGTGGCAGTACACGCCGATCGAGGGCGCGCTGATCGTCAGCGTCCTGCCGCTTGCCGCCCTGGCCGTGCGTGCGCTGCCGCGGGTGCACGCCGTCGTCGCCGGCGCGGGCCTGCTGGCCGCGGGGCTCGTCGCACTGGCGCTGCTGCCGTTCGCGAGCGTCCCGTTCGCGATGTGCGCGCTGGCGCTCTGCGGCGCGGGCCTCGGCCTTGCCGTTCCGCCCCTCTCGAATGAGGCGCTCGGCGACGGCGCGCCACGCCGGGTGACGTTCACGGTCGGCATCCGCCATCTCGGACTCGTCGCGGCGATCGCCTCGATCGCGCCGCTGCTCGCGTCGACGCTGCCATCCGCCGGAGACCGCGCGCTGCTGAAGGCGACGTCCACACTGCTCGACGCGCCGATCGGCATCACCGACAAGCTCCCGATCGCGCTCGACCTGCGCGGCGCATTCGCGAAGGCGAAGACGGGCGAGATACCCAACCTGAAGCAGCCGTTCGACTCGCGCGGAGCGAAGAGCGACCCGAAGCTCGCCGCCGCGCGCGACGACCTCGTCGCGGCGATTCAGGACACGATCACGCGTGCGTTCCGTTCGGCGTTCTTCCTCGCCGCAGCGTTCGCCGTGGCCGCGGCACTTGTCGGTTGGAGACTGGTCCGGTGACAGGCACTAGGGTGCTCGCCGTGTTGTTCGCCGCCGCCGCGGTGCTGATCGGCGTCGAGCTCGCGAAGGGCGCGGCGCACGCCGGCGAGGTGCACCTCGCGGACCCGTGCAAGCCGCGCGCGTTCGCGGGCGACGCGATCCAGCGCGTCGTGCTCAGCGGCGTCGACGGTGCCGCGTGCCGGCTGCACATCTCCCGCGAGCAGCTCGTCCTCTCCGTCGGCGCGAGCTCGCCGTTCCATACGCACTGGACGAAGAAGCAGATCGAGGTCGCGCTCCGTGCCGGTCTGCTCCGCGCCGTCGACGACGCCGAACGGCGCGGCGACCTGCCGCCGCTCCTCGCCGGTCCGATCCGGAAGCTGATCGAGACCGCGCCGATCGACAAGCTCGTGTCGGGCGGGGTCAGCCTGGGCGATCTGCTGTCGCCTTGACGCCCACCGCCTCGACCCAGCGGTAACCCGGAATCGGCACCCCGGTCGCGCGCCGCGCCTTCGTTACCCAGCCGGGAAGGTTCAGATACAGCTCGGGCAGGCGCTCGCGCCGGATCAGGTGCGCCACCGCGGCGATGCGGAACCCGAGGTCGGTCAGCGGCGCCTTCAGCTGCGAGGAGCGCACGACGTCGAAGCGGAGCCGCGGATGCTCGAGCACCGATCGGAACTGCCGCTCGGACTCGTACTCGCGCATGTGCGTCGGGTCGAGCTGCCAGCGCTCGGGCGCAGGCGGCTTTCCCTTGTAGAGCCAGAACGCGTGCGGGCCGCGGATCACGCTCGACACGTAGAACCAACCATCCGGCTTCAGCAGCCGAGCAATCTCCGGCGCGAGCACGCGGTCGTCCGGCAGATGCTCGATCACCTGCGACGAGACCACGGCGTCGACGGACTCGTCCGCGAGCGCGTCGACGTGCGACACGTCCGAGACGATCCCCTGCACCTTCGGCGACAGCCGCTCGCACAACGCGACGTGCTCCGGCGAGATGTCGACGGCGTAGATCGTCTCGCCGACGAGGCCCGCGCGGTCGAGCGGCCAGAGCGTGCCGCCGTCGCCGGCGCCGAGGTCGGCGAGCTTGCGTGGGGGAGAGCGCTCGGCTGTCTGCCGCAGCAGCGGCGGCATCCACTCAGTCAGGAAGTAGCGCGAGTGCTCGAGATCGGCGACGCTCGGGCCGGAGCTAGCTGTCAAACGCCTGCCTGCGCGGAAGGTCACGCTCCATGTCGACGAGGTGTCCGTCGCGCTCGACGTATCCGTCTTTCCCGCCGATCACGAGCAGCACGAGCACCTCGCTCTGACTGGCGTTCGAGATCTTCCGCGGCGTCCTCGACTCGGCGTGGAAAAGACCACCTTCGTCCAGTACTCGCTCCTCGTCGCCGACCTCGACAATCGCGCGGCCGCGGTGGACGAAGTACAGCTCGTCCTGCTCGTCGTGGTAGTGGAGAAAGCCTTCGAAGCCGGGCGGGTAGACGACGCCGTTGACGCCGAACGCGGTGATGCCGAGCGCGCGGCGCACCTTGCGGAAGCCGGGGCCGTCGCCGAGCGCGTTGAGCGATCCGAACGAGTAGCCGCTCACAGCTTGCGCACGATCCCCTCGGCCTCCTCGCGCGTGAACGCCCGGAGCGTCTCCGTGTGCTCGGCGCCATAGCGGTTCAGCTTCATCAGGATCTCGATCGCGACCTCGTCGTCCGGTGCCTCGAAGATCTCGACGACGTCGTAGCGGCCGAGCGTCACGTAGACGCCGACGAGGGTCCCGCCGGCGTCGGCGATGATCCGCTCGCCCTCCTCGATCCGCTCGCGCCACTTCGGGAGGCCCGCGTAGCCCTGCGTCGTCCAGCGCATCAGCGTGACGTAGTGCGCCATCGGGCGAATATACGAGACGTGCGCCTGAACGCCTATCTCGCCCGGGCCGGCGTCGCCTCGCGCCGGAAGGCAGATGACCTGATCAAGGCGGGCCGCGTCACGGTCAACGGGCAGCCGGGTCAGCTGAACACGTTCGTGGAGCGGCGTGACCGGGTCGAGGTCGACGGCGAGCCCGTCGAGGCGCAGCAACTCGCGTACGTCCTGCTCCACAAGCCGGCCGGAGTCGTCACGACGGCGAGCGACCCGCAGGGACGAAAGACGGTCCTCGGCCTCGTCGACGTGCCGGAGCGCGTCGTGCCCGTCGGCCGCCTCGACGTGGAGACGACCGGCGCGCTGCTGCTGACGAACGACGGCCCGCTTGCGCACCGCCTCGCGCATCCGCGTTACGGCGTCGAGAAGGTGTACGTCGCGGAGGTGGACGGACGGCCCGACGACCAGGCGCTACGTGCGCTGGCCGAAGGAGTCGAGCTCGAAGACGGCATGACCGCGCCGGCCACCGTCCGGTGCCTGGCACCGGACCGGGTGGAGCTCACGCTCCACGAGGGCCGCAACCGACAGGTGCGCCGGATGCTCGAGGCGGTCGGACATCCGGTCCGCCGCCTCCACCGCAGCACCTATGCGGGCCTGACGCTCGCCGGGCTCGAGCCCGGCGCGTGGCGCGAGCTCACACGGGCCGAGGTGGCGTCACTCGTACGGGTCCGTAGGAGCGGGGATCTCGACGATCGACGTCGCGGCAAGCCGCGGTAGCTCACCGCCGCCCGGACGAAACGTCCCGGTCACGACGACCCACTGGTCGTCGCTCGGCGGCGTCCCGGACGTGCCGACGACTTCCAGCACGACCGGCGTCGCGTCGGCCGCGCAGCATGCGATCTGATAGCGCGCGAGCCGAAAGCGGCCCACCTCGGAACCGGCCACGAATCCCGTCAGCTTGACCGGGACGCCGTGGAAGCTCGCACCGTTGTGCTCCAGCGAGCGCTCGATGTACTCGAGCAGCTTCATCTGCACGGGCGCGTCCTTCTGGTGCAGCGGTTTGAAGAACGCTTTTCCCGGTTTGACGTGGATCGATCCGGCGCGGTTGACGCCGTACGCACCGAGCGTCGGCGGCGCGACGAGCAGCAGCGCGGCGATCGGTGCCAGCAGCAGCCAGCCGACGCCGACGCTGTGTGAGTGCTCGTGGTCGTGCCCGTGCGCCTCCTCCGGCTCGACGTCACGCAGCGCATTCACCACCGTCACCAGCCCGAGGAGGATCAGCGCGATGCCGGCGACCAGCAGCCACTTGCCCATCGCCGGCTGGACGTAGCGGCGGTACGTGTCGGTGAACGTCAAACGCAACACGACGGCGCCGACGAGCATGCTGATCGTCCCTCCTGCAGCGGTCACAGGAGCCACCAGCCGATCACGGCCGCCGCGGCCAGAGCGGCGACGAACGTCAGCGGCGCGAAGCGCGCCGCGAAGCGGCTGCTGAACGTCCCCGCCTGCAAGGCAATCAGCTTCACGTCGACCATCGGGCCGACGACCATGAACGCCAGTCGTGCTGTCAGCGAGAACTGCGTCAGGCTCGCCGCGATGAACGCGTCCGCCTCTGAGCAGATCGCCATGATCACCGCGAGCCCTCCGAGTGCGACCACGGACAGGACGTCCGCGCCCGCCACCGTGTCGAGCACCTCGCGCGGCACGACCGTCTGCAACGTTGCCGCCGTCGCCGCCCCGACGATCAGGTAGCCGCCTGCATGCAGGAGATCGTGTTGCGCGGTGCCGACGAAGACCTGTCCCTTCGTCCCCTCGTGAACGTGTCCGCGCCGTGCACGTCCCAGCCACTCCTCGCGGCCGAGCCTCACCCAGACCAGGCCGACGGCCACCGAGGCGAGCAGGCTCGCGAGCAACCGCGCGACCCACATCTTCGGGTCATTCGGGAACGCGACGGCCGTCGCGACGAGCACCACCGGGTTGATCGCGGGCGCAGACAAGAGGAACGTGAGTGCGGCCGCCGCGGGTGCGCCGCGCGTGATCAACCGGCTCGCGATCGGCACCGAGCCGCACTCGCACCCCGGCAGTGCGGCCCCGGCGACGGCTGCGACGGGCACCGCCGCCGCTGGGTTCTTCGGCAGCAACTTCGGCAGCGCTCCCGACGGGACGAACGCGGCGATCGCAGCACTGATCGTGACACCGAGCACGAGGAACGGCGTCGCCTGAATCGTGATCGCGACAAAGATCGTCGACCAGTGCCCGATCGCGGGCCGATCCAAAAGATCCTGCAAAAGGGGACGTAACGCGGCGGCGACGAGGATGACGAGGACGACGACCGCGATCCCCACATCGCGTCGACTTCGTAACGATTTGTCTATAGCGGCGCTATGCATTCGTCTCGGTCGCGTGTAACCATAGGTGCCGCTTAATCGAACTGGGTCCCAGGGGAGGAAACATTTATGAGGAAGAGCTTCAGGGCTTGGGCTGCCACGCTTGCGCTGGTTGCGATCGCAATCGGCGTCGTGCTCGGCGCACCACTCGCTTCGCCGAACAAGGCGGCGGCGGGGCCGATCATCTCAGGCGCACAGACGCTGTCGGACAAGATCTCGGTCAGCTTCGTCGCGGTCCCGCCGGGACACGACACGAGCGACGTGCACCTGTTGGCATTCAACGACTTGCACGGCACGCTCGAGCCGGGCAGCCAGACGCTGTACGGCCAGTTCGCCGGCGGTGCTGCCTTCCTGGCCAAGGCGGTCAAGGACAAGCAGGCGCTCTACGGAGCGAACGAAGCCACGATCTTCGGCGGCGACAACATCGGCGCGAGCCCGCTCGCGAGCGGGCTCTTTCACGACGAGCCGATTCAGATCGCCACGAACCTGATGCACGCCGACTTCGGCTCGGTCGGAAACCACGAGTTCGACGAGGGCTCGGGGGAGCTGCTGCGCATGCAGAACGGCGGCTGCCATCCGACAGATGGTTGCCAGGCTGCACCGTATGCGCTCGCCAACGGCGGCACGACGAACACCTATCCGGGCGCGAACTTCCAGTACCTGTCCGCGAACGTGATCAACAACGCGACGGGCCAGCCGCTCTTCCCCGCCTACGGGATCAAGCAGTTCACGGACGGTCAGCGGAAGTTCAAGGTCGGCTTCATCGGTGAGGTGCTGCAGTCGACCCCGACGATCGTCACGCCGACGGGTGTCGCCGGCCTGACGTTTGAGGACGAGGCCGACGCCGCCAACCGCGCGGTCGCCGAGCTCGCCGACAAGGGCGTGAAGGTGCCGATCCTCGTCGTCCACCAGGGCGGTTTCCAGTCCGGCAGCGCAGTGCTCAACGGCTGCGCGGGCAATCTGGCCGGGAGCGACATCGCCAAGATCGCCGACCGGCTCGACCCGGCGATCAAGGTGATCGTCTCGGCCCACACGCACGCCGAGTACCGCTGCACCTACACCTCGAACGGCGTGACGCGGCTGATCACGAGCGCCTCCTCGTTCGGCCGTGTGCTCAGCGACATCACGCTCACGATCGACAACAAGAACGACAAGCTCCTCTCGGCGAGCGCGAGCAACATCCTGATCCGCAACGCGACGAACGCGCCCGGCACGGGCGTCGTCCGGCATGCCGATCCGTCGCTGGCCGACCCCGACGTGCAGGCCGTCGTGACCCAGTACGTCAATCAGTCCGCGCCGCTCGCGAACCAGGTGATCGGCCGGATCCAGGGCGATCTCCTCCGCGAGTCGCTGCTCGTGAGCCCGCGCGGAGAGTGGACGCTCGGTGACGTGATCGCCGACGCGCAGTACACGTCGACGCATCCCGCCGCTTTCGGCGGCGCAGCAATCGCGTTCATGAACCCGGGCGGGATCCGCGCGGACATGCACACGACTGACATCTCGCCCGGCGGCGAGGCGATCGGCGAGGTGACCTACGGCGAGGCGTTCACCGTCCAGCCGTTCGGCAACACCCTGGTCACGAAGACGATGACCGGCGACATGATCCGGCGTCTGCTGCAGCAGCAGTTCCAGGGCTGCGGTGGCACGGCACCGCCGAACGGCCGGATTCTGCAGATCTCCTCGACGTTGAAGTACGAGATGCAGCCGGCCACGGGCACGGTCGGCGGACTGCCGGCATGGCCCGCGCCGACCGCGGACGTCGCGGCAACCTGCGCCGGCCGGATCGGCCACATCTGGATCAACGGCGTCGAGGTGCAGCCCACCGACTCGTTCCGCGTGACGATGAACAACTTCCTCGCCACCGGCGGGGACGGGTTCACCGTCTTCAACGAGGGAACGACGCCGCTCGGCGGCGCCGTCGACCTCGACTCGTTCAAGGACTACCTCGGGTCGTTCGGCGCTACGGGCGTCCCGGTCCCGGCACTGGACCGGATCGTCGCCAAGCCGTAGCTAACGGGCAAAGCCCATGCGCTCGTACATGAGCGCAAGGGTCGGGGCCGAGGAGGCGCGAGCCTTCTCGGCCCCCACCGCCAGCAACCGCTCGAGCTCTGCGGGGTCGCTGCGCAATTCCTTGTAGCGCGCCTGGATCGGCGTGACGAGCTCGACCACAGCCTCCGCAACGGCCGACTTGAAGTCGCCGTAGCCCTTGCCGTCGTAGCTCGCCTCGATCTCGTCCGGCGACTGGCCCGTGGAGACGGACAAGATCGAGATCAGGTTCTCGATCCCCTCCTTGCCCGGCCCGCGCCGCACTTCGCGGCCGGAGTCGGTCACGGCGCTCCGCACCTTCTTGCGGATCACGTCCGGCTCGTCGAGGAGGAGCACCGTGCCCTGCGCCGTTCCGCCGGTCGTCGACATCTTCTTCGCCGGCTCCTGCAGGTCGCCGATCTTCGCCCCGAGCTCGGGCGTCAAGACCTCGGGGAGCACGAACGTGTCGCCGTACCTCGCGTTGAACCGCTCCGCGACGTTCCGCGTCAGCTCGACGTGCTGGCGCTGGTCCTCGCCGACCGGAACCCCTTCGGCGTGGTGGAGCAGGATGTCGGCGGCCTGGAGGACGGGGTACTCGAACAGCGCCACCGAGACGAACTCCTGCTGGTCCGCCTTGTCCTTGAACTGGGTCATGCGCCGGAGCTCGCCGAAGCTCGCGACGCTCGACAGAAGCCAGTTCCCCTGAGCGTGGTCGGGGTTGTGGCTCTGGACGAAGAGGATGCAACGCTCGGGATCCAGGCCACAGGCGATCAGGAGCGCGGCGAGGGAAAACGTCGACTCGCGGAGATCCTGCGGGTCGTAGGCGACGCTGATCGAGTGCAGGTCGACGATGCAGAAGAGGCTGTCGTCCTGCGTCGTCGCCCAGTGCCGGATCGCCCCGATGTAGTTGCCGAGGTGCTTGGCGCCCGTGGGCTGAATGCCGCTAAACATCCGCATCGTGCGAGCAAAAGTATCCTGAGTTCCATGGCCGTGACGGGATCCCCCGAGCTGTTGATCGTCATGGGCGCCCACGCGACGCCCGAGGAGATCGACCACGTCGTCGCACGTCTCGCGGAGGCGGGCGCCGACGCGCACGTCACGCCCGGCCGCGAGGCGACCGTGATCGGCGCGATCGGCGAGCGCGAGGCTCTGGCCGCGCTGCCGCTCGAGGGCTACGCGGGCGTCGAGCAGGTGCTGCCGATCCTGAAGCCGTACAAGCTCGTCTCGCGCGAGCTCTCGCCCGACCCGACCGTGATCGAGGTCAACGGCCGCCGCATCGGCGACGACGCGTTCGGCCTGATCGCCGGTCCCTGCACGGTCGAGTACCGCGAGCAGACGCTCGAGACGGCGCGCGCGGTCGCGCAGGCGGGCGCGACGATGCTGCGGGGCGGCGCCTTCAAGCCGCGAACCTCGCCCTACACCTTCAGCGGGCTCGGCGAAGAGGCGCTGGAGATCCTCGTCGAGGCGCGCGAGGAGACCGGGCTGCCGATCGTGACCGAGCTGATGGACCCGCGGCACGTCGAGGCGCTGCTCGAGCACGCGGACGTGATCCAGATCGGCGCGCGCAACATGTCGAACTTCAACCTGCTCTCGGAGGTTGGGCGCACCGACAAGCCGGTGCTGCTCAAGCGCGGCCCCGCGGCCTCCGTCGAGGAGCTGCTGATGGCGGCGGAGTACATCGTCCGGGAGGGGAACGCGCGCGTGATCCTCTGCGAGCGTGGCATTACGACGTTCGAGCACGCGACGCGCTTCACGCTCGACATCAGCGCCGTGCCGGTGCTGAAGAACGAGACGCATCTGCCCGTGATCGTCGACCCGTCGCACGCGCCCGGGCGGCGCGACCTCGTGCTGCCGCTGGCGCGCGCTGCGGTTGCCGTCGGTGCGGACGGGATCATCGTCGAAGTACATCCTCGCCCCGAGGAGGCGCTTTGCGACGGGCCGCAGCAGATTCCCGTCGCCGACTTCCCGGACTTCGCAGACGAGATTCGCTCGCTGGCCCTGCTGATGGGCCGCACGATCGGCTGACGGTGCAGCGGCTCGCGATCGTCGGCACCGGGCTGATCGGCGCCTCGGTCGGACTGGCCGCGCGCGCGGCCGGCGTCGACGACGTGCGCGGCTGGGACGTCGATCCCGACGCGCTCGCCGTCGCCGCCGAGCGCGGTGCGCTTGACCCGGCGGGCTCGCTCGAGGAAGCGGTCGGCGACGCCGAGCTGGCCGTCGTCGCGGCGCCCGTCGCCGAGCTGCCGGCCGAGGTTGCCGCCGTGCTCGCGGCGAGCGGCAACGGGACGACCGTCACCGACGTCGGCTCGACGAAGGGCCCGGTCGCGCGTGCCGTCACCGATGGCCGCTTCATCGGCGGTCATCCGGTTTGCGGCTCGCATACGCACGGCCCCGCGCATGCGAACGGCGAGCTCTTCCAGGGCGCGACGTGGTTCCTGACGCCGGTCGCGGCGACGGATCCCGAGCGCTACCGGCTGCTGCACGGCTTCGTCGCGTCGCTCGGCGCCGTGCCGGTCGCGGTCGACCCCGAGGCGCACGACCGGCTGGTCGCGCTGACCAGCCACCTGCCGCACGTGCTCGCGAACCTGCTGCTCAACCAGGCGGGCACGGCGCGCATAGACGGCCACGACCCTCTCGCCGCCGCGGGCGGATCGCTCCGCGACATGACCCGAGTCGCAGGCGCGAACCCGCGCATCTGGGTCGACATCTTCCTCGACAACGCCGACGCGCTTGCGAACGCGCTCGCCGAGCACCGCCGCCGCGTCGAGCAGGTCGAGCGCGCGCTCGCGGCCGGCGACGCCGGCTTCCTCGCGCGCTGGATCGCGGAGGCGTCGGGCAACCGCCGGCGCATGCTCGCCGAGGCGTACGAGCAGCCGGGCGCGCTGCAACGGCTGCGCGTCCACGTGCCCGACCGGCCTGGCGTGCTCGCCGGGATCACGCAGGCCCTCGGCGCCGAGCGCATCAACATCGACGATTTCGAGCTGCAGCACATGTCCCGCGAGCGCGGCGGCACGCTGACGCTGCTCGTCGACGGCGAGGACGAGGCCGCGCGCGCAGCCGGCGTGCTCGAGGCCCAGGGGTACCACGTCGTCATCTCCCCCGTGCTCGACGAATGAAGGTCGAGCCCGCCGGGACGCTCGTCGGCCACATCGCTGTTCCCGGCGACAAGTCGATCTCCCACCGTGCCGTCCTGATCGGCGCGCTTTGCGAGGGCGAGACGCGCGTGCGCGGCTTCGGGCGCTCCGGCGACACGCAGTCGACGATCGACGCGGTGCGCACACTGGGGATCGAGGTCGAAGATGTTTCCGATGACGAGCTCGTCGTCAGCGACGGCGACCTTGCTACCGGTGCGACCGTCGACTGCGGCAACGCCGGCACGTTGATGCGCCTGCTCGCGGGCATCCTCGCCGGCCACCCCGGACGGTTCGAGTTGACGGGCGATGAGTCGCTGCGCTCGCGCCCGATGGAGCGGATCGCCGAGCCGCTCAACCGCATGGGTGCGCGCGTCATGACGAATCCGCTCGTGATCGAAGGCAACGATTCCCTCCGCGCGATCGAATACGCCTTGCCGGTTGCGAGCGCACAGGTCAAGTCCGCCGTGCTCCTCGCCGGGCTGAACGCCGACGGCACGACGACGGTGATCGAGCCCGCACCGACGCGCGACCACACCGAGCTGATGCTCGCCGCCGCCGGGGCGAGCGTCCGACGCCGCCCGAGCTCCGTCTCGCTCGAGCGGGCGGCGCGGCTCGAGCTCGGCGAGGTCCTCGTTCCGGGCGACTTCTCCAGCGCTGCGCCGTTCGTCGTCGCGGCAACGCTGCTCGCCGGGTCCGACCTGACCATCCACGACGTCGGCCTCAACCCGCGCCGCACCGGCTTGCTCGACGTGCTCGAGCGGATGGGCGCGCGCATCACGATCTTCAACCGGCGCAGAGCGGCTGGCGAGTGGGTCGGCGACCTCGAGGTGCACTCCTCCGAGCTGACCGCAACGGATGTGACCGCGGAGGAGGTGCCACGGCTGATCGACGAGCTGCCGTTGTTCGCGCTCGCAGCGGCCGGCGCGCGCGGCAACAGCCACCTCACCGGGGCGGCCGAGCTGCGCCTGAAGGAGACGGACCGCATCGAAAGCGTCACGAACGGATTGCGCACGCTCGGCGTCCGCATCCGGGCGCGCGACGACGGCTTCGAGGTGAGAGGCGTGCCGGCACGTCCGATCGGCGGCCGGATGTCCTCCGACGGCGACCATCGCATCGCGATGCTCGCCGCGATCGCAGGTGTCGGCTCGCGCGAGGGAGTCGAGATCGAGGACGCCGACGCGGTCGCTATAAGCTTCCCCGGGTTCTTCGACCTCCTCGACTCGGTTTCCAGACGATGATCGTCGCCATCGACGGCCCCGCAGGGGCAGGCAAGAGCACGGTTGCGCGGCGTCTCGCCGAGCGGCTGGGCTTCCGCTACCTCGACACCGGAGCGATGTACCGCGCGGTCACCTGGCTGGCGCTGCAGCGTTCGCTGCCGCTCGGCGACGGCGCGCCGCTCGGGCAGCTCGCGTCGGCGAACCCGGTGACGTTCGACGAGGGCGGTCGCGTGTGGATCGACGGCACCGACGTCACCGCTTCGATCCGCAAGTCGAGCATCGACCGCAACGTCCCGGTCGTCGCGCGGCATCCCGAGGTGCGCGAGGTCATGCGTGACCGCCAGCGCGAGCTCGGCGAGCACGGCGATGTCGTGATCGAAGGCCGCGACATCGGGACGGTCGTCGCGCCGAACGCCGAGGTGAAGGTCTATCTCAATGCCGACGCGACGACGCGCGCGCAACGGCGGCAGGCCGAGCGGCCGGACATCGGCGGCGACGCGCTCGCGACCGACCTGCGCGTGCGCGACCAGAGCGACGCGGCGCGCATGCGGCCGGCCGACGATGCCGAGCAGATCGACACGACCGACCTCGAGGTCGACGACGTCGTCAACCGGATCGCGGAGCTCGTCCAGCAGCGCCTCGCCGCGTCGCGCTCGTGAACCGCACCCAAATCGCGCAGCTGCTGGGCAGGCCGCTGTTCTACGGCGCGGTCCGCCTGTGCACGCCTCTGCGCGTGTACGGCGTCGACCGCATTCCCGCCAACGGCCCTCTGATCCTCTGCTTCAACCACTTCTCGTGGCTCGATCCGTGGGCTCTCGGCTCGGTCGTGCCGCGGACGCTCTACTACGTCGCAAAGCAGGAGGCGCACGACAACCCGTTCATCGGCCCGTTGATCAGGCTCTTCGGGACCTCGTCCGTGCGTCGCGGCGAGTCGGATCGCGAGGCGGTTCGCATCATGCGCGACGTCGTCCGGCGTGGCGAGGCGCTGGGCATGTTTCCGGAAGGAACGCGTCAAGAGCGTGAGCCCGGTGAGGTGCTCCCCGGCGCGGCGATGATCGCGGTGCAGGAGAAGGTGCCGGTCGTGTGCGGCGCGATCCATGGGTCGCAAGATTGGAAGCTGGGCAACTTCCATCCCGTCTCGCTCGCGTTCGGCAAGCCGATCGACCTGGGCGGGCATGCACGGAACTCACAGGGCTATCGGGCCGCCGCCCTCGACATCCAGCGGGAGCTGAGACGGCTCTGGGAGTTTCTCGTCGTGACGCACGAGCAGGGCCGTCCCCGCTTCGCGATCCCGCCGGCGTGAAAGGCACAGTCGCCGTCGTCGGCTACCCGAACGTCGGGAAGTCGACGTTGGTCAACCGGTTGACGGGATCGCGCACGACGGTGGTGCACGAGCAGTCCGGCGTCACGCGCGACCGCAAGGAGGTCGTGGCGGAGTGGGGGAACGACCGCTTCCTGATCGTCGACACGGGCGGCGTCGACATCGCCGATCAGTCGCCGATGACGAAGTCGATCGCCGCGCAGGCGCGCGAGGGCGTGTCCGAGGCAGACCTCGTGCTGTTCGTCGTCGACGCGAAGTCGGGGATCACGCCGGGCGACGAGGAGGTCGCAGACATCCTCCGCCGCGCACGCAAGCCCGTGCTGCTGATCGCGAACAAGATCGACGACCCGGCGCAGGACAGCCTCGCGCTCGACCTGCACCGCCTCGGTCTCGGCGATCCGATCCCGATGTCGGCGCTGCATGGGCACGGTGCCGGCGACCTGCTCGACCGGATCGTCGCGGAGCTTCCCGGCGAAGGACGGGAGGAGACTCCCGAGACGGCGATCCGCGTCGCGATCCTTGGCCGTCCGAACGTCGGGAAGTCGTCGCTGCTGAACGCGATCCTCGGCCGCGAGCGCGTGATCGTCTCGGAGACTCCCGGAACGACGCGCGACGCGATCGACACAGTGTTCGAGCGCGGCGAGCGGATGTTCGTCTTCGTCGACACCGCGGGGATGCGGCGCAAGCGGCGCCATCGCCAGGGCATCGAGTACTACTCGGAGCTGCGCGCACTCGACGCGGCGGCGCGCGCGGACATCGCGCTCGTCCTGATCGACACCACCGAGGGCATCGTCGAGCAGGACCTGTCCGTCGCGGACGTCGCCCGCAAGGCGCAGTGCTCGACGATCGTCGTCCTGTCCAAATGGGATCTGACGACCGTCGGGATCGACGACATCCGGCCGGAGCTCGAGCGCCGGCTGCGCCAGCGTCCACCGCATGTGGCCGTGTCCTCCAAGACCGGCCGGGGGATCGAGCGGCTCCTCGACCTGATCGAGCGGCAGTTCGACAAGCACGTCGCGCGGGTGCCGACGGCTGAGCTCAACCGGTTCCTGGCGGAGCTCCGCGGGCGCCGGGAGCCGCCCATGAAGAACGGCAAGCGGCTGAACCTCCTGTACGGCGCGCAGGTGTCGACGCGCCCGCCGCGCTTTCGCTTCACGGTCAACGACCGCCGCCTGGTGACGCGCGACTATGCGTACTGGGTGGAGAATCAGCTACGCGAGAGATTCGAGCTCGAAGGAGTGCCGGTGACGATCGACTTCATCCCGCGCAGTTGAGGCACCGTGCCTGTGGACGAACAGTTACACAGTCGTAACACCTAGGGTCAGACCCTGGAATTTCGGCCGTGGCCCATTCCGCCGAGCCCGGTCAGACCCCTCTGGGGGAGACCCCATGAGATTCTTCCCGCGTGGAGATCGTCGTCGTCGGCGGCGGGTCGTGGGGGACTGGCTTCTCCTGCGTCCTGCGGCACCGCGGCCACGAGGTCACGCTCGCCTGCCGTGACCCTGAGCAGGCGCGCGTCATCAACGAGACCGGGCACAACCCGCGCTATCTCAAGACCGCCGACCTCGCAGGCGTCACCGCGACGACCGTCGACGACGCGCCGATTGCCGAGGCCGACCTCGTCGTGCTCGCAGTTCCCAGCCGCGCTTTCGCCGACGTCGCCGCGGCGCTGCCGGGCGACGCGCCGGTGCTCAGCCTGACGAAGGGTCTCGACCCCGCGACCGGCGAGCGCCTCTCGACCCGCGTGCAGGGCCGGCCCGTCGCAGTGCTCTCGGGCCCGAACATGGCGGAGGAGATCGCTGACGGGTTGCCTTCCGCCGCCGTGATCGCGAGCGAGGACCACGACCTCGCGCAGCGGCTGCAGGAGGCGATCAACTCGATGATCTACCGCATCTACGTGAACGACGACCTGGTCGGCGTCGAGCTCTGCGCGGCGGCGAAGAACGTGATCGCGCTCGCGGCCGGCGGCGTCGACGGCCTCGGGCTCGGCGACAACGCGAAGGCGAGCGTGATCACACGCGGCCTCGTCGAGATGGCGCGGCTCGGCGAGGCGGAAGGCGCGCAGCAGGAGACGTTCAGCGGCCTCGCCGGGATGGGCGATCTGATCGTCACGTGCTTCTCGGGCTACGGCCGCAACCGCCGCGCCGGCGAGCTGATCGCCCGCGGCGCCACGGCCGAGGAGGCCGCGGCCGAGATCGGACAGGTCGTCGAGGGTCTCACCACCGCTCCCGTGCTCCGCGACCTCTCGCACCGGCTCGGCGTGGAGTTGCCGATCACCGAGGGCGTCTGCAGCGTCCTCGGCGGCCAGAGCCTGGATTCGCTCCTTGCCAGCCTGATGGGACGTGTCCCGACCGCCGAGTAGGGGTCAAGGAGTTAACCCGTGCAGCCGATTGGGCAGAAATGCGGGAAATGCGCGGCCTCATAGGGGTTCTGGCTGCCGCCACGTTGCTGGCGGCCGGGTGCGGCGGCACGACCACGCACGCCGGCGCGGGCGCGAGCAGCATCGTTCCCGCCTCGGCGCCGGCGTTCATCGCGATCGATTCGAATCCGTCCTCCGACCAGTGGCGGACGATCAACCAGCTCGCCGGCAAGTTCCCCGATAAACAGAAGGCCGTCGACTCGATCAAGCAGGACATGAGCAAGGACGGCGTCGACTGGGCGAAGGACGTCAAGCCCGCGCTCGGCGACGAGTTCGACTTCGTCTGGCTCGACTTCGAGAACAACGGCGAAGACCTCGTCGGACTGACGCAGCCCAGGGACGCGGCGAAGTTCAAGGCGCTCGTCGCCAAGACGAACGCCGCCGCGAAGTCGCCGAGCGACAAGGCGTTCTACGACACCTTCGAGGGCTGGGCAGTCGTTGCGCCGAAGCAGGCCGCGATCGACCGCTTCGAGCGCGAGAGCAACGCGGCGACCGCGATGCTCGGCGACGATAAGTCGTTCAAGCAGTCGATGGACCGGCTCGGGACCGACTCCGCCGTCCGCGCGTACGTGAATGGGAAGTCCCTGATGGAGCTCGCGCGCCGTTACGGCGGCGCGCCGTTGCGCCCGTACATCGACAAGCTCGGAAAGCTCGACTGGATCGCGGCGCGCGTCGGCGCGACCTCGGAGGGCATCGGCCTCGACACGCTCGTCCACGGAACGCCCGGCTCGCTCTTCAAGGGGTCGACGAAGTCGTCGTCGTTCAGCCCGAAGCTGCTCGGCTCGGTCCCCGCCGACGCGCTCGTCTACCTCTCCTTCCACGGGTCGAAGGGGATGTTCAACGGCTTGCGGCAGAACCCGGCGCTGAACACCCCGCAGTTCCGCCAGTTCGCGCAGCCGCTGCAGCAGCTCGGTCGCATCTTCGAGGGTGAGAACGCGCTCTACGCCCGCCCGGGCACAAGCATCCCGGAGGTCACGCTGCTCTCGACGCCGGGCATCTCCGGCTCGCCGATCCTCGACCGGATCGTGAAGAAGTTCGCGGGCTCGGCGCCGAAGACGCAGACCATCGACGGGACGCGCGTGCACATGCTCGCGGAGCACGGGATGGGCCTCTACTACGCGGACGTGAACGGCAAGTTCGTCGTCACCGACCGCCCGCAGGGGATCGCCGCGGCGAACGGCTCCGGCAAGTCGCTTTCCGAGAGCGGCGAGTTCCAGAGCGCGAAGAACGCGTCCGGCATGCCGGACAAGACGTGGAGCACGCTCTACGTCAACGTCCACGCGAGCATTCCGTACGGCGAAAGGCTCGCTCAGCAGCACATTCCCGCCGAGATTGCGCGCAATCTGAAGCCGCTCCGCTCCGCGGTCGAGTACGCCGCCTCGCACACGCACGAGATCCAGGTCACCTTCTTCCTCCGGATCAAGTAGCCCGGTCGGTAGTCTCCGCGCCCATGAGCGCGCGAGAGTTCCTCTTCACATCCGAGTCGGTCACCGAAGGCCATCCGGACAAGATCGCCGACCAGATCTCCGACAGCGTCCTCGACGCCGTCCTGACGGGCGACCCGCAGGCACGCTGCGCGTGCGAGACGCTGATCACGACCGGTCTCGTCGTCGTCGCGGGTGAGATCTCGACGGAGATCTACGTCGACATCCCCAAGCTCGTTCGCGAGCGCATCTCGGAGATCGGCTACACGCACTCGGAGTGGGGGTTCGACGCCACCACGTGTGGCGTCGTCGTCGCGCTCGACGAGCAGTCGCCGGACATTGCGCAGGGCGTCGACGCGTCGTACGAGATGCAGCACGATCCGAGCGACCAGGATCCGCTCGACCGCGTCGGTGCCGGCGACCAGGGAATGATGTTCGGCTACGCGACGAACGAGACGAAGGAGCTGATGCCCCTTCCGATCATGCTCGCGCACAAGATCTGCAAGCGCCTCGCCGAGGTGCGCAAGGCCGGCGACCTTCCGTATCTGCGGCCCGACGGCAAGGCGCAGGTGACGATCCGGTACGAGCAGGACGCCGACGGCCGCCAGCGCCCGGTCGAGATCGAGCGGGTGCTCGTGTCGACGCAGCACTCCGACGGGATCTCGTCCGAGGACCTGATCAAGCCGGACATCATCGAGCGCGTCCTGCATCCGATTCTGCCCGCCGACCTCTACGACGAGAAGCGGCTGCGCGGCGACCGCGACTTCGTGTTCGTGAATCCGACCGGCAAGTTCGTCCTCGGCGGCCCGATGGGCGACACCGGACTGACCGGTCGCAAGATCATCGTCGACACGTACGGCGGCGCGGCGCGGCACGGTGGCGGCGCGTTCTCCGGCAAGGATCCGACGAAGGTCGACCGTTCGGCTGCGTACGCGGCGCGCTATGTCGCGAAGAACATCGTCGCGGCCGGCCTGGCCGACCGCGCCGAGGTCAACGTCGCGTACGCGATCGGCGTCGCACATCCCGTCTCGATCGCGGTGCAGACGTTCAACACGGAGCACATCCCGTCCGACCGGATCGCGGCGCTCGTCCGCGAGCACTTCGACCTGCGCCCCGCGGCCATCCTCCGCGACCTCGAGCTGCAGCGGCCGATCTACCGCAAGACCGCGGCGTACGGACACTTCGGCCGCGAGGACCGCGACTTCACGTGGGAGCGCACGGACAAGGCCGACGCGCTGCGCGAGGCTGCGGGCCTAGGCGTGAACGAAGCGCAGCGCGAGCACCTGCACGCCTAGCGCGCGGGCGCCGAGCGGCGCGTTCGGAACCTTGACCTGCACGAGCAGCGGTTCGCCGCGTGTCGGCACACTCAGCCGCCGCGGGCTTCCCGGACGGACGACCAGCGTGCGCTTGCCGATCCAGACCCGGCGCGGAGCGAGCCCGCGTGGGACGGAGAGCGTCAACTCGTAGCGGCCGCTCTGCACGGGCCACGCCTGGTAGCGGAGCTTCGCGCCGGTCCAGCGGTCGGGCGCGAGACCGTCGGCAAGCCAGCGGACGTGCGGATGCGCGGGCAGACGGTAGGCGACGAGGCCCGTGCGCGGGCGTGCGACAACTGTTCCATCGAGGTCGATCGTGCTGCCCGCGACGTTGACGACGACCGTGCGAGCGGGATGGCCGAGCCGGAGGCTGCCGTCACGCAGCACGCGCGCGACCGTGCGCGGGAACGGATCGGGTGCCTGCGTCTGCAGCACTGCGACATGGGCGACGTCGCGGTTCCAGCTCTCGAGTCCCGTGCCGATGAAGTAATCGGCGCCGGGCAGCACGACGTAGGTCGCCGGGCCGAGGTTGGAGCGGTCGAGCCAGTCGGCCGGCTGCGCGTCGAACGTGCGCGCAGCGAAGCCGGTCGCGAGGCGGTCGGTCGCGTAGGCCCCGGCGCCCGTCGCGAGCGCGATCGCCATCGCGGCGCCCGCGACGACGAACGGGATGCGCCGCGCGGCGATCGCCAGCCCGCCGAGCGCAAGCGGCGCGAGTGCGTAGAGCAGCGACGCGTTCGGCAGCCCGAGGTAGAACGACGCACGCGCGAAGCCCGTCAGTGTCAACGAGTCGAAGAAGAACCCGGCCGTGCCGGTCAGTCCCGGGAATGACACGAGCGAGAGCGCGACTGCTCCGACGCACGTCGTCAGGATGTAGGGAAGCAGCCACGGTGCACCGCGCTCGACGTACGCGAAGAACGCGAGGAAGACGAGCGGCGTCAGGTAGAAGACGTAGCGCTCCAGCGGACGGTGCGCCTCAGCGGCGGAGATCAGCGCGCCCTGGCCGAAGAAGAGCACCGTGCAGGCGATCGAGATCACGCCGATCGGCTTCCGGCGCAGCAACACGAACCCGAAGATCGCGCCCGGCACGACCGCGAGCCCGACTGAGAAGGGGAAGAGCGAGCCCGTCGTCAGCGCCCAGTGGGCCACCGCGCCGGGATCGTGTCCGATGTGCGTTGCCTCTCCGTACTGCCCGAGCGCACCTGGGATGCCGACGAGGGCGGCGACGAGCAAGCCCGTGAGCGCGGCCGGAACGAGGTGGCGCCGGTAGTTGCCGCGCTCGCACACTGCGACGGCGGCGAGATACGCGAGCGGCAGGACGAGGAACTGCACGCGCGTCGCGATCGCGACAGCGCACATCATGGGCACCGCGATGCTCGGCTTTTCGACGCCGCGAACGAGCACGAGCACGGCGCAGAGGAAGACGGGGTACGCGAGCGCCTCCGACATGAGGTAGCCGTGGTAGAGCATCCCGGGTGTCGTCACGGCAGCGGCTGCGGTCACGAGTGCGTACGACGGACGCACGACGCGCCGCGCGAGGACGTACGACGGGAAGACGGCGGCCGACATCACCGCCGCGTTGAGCAGCTTCGCCGCGGCGTACGCCTGCGGCATCGACGAGAGCAGCCACGCCGGCGCCTGCACGAGCGGCGCGAGCGGCGCGGGGAAGAAGAAGTGCTCGCCGCGCATCGAGAGGCCGTGCCCGGCGGCGATCGACTGCGAGAGCTTCGCGTAGAGGAGCTCGTCGTTGAAGACGGTCGGCGTCGTGTGTCCGCGCGACTGCAGGAAGTGGTAGACGGTCGCGGCGAGGAAGACGCAGGGCAGCACGGCCGCGCGGACGAGCGCGCGCGGGACCGCGAGCGATTCGACGGCAGGCTGAACAGGGACCGCACTCACACGGCCTGTATCGGCCCGGCGCTACGCGGGCTTGACGAAGAGGCCGGCGGCGGCCTTCTCGCCGATGGCGCGCTCGGCGCCGTTCAGCCGCACCGTCATCTGACCGGCAGCCGGCTGGGCCTCGCGGACCTCGATCTCCCTGCCGGGGACGAGCCCCTCGTCGTAGAACCAGTGGAGCAGGTCGCCGTCGTGCTCCGCGAGCCGCACGATCGTCGCCCGCGACCCGGGCTCGAGCTCGGCAAGGGCTGCGAGGTGCTGGTTCTCCTCCTGCTCGAAGTCGGGGTCGACGGGCCAGCCGTGCGGGCAGCGGTCCGGGTGTCCGAGCCGCTCGTCGATGCGCTCGACCATGTCCTCGGTGAACGTGTCCCCGAGCGCGTCGGCGTGGACGTGCGCCTCGGCGGCCGTGTAGCCCATGAAGTCGGTGAGCAGCCGCTCGATGATCCGGTGCTTGCGTACGACGCGCTCCGCGCGCTTGCGGCCGGCGGGGGTGAGGAGGGCCTCCTTGTGCTCGCCGCGCTCGATCAACCCGTCGCGCTCGAGCCGCTTCAGCATCTCGCCCGCGGAGGCACGCGAGACCCCGAGCATCTCCGCGACGCGCGACGCGAGCGTCGGCTCGCCGGTGCCGAGCGGGCGGTACTCGCCGATCGGAAAGGCGAGGAAGTAGATCGTCTCGAGGTACTCGTCGACCGAGTGGCCCTGCGCCATAGGTCACCGATCCTAGCCTGTAAGGTGAGCCTTACATGAGCACCGCCCAGACGCTTCTCCTCGGCGCCATTGCAGGGTCGACGATCTTCCTCGGCCTGCCGATCGGGCGGATGCAGGGCGTGTCTCCGGCGACGAAGGCGTTCCTCGCGTCGACGGCGACGGGCATCCTCGTCTTCCTCTTCTGGGACGTGCTGAGTCAGGCGGTCGATCCGATCGACACCGCGCTGACGAACGGCCACGACGGACGTTTTCTGTGGCTCGCGTCGCTGCTGCTGATCGGCTTCGTGGTCGGCTTGATGAGCCTCGTCTACTACGACCTGTGGATGAAGCACCGCCGGCGCAAGGCGTTCCTCGGGCCCGGCGCGGCGTCGAGCGCCGAGTTCGAGCAGGAGCATGAGCACCACTTCACCGGCATGTCGCCGGCTCGCTGGCTCGCGGTCTTCATCGCCACCGGGATCGGCCTGCACAACTTCTCCGAAGGCCTCGCGATCGGCCAGTCTGCGGCGGCGAACGAAGTCTCGCTCGCGATCGTGCTGATCATCGGCTTCGGGCTGCACAACGCGACGGAGGGTCTCGGCATCTGCGCGCCGCTCACGGGTGACCGCGAGCAGCCGAGCTGGCGCTTCCTCGCCCTGCTCGGGCTGATCGGCGGCGCTCCGACGTTCCTCGGCACGATCATCGGCCAGGCGTGGGTCAACGAGAGCGTGATGATCGTGTTCTTCGCGCTCGCCGCCGGCTCGATCCTCTACGTCGTGATGGAGCTGATCAACGTCGGGCGGGCGCTCGCCTCGAAGACGATCGTGACGTGGGGCATCGTGCTCGGCCTCTTCCTCGGTTTCGCCACAGACTTCATCCTGGTCGCGGCCGGCGCTTGAGCGACTGACGCGCGCTCTACGCTGGTCTTCGTGACCCGCTTCGCGTCCGTCTATCCACTCGTCACTGCGCGCGCCCTCGCCCGCGAGTTCACGTACGAAGTTCCTGACGAGGTGGAGCCCGGCGCCGTCGTCGAAGTCCGATTCGGCAATGCGAAGCGCCGCGGGGTCGTGACGCGGGTCGACGTCCCGCCGCCCGACGGAGTCACTGCGGCGCCGGTCGAGCGCGTGGTCGAGGCGTTACCGCGCGCACTCGTCGAGCTGGCGCTGTGGGTCGCGGATTACTACGGGTCGACGCCGGGTCGCGCGTTCCAGCTCGTCGCGCCCGTGCAGCGCAAGCCGCGCGGCGAGCGCGCGCAGCCGGCGGAGCGCGACGCGTTGCCGGGCGAGCCCGAGCCCGCCGCGTTGAGCGCGTCACAGGCGGCGGCGCTCGAGCGCATCGTCGAGAAGCTCGACGCGGGGGAGAGCGCGAACTTCCTGCTTTACGGCGCGACGGGTAGCGGCAAGACCGAGGTCTACCTCCAGGCGTGCGCCGCGGCGCTTGCACGCGGACGCGGCGCGATCGTCCTCGTGCCGGAGATCGCGCTGACACCGCAGGCACTCGGCCGCTTCCGCGCACGCTTCGGCGAGCGCATCGCCGTGCTGCACTCCGCGTTGACCGAGGCAGAGCGGCGCGACGAACGCGCGCGCATCGCGCGCGGCGAGGCGCCGATCGTGCTCGGCGCACGCTCCGCCGTCTTCGCACCGGTTGCCCGCCTCGGCGTGATCTGCGTCGACGAAGAGCACGACCAGTCGTACAAGCAGGAGTCGGATCCGCGCTACGACGCGCGCACTGTCGCGGCGAAGCGTGCGGCGCTCGAGGGCGCGGTCGCGGTGTTCGGCAGCGCGACACCGCGGCCGGAGACGTGGGGGAGCCTCGAACGGCTCGATCTCGGCGGCCGCATCGCGGGGCCGTTGCCGTCCGTGAAGATCGTCGACCTCCGGCGCGAATCGGGCTACCCGCTGTCGGCGCCGCTGCTGGCGGAGCTCGGCGCGATCGAGGAACACGGCGGCAAGGCGATCCTGTTGCTGAACCGCCGCGGCGTGGCGCCGGCGCTCCACTGTCGCGCCTGCGGAACGACGCTGCGGTGCGAGAACTGCGACGTGGCGCTCGTGCTGCACGCCGACCGCATGCTGCGCTGCCATCACTGCGGCTACACCGAGCCGGAGCCCGAGACGTGTCCCGTGTGCGGCTCGACCGAGCTCGCGCGGCTCGGCGCGGGCACACAGCGGCTGGAACGCGAGCTCGAGGCAAAGCTCCCGGAGCTCGAACGGATCCGGCTCGACGCGGACACCGTCGAGCGTCCCGGCGCGCTCGCGCAGGCGTTGCGGCGGTTCGCCGACGGCGACCGCGTGGTGCTCGTCGGCACGCAGATGGTGTCCAAGGGGCATCACTTCTCGGGGGTTGCGCTCGCAGCCGTCGTCGATGCCGACACCGGCCTCGGCATGCCGGACTTCCGCGCCGAGGAGCGCACGTTCCAGCTGTTGACGCAGCTCGCCGGCCGCAGCGGCCGCGACGCGCCGGGCCGCGTGCTCGTGCAGACGTTCCAACCGGACTCGCGTGCGATCGAGCTCGCCGCGCGCCACGACGTCGAGCGGTTTCTCGCGGGTGAGCTGGAGCGCCGCCGCGAGCTCGGCTACCCGCCGTTTCGCCACCTGGTGCGCATCGTCGTCTCCGGGCCGGAGCCCGATGCGCCGTTGCAGGCGCTGTCGGAGCTCAAATCGGGCCTGCCGGGTGACCTGCTGGGGCCCGCGCCGTTGCTACGGCTCCGCGGGAAGTTCCGCGCGCAGCTCGTTGCGAAGACAGATCAGCCGCGACGCCTCGCCGCGCAGGCCGGCCGCCTGCTCAGCGCAGCCGCGCCCGCCATGAGACGGGCCGGGCTGAGCGTCGTCGTCGACGTCGATCCGCAGGGCTTCTAGTTCAGCGAGGGATCGAGCGGCATGCGAGCCACAAGCTCGTACTCGCCACCCTTACGCCGCAACACCGAGCTCCACAACCCGTCGGGATCCTCGGTGAAGATGTCGTCGAGGTCGGCCGGCTCGATGATCCAGTCGTCTCGTTCCAGCTCGTCCTCCAGCTGATCGGGCCCCCAGCCGGCGACGCCTGCGAACACGCGGGTGCGCTCCAGCTCCGGGGCGCCCTCCTCGAGCGCGTCCTCGAGCGCGACGAAACCGATGTCCTCGATCACCACGACGCCGGCCTGGTCGGGATCGTGGAACTCGGCGAGCACCGCGACGCCCTCGGGATTGACCGGGCCGCCGACGAAGACCGGGTCGCCGAGATCGGTGACCGGCGCCAGCTGCGGCACGGCGTCGCCGACGGTCGCCTCGCTCCGGCGGTTGAGAATGACGCCGACCGCGCCTTCCTCGCTGTGCGCCGTGACGAACACGACTGCGCGGTGGAAGTTCGGGTCGAGGATCGAAGGCGACGCGATCAGGAACTGCCCGGCCAGAGAATCCATGGCCTCTAAGTGTGCCCGTCGGCCGGGAAAAGAGTCAGGGCCCACGCCGCATCGAGCGGCTCCCGGGTGTACGGGCGGCCGTTCACCAGGACGAAGTCGCCGGTGCGCGGGTTCATCGGCAGCCGCGACTCGGCCGGGTAGTGCCGATTGTGGTTCTCGATCAGCTCGTTGACCTCGCTGAAGTCCCAGCTCTCGGCGACGGCGCGCCAGCGCCGTTCGAGGTCGGCGCCGCGGTGCTCGGCACGCAACTCCCGGAGCGCCTCTGCCAGGCGCGTCTCGTGCAGCTCGATCTCGGCCTCGATCGCGCGCAGGCGGCGCATCCACGCGAGCGGTCCGCCGAGCGCGGTGAGCTGCGCGCCGGCGTCGGGCCGGAAGTTCCGCAGCCTCTGCCGCAGCGGCTCGCCGGCGAGCGGGTTGCCGCGCATGTCCTCGTCCAGCGCCTCCCGCTCGCGCCGGTCGCGCGGCGTCTCCGCACGTGTCACGCCCTGCCGCATGATCGCCTCGCGCTCACGCCGTTCCACGACGCTAGTCTGCCCGCTGCATGAGCGACGACGTCGAAGGCCAGGTCAAGACCGAGGAGCTCGATCCCGAGCGCGAAGCGCGGCGTCAGCTCGCGCTGGCGCAGATCCGGCAGTACCCCGATCCAGTGCTCCGCATGGAGGCTCGGGCGGTCGAGGAGTTCGACGACGACCTCAAGCGCCTCGTCGCGCGCATGAAGGACTTGATGCAGGAAGCGAACGGCGTCGGCCTCGCCGCGACGCAGGTCGGCGTGCTGCGCCGCGTGTTCGTGTTCGCGCCGGACGAGGAGCGTGTGTTGGCGCTCGTCAACCCGTCGATTCCTAAGCGGGACGACGACGTAGGGCTGGACGACGAGGGCTGCCTCTCGATCCAGGGCGTGACGGTCCCCGTCGAGCGGTCGTCCGCGATCCGGCTCGAGGGGCGCGACGAGAACGGCGACGAGGTCGCGTACGACCTGGAGGGAATGGCGGCGCGCATCGCGCAGCACGAGTACGACCACCTCGACGGCAAGCTCATGCTCGACCGCACGACGCCCGAGGCGCGGCGTGAGGCGATGGCGGCCCTGCGGCCGCGACTCGTTCTTCGTTGAGGCTCGCAGTCGCGGCGACCGCGCCGTTCGGAGCCGACGTCCTCGAGCGCCTCGCGCAGAGGCACGAGGTCGCCGCACTCCTGACTCGCCCCGACGCGCCGCGCGGCCGGGGCCGCAAGACCGCCGCGCCACCGGCGAAGGAAACGGCCGAGCGGCTCGGGATTTCGGTGCTGCAGCCCGCGCGTCCCGAGACGGGGATGGACCTCGGCGCGGACACCGTCGTCGTCGCCGCGTATGGGCTGCTGATCCCCGAAGTCGTGCTCGACGAGCGCCTCTGGCTGAACGTGCATCCGTCGCTGCTGCCGCGCTGGCGTGGGGCTGCACCGGTCGAGCGCGCGATCATGTCCGGCGACGCCGAGACGGGCGTGACGATCCATCGCACCGTCAAGGAGCTCGACGCCGGGCCGATCGCGGCGCAGCGCGCGTTTCCGATCGGCGAGCAGGACGACGCGGGTGCGGTCTTCGCAAAAGCCGCGGCGCTTGCCGCCGAGCTGCTGGACGAGGTGCTTCCCAGCCCCGACTTCACACCGCAGGACGAGCAAGGTGTGACGTATGCGGACAAGATCAGCGCAGCCGACCGCGAGCTCGACTGGGACGAGCCGCCCGACGAGCTGCTGAACACGATTCGCGCGCTCTCGCCGCACATCGGCGCGCGGGCGCAGCTCCACGGCCGCGGCGTGACGATCTGGAAGGCGCGCGTTGCCGGCGGCCGGCTCGAGCCGCTCGAGGTGCAGCCCGACGGCAAGCGCCGCATGACGTACGACGAGTTCCTGCGCGGCGTTCGTTGACGGCGCGCGACGCTGCGTACCAGGTCGTCCTGCGCGTCTTCGAGGAGGACGCGTACGCCGACCGCGTGCTGCGCACGGCGGCGGCGACGCTGGACCAGCGCGACCGCGCGCTCGCGCAGCGGCTCGCGTTCGGGAGCGTCCAGCGCGTCCGCACGCTCGACCACGCGATCGCGACCCTAGGCAAGCGTCCCGTGCGCAAGCTCGATCCACCGGTCCGTGCAGCGCTCCGTCTCGGCGCGTACCAGCTCGGCTTCACCGAGGTGGCGACGCACGCCGCGGTCAACGAGTCCGTCGAGCTCGTCCGCCGTGCGCGCCTCGAGCGCGCGGTCGCGTTCACGAACGCGGTTATGCGCCGCCTCTCCGAAGGGATCAAGCCGCTGCTCGCCTCGCTCGACGACGAGACGCCGGAAGCGGCGGCGCTGAAGCACTCGTATCCCGACTGGGTCGCCGACCTGTGGTGGGAGGAATTCGGCCGCGACGACGCGATCGCGCTGATGGAGGCGCAGAACGAGCCGCCGGAGCGCGTCGTGCGCCTCAACCCGCGGAAGCCGGGTGCGATCGCAGGCACGCCCGATCCGGACGTGCCGGGTGCCTGGCACGTGGACCGCGTCGACGAGGAGGCCCTCGACGCCGGATTGATCTGGCCGCAGAGCCGCGGGTCGCAGCTCGCGGGCCTCGTCGTCGGCTCGCGCGCAGGGGAGCGCACACTCGACCTCTGCGCGGCGCCCGGCGGCAAGGCGACGCAGCTCGAGGGCGAGGTCGTGGCCGTCGAGCTCCATCCCGGGCGGGCGCGCGAGCTCGAGGACAACTGCCGCCGTCTCGGCGCCGACAACGTCACCGTCGTGAACGCCGACGCGACGAAGCTGCCGCCCGAGCTGACGGGCTTCGACCGCGTGCTGGTCGACGCTCCGTGCTCCGGCCTCGGCGTGCTCGCAGGCCGGCCCGATCTCCGCTGGCGCGCCGAGCCGCTCCCCGAGCTGCAGCAGGAGTTGCTGCGCGTCGCCGCCGAGCGGGTAAAGCCCGGCGGCACGATCGTCTACTCCGTCTGCACGATGAACACGGAGGAGAACGAAGCCGTCGTCGACGCGTCGGGCTTGACGCCACAGCCGCTCGGCGACGAGTGGCCGCAATTCAGGCATCCGCGCCGGCCCGAGTTCCTGCTGACGCTGCCGCATGTGCACCACACATCCGGCTTCTTCATAGCCCGGCTGACGACGTAGAGTCGCGCCGTGAGCTGGAGCGACTGGATCCGCACCGTCGAGGTGGAGCCCTCGCTGTACGCGGCCGACTTTGCGCACCTCGGGGAGCAGATCGACATCTTGCTGCGCGCCGGCGTCCGCGTCTTCCACTTCGATGTCGGCGACGGCCACTTCGTCGAGCCGATCACGATCGGCCCGATCGTCCTGCAGTCGATCTCGAAGCAGATCCACGACGCGGGCGCGCACGTCGACTGCCACCTGATGACCGAACAGCCCGAACGGCATTTCGGCGCGATCGCGCAGGCCGGCGGCGACAGCGTGACCGTGCACTACGAGGCCTGCGACGACCTCCCCGCGGTCGTGCGCGCGGCACGCGTGCACGAGCTGCAGATCGGCCTCGCGTTCAAGCCCGAGACGAGCGCCGCGTATGCAGCGCATGCCGCGCTCGCGTCGCGCGTCGACGTCGTTCTGTGCATGAGCATCGAGCCCGGTTACTCCGGCCAGGAGTTCATGCCGGAGGCGTACGAGCGAATCCGCACCACGCGCTCCCTCTTGCCGCCTGACATCCCGATACAGGTCGACGGCGGCGTCGGCCCGGAGAACATCCGTGCCGTCCGCGACGCGGGCGCGACGCTCTTCGTCGCCGGCTCGTCGATCTTCGGCCGCGAGGATCTGCCGCGCGCGTACCGCCGGTTGCTACAAGAGCTGGCGTGAGCATCGAACGCGCGCTCGAGCTCGCGGAGCGAGGGCGCGGCACCACACATCCGAACCCGGTCGTCGGCGCGGTTCTCGTGCGCGACGGCGAGATCGTCGGCGAGGGCTGGCACGAGCGGAAGGGTGGGCCGCACGCGGAGGTCGTCGCGCTCAAGGCCGCGGGCGACCGTGTACGGGGCGCGACGCTATATGTCTCGATGGAGCCGTGCGCGCACCACGGCACGACGCCGCCGTGCACCGAGGCCCTGCTGCGCGCAGGCGTGACGAAGGTCGTCGCTGCATCGCTCGATCCGAACCCGGAGGCGCGCGGCGGGCTCGACGTCCTGCGCGCGGCCGGCGTCGACGTCGAGCTGGAGGATTCGTTCGCCGCACGCGCGCAGAACGAGGCGTGGCGCACGTGGGTGAGCGCACGCCGTCCGTTCGTGATCCTCAAGCTGGCCGTGACGCTCGACGGGCGTGTGGCGATACCGGGCGAGCGTTGGATCTCGGGCGAGGAGTCGCGCCGGCACGTCCACCAGCTGCGCGCGCAGGTCGATGCCGTCGCCGTCGGCATGGGAACGGTGCGCGCCGACGAGCCGCGACTGAGCGCGCGCGACGTCGGTGCGGAGCGCCAGCCGCGGCGGCTCGCGTTCGGCAGCGGCCCGTCGGAGCTCGAGGTCCGCAGCGGGCCCCTCCAGACCGAGCTGCGTGCGCTCGCGGACGAGGGCGTGCAGTCGCTGCTGCTCGAGGGCGGCCCGACGCTGGCGACGTCGTTTCTGCGCGAAGGCTTCATCGACAAGATGCTGCTCTTCGTGGCGCCGACGGTTGCCGGCAGCGGGCTCGAGTTCGCGCCCGAGCTCGACGAGCCCGTTCGGCTGACACGCACCACGGTCGCTCGCCTAGGCCAGGACGTGCTGATCGGCGCGTACGTTCACGAGCCGAGCTGAATCGTCTTCGTCGCAAGCCTGCCGAGCTCGTCGAGCCGCGGCGTTTCCTCGCGGGCGAGTGCGACGAGTAAGACCGGCATCTCCGCGACCTCGGACGCGACGAACTCCAGCAGCGACACCGACTCGTCGTCCGCGGCCTGGAGATCGTCGAGAACCAGAATCAGCGGCTGCGCTCCCGCAACCTTGCGCAATGTGTCCGTCACCTGCGTGAAGAACTCAAAGCGCTCCAGGCCGTCGTGCGCCGGGAGGTCGCGGATCGCCTGCCGCCACGGCCAATACGGTGGCGCGTCGCCGCCGTCCCAACCGCGCCCCCAGCGCACGGCGGCACCGCGCCCCTTCGCCCGGCTCGCGACTTCATCGGCGAGGTGCGTCTTCCCGGCGCCGGGCGGCCCGACGACGACGAAGAGGCGGCCGCGACCTGCAAGTGCGTCGGCGAGCCCGGCGTCGAGCAGCGCGAGCTCCGCGTCGCGGCCGACCAGCGGCGCCGCGGCGCTGCGACCGGTCGTCGCCGGCCGCGCCTGTTCGCGGCGTTCGACATCCAGCTGTGGGTCCTGCGCGAGGATCGCCTTCTCCAGATCCTGCAACTCGCGCGTCGGCTCGATGCCGAGCTCGCCGAGCAGTGCTTGACGGGCGTCGCGGTACGCGGCCAGCGCCTCCGCCTGGCGTCCCGTTCGGTACAGGGCGAGCATCAACTGCCGGCGAAGACGTTCGCGCACAGGGTGCCGTGCGACGAGCCCCTCGAGCTCCGGCACGAGCTCGGCCGCGCGGCCGCAGGCCAGATCGGCCTCGATGCGCTCCTCGAGGGCGGCGACGTGCAGTTCCCGTAGCCGGACGATTTCGTCCTGCGCGAATTGCTCGTAGGCGAAATCGGAGAGCGGTGAGCCGCGCCAGAGCGCAAGCGCGGCCCGGAGCCGTTCCGCTGCGCTTTCGCCGTCACCCTCGGCCAGTGCAGCCCGGCCCTTCGCGAGCTCGTGCTCGAAACGGTCGCGGTCGAGCTCGTCCGGCGCGACGCGAAGCGCGTAGCTCGTGCCGATCGTCTGGAGCATCTGCCCGCCGTCGGGGAGCTCCTTGCGCAGAGCCGAGATGCAGTTCTGCAACACCTTTGGCGCCGTCGGCGGCGGGGTTTCGCCCCACAACTCGTCCACGATCACATCGCGGGTCACCGCCTCGTTGGCGTGCAGCAGCAGCAGTGCGAGCACCGAGCGCTGCCTCGCGCCGCCGAGCGGCAGCTCACGGTCGCCGTCGAAGGCCTCGAGCGGCCCGAGGATGCGGTAGTCCATCGTGGCTCCGCGCCGAACCTACACCCTCTGCGGGCGATTACCGAACGATGGGTGGCGATGGGCGGCTCGTGTCCGCGGCGTTACCGGCGTCCCTGATCCTGGGGAAGTCATCAAGTTCCGGAGGAGGGACACCATGTTTCGGAAGCACTTCAGGATCAAGCGAGCGGTTCTCGGACTTGCCTTCGCGACGGCGCTCGTGCCGGTCGCGCCCGCAGGCGCCTCGACGCTCTCCACGTTCGTCGACGGCGGCCCGGCTCCCGTGAGCTACACCGCGGTGACCAGCTACCAGCCGTCGTATCTCCGGTATCACGAGGTCGGCGGGCCGGTCGGCGCAGCGGTTACCAGCTACCAGCCGTCGTATCTCCGGTATCACGAGGTCGGCGGCCCCATCGCTCCGGCCCAGGCGATCTCCGAGCGGAGCAACGGCGTGCAGGGCCCCGATCCGTCGCTCGTCCCCCAGGTCGTGCTCTCCACGTCGAGCGGCTTCGACTGGACGGACGCCGGGGTCGGCGCCTCGACGGTGTTCGGTGCGGCTCTGCTGCTGGGGCTCGCAATCGTGCTCTCGCGTCGCCGGGAGGACACGGGCCTCACCAGCGCGTAGCGACTGGAACATGGTGACCCACTCGGGAGGCGGCCTACGGGCCGCCTCCTTCGTGCTGAGTAGCCTTGTTCAGGTGTTCACCGGAATCGTCCAGGAGCGCGGCCGCGTCGACTCCTTCCAGGGGGGACGGCTCGTAGTCGAGAGCGGCGTTCGCGCCGGCATCGGCGACTCGGTCGCGGTCAACGGCGTCTGCCTGACCGTCGTCGAGGCGCCCGACGGACGGCTCGCGTTCGACGTCGTGCAGGAGACCCTCGACCGCACGAAGCCGTTCGGCGACGAGGTGAACCTCGAGGCGGCTCTGCGCGCCGGCGAGCCGCTTGGCGGTCACTACGTCCAGGGTCACGTCGACGGCGTCGGGACGGTGCGCTCGACCGGCAATCCGGTCTGGATCGACACCGGCCCCGAGCTGCTCCGATACGTCGTCGAGAAGGGCTCGATCGCCGTCGACGGCGTCTCGCTCACGGTCGCAGCGATCGACGGGCACGGCTTCGCCGTCGCCCTCGTCCCGCACACGCTCGACGTCACGACCCTGGGCACGCTTGCGCCGGGCGATCGCGTCAATCTCGAGGTCGACATCCTCGCGAAGTACGTCGAGCGGCTACTACGATCAGACTCGTGAAAGTCGAGGAAAAGAGCGCCTTCGCCACGATCGAGGAGGCGATCGAGGACATCCGCCAGGGCAAGTTCGTGGTCGTCGTCGACGCCGCCGACCGCGAGAACGAAGGCGATCTCACGATCGCGGCGCAGTTCGCGACGCCCGACGCCGTCAACTTCATGACCAAGGAAGCGCGCGGCCTGATCTGCCTCTGCCTGACGGAGGAACGCTGCGACTCGCTCGGCCTCCGGCAGATGACGGAGCACAACGAGACGCCGTTCAACACCGCATTCACGGTGTCGGTCGAGGCCCGCGAGGGCGTGACGACGGGGATCTCGGCGCCCGACCGCTCGCACACGATCCAGGTCGCGATCGACCCGAACGCGACCGGCGACGACCTCGTCCAGCCGGGCCACGTCTTTCCACTGCGCGCCCGCGAAGGCGGCGTGTTGCAGCGCGCCGGCCAGACCGAGGCGGCCGTCGACCTCGCCCGTCTCGCCGGCCTGATCCCCGCCGGCGTCGTGTGCGAGATCATGAACGAGGACGGGACGATGGCCCGCGTTCCGGATCTGATCCCGTACTGCGAGCGGCACGGCCTCAAGCTCGTCACCGTCGCCGACCTGATCGAGTACCGCCGCCGGCACGAGCAGCTCGTCGAGCGCATGACGACCGTGCAGATGCCGACCGCCTACGGCGACTTCACCGCGGTCGCGTTCCGGGAGAAGCTGACCGGCAAGCACCACGTCGCGCTCGTGAAGGGCAACGTCGACGGCGCGCAGAACGTGCTCGTGCGAGTCCACTCCGAGTGCCTGACAGGGGACGTGTTCCATTCGCTCAGGTGCGACTGCGGAGAGCAGCTCGAGCAGGCGCTGTCGCAGATCGCGGCGGAAGAGCAAGGCGTCCTGCTCTACATGGCGCAGGAAGGTCGCGGCATCGGGCTGCTGAACAAGCTGCGCGCGTACGAGCTGCAGGAGAACGGCTACGACACCGTCGAGGCGAACCTCGAGCTCGGCTTCCAGGCGGACATGCGCGACTACGGCATCGGCAACCAGATCCTCGCCGACCTCGGCCTGACGACGATCCGGATTCTGACGAACAACCCGAAGAAGATCACCGGCATCGAGGGCTTCGGCCTCGAGGTGGTGGAGCAGGTGCCGATCGAGACGACGCCGACGCCCCAGAACGCCCGCTACCTCGCGACCAAACGTGACAAGCTCGGCCACAAGCTTCACCATCAGGACTTGAAGTACGAGCCGCTGGAGGGCAGCGAGTGAGCGAAACCTGGTCGAGCGAG
>JBJMJR010000056.1:0-18532 GCA_045806245.1 Gaiellaceae bacterium | reverse complement strand
TCTCACCGTCGGCCCCGATAATCGCGGCCACCTCGAGCTCGTAGTCGAGCTCGTTCGTTTCGGCGGGCTTCCTGATCGTGTCGCCGGGTCCGTAGATCGCGGCCGCGTTGGAGAAGTAGAAGACGGGCAGGTCGTACCACTCCTGCGGCACATCGAGCCCCCGCGAGGCGCGCGCGGTCTTGACGTGCTGCTCGAAGGCGTAGAAGTCACGCACCGACGGCGGCTGCAGCACGGGCGCGCGGAAGTCGACGTCCGCGAGCGCGTACTCGGCGTGATGCCGAGCCGTTCCGCCGCCGGTGAAGAACGCCTGCAGCGTCTGCGCGGCGAGCTGGATGACGGTGTCGCCTTCGATCAGTCCCGGCCAGCCACGCTCGAGCTGCAGCTCGCGCGGCGTGAACATGCAGAGCCTCACGGTTCCGTGTGCACGACGACGTCGGCGATCTCCGGACGCGCGAGCCGGATCTGCTCCTCGATCTCGCTCGCGCGCGCGTGCGCGTCGCTGAGCCGGCTGCCGCCCTCGAGCGCAAGGGTGAGGTGCGCAACGAGCCCGCCGTCCGTCTGCACGAAGTGCAGCTCGCGTGCCTCCTCGCCGGTGATCTCGCGAACGATGCGCATCACGACGTCACGTTCGGCCGAGTCGTCCACGATCAGCCGGCCTTCGCCGGCCTCGGCGAGCGGCTCGAGATGCGTCTGCACGGAGTCGACCTCGGGCACCGCGGCCTGAATCGCCTCCTCCACCTGCGTCGCCACCTCGTGCGCCGCGTCGAGCGTGAGCTCGCCGGGCAGCTTCAGATGCAGGGACAGCTCCGTCACACCGCCGACATGCAGGACGCTGACGTTGTGCACCTCGCGCACGCCGGGAACGGCCAGCGCCGCCGAGTGGGCGCGGTCGCGAATCGCCTCCTCGTCCTGCGACGGCTCCACGTGCACGACGACGTCACTCCCCGGCAACGCGTCGTGCACCGCAGTCTCGACGCGGTCGGCAGCCGCATGCCCCTGCCCGACAGCGGCGCCGGGAGGCACTGTGATGACGACGTCGGCGAACTGCCGCGCGCCCGCTTGACGCATGCGCAGGCGCCCCAGCGTCACGGGAGGCTCGATCCCGGCGATCGCCACGCGGGCCGCTTCCTCGGCGTCCGCCGGCGCGAGGTCCATCAGGACGTCGACGTTGCGCCGCATCAGACGCGCGGCGGCGAACAGCACGAGCACGGCGACGAACAACGCGGCTGCGGAGTCCGCGCGGGCGTAACCGGCCCGCACGAGCACGAGCCCGACGAGCACCGCTCCCGAGCCGGCAAGGTCGCTGCCGAAGTGAAGCGCGTTCGCCGAGAGCGCGGCGCTGGCATAGCGGCGTGACGCGCGCCAACTCACGATCGTCCGGCTCAGGTCGATCATGATCACGACGACGATCACGGCGAGCGCGTACCACGTCGCATGGACCGACGTGTCGCGGCTGCCGACGAGGTGCGTGATCGCGCGCCACGCGATGAAGCAGCTGACGGCGAACAGAATCGCCCCCTCGGCGAGGGCGCTGAGATGCTCCGCCTTCCCGTGTCCGTACTGGTGGGTCACGTCCGCCGGCCGGACCGCCACACCAACCGCGAAGAACGTCAGCAGCGCCGCGATCAGGTCGGTGCCGGAATGGGCGGCTTCGGAGACGAGGCCGAGGCTGTGCGCGGCGAGACCGGCGCCGAGCTTGAGCACGATCAGCGCAACTGCGGCCCCGACCGAAACGAGGGCTGTCCGCCGCTGGGGATCCACGCGGCTAGTGAAACAGAAAGCCGGGCTACGCCTCGTCGAGCGGCCAGATCACGACGTCCTGCCGCGCAGAGTAGTGCAGCAGCGGATCGTCGTCAGGCAGCTTCAGCGGCGGCATCGTGTTCAGGTCGATCTGCGCCTGCGCCTTCTGCAGCGGCCACGGCCGGTGATGGATGTCGGCGCGGTAAAGCCGGCTTTGGTGCGCGGCGTACAGGCAGTACCGCTCTGTCAAGAAGTGCTCGAGCGAGCCGGGCTCAGGTGGCGAGGCGCCGCCGACCGGACCGTAGGACGCGCTGAACGCCTTGCCGTCGTCGCGGCTGCAGTCGTACAGCAGCTCGTCGCCCCGGCGGCGCACCGAGATGTCCGCGCGGAAGTACGGCAGCCGGTAGAGCCTCCGCGCCGCCTCGACCGCGGCCTGGCTCGACGCGTCGAGCGAGAAGAACCAGATGCCGGGCTTGCCGTCACGCGTCACGTACGTGCGCACGTTCAGCTCGCGGAAGCTCGACGCGAACGGAAGCGGGAACAAGCCGCGGGCGCGGAGCCCCGTGACGACGAACGGCGTCACGCCGAGCCAGCCGCTGCCCGAGTGCTCCTGCAGCTCGAGCCCGTCGGGCACGTGCGGGCGAAGCTGCTCGACCGGTACGCGGTAGTGGATGAACAGCAGGTCGTCCCAGGTCTGGCCCATCACCCACGCCCGGTCCGGCACAGGCCACGGCCGGTGCGCCGTCTCGTCGAGCGTCGACGCCTGGCGGACAGGCGTGTCCAACAGATCCCGGACGCTAGAGATTGCCGCGCAGCGCCTGTTCGCGCTCGATCGCCTCGAAGAGCGCCTTGAAGTTCCCTTCACCGAAGCCGCGCGCGCCGTGGCGCTCGATCACCTCGAAGAAAAGCGTCGGGCGGTCCTGGGCCGTCCGGGTGAAGATCTGAAGCAGGTAACCCTCCTCGTCGCGGTCGACCAGGATCTTCAGCCGCTTGAGGTCGTCCCAGTCCTCACCGATCTCGCCGACGCGGCTCTCCGCGTCGACGTAGTACGCATCCGGCGTCGCCAGAAAGCCGACGCCCCGCTCCTGCAGCGTCTCGACCGTGCGCACGATGTCGTCGCTCAGCAGCGCGACGTGCTGCACTCCGGGACCGCCGAAGTACTCGAGGTACTCGTCGATCTGGCTCTTGCGCTTTCCCTCGGCCGGCTCGTTGATCGGGAACTTGATCTTGCCCTCGCCGTCCGCCATCACCTTCGACATCAGCGCGGAGTACTCGGTGTGGATCTGCTCGTCGCCGAAGTGGACGATGTTGGTGAAGCCCATCGTGCGCTCGTAGAACTCGACCCAGTAGTTCATCCGGCCGAGCTCGACGTTCCCGACGACATGGTCGATCGTCTTCAGCCCCACACCGGTGGCCGCGCGGCCGTTCGTGCGCGGGAGCTCGCGGTAGCCGGGCAGGTACGGGCCCGAGTACTCGCTGCGGCTGACGAACGTGTGCACGTTCTCCCCGTACGTCGCGATCGTCGCCAGTTGGACTCGTCCCCACTCGTCCTCCACCCAGTGCGGCTCGACGACACCGCGCGCGCCACGGTCGACGGTTTGGTGGTACGCCTCGCCGGCGTCGGGGACGGTCAGCGCAACGTCCTTGACGCCGTCGCCGTGCGTGCACGGGAAGGTCGTCACGTCGTTGCCGGGCCGGACCCCCGTCGTGAGCACGAAGCGGATGTCGTCCTGTTCCAACACGTACGACGCGCGGTCGCGCACACCCGTCTCCGGGCCGGCGTACGCCGTCGGCGTGAACCCGAACGCATGCTGGTAGTAGAAGGCGGCCTGTTTCGCGTTCCCGACGTAGAACTCGAGGTGGTCCCAACCCTCGATCGGGAAGAAGTCTGCGCCCTGCCCCATACGGCGTGAAGATTAGTCGCCGGGCGGCTCGGGCGCAGGAGTCCCCCGCGGAGCCAGCGCGATTCCCGCGCCGATCGCCAGGCCCCCGACGACCTCGAGCGTCGTGATCTTCTCGGAGAGCAGGAGCAGGGCGATGATGGCCGCGAGGAACGGCTGGAGGTTGGCGAACAGCGACGCGCGCGACGGGCCGACGCGGTCGATCGCGGTGAACCAGAGGAAGTTCGTCGTCACGAGCGGGCCGACCACCGCGAAGGCGAAACCGAGCCACACCAGCGCGCCGAAGTGAAAGCTTTGCTCCGCTAGCTGCTTCGAGCCGGCGAGCGCGAGCGGAACGGTGACGGCTGCAAGGAAGACTGCGCTGAGGCGGAAAGGCGAGTAGACGCGCATCAGCGGCCCGATCGCGACGGAATACCCTGCCCAGGTGATCGCGCCCGCGACGGCAAGTGCGTCGCCCTTCAGGTCGGCGGAGAGGCTCCCGCCCGACCCGACGGCGACGAACGCGACGCCGGCGAACGATACGAGTGCCGCAACCCAGAACCGCCTACTCAACCTCTCGATGCCGGAACCGCGCGCGAGGATCGCCGTGAAGATCGGGAGCGTCCCGAAGAGCAGGGCCACGGTGGTTGCCGTCGTGAACTTCAGGGCGTAGACGAAGCTCAGCTGGTTCCCGAACAGCAGCACGGTGCAGAGCGCGATCACGGGCAGCCGCTCGCGGCCGATGCGCAGCGACCCCTCCCAGACGAGCGTGATCGCGACGAAGATCAGCGCCGCGCACGCGTAGCGCACGGAGGAGTACGCAAGCGGCCGCAAGCCCTGGTCGAGGATGTACTTCGAGACCGTGAAGTTGAAGGCCCAGAGCGTGACCGTCCCGAGCAGCATCAAATCCGCCGTGGGGCGCCGCATCGCCTGTAGTTAAGCCGGTCGGATCACTCGAACGAGGGAGAGGAGCAGGCCCGTGAAGCCGACTCCTACTACGTGGCCCTGCGACACGTCTGTTGGCTGCTGCTTGCAGTCATTGCCGGCTCGGCGATCGGCCTCAAGATCGGCCTGCCGAGCTCGGGCGGCGCGGTCACCGCCGGGCCCTCCGACGCGCAGCTCGAGGCTTCCGGCGGAATGCAGTTCGTTCCCGCCACGCAGCGCCGGCCGGTGAAGGCCGTCGGCCTCTACACCGGCCGTGAGTCCACGGTCGGACTGCAGAGCGTGTCCGGTGTCGCAGGCGATTCGGCGGCGGCGAGCGATGCCGTGGCGTCCGAGGGAGCGGTCTCCTACGCAGCGCCCTACGCGCGCGATCTGACATTCCTCGCCTTCCCCTCCGGCGCGAGCGTCCCCGCGACCGGCACGCCGGCGGGATCGACCGAACCGACGACCGCGACGGCGCCGGCCGCGTCCAGTGGCCCACCGCCGTCGATCTCCGACGTGCGGACGGTCGCGCTGACTCCGTTCTCAGCCGCGCTCTCGTGGCGCACGAGCGAGGCGGCGAGCTCGCGCGTCGTCTACGGCCTCGACACGCCGGTGATCTGGACCGCGTCGACGGTCTCGGGCATGACCCACCAGGCGACGGTTCAGGGCCTCAGCGCAGGCAGCACCTACCACCTCGACGTCACGGCCACGACGTCCGACGGCCGCAGCGCCGTCTCGGAGTTCCTGCTGACGACTCCGAGCATGTTCGGGCCGGTGCGCGCGACGATCTCAGGTGGCGCGATCTTGCTCGACGGGCAGCCGTCCTTCCCGAAGCTCGTCTGGAACCAGTGTCCCGACGCAGTCGCGGGGAACCTGGGCGTCGGCATCGACTTCTTCATGGGCAACGGCTGCGGCAGCAGCGCACAACTCGCGACGTGGCTGAGCGGCACCGCGTTCGCGATCGGCGACGCGCGCGAGACGGCAGCCGCACGCGCCGGCTCGGTCGGCACGTTCCTGCCCGATGAGTGGGACACGCATCTCCCCAACGACTTCAGCGCCGCCGACGCTGCGCGCCTGATCCCGCCGAACCCCGGCTCCGGCCCGCGCTTCCTGACGCTGACGAACCACTTCTATAGCCGCGCCGCGCCGCTGCCGCAGGGTCGCGGGATGTATCCCGCACTCGTCTCGACTGCGGACGTCCTCGGCTTCGACCTCTATCCCCTCCAGAACTGGTGCCGCGTCGACAGCTTCGGCGACGTCTTCGATTCGCAACTCGATCTCGTCGCACTGGCGCGCGGCAAGCCGACGTTCCAGTGGATCGAGGCGCGGCAGATGGACTGCTCCGGCGCGGATCTCGACCCGACCCCCGAGACGCTGCGGGCCGAGGCGTGGCTCTCGATCGCGGGCGGCGCGCACGCGATCGGCTACTTCCCGAACAACTGGAGCGCCACGGTCGGTGCCGAGATCGCGAGCGTGAACCACGAGGTCTCGACGCTGACGCCGGCGCTCGTCGAGCCGGCGATCGCCGCCAGCGCCTCGCTCGGGAGCACGGTCAAGGTGGGGGCGCGCGATCACAACGGCGGCGTCTACGTCATCGTCGTCAACGCGAGCCGGGCTCCGGCCTCCGCGACGATCACCGTGCCTGCGCTGGCCGACCGGCCGGTTGTGACGCTCGACGCCCAGTACAAGGCGACCGCCAAGAACGGTGCCTTCGACGTCACGCTCGCGCCGCTCGAGGCGCGGATCTACATCGCGGCGCCGGCGTAAACCAACCCCGTTAGGCTTTCCGCCGATGGCCGAGCCGACTCGTGACGACATCGACGCCCTCGTCGGGCCCGCGACGCCGCACTTCGCGTACCAGTTGCGTGCGCGTGTCGAGGAGCTGATCGCCGACCTGGCGGACGGCCACCCGGTCAAGCAGTACGGCGTCGAAAAGATGGAGCTCCTCGACCGCCTCGGGTACGCGTCGTCGAGAGCCGCCGAAGGCGAGCGCGAGCCGCGCTCCCGCCCGGGCTGGGACGAGCTGCCGAGCTCCGCCCCCGCGTACGACCCGCTCCCGCCGCGGTCGTGAAGTTCGACAGCCGCGCGGTCCTCGTGACCGGCGGGACGCGCGGGATCGGCAAGGCGATCGCACTGCGCTTCGCGTCGCTCGGCGCGAAGACGATCGCGCTCGGCTACCTGCGCAACGACTCCGCAGCCGAGGCCGCCGCGGAGGAGCTCCGCGCGGCGGGCGCCGAGCCGGTGCTCGTGCGCGGCAACGTCGCGTCCGAGCGCGTCGTCACGGAGTTCGCGTCGCACGGGCCCTACGACGCGGTTGTGCACAACGCCGCGACGGGCGTGATCCGCAGCGCGCTCGAGACCGAGGACAAGCATTGGGACTGGACGCTCGGCGCGAATGCGCGCGCTCTTCTGTCTCTCGCGCGCGCGTGCGCGCCTGACATGAAGCCGGGGTCGTCGTTCGTCGGCGTGTCGTCGCTCGGCTCGACGCGCGTGCTCGAGAACTACGTGCTCGTCGGAACGTCGAAAGCGGCGCTCGAGTCGGTCGTGCGATATCTCGCCGTCGAGCTCGCGCCGCGCGGCATCCGCGTCAACGCCGTCTCTGCCGGCGTCGTCGAGACCGAAGCGCTCGACCACTTCCCGAACCGCGAGCAGATGCTGAAGGCCGCGCAGGCGCGGACGCCCGCGGGCCGGATGGTCGAGCCCGAGGACGTCGCCGCAATGGTGGCCTTCCTGTGCTCGCCCGACGCCGACATGGTGCGTGGTCAGACGCTCATCGTCGACGGCGGCTATTCGCTGCTCGCCTGATGGAGCCGACCGAGCACAACCGCCGGGCGTGGGACGAGATCCACCGCCAGCGGGCTGAGGCGCTGGCCGGCGAGCGCGGGCTTCCGAGCCAGGTGCGCCGTGCCCTCGCCGACCTCGCCGGAAAGCGCGTGCTGCACCTGCAGTGCGGGACCGGCGAGGCGACGGCGGAGCTCGCCGACCTCGGCGGCATCGTGACGGGCGTCGATTCGTCCGGGGCTGCGCTCGAAGCGGCTCGCGAGCGATGGCCGTCGATCCTCTGGGTGCAGGCCGACCCGCAGGCGCTGCCCGGAGAGCTGCGGCGCGGCCGCTTCGATCTCCTCTACTCGGGACTCGGCTCGCTGGCTGCCGTGCGGGACTTGGACGCGTGGCTCCGCGGCGTTGCAGCGACGCTGCGAGACGGAGGCGACCTGCTGCTCTTCGAGGAGCACCCTGTCGCGCTCGTCGTCGACGGACTGATGCACTGGCGCGAGAGCTACTTCGACGCGGGCTCGCGCCGTCTTGGTCAGATCGTCACCTCGGCGGCTCGAAACGGACTGTCCGTCCGCGCACTGGAGGAGTACCCCGCACGCGGCGACAGCTGGCGGCGCCATGACGCGCGAGTGCCGGGGACGTTCCTCCTTTACGCGCAGCGGGCATAGAGCCGCCGTGGGCATTCCCGTCAGCCTGATCCTGATCGCCGTCGGCGCCATCCTCGCCTTCGCGGTCCACCAAAATCCCGGCGCCTCGGTCGACGTCGATGTCGTCGGCTGGATCCTGATGATCGTCGGGCTGGTCGGCCTGTTGCTCTCGCTGTTCCTGTGGGAGCAGTTCGGTCCGGGCTCCTGGGGTTGGCATCGCGGTCCCGGCCCGTATGGCCCGGGACGCGGCTACGGCGGCCGCCGCACCGTCGTCGAGGAGGATGGGCCTCCCGGCCCACCGCCGCCCGGCCCGCCGCCCCCGCCCTAGGCGCGGCTCAGTCGCGACAGCGCGTCGTCCAGCTCGTCGTCCGTGAGTGTGTACGGCGGCGCCGCCTGGATCAGGTCCCCGACCGGGATCACAAGCACGCCGGCATCCTGCGCCGCGAGGAAATCGCCGTCGCTGATCCGCAGCAGGCCTCGACCGCGCCAGCCGGCGTCGTCGAAGCGACGAGCGAGCTCGGCGATGCGCGGCAGGAGCTTCGGCACCTCTTCGAGGACGACGAGTGCGCCCGCGCAGGCGAGCGGATTCCCCGAGTGGGTGTGCGTGTAGACGTCCTCGGCGCCGAGCTGCCAGACGTCCTCGAGCTCGCGCCGGACGAAGAGCGCAGCCGAGAGCGGCAGTCCGCCGCCGAGCGCCTTGCCGACGCAAAGGACGTCGGCGACGTCCGCGCCCGGCCACATCTCGCCCAGCCTTCCGAGCCCGGTGAAGATCGCATCGACGACGAGCAGCGCACCGGCATCGTCACAGCGCGCGCGCAGCGCCGGAAGAAAGTCGTCGGGCGGCACGCGCGAGCCGCCTCGCCCCTGCACGGGCTCGACGATGACGACGCCCGCATCGGTCGGCAGCGCGCCCGGATCGTCGCCGTACACGCAACGGTCAACGGGGCCGGGAAGCCAGGAGGCGAACGGCTCGCGAAATCGCTCGAGGCCTGTTGCCGCCAGCGCGAGCAGCCCCGTGCCGTGGTAGGCGCCGTCGAACGCAACGATGCCGGGCTTTCCGGTTGCGAGCAGCGCCGTCCGCAGGGCGATCTCGACCGCGTCCTCGCCGGTGACGCCGAGCTTCGCCGGCCACGGGAGCGCGGCCCGCAAGCGCTGCGTCGCCTCCGCCTCGGCCAGATCGCCCAACGCGTGGACGACGGGCGCACTCGCGATCGCGTCTCGAATCGCCTGATTGCCGTGACCGAGCGCCGCCACGCCGAAGCCGCCGGTCAGGTCGAGGTACTCGCGGCCGTGCTCGTCCCAGACGCGGGTCCCCTCAGCGCGTGTCCAGATCAACGAGGCACCGCTTGCGGTGCCGACATCAGGACGTGCGAGCTTCGCTCGCGCGTCCGTCGGAAATGAGCAGCCGACCCGCTCGAGCTCATCTCTAACCGTTCGAACCGTTACGCCCGAGTAGCCGCCCGACCGTGTCGCTGGCGATGTAGCCGGCGATGCGCGGGTTCTCCTGCAGCCGCCGCAGCGAGTACGCGTACCAGTGCCGTCCGAACGGCACGTAGACGCGCAACCGATGCCCCTCGCGGACGAGCTCGTTGCCGCGCTCGGGCCGCACGCCGAGCAGCATCTGGAACTCGTAGTCGTCGCGACCGAGCCCGCGCTCCGCGACGAGGCGGCGCCCCTCGCCGAGCAGCCACTCGTCATGCGTCGCGATGCCGACGTAGCACCCCGAGTCGAGCAGCGCCTCCAGCGCGCGCACGTACGACGCGCGCACCGCTTCGAAGTCCTGGTAGGCGACGTCGGCGGGCTCGAGGTAGATCCCCTTGCAAAGGCGCACGCTCGGCTTCAGGTCGCCGAGGGCGGCGACATCCGACAACGTTCTTCGCAGCATCGCCTGCAGCACGACGCCGACGTTGTCGTGGCCCTCCTGGCGCAGCTCGCGATAGAGGCGCAGCGTGTCGTCGGTCGTCGACGAGTCCTCCATGTCGATGCGCACGAAGTTGCCGCGCGAGCCAGCGTCGCGCACGACCGTGCGCAGGTTGTCGCGGCACAGCTCGTAGCCGAGCTTCAGCCCGAGCGCGGTCAGCTTCACGCTGACGCCCGAGTCGAGGCTGCAGCGCTCGATGTCTGCGAAGACGTCGAGGTACGCGCGCACGATCGCGGCCGCCTCCTCCTCGGTGGTGATCTCCTCGCCGAGGACGTCGATCGTGGCGAGCTTGCCGTCGGCGTTGAGCGTGCGCACGGTCTCGCGCGCGTCCTTCAGCTCCGGGCCGGCGATGTAGCGCGACGAGAGCTTCTGCACGACCGGCCGCGGCACGGCAGGGAGCAGTCGGACGATCGCGCGGTCGAAGATCGCCACGGGCGGCGATTCTATGGCCGCGCGACGAGGAGCTGCGCGCCCTCGTCGGGCCGGCGCACCTCCACGTGCCGGAAGCCTGCCGCGCGCGCATGCGCGGCGAGCTCGTCGTCCTCGTGGAAGTGCCCGCGCGTCGCCAGCGGATACGGCGCAGCGGGCGTGCCCTTCAGCTCCGGTGCTGTGGTGTAGACGACGGCGCGCCCACGCTCGGGGTGCAGCACGCGCTTGAACTCCGCCAAGGCCGCGACCGGGTCCGGAAAGAAGAAGAACGCCGCGATCGACGACACCGCGGTGAAGGCCTCGCGCCCGAACGGCAGGTGGTCGGCGGCAGCGTTCACGATCGGGGCTCGCCGTTCCGTCGTCCGCCGCGCGAGGTGCACCATCTCCTGGCTGTGGTCGACGCCGACGGCGCCACAGCCCGTCTCGAGCGCGCGCCGCAGGAACACTCCACCCCCGCAGCCGACGTCGAGCAGCGCATCAGCCGCGGTCAGCTGCAGTGCCGCGAGCACGGGCTCCCACGCAAACGCGTGCACGTCGTCGGCGCCGTACGTCTCGCGCGCGGCGCGTCCGTGTGGCTTGCGGGCGACGCGGTCCGTCATGCGGTCGATCCGCCACTCGCGGATCCAGTGCATCGTTCAGCGCTCGCGCATGAACCCTTGGCGTGCCGCACTGACGAGCGCGACGGCCTCGGGGAAGAGCACGCGCATTCCGTCTCGCAGCGCGACCGCCTGCTCGTCGCTGCTGCCCTGCACGTTCAGCTGCGACAGCGCGGCCGCGGTCAACTCGACGGCGGTGTTCAACGTCAGAGTCGCGAACTGCTCGCGCTGCGCTTCGTGCACGGTCTCGGCCTGCTGTTCGGCGAATTCACGCAACCCGCGGAGCAGATCCTCGGGATCTCCGCCGAACTGGAAACCTCCGCCTTCCATGCCGTCAAGCATAGGTACTAGGGTCCGATCGTGGTGGAGCGCAACTGGCCGCGCATGGATCCGCCGAACGTGCTCTGGTTCTTCGGCGCGTTCACCCTCGAGGTCGGCGTCTACGACCTGATCGAGGCGATCCCCGGAAGCCAGAGCGGCCTCTGGATCCTCGTCGCGGCTGTCGGATTCTTCGTCGGGTTCAGCGCGGCGTCGGCGATCCTGCAGCGCCGGGGATGGTGGGTGCCCGGCGGGCTGGCGGCCGCGCTTGCCGTGGGTGTCTTTCCGGCGGTGGCGGTCGCATTCCTGAAGCTGATTGACGTCTGGCCCGGCAAGCCGTTCTTCGATCCGTTGGAGGAGTTCAGCGGCTGGACGTTCGGAGTCGGCCTCGCAACCGCGCTGGTCGGTCTCGTGGCCTGGTGGCTGACGCGCTTCTCGTTCGTGCTCGCTGTCGCGATCGGCGCGATCCTCGTCTCTGCGCAGCTCTTGACGCCGTGCTTCGACGAGAGCCCGAGCGGTAGCGAGCGCGCGGGAATGGCATTGGTGATCGGCGGCATCCTGTTCGCAGTCGGCGTTTTCGTCGACGCGTTCGGTCGGCGGCGCGAGGCGTTCTGGTTCGAGGTGCTCGGGCTGTTCAGCGTCGCCGCAGGGCTCTCGTTCCTCGCCTTCGATCCCGGTCGGGACCCGGACCGGGGCTGGATCCCGATGCTGATCGGCGCGGTGTTCCTCCTCGTCGCCGCAGGCCCGGTGCGCCGAGCGTCGTGGGCCGTCTACGGCGTGCTCGGCCTGTACGCGACCGTCGTGCACTACTTGCTGAAGGAGCTGAACGAGCGGCGCTGGCCGTTCGCGCTGCTGCTGATCCTGCTCGCACTGCTGATCGGCGCCGCGGGCATGGCGCAACAGCGCTACGCGCCGACGTGGGCACGACGCTTCGTGCGGCGGCCGCCGCCGGAGCTCAGTCCGTAGAGAACATCCCCTGCTCGAGCCACGCGCCGCCGTCGATGGTGAGCACGTCACCCGTGACATACGCCGCGTAGTCGCTGACGAGGTACGAGCACGCGTGCGCGATCTCCTGCTCGGTGCCGAACCGCCGCAGCGGGATGCGCCGCACGATGTGCTCGCGGATCGCTTCGGTCGGCCACAGGCGCTCGCGCGTCTCCGCGGTGTCGACCGGGCCGGGTGAGATCGCGTTGACGCGGATGCCGTGCGGCGCCCACTCGACGGCGAGCGTGCGTGTCAGGTTGACGACGCCGGCCTTCGCGGCGGCGGAGTGCGCGGTGCCGGGCCCGCCCGTCCACGCGTAGCTCGCCACGATGTTCACGATCTGCGCATTGTCGCCGCCGCGCGCGATCACGCGGCGCGCAAGCTCGCGCGAGCAGTAGTAGGTGCCGTCGAGGACGATGCCGACGACGGCGCGCCAGCCGTTCGGCGAGAGCTCCGCGGCCTGCACGTGGAAGTTGCCGGCGGCGTTGTTGACGAGCGTCGTGATCGGCCCGAGCTCGGCCTCCGCGACGTCGAACGCCTCGGCGACGGCGTTCGGCTCCCTCACATCTGCCGGGACGGCCACGGCATCGGCCAGCTGCGCGACCGTCTCCTCGAGCACATGCCGGCGGCGGCCGAGCACGGCGACCTTCGCCCCGAGCCGGCCGAGCTCGAGTGCCATCGCGCGGCCGAGGCCGCTGCCGCCGCCGGTGACGAGCACGACGCGTCCCGCGAGCGATCCGTCAGGCAGCATCAGCTGAGCTCGAGCTTGTAGTTCTGCTCGATGTCACGCGTCAGCTCCTCGACTGCAGGGAGTGCGCCGGCAATCCCCGCGTCGCCGCCGAGCGAGTCGAGATACGGCAAAGACGCGACGCGCGGGCCTTCGGGCACATGTGACGCGGCGTCTTCTGCGACCTCCACGAGGGCGGCGATGGACGCCGCCTCCCGCACGCGCTCCCTCGTCGTGACGGGCACGCCGTCGTGGTCGAGCGCCAGCCACTGCTGCTGTCCGTCGCCGTCCGCGAAAGCCGCCAGGTAAATGCGCTCGCCGTCCGCAGTCTCGACCGCCAGGACGGCCACGACCTGCTGCCCGGGCGCGCGGTGCTGCGCCGCAGCGCCGGCGATCCGGCTGACGTCCTCGCTCAGCGCCACTGGACGAGCATAAACTCGCCTCGTGGGAGGAGCCGTGTCCGCGCGGACGCTCTTCGCCCCGATCGGGCCGACGTACGACCGCTACGCAGCGCTTCTGTCCTTCGGACAGGACCCGCGCTGGCGGCGCTTCCTCGTCTCGCGGGTCGACGTCGCTGAGCGTGCCACTGTGCTCGACGTCGCGACCGGCACGGGCGCGGTCGCCCGCGAGCTGCTCGACCAGAAAGGCTGCACCGTGGTCGGCGTCGACCAGAGCCCGGAGATGCTGGCCGAGGCGCGGCCTCGGCTGCCTGCGGGCGTCACGTTGATCCAGGCGAGCGCCGAGAAACTGCCGTTTCCCGACAACGCCTTCGACGCACTGACGTTTACGTACCTGCTCCGCTACGTCGAAGATCCCGCCGCCGTGTTGCGCGAGCTCGCGCGGGTCGTTCGTCCCGGCGGGACGATCGCGGGGCTCGAATTCGCCGTCCCGCGCCGTGTCTGGCGCCCTCTCTGGGAGCTCTACGTCCGCGTCGGGCTGCCGGCGGCCGGACGCGTGATCTCGCCGGGCTGGGCAGAGGTCGGGGACTTTCTCGGCCCGAGCATCCGGGACTTCTATCGCGCGTATCCGGAAGGGCGGCTGCTCGAGCTCTGGTGGGACGCGGGCATCCGCGACGTGCGCGCGCGGCGGCTGAGTCTCGGCGGCGGGATCGTCACGTGGGGCCACCGCGCGTGAGCGCGACGACCAGGCCCGCGTTCTACGCGCTCGAGCCGGGTGGCTGGCGCGACTACGTGACGCTGCTGCATCCGCCGTACACGGCGTGGCACCTCTCCTACGTCGTGATCGGCGCAGCGCTCGCTCCGCGCTGGCATCCCGGGATCCTGGGCCTCGCACTCGCAGCCTTCTTCCTCGGCATGGGAGTCGCAGCTCACGCGCTCGACGAGCTGCAGGGACGACCGCTGCAGACGCGCATCGGACGGCGGACGCTCGTCGCGCTCGCGTTCGTCTCGCTACTCGGCGCCGCCGGCATCGGCGTGGCCGTCGCCGTGCACACAAGCCTGTGGCTGCTTCTGTTCGTTGCTGCCGGCTCGGTCATTGCGGTGGCGTACAACCTCGAGCTGTTCGGCGGCCGCCTGCACGGGACATTGTGGTTCGCGCTCGGGTGGGGAGCGCTGCCCGTGCTTGCGACGTACTTCGCGGCCGCGCAAACGATTCGCGGCGAGGCGCTGCTGGCGGCGCTGTTCGCCGCGCTCGTCAGTTGGACGCAGCGTGTCCTCTCGACGCCCGTGCGCGAGCAGCGGCGGCAGGTCGGAGAGCTCACAGCGGTCGGCCGGCAAGCCGAGCTCGCACTGCGCCTGCTCTCGGCGGCCATGGTCGCGCTCGCCGTCGCCCTCGTCCTGCTCCGCGTAACCTGACGCCGTGGACCTCGTCGCGGTCGCGCAGATCGTGTTCGCCGTCACGGCCGTCGTGACGGCGCTCTCGCTCGCTGCGGCGGCGCTCGACCGTGTCAGGCGCCGCGTCCTGCTTGGCCTGGCGCTAGCGATCGGGCTTGCGGCCGTCGCGGCGTGGATCGCATTCGTCGTGCGCAGAGATGCCGCGCTCGTCGTGGTCGCCGTTGGCATGACGCTGGCCTTCGGCGCGGAGGTCTTCGCGGTTCGCCTGCGCAGCCTGCTCCGTGCCGCCGGGCGCGTCGACGAGCAGCTCGCGCGGGCACAGTCACGGCTGCAATCACTCGTCGCCCGGGAAGCGGAGGAGCGCACCATCGAGCTCGCGCGCCTGCTCGCGCGCGCGCGAGCGGACTCCAGCTCGCTGCTGGCCGAGCAGGAACGGCGGATCGCGGAGGAGCGGCGCGCCGCGGCGGCGGAACGGTCGCGTGCCGCCGTGGACGAGCTCGGCGAAGCGCTGACGAAGGCGCAGCGACAGACCGAAGCGCGGTTCACGGCCTGGCACGACGATCTCGAGCGTGCACAGAACGCCGTCGTCGACCAGCTCGCGCAGCTGGCGCAGCGGCAGAAACAGCTGATCTCCGAAGCCGAGGCGCGCATCGCCGCCGACGCCGAGCGGCTGCAGGCCGAAAGCGAGCAGCAGCGCGCGGGCCTCGTGCGCCTGCGTGACGACCTTGCGCGCGCGACGCAGGACGCCGTCGCGGCCGGTGCGTCCGAGCTCGACAGCTTCGCGGCCGAACGCCGCCGCGCGCTCCACGAGCTGAACGAGCGCATCCGCCGGCGCGAGCGGCAGATGTCCGAGCTGATCGAGCGCGAGGAGACAGAGGCGATGCGACGGATCCAGGCCGGCTTCGCAGACGTCGAGCGCAAGCAGATCGAGCAGCTGGAGCGAATCCTCAAGCGCGCGACGACGAACTATTCGGACGCGGCGGCCCAGCAGTTCGCCGACACCGTGCGCGGCACGCGCGAGGCGGCGGCCACGCGCCTGTCGCGCGAGCTCGACCGGGCAGTCCAGGCGTTCGCACGCGAGGCGCAGACGGTTCTGGCCGAGCGCCTCGCGCAGGTCGGCGACGCGGGGGCACAGCGGCTCGAGCGGAGGCTCACCGAGGTGACCGACAGCCTCGACCGCCATCGCGACGAGGCGATCGCGAACTTCGACGGGCGACTCGTACAGGCGGAGCAGGATCTGCGGCGGCGGCTGGACGGGCTTTCGGCGGACACCGAGGCCGAGCGCGCGGTCCTCGAGGCGCGCCTGCGGGAGCTCGCGCGCAAGATCGACGAGGTCCTCGCCCGCACCTGACGGTCTCGAGAGGCGGTTTCCCGCAAACAAACCGGGGCAGGGTTCGTCTATGCAACGGCGAACCGGCAGACCGTGAGCGAGACGACGGAGATCATCGAACCGAACGGCGGCGAGAGCTCGAAGGTCGAGAGCTGGCGCTTGCACGTCCTGATGGAGGCGGGCTACCCGCTTCCCCTCGCCGAGCGGCTGGCGGGCAGCGAAGCGGATCTGCACCGCGCGGTCGAGCTCGTGGGCCAGGGCTGCGCTCCCGAGACCGCGGTCGAGATCCTCATCTAATTCGTGACGTATCCGGCGCACGCGCCGGACGTACGATCCCGGGGTGAAGGTCGAGGCGATCGAGTACGGCGACCGGAAGGTCTACAGCGTCGCGTCGTTCAACCGCGGCGTGGCCGACTGGCTGAGCCGCTTGCCGACGATCTGGGTCGAGGGCGAGGTGACGGAGCTGCGTCGCAACCCGCGCTGGCAGTCGGTCTTCTTCACGCTCAAGGATCCGAGCGACGGCGCCTGCCTCGGCGTCACGATCGCACGCTCGCGGTTCGACGCGCTGCGCCTCGACCTCGCGGACGGCGAGCGCGTGCACGTGTTCGGCCGGCCGGAGCTGTTCGAGGCGAAGGGCGACTTCCGGCTGCGCGCGCTGTCGATCGAGCGCTTCGGCCTCGGCGACCACCTTGCAGCTCTGGAACGCCTGAAGAAGAAGCTGGCCGGCGAGGGGCTCTTCGAGCGCAAGCGGCCGCTGCCGTTCCTCCCACGCCGCATCGGGCTCGTGACCGGCAACGACGCGGCGGCGAAGCGTGACGTGTTGACGACGATCACGTCGCGTTTTCCTGCGGCGCGCATCGTCGTCGCCGAGACGTACGTGCAAGGCCCGTTCGCCGCGACCGCGATGATCGATGCGCTCCGCGCCGTCTGCGATGCACCGGACGTCGATGTCGTCGTCCTCACTCGCGGTGGCGGCAGCTTCGAGGATCTGCTCCCGTTCAGCGACGAGCGACTCCTGCGCGCGATTGCCGCGTGCCCCATTCCCGTCGTGTCCGCGGTCGGGCATGAGCAGGACACTCCGTTGTGCGACCTCGCCGCCGACGCGCGCGCATCGACGCCGACCGCAGCAGCGCGGCTGGTCGTTCCCGACGCGACCGAGTTGGCGAGCCGGCTCGCGCGCTCGCGCGGTGCGCTCGCGCGCGGCGCGCGCGGCGTGGTCGACGGCCGCCGCCAACGCGTCGAGCAGGCGCACGAACGCCTCCGTCGTGCGCCCGCGCTCGCGGTCGAGCGCAAACGCGCGCGGATCGAGCATTCCGCGGGCAGGCTACGCGCGCTCTCACCTCGGGCGACGCTGCAACGCGGCTACGCGATCGTGCGCAGCGGCGACGAGATCGTTCGCTCCGCAGCGGCGGTCGCGGCCGGTGAGCCGCTCGACGTCGAGGTTGCAGACGGCCGCTTCGGAGCGCGGGTCGAGTGACCTTCGAGGAGGCGCAGCGCGAACTGGAGCAGATCGTCGAGCGGCTGGAGCGCGGCGACGCCGGGCTGGACGAGGCGATCAAGCTGTGGGAGCGCGGCGAGGAGCTCTACAAGCAGTGCGTCGGACAGCTCGACGCAGCGCAGGGCAAGATCGAAGAGCTAGCCCGGCGCGCAGAGTCGACCAAGCCGGCGTAGATCGTCCCGCACACGACCGGGGTCGCCCGACAGGACGACGGTCTCGACACTCGGCACCGGTTCGACCACCCGGCCCCCGAACACGACGCAGCGCACGCCTGCCGCAGCGCATCGCCGCGCGACCTCTCCCGGCGCCTTGCCACGCAACGTCGTGGCGTCGACCGTTCCCTCCCCGGTGACCACCAGGTCATACCGGTTTGGATCGAACCCGAGCAGGTCGAGGATCAGCGGCGCTCCGGGTACGAGCTGCGCTCCCAGCGAAGCGAACGCGGCGCCCAGGCCGCCGGCCGCACCTGCGCCCGGAAGGTCGGCGTAGGCCGCGAGCGGCGACAGGCGAGCCTCGAGCTCGGGGAAGTGCTCGGCCGTCGCGCCCTTCTGTGCGGCGAAGACGCGCACCGCATCAGCAAGCGGCACGTCGACGTCGCACGCGACCCGCGTCGCCGCTGGTAGCTCGCGAATGACGTCGAGCATCCCGGCCCCGCCGTCGACATTCGCGGTGCCGCCGAGGCAGACGAGCAGCTCGCGTAGCGTGCCAAGCGCCGAGATCAGCTCGCCGAGGCCGCGGGACGACGCCGCGATCGGATCGAGACGCGCCGGGTCGAGCGGAATGACCTCCGCCGCCTCGACCGCGACGCTGTCTCCGTGCCAGAGCGCCTTGGCCAGGCGGGGTCTCCTGAACGCGTCGTGCACGTCGTATGTCCGCCACTCTCCCCCGCGCGCCGCATGCAGCGCTGCGAGCGTGCCCTCGCCGCCGTCGGCGACAGGCAGCTCGTCGGCGTCGCACCACTCGCGCAGGC
>JBJMJR010000055.1:0-4883 GCA_045806245.1 Gaiellaceae bacterium | reverse complement strand
CAAGGGTACCGTTGGCGCCGGATGAAAACGAGGGAGCTCGAGTACGACCTCCCGCCGGAGCTCGTCGCGCAGCATCCCGTGGCGCGCCGCGACGAGTCGCGCCTGCTGGTCTACGATCGCGTGTCCGAGCGGGTGCACCATCGGAGGTTCGCAGAGCTGCCGGACGTGCTCGGCGAGGCGCTCACGGTCGTGAACGACACGCGCGTTGTGCCCGCGCGGATTCCGATTGAGCAGCCGCGCGGGGAGGTGCTGCTGCTCGAGCGGGTCGACGGCGAGGGGCTTTGGGAAGGCCTCGCGCGTCCGACGCGGCGGCTGCGTGCGGGCCGCCGCTACGGGTCGGTGGAGCTCCTCGAGCATCTCGGCGAGGGACGCTGGCGCCTGCGCGTGCACGGCGAGCCGGCCGGGGAGACGCCGCTGCCGCCGTACATCACCGAGCCGCTCGGCGATCCCGAGCGCTACCAGACGGTCTACGCGCACGAGGCCGGCTCCGCGGCCGCGCCCACGGCGGGGCTGCACTTCACCGACGAGGTGCTCCAGCGGCTCGACGTCGAGCGCGTGACGCTGCACGTCGGGCTCGACACCTTCCGTCCGGTCGCCGTCGACGACCTCGGCGAGCATCCGCTCCACGGCGAGTCCTTTTCGGTCACCGCTCGTGCCTGGCACCGGATCGAAGCGGCGCCGCGGGTGCTCGCCGTCGGGACGACGACCGTCCGCGTGCTCGAGACGCTCGCGCGCGACGCGCCGCTGACGGGCCGGACGGACCTGTTCATCACGCCCGGCTTCGAGTTCAAACGGACCGATGCGCTGCTGACGAACTTCCACCTCCCGCGCTCGACGCTGCTCGCGCTCGTGATGGCGTTCGCGGGCGTGGAGGAGACGCGCCGGCTCTACCGGCTGGCGATCGACGAGCGCTACCGCTTCTACTCGTTCGGCGACGCCATGCTCGTGCTGTGAACGTCCGCCGGTGCCAGGCACGAGACGTGGACACGGTGGCCACGTTGCTCGACGAGGCGACGGTGTGGGTTGGCGCGCGCGGATACGAGCAGTGGCCGCTCCCGTTCCCACGCGAGGAGCTGGCGGCCGCGATCGAGCGCGGCGAGGTGTACCTGGCGGAGCTCGGGACGGATCCGGTCGCGACCGTCACGCTGCTCCGGGACGACCCGATGTACTGGGGCGACCGTCCGGCCGACGCCGTGTACGTGCACAAGCTCGCGGTCAGCAGGGCGTGCGCCGGCCAGCGCATCGGCCAGGCGATCGTCGAGTGGGCCGACGCCACCGCCGCGGCCGAGTGCCGCGAGTTCCTGCGGCTCGACTGCCTGCGCGACAATCCCGGGATCCGCGCCTACTACGAGCGCCTCGGCTTCGAGCACCGAGGCGACCTCGTCGTCGACGGACGCGACATGAGCATCTATGAGCGACGCGTACACACTTCTCGCCACTGACGGCACCGCGCGCGCCGGCGTCGTGCACACCGCGCACGGCGACGTCCCGACGCCCGCCTTCATGCCCGTCGGGACGAAGGCGACTGTCAAGACGGTCGACCCCGACGAGCTGCGTGCGCTCGGAACGACGATCCTGCTCGGCAACACCTACCACCTGCATTTCCGGCCGGGCGAGGATCTGATCGCCGAGCTCGGCGGGCTGCACAGCTTCATGGGGTGGGACGGCCCGATCCTCACCGACTCCGGCGGCTTCCAGGTTTTCTCCCTCCGGGACACGATCGCGACGGTCGACGACGACGGCGTCACCTTCCGCTCCGTCTACGACGGTGCGCTCGCACGGTTCACGCCCGAGTCCGTCGCCCGGTGCCAGGCACAGCTCGGGTCCGACATCGCCATGTGCCTCGACATCTGCGCGCCCGTCGACGTGTCCCACGCGGAGCTCGAGGACGCCGTCCGCCGCACGACGCTGTGGGCGACGCGCCAGCGCGCCGCACCGCGCGCAGAGGGCCAGCTGCTCTTCGGGATCGCCCAGGGCGCGTCGGATCCCGACCTGCGTCGCCGCTCCATCGCCGAGCTGACGGAGCTCGACTTCGACGGCTACGCGCTGGGCGGGCTTGCCATCGGCGAGGAGCGGCCGGTGATGTTCGAGACGACGGCCTGGGCCGCCGAGCTGCTGCCCGAGCAGAAGCCGCGCTACTTCATGGGCATCGGCGATCCGCAGGGCATCCTCGAGGTGATCGAGCGCGGCGTCGACATGTTCGACTGCGTGCTTCCCACCCGCACGGCACGCACCGGCAGCGCGCTGACGTGGGAGGGACGCCTCAACCTCCGCAACGCGGCCTTCGCCCGCGACCCGCGTCCGCTCGACGAAACCTGCTCCTGTCCGACCTGCGCTCGCTTCACGCGCGCGTACATCAGGCACCTGATCAACCGGCAGGAGCTCCTCGGCCTGCGCCTGCTCAGCCTCCACAATCTACGATTCCTGCTGGAACTGACCGCGAACGCACGCGCGGCGATCGAGCAGGGGCGCTTCACGGCGTTCAAGGCCGAAGCGCTCGGCCGGCTCGCCGCCGCAACCGTGTAGGAGGGCCCTTTGGGCGGCTACATCTTCATCATCGTCATCCTCGTCTTGATGTGGTTCCTGCTGATCCGCCCGCAGCGGCGGCGGCAGGTCGAATCGCAGCGGCTGCTCGAGTCGCTGACGGTGGGCAAGGAGGTCGTGACGGCGGGCGGCCTCTACGGGACGATCAAGGCGCTGGAGGACGACGAGGCCCGCGTCGAGATCGCCGACGGCGTCGAGGTCCGCATGGCGAAACGGGCGATCGCCGGCGTGCTCTCCGACGACGAGGAGCCGGAGGAAGCCCAGCCGCTGGAAGAAGAAAGCCCCGGTACCCTTCCGTAGCCCGTGTCAGACCGGCGCCGACATCTCACGCTGCTCGCGTTCATCCTCGCGGCCCTCGCCGGGGTGGCGCTGCTGGTCATCCCCGGCTCGCCCGTGCACAAGAAGGAGACCCTCGGGCTCGACCTGCAGGGCGGGTTGGAGGTGGTGCTCAAGGCGAACCCGCCGAAGGGGCACAAGCTGACCTCCGACGACCTCACCCGCTCGATCGACATCATGCGGAACCGGATCGACAAGCTCGGCGTCTCCGAGCCTGAGATCCGTAGGCAGGGCAGCAACCAAATCGTGATCCAGCTGGCGGGCGTGCACGACCCGGCCTCCGCCGCGAAGCTGATCGGGAAGACGGCGGTGCTGCAGTTCTACGACTTCGAGTCGGACCTGACCGGTCCGTCGCTGGCGCCGGGGCTCCAGAAGCTCCCGGTCGCGACCGGCAGCCTCTTCGACCTGCTGAATGCGCCGGAGACGCGCGCGCTCGCGGACAAGGGTCCGCCGTCGCAGTGGTACCTCTTCAACCCGAAGAAGATCGTCAAGGCGGGGCCCGCGCCGTCGCGTGAGGCGCTGCTCAAGAGCCAGATCGTCCAGCAGCCCGCGGCCAAGGGCGGGCTCGACCAGCACCTCCCGAAGAAGTGGACGATCCTGCGCGTCCCGCAGAACACGATCGTGGTCAGCTGCGACCCGGCTGCCGGGAACTGCCTGAGCGCCAAGCAGATCACCGGGCAGAAGGCCTTCTACCTCCTGAAGCACCACGACCCGAGCGATTTCCCGAACAACCCGATTCCGGAGATGACCGGGGCCGACCTGAAGCTCTCGGGCACGCGCGCCGACATCGATCCGCAGTCGAGCCAGCCCGTCGTGCTGATGCAGTTCACGGGCAAGGGCAAGAAGATCTTCCACAACATCACGCGCCAGGAGGCGCAGCGCGGGGCGCTCGCGTGCCAGGGCGCGAGTACCCAGCAGGACATCCAGCGCTGTGCGCAGCACTTCGCGATCGTGCTCGACAACCAGCTCCAGTCGGCCCCGTACATCGACTTCAAGCAGAACCCCGACGGCATCCCCGGGGACACCGGCGCGCAGATCGACATGGGCGGCGGCTCGCTCAGCGACGCGAAGAAACTCGCGCTCGTGCTGCAGACCGGCGCGCTGCCCGTGACCTTCACGACGGCCGAGCGGACGGACGTGTCGGCCACGCTCGGCAAGGACTCGCTCAACCAGGCGAAGAAGGCCGCGCTCGTCGGCCTGCTCGTCGTCGCGCTCTTCCTGTTGCTCCTGTACCGCTTCCTCGGGCTGATCGCCGTGATCGGCCTCGGGATCTACGCCGCCTTCCTGTACGCGGCGATCCTGCTGTTCAACGTCACGCTGACCCTGCCCGGGTTCGCGGGCCTGATCCTGACGATCGGGGTGGCCGCCGACGCGAACGTCGTTGTGTTCGAACGCATCAAGGAAGAAGTGCGCGCCGGGAAGTCCGTGCGCGCCGCGATCGCGGCCGGATATTCGAAGGGCTTCCACACGATTCTCGACGCGAACGTCGTCACCGCGATCACCGCGCTCGTGCTGTTCGCCGTCGCAACGGCACAGGTGAAGGGCTTCGCGCTGATGCTGCTGATCGGCACGGTCATCTCGCTGATCACCGCCGTCGCGGCGACGCGCGCGATGCTCGGGCTGCTCGCCGGCTTCCGCTGGTTCAGCAACCCGCGCTTCATGGGCGCGCAGGGACAACAGACCGCGAAGTGGTTGCAGATCGACTTCATGTCGAAGCGGTATCTCTGGTTCGCGATCTCCGGCATCGTGATCGTGCTCGGCATTGTGTCGCTCCGAATCCGCGGCCTCAACCTCGGCATCGACTTCAAGGGCGGGACGCAGCTCGCGTTCAAGACGCCGGTCGGTCACACGACCGGTGACGTGCGGCAGATCATGAAGACGCAGGGGTACGCGGACGCCGTCATCCAGGGGCGCGGCGCGTCGACGAACGGCGCGTACAAGAGCTTCCAGATCCGGACGAAGGCGCTCAGCGGCGACAAGCTGTCGTCCGTCACGCGTGCGCT
>JBJMJR010000054.1:0-13183 GCA_045806245.1 Gaiellaceae bacterium | reverse complement strand
GTAGACGATCAGCAGGTCGGCGCCGATGAAGAGCAGGATCAGCGCCTGGATCGTGAGCGCGAGATTCCCGGCGAGCGTCGCCGGAAAGATGCTCGCGTCGATGCTGCGGGAGGAAACGCCGTTGAAGAGACTGCCGAACAGCAGCGCGGCCAGGCCGACCCCCACGGCGGTGTTCCTGCCGAGAAGCGCCACGGCGATCCCGATGAATCCGATGTTCGAGACCTGGACGTCGAGGACGCCGAGGCGGAACTGCCAGCCGAGGATGTCGATCGCGCCACCGAGACCGGCGAAGAGGCCCGAGATCGCCATCGCCGTGACGAAGTTCCTGCCGACACTGATGCCGCCGTAGCGTGCCGCCTCCGGGTTGAACCCCACGGCGCGCACCTGGTATCCGAGCGTCGTTCGGTTGAGGACGATGTAGAAGACGATCAGGGCTGCGATGGCGATGAAGATTCCGCTGTGCAGCGCCTGGAGCGCAGGGTTGCCCCAGATCGCCGGGAGCCTTGCGCCGGGCGCGATGTCGTCGGAGATCGGGACCGCGACCTGCACGTGGTTCTGTAGCGGACCGCCGCGCCCGAACAGGTAGCTGCCGCCCCAGTAGGCGATCCAGTTGAGCATGATCGTGGTGATCACCTCGTGCGCTCCCACAGTCGCCTTGAGGAAGCCGGCGATGGCCGCCCAACACGCGCCTGCAAGAGCGGCGAGGACGATCGCGAGCAGCACGTGCGGGATGTGTGCCATGTCGACGAAGCGGGAGCCGACATAGACGCTCACGATCGCGCCGACGATGTACTGGCCCTGGCCGCCGATGTTGAACAGGCCGCAGCGGAACGCGAAAGCGACTGCAAGGCCCGTGAAGATGAGCGGCGCCGTCGTGACCAGCGTCTGCGTGAAGTTGAACGCCGCCGTCTTGTTCGTGTCGGTGTCCCACCAGAACCACACGTGGTGATTCGTGAACGGGATGTCGATGTGGTGGTTGCCGAACTGGAAGAACCAGTTCAGGCCGGCGCCGTTGAAGATCGCTCGGTAGACGTCCAGCGGGTTATGGCCCGTCGCGGCGACGACGAGCCCGCCCATCAAGAATGCGAAGATCGCCGTGATCAGCGGCGTGACGATTCCGCCGGCGCGCTGGTAGAAGCCCGAGACGGCCGGCGCGTACGCCTGCGGGTCGGTCTCGAGCGTCGGCGGAGGCGTCGCGGCTTCGCTCACGCTGCTTCGCTCCTACCGCCGCCGACCATGGCGATGCCGATCTCCTCCTCGCTCACGTCAGGCGGGAACTCAGCGGCGATGCGCCCCTCGTAGAGCACGAGGATCCGGTCGGACAACGAGACAATCTCCTCCAGTTCGAGCGACACGAGCAGCACGGCCTTGCCGGCGTCACGCTGCTCGACGAGCCGCCGGTGCACGAACTCGATTGCGCCGACGTCGAGCCCGCGCGTCGGCTGCGCGGCTATCAGCACGCTGGGGTTGCGCGACACCTCGCGGGCGATGACGACTTTCTGCTGGTTGCCGCCCGAGAGCGAGCTCCCGCGCGTCGTCGGGCCGCCGCCGCGCACGTCGAACTCCTGCAGGAGCCCGCGCGCCCACCGGAGCCAGCCACGCGGATTGATCCACCCGAGCTTCGAGAACGGCTCGCGGCCGTAGTCGTGCAGCACGAGGTTCTCCGCGAGGTTGAAGTCGAGCACGAGCCCGCGGCGCTGGCGGTCCTCGGGAATGTGGCCCACGCCGGCGTCGAGCGCATCCCGCGCGGTGGCCCGGCTCAGCTCGTGCCCACCGATGCGGATGCTGCCCGACACGGGATGGCGAAGCCCGGACAACGCGTCGATCAGCTCCGTCTGGCCGTTCCCGTCCACGCCGGCGATCCCGAGGATCTCTCCGGCCCGCACGTCGAAGCTCACGTCGCGAACGGCCTCGAGCCCTCGGTCGTCGCGCACGAGGAGGTCTTTGACCTCGAGCAGCGGCTCGCCGGGTTGCGCCGCAGTCTTCTCGACGCGCAGCAGCACCTCACGGCCCACCATCGAGCGCGCGAGGCCCGCCTCGGTCGCGCCCGTACGCGGGATCGTCTCGATCAGCTTGCCGCGCCGCAGAACGCTGATGCGGTCCGCGATCTCGAGCACCTCGTTCAGCTTGTGGCTGATGAAGACGATCGACTTCCCCTGCGCCTTCAGCTCGTCGATGATCTCGAACAGCTCCTTGGCCTCCTGCGGCGTCAGCACCGCCGTGGGCTCGTCGAGGATCAGGATCTCCGCGCCGCGGTACAGCGCCTTCAGGATCTCGACGCGCTGCTGCTGTCCGACGGTGATGTCCTGGATGCGTGCGTTCGGGTCGACCGCGAGTCCGAACGACTCGGACAGCTCGCGCACGCGTTTCGACGCCACGTCGTAGTCGAGCAGCACGCCGGCGTGCCTCGGCTCCTGCGCGAGGACGATGTTCTCCGACACCGTCATGACCGGGATCAGCATGAAGTGCTGGTGCACCATCCCGATCCCCAGCTCGATCGCGTGCTTCGGCGAGGAGATCTCGACAGGCTTACCGTCCATCAGGACCTGCCCCGAGTCGGCCGTGTAGAGGCCGTAGAGGATGCTCATCAGCGTCGACTTCCCGGCCCCGTTCTCGCCGAGCAGCGCGTGCACCTCGCCGCGGCGCAGGTCGAAGTCGATGTGGTCGTTGGCGAGCACGCCCGGGAACTGCTTCGTGATCCCGCGGAGCTCGAGGACCGGGGCCGCGTCCACCGGGCGATTAAACAGCAGAGCGGGCCCGAAGGCCCGCTCTGTCGAACCTCGTCCGGCTAGCCGACCGTCGTCGGCGGCTTGAGCTTGCCGGAGATGATCTGCTTCTTCAGCGTGTTGAGCTGCGTCAGCCACGCCTTCTTCAGGTGTGCCTTCGGGCTGAACTTGCCCAGGGCGACGCCCCCGTTCTTCAGGTTGAAGACGAGATTTCCGCCGGCCTTGAAGCCCTTGCCGCTCTTCGCACCCTTGACCGCCAGGACGATGCCTGTGTCCACCCTCTTCACTGCACTCGTGAGGATGTGCGGGCCGAGGTACGACTGGTCGACGTCGACACCGACGCCCCAACGGCCGCGCTCCTTCGCGGCGTCGAGCGCTCCGAGGCCGCAGGGACCGGCGACGCTGAACACGACCTGCGAGCCCGCGTCGATCTGATTCTCGGCGATGTTCTTGCACTTCGCCTGGTCGATGAAGTCCTCCGAGTACTGGATCTGGACGGTCGTCCCCTTGACGCACCGCTGCGCGCCGGCCTTGTAGCCGGCGCCGAAGATGACTACCGGCGGAATGCTCTGGCCGCCGACCATGCTGATGTTCTTCTTGCCTCGTGAGGCCGCGACATGCGCCGCGAGGCAGCCGATCAGGTAGCTGTTCTGGTTGGTCGCATACGTCAGCCCCTCGACGTTCGAGTGCTTGCGCTTGAACGCCTGCACGGGAAAGTCGGTGATGGCGAACTTCGTGTTCGGGAACTGATCAGCGACGTCTTCCGTCGCATCCGACAGCAGGAAGCCGGCCGAGATGACGATGTTGTAACCGGCCCGCGCGAGCGATGCCATGTTCGGCAGGTAGTCGGCCGCCGAGCGCGACTCCACCGCTCGGTACTGGATCTTCAGCTGCTTCGCCGCTCGTTTCATTCCAGTCAGCTGGTTCTGGTTGAAGCCCTTGTCGTTGAAGCGTCCGACGTCGCTCACGAGCCCCGCTTTGAACGTGGCCCGTCGTGCCGCAGTGCCGCTCGATACGAAGCCTACGGCCGTGCAGAGCGCTACGGCCAAGGCTGCCAGCCCAAGCGGCAGCAGTCGTTTGTTGCTCAAGAGATGCTCCCTCCTCCTCGAGACCCTTCTCAATGGTCAGAGGCGATGCTAATGCCTGCCGCCTCCGCTTTCAGCTAAGACGAGCGCCCCAGCCGTATGGTTAGGCCATAGTTGTAAAGATGGAGCGGGCGTTCGATCCCTCGGATCCGAGCTTCCTGGAGGATCCATATCCGGTCCTCAGCCGGCTTCGCGAGAGGACTCCCGTCTTCTACGACGAGCGGCGCGAGCGCTGGTTCGTGACGCGGCACGACGACGTCCGCGCCTGCCTGCGCGACAAACGGCTCGGACGCAACTTCCGGCACCTGATGTCGCCGGAGGAGATCGGCGTGCCGCAGCTCGACCCTCGCTGGTCCGCGTTCTGGGCGACCGAGCGCTGGTCGCTGCTGTGGCTCGAGCCGCCCGACCACACGCGCATCCGCAAGCTCGTCGCGGCCGCGTTCACACCCCGGAGCGTCGAGGCGCTCCGCGAGCCGGCGCAGGTGCTCGCGTGTCAGCTGCTCGAGCCGCTCGCGGAGGCCGGCCGCATGGAGCTGCTCTACGACTACGCGCAGCCGTATTCGATCGCCGTGATCTGCCGGATGCTCGGCGTGCCGCTCGACCGCCATCGCGACCTGCTCGACTGGTCGCACCGGATGGTGAAGATGTACGAGTTCGACGTGCCGGACGAGAACGCGGTCGCGGCGAACCAGGCCGCAGCGGAGTTCCAGGAGTACGTGCGTGCACTGATCGCCGAGCGCCGCGCGCACCCACAGGACGACATGGTCAGTGCGCTCGTCGAAGCGCGCGTCGACGGCGGACGGTTGTCCGACGACGAGATCGTGAGCACCGTGATCGTGCTGCTGAACGCAGGGCATGAGGCGAGCGTGAACACGCTCGGCAACGGCATGCTCGCGTTCGCACAGCACCCGCAACAGTGGCGGCAGGTCGTCGACGGCGAGGTCGCGGCGTCCGCTGCCGGCGAGGAGATGATCCGCTACGACCCGCCGCTGCAGCTGTTCGAGCGCTGGGTGCTGGCTGACGACTTCGCCGTCGGCGACCAGTCGATCCCTAGAGGCGACAAGGTCGCCCTGCTGTTCGGGTCCGCGAACCGCGACCCGCGCGTCTTCGAGCGGCCGGACGAGTTCGACATCGGACGGGAGAACGCGCTGCAGCACATCGGCTTCGGCGGCGGAATCCACGTCTGCATTGGCGCGCCGCTCGCGCGTGTGGAGCTGGAGGCCAGCCTCGACGCGCTACGCCGTTACTGGCCGGACTTTTCGCTCGCCGCTGAGCCCCGGCGCACGGGCGCATTCGTCATTTGGGGCCTGCAAGCCCTCGAGCTCGCGCGGACGTGACGGACATGTCCCAGGGGCAGTCCCTGGGACATGTCTTACGAGACGATCTGCTCCGACTCGGACACGAGCACGCGCCTCGGCTTGGAGCCTTCGTAGCCGGAGATGATCCCGCGCCGCTCGAGCATGTCGATCAGCCGGCCCGCGCGCGTGTAGCCGACGCGCAGGCGCCGCTGCAGCAGCGAGACGGACGCGGTCTGCGTCTGCGTCACGATCTCGATCGCCTTGTCGAGCAGCGGATCCTCGTCGGGGTCGAACTCGCCATCGTCCGCATCCACGTCCTCCGCGAAGACCTCCGGCAGCTCGAGCAGCGACTCGTCCAGCTCCTGCTCGCGCTGGTGGCGGCACTGGTCGACGACGAGCGCGATCTCCTCTTCGGACACGTACGCGCCCTGCACACGCTGCAGGCGTGAGGTTCCGAGCGGCTTGAACAGCATGTCGCCCTGGCCGAGCAGGCTCTCGGCGCCGGCCTGGTCGAGGATGACGCGCGAATCCGTCTGCGACGACACGGCGAACGCGATTCGCGACGGGACGTTCGCCTTGATCATCCCTGTGATCACGTCGACCGACGGCCGCTGCGTCGCGAGCACGAGGTGGATGCCGACCGCGCGTGACTTCTGCGCGAGGCGGATGACGGCGTCTTCCACGGCCTGCGGCGAGATCATCATCAGGTCGGCGAGCTCGTCGATCACGACGAGCAGGTACGGCAACGTCTGCTCCCCGCGCTGGCGCAGCGTGCGGTTCGCCTCGGCGAGGTTGCGCGCGCGTACGACGGAGAGCTTCTCGTAGCGGCGCTCCATCTCGGCGACGACGTTCGTCAGCGCCGCGGCCGCCTGCTTCGGGCTCGAGACGACGGGCGTCAGCAGATGCGGGATCGACTCGTAGAAGCCGAGCTCGATCCGCTTCGGGTCGATCAGGATCATGCGGACGTCGTCCGGCGTCGAGCGCAGGAGCACCGACGTGAGCAGCGTGTTGATGCAGCCGGACTTACCGGAGCCGGTCGTGCCCGCGATCAAGAGATGCGGCATGCGCGCGAGGTCGGTCCAGACGGCGGTGCCGGAGATGTCCTTGCCCAGCCAGACGGCCAGTGGGCTCGCCGTCGCCGGCAGGTCGTCGAAGATGTCGCCGAGCGTGACGAGGTTCGGCGAGAGGTTCGGGACCTCGACGCCGACCGCCTGCTTGCCCGGAATCGGGGCGAGGATGCGGATCTCGGTCGTCGCGAGCGCGTACGAGAGGTCGTCCTTCAGCGCGGCGACCTTCGAGACCTTCGTTCCCGGCGCGAGCTGCAGTTCGTATCGGGTCACGCGGGGGCCCGAGATCTGGCCGGAGATCGTGGCCTGCACGCCGAAATGTGCAAGCGTCTGGACGAGGGCTGCCGCGGTCCGCTCGGCGACGTCGGACGAGAGCTCGTTCGCCGCGGGCGCGCGGCGCAGGATGTCGCGATCCGGGAGCTGGTACTCGGGATGCTCGGACGGCCCCACGTCGAACAGCGACGGTTGGTCCGGATCCTCGGTCGAGTGCGGTTCGATCAGCAGCGGTGACGGCTGGTTCTCCCCCACGACGTCGGGAAAGTCGTGCACCGCGTCCACCGGCGGGTCGACGGCGGTTCTGATCGGGATCACCGGCGCCGGCTGGAGCGGTAGCTCGGTCGGCAGCGCGCGACGCGCACGCGTGTGCGCGCGCCGGACCGCGTGGCCGGATCGGCGGACGAGCGCACCTGCCGATGCGCCCGAGAGGAGCAGGGTCCCGACGACCAGCGCCAGGACACCGATGATCGTCGTCCCCGTCGAGCCGACGAGCAGGCCGAAAAGCTTGGCGAGCCCGCGTCCCAGCGCGCCGCCGTGGCCGTCGCCGAGTGCTGTCAGCAGCCCGAACGCCGTGACGAGCAAGCCCGTTCGGAACGGACGGACGTCGACCAGCTCGCTGCGGGCCACCATCAACCCGCCGACGGCGAGGCACGCGACCGGGGCCACATATGCCGCGGCGCCGAAGGTGCCGGTGAACCCGTCGGCGATCGCCCCGCCGACCATCCCGCCGCTCCACCCGAGATAGAGGATCGAGCTCAAGAACGCGCCGAGCGCGAGCAGCCCGAGCCCGATCAGCTCGTGATGCTGCTCGCTCCGGACCTTCCCACCCTTGCGTGTCCGTTTCTTGACGCGCGAAGGCACGCGCGGCCGCAATGGCCGCTTCTTTCTCTTCGCCATGCGCGCGACTTCGCCGCGCGCATAGCGCTTCCTTGTACGCCGCTACGCGGGCAAACGCGCGCGGGCACAGCCCGCGCGCTCCTTGTCGTGGGGCGTTTGTCCACTCCCGTGCGGCTCGGCCATGCTTCGCGTGGCCGACTCGCATCAGTCCGCTTGCGCGTAAGCCCGCTTCGCCCGGCTTACGCTCCAGCTTTGGTGTGGTCTACCAGCCGGCCGGAGGAATGACGTACACACGCGCGTCGAGCGGCCCGAACGTGTCCGAGAAGCCATGGTCGTCGGCAGCCACGGCCGGCCCACTGCTTCCGAGCACGGCCGCCGAGCGCCCGGCGATCCCGTCGACGTTGACCCTGGCCGTCACGGTCGAGGAGCTCGTGTTCACCGCGATCACGTAGAGCGCGCCGTTGAGCGACCGGGCAGACACGCGAACGGTGCCGTTGTCAGAGCTCGCATTGGCGATCGGCGCGAGCAGCGCCTGCGTCAGCGCCTTGATCTGCCTGTCGGTGCTCGTGATCTCGGCGCCGATCTGGCCGGACCAGTGGTTCGGGAAGTAGCCGACCGCGTCGGCGCCGCCGGCGATCGAGAGCCACGTCTCGGCGCGGACGGTGTCCGGTGTCGGGTCGAGCTCCGAGTGCGTGCGGCACGGCTGCTCCATTCGCCCGACCTCGATCCACTGGAAGGTGGGCTTGCCGTTGGAGAGGCTCCGCAGCTCCGACTGTGCGTCGAACACGTCGCCGAATGCCGGCCGGCACCAGACCTGCAGCGGATAGAGGTCGAAGCCGAGCACGTCGGGAATCTGGAACAGCACCGGGTACATCCCCTTGCCCTCCGGCAGCGGCGCGGCCTTGCTGTAGAAGTGGTTCGTCAGCGTCAGGAAGCTGATTCGGCCGGGGCGCGGCGACGGGATGTCCTGCTCGAGGTCGGCGCGCTTCACGTCGCTCTTCAGCGACGCATCCCACTCGTCCGGGAAGTACCAGCCGATCACGCCGCGGCCGGTGGCGTTGGCGTTCTCCGAGTCGACGATCGAGTACGCGCGGCCTGCAAGTCGCGCCGGCAGGCCCGTGTCGCCCTTGCAGCCGTCGCCCATGAAGAGGTTGATGCCGTCGTTGATGTTGCTGTTGAACATGTCCGAGCACTGGGCCCAGACGGCGGTCGGAAAGAAGGGACGGTCGTCGACGAAGATCGAGCTCCCTGCCGTGCGCGCGTTGCTCTGGTCGAGCATCGGGCCTGTCGTGAACGTGACGCTCGCAGTCTGCGCGCGGTTCCATTCGTCGACGGCGTGCAGATAAGCGGTGTACGTCGTCGAGTATTCGAGTCCGGTGATGTCGCTGACGTGGTCGATCCGCACCGCGGAGCTCGGCGCCGTCCACACGGTCGGAGCGTCGAGGCCGAAGGCCGTCTGCTCGAGCGTCGGGATGTTCGTCTCCCACGTGACGCGTGCGCTCGACGAGGTCAATGCGCTCACCTGCACGTTGGTGATCTCCAACGGGTCGAGCGGCGGCGGCGGTGTGTCGGCGTAGTTGCGCGAGTCGTCCTCCGGTGCGGCTTCGACGGCGGTCGGGTGGGACGCAGGCTTCGGCCTTGCGTGGACGTGCCGCGCGCGCACCGGTTTTGCGGCTACGCCGCCGGGTGCGTGGACGTACGGCCGGGCCGCGATCTTCACCGCGATCGGCACCGCCGAGGCGGGCCGGCTCAGCCCGGGGACGTGTACGAGCTTCGGTGCGGCAGGGGCCGGAAAGTCAGGCGGCGTCGGTCCAGCGGTGAACGCGGCGGCGGCGTGACCGTGGTGGCTGCGCTGCATGACGACGCCGACCCAGATTCCGGCCAGCGCGATGAGCGCAAGTATGAGTTGCCGCAGCCGCATGTCTCCACTGACAGGCATTACCAGGCTGCTTTCGGCCCGGGTAGCCCACGTCTTTAATTAGGCGCATAGGCGGCACAAAGCATCCCGAAATAGGTTGATGCTTCGTAACTCAGAAACGCGCCCCGCCACCCGTCGCCGAGCGCCCCGTGCAGCATCAGGAGCTGCCACCAGCTGTCGGCCTTCGCGGCGGCGACGAAGGCCGGGTCGAAGTCGAGCAGCGCGGCCAGGCGGTCCTCGCGGACGAGCTCGACCACCTGCCGGTCGTACTCGGCCGCAGCCGGGTCGAACCCGTACGGGCCGGCCGCGTCGTGGGCATGCCCATGATCGGCGCTCGCGATCAGCGCCACGCGCTTGCCCGACTCCGCCGCTGCCCGCGCCAGCGCCCGCCCGGCACGGACGTGCTCTTCGGGCGGACGGTCGCGCGCCGGGCTGACGACCACGACCGGAACGGGCGGCTCCGCGCGGCCGCCCATCGCCCAGAGCGGGATCAGCACTCCCCAGTCCATCGGCGCGGTCGCCCCCGTCGGATCATTGCCGCCGAAGCTGGCGGCGACGGCCGGGATCCCCTCGTCGTGGAGGGCGACGACGCACTCCAGCGCAAGCCCGATGTCGACCGGAACGGAGAGGTGCACACTCGGCGCGTCGAACTCGGCGAGCGAGCCTGCGATGGTGCCGGCGACGACGACGGCGAAGTGTCCCTCGACGTGCACGTTGTGCGGCGTCAACACGATCGTCACCTCGGGGCGCGCGGCGTCGAAGCGCTCGCCGAGCGTTGCGAGCGCCGCATGCGTCGCGTCGGCGCCCAGGACCGGCGCCTCGGGCAGCGTCCCGTGCGGCGCAATCGCGGCGAAGACGAGGGTCACTGAAGCGAGTTCAGCCGCTCGACGAGCAGGTCGAGGAAGCCGTCGGCGTCGATGTCCACGCCGACGTGCGAGTTGGGCTCACGGCCGCTGCGACGCCACACGTCGACGACCGTGCGGCCGCGGCAGAGCTCCGACTCGACGTCGATCTCGGTGTTCAGGTGCTCGGTCTTGACGAGGTCGTCGCGAATGACGTGCGCGACGGCGACCGCATCGTGGATCGGCGAGCCGTCGAAGTCGTACACCTCCTTGTGGAAGTGTCCGTAGAACTCGAGCAGCTCCGCGACGATGCCGCCGACGCGACCGGTGAGGCGATCGATGTGCGCGGCGGTGAAGAGCGCCTTGTGCGTGACGTCGAGCCCGACCATCGTCACGTGGATGCCGCTCGCGAACACGCGCGCGGCGGCTTCCGGGTCGGCCCAGATGTTGAACTCGGCTGCGGGCGTGACGTTGCCCTCGGCAATCGCGCCGCCCATCAGGACAATGCGTTCCGGCCGCGCCTCCGGATGGAGCGCGAGCAGCAAGGCCACGTTCGTCAGCGGCCCGGTCGGGACGAGAGTGACCTTGCCGCCGGTCTCGCGGATCTGGTCGGCCAGGAAGTCGACTGCGTGCCGCTCGAGCGGCGAGCCCTGCGGCGGCGGCAGGTCAGGGCCGTCGAGACCCGTCTCGCCGTGGACGTATGAGGCGACGTACTGCTCGCGCACGAGCGGCCGGTCGGCACCGGCTGCCACGGGGATCTCGTCGCGGCCGGCGAACTCGAGCAGCCGGACCGCATTCGCGGTCGTCTTGTCGAGCGTCTGGTTGCCCGCGACCGTCGTCACGCCGAGCAGCTCCAGCTCGGGCGACGCGAGTGCGAGCAGCAGCGCGATTGCGTCGTCGTGGCCCGGGTCGCAGTCGAGCAGGATCTTTGTTGCGCTCACGCTCGGAGTATCTCGTCTACCTCGCCGGCAGTCGGCAGTGAAGGCTGCGCGCCGAAGCGCGAGGCCGCGATCGCGCCGGCCGCGCACGCGCGCCGCAGCGCCTCCTCGCGGTCGCGCTCTTCGAGCAGCGAAACGACGAGGCACGCTGTGAAGGCGTCGCCGGCCGCGGTCCCGTCGACCGCCTCGACGAGCGGCGGCGCCGCGCGCGCGACCTCGCGGCCCTGCTCGAGCAGGACGGCGCCCTCCTCCCCGAGCGTGAGTGCCAGGAGCGGCTGGTCGCCGATGACCTCCGCCTCATAGCGGTTCGCGACCACGAGGTCCGCGTCGACGGCGAGCGGTCGCGCGGGCGCTGCGTTGATGCAGAGCCAGTCCGCCTGCGCGCGTGCCTCGCGGACGGCGGCATCCGGAATCTCCAGCTGGCAGAGCACGCTGCCCGGTGACGCGAAGCCGCCGACCTCGGCGTTTGCCCCGGGGATGACGACGATCTGGTTCTCGCCGTCGTCGGCGACGAGGATGATCGCGATGCCCGTCGGAGCATCGACGTCGCGGACGGCGAGCTCGACGCCGGCCTCACACAACCCGAGCAGCGCGTCGCCCGCGTTGGCGTCCGGGCCGACGCAACCGATCATGCGCACCTCCGCGCCGAGCCGCGCGGCGGCGACGGCCTGATTCGCGCCCTTGCCGCCGGGGATGCGGTCGAGCGTCGCGCCGCTGAGGGTCTCCCCCGCGCGCGGCAGGCGCTCCACCTTCGCCACGAGGTCGAGGTTGATCGAGCCGACGACGGTCAGCGACGGGCGCACGCGGGGATACTGCAGTGCGAGCGCATGATCTGGAGCGACTTCGAGCGCGCTGCGCCGGCGCTGGCCGGTGCGGCCAGGGCTCGCCTCGAGGCGACGCGCATCGCGCTGCTCGGAACGATCCGCGCCGACGGCTCGCCGCGGATCAGTCCGATCGAGCCGTTCTTCGCGGGCCAGCACCTGCTGCTCGGCGCGATGGCTCGGTCGGCGAAGGCGCGTGACCTCGAACGAGACGCGCGCTGCGCCCTCCACAGCTCGATCTCGGACCCGGACGCCGGCGAGACGGAGTTCAAGCTCTACGGAAGGGTGACCGAGGTCGACGACAGTGTGCGCGAGCTCCGGTCCGATGCCTGGTGGCTCTCGCACGCCGGCGACGTCGCGCGTGTCTACACGATGCAGGTCGAAGAAGCGGCAGCGGTCGCGTGGGCACTCGAGCGCGGAGAGCTGACGATGACGCGCTGGTCGACGCGGGCCGGACTGAAGGAGGTGACGCGGTCGTACCCCTGAGCACGGCTCTTGTACTGGCGCTCGATGGCTCCGGTGCGATCGACGAGGTGCGGCGCGACTACGCCGTCGAGACGTTCGCCGAGGGCATCCCGTTTCACGTCACGCTGCTGTATCCATTCGCTCCGCGCAACGAGCTCAGCGATGCGTTGCTCGTACAGACACGCGCGTTCTTCGCCGAGGTGGCGCCGTTCGATTTCGAGCTGACGCGCATCGCCGCGTGGCCGACCGTCGTCTACGCGGTCCCGGAGCCCGATCAGGAGCTGCGCGCCTGCATGCGCGCGCTGTTCGCCCGCTTCCCGGAGTTCCCGCCGTACGGCGGCATCCACGACGAGGTGGTCCCGCATGCAACGCTCGGCGAGGACGTCGACGCTGCAGCCGTCCGCGGCGAGATCGAGCGGCGCGTCGCCCCGTACCTCCCCGTCCGGTGCCAGGCACGAGACGTGGCCCTGTTGGAGGAATTCGAGCCCCGCCGCTGGCGCGAGCGCGAGCGCTTCCCGCTCGGCGGCTAGAGCTTCCGCTCGTAGAGCACGTCGTCGTGGACGCGCCGGAAACGGCGGCGCACCTCCTCGCGCGCGTCGCCCGTGTAGTGCGCGAAGGCCAGCACCGGCCTCAGGCCCTCCGTGCGGAGCACGACCTCCTCCCGTGCCTCGTCCGGCTGCATGTACACGTGGAGGTACGAGTAGCGCTGCACGAAACCGCAGGACTCGTACCAGGCGTGCACCCAAGCGTCGTCGCGCGTCCACGCCTGCACGACCTCGAGCCCTGCCTCCCGCGCGAGCTCGAGGGCTTTCTCCACCAGCGCAGTCGCGATTCCGCGCCGCCGGAAGTCCGGATGAACCGCGACGTGCCAGATGACGCCGCCCCGGGCCTCCGTGTCGTACAAGACACC
>JBJMJR010000053.1:0-8021 GCA_045806245.1 Gaiellaceae bacterium | reverse complement strand
GCGGAGCGAGAGCTCGCGGCGGCGGGCGTCGACACACCGCGCGTCGATGCCGAGCTGCTGCTCGCGCACGTGCTGGGCACGTCCCGAAGCGGCGTGTCTACGCGGGGCGGCGAACTGGTGCCAGGCACGTGGCATGCCCTGTTGGGACGGCGCGTCAAGCGCGAGCCGCTCGCCTACGTGTTGGGCGAGTGGGGATTCCGCCGACTGGTGCTGAAGACCGACGCGCGCGCGCTCGTGCCGCGACCCGAAACGGAGATCGTCGTCGAGCGCTGCCTCGAGCTCCTGCGCCACGAGGCCGCGCCGCGCGTGCTCGACGTCGGCACGGGCTCCGGCGCGATCGCGCTGGCGATCGCCGACGAGCACCCCGGCGCGCGCGTCACAGGCGTCGACACGTCGGGGGAGGCCGTCGCGCTTGCGCGCGAGAACGCAGAGCGGCTCCACTTCGAGGTCGACATGCGGCCGGGCGGCTTCGACGTCGCCGCCGAAGGCTGGGACCTTGTCGTCTCCAATCCGCCCTACGTCACGCCAGGCGAATGGGAGACCCTGCAACCGGAGATCCGCGAGTGGGAGCCGCGCTCCGCGCTCGTCGGCACCGGCCTGCACGAGCGACTTGCGCGCATCGCGAAGACGCGACACCTCGTCCTCGAGACGCACGAGTGCCAGGCACGAGCCGTGGCTGCAACGCTCGAGTCCCTCGGGTACACCGACGTGCGAGTGACGCCCGACCTGGCCGGCAAGCCGCGCGTCGTCGAGGGACGACGATGACTCCGGCCGAGGCTCTCCGCGCGGGACTGCCGGTCGTGATGCCGTTCGACACCGTCTACGGGCTGGCGGCGGAACCGCACGACGAGCGCTCGACGCGAAGGCTCTACGAGCTCAAGGGCCGCCCGGTCGCGCAACCGACCGCGCTCGTCGCGGCGGACGTCGGACGGCTGACCGAGCTGTTCCCGGAGCTCCCGCGCGGGGCGCGCGCGCTTCTACCAGGCCCGCTCACCCTCGTCGTCGCGAACCCGCAGCACCGGTTCGCCTGGCTGACCGGCACGAACCCCGACGCACTCGGCGTGCGCGTCCCCGAGCTGCCGCGCGCCACGCACGCTGTCGTGCAGCAGCTCGGCGTCGTCGTGGCCACGAGCGCGAACCACCCCGGCGGCACGGACCCGCGCCGGCTCGAGGACGTCCCGGCGGAGATCCGCGCCGGCGCCGCCGCGCTGCTCGACGGCGGCGAGGTGCCCGGCACGCCGTCCACCGTCGTCGACCTGACCGGCCCCGAACCACGCATCCTGCGCGAGGGCGCGGTGCCGGCGGCCGAGATTCTCCGACGACTGCAGGCGCCAGTACGATCCAGCTGATGGCCGTCGCTGCGCAGCAGACCTTCCAGCAGCTGACAACGGCCGGCCTGCAGCAGGTCGACCCGGAGATTGCCGACCTCCTCCGGCAGGAGCTCGACCGCCAGCGGGGACAGATCGAGCTGATCGCATCGGAGAACTTCACGTGGCCGTCGGTGCTGGAAGCGATCGGGTCGACGCCGACGAACAAGTACGCCGAGGGTTATCCGGGCAAGCGCTACTACGGCGGCTGCGAGATCGTCGACCAGATCGAGCAGCTCGCGATCGACCGCGCGAAGGAGCTCTTCGGCGCCGAGCATGCGAACGTGCAGCCGCACGCGGGGGCACAGACGAACATGGCGGTGTACATGGCCGTGCTGCAACCGGGCGACACGATCCTGTCGCTCGAGCTCGCGCACGGCGGCCACCTCACGCACGGGCTCAAGGTCAACTTCTCGGGGAAGCTCTACACCATCGCTCACTACGGCGTTTCGCGCGAGACGAACGTCGTCGACTACGACGAGGTGCTCGAAAAGGCGCGCGAGGCACGCCCGCGCCTGATCGTGTGCGGCGGATCGGCGTACCCGCGCACGGTGGACACCGCGAAGTTCAGGGAGATTGCGGACGAGGTGGGCGCACTGCTGCTGTGCGACATGGCTCACTTCGCCGGTTTGGTCGCCGCCGGGCTCCATCCGAATCCCGTCGAGCATTGCGACTTCGTCACCTCGACGACGCACAAGACGCTGGCGGGGCCGCGCGCCGGCTTCGTGCTCTGCCGCGGCGAGTACGCGCAGGCCGTCGACCGCGCCGTCTTCCCGGGCATGCAAGGCGGCCCGCTCGAGCACACGATCGCGGCGAAGGCAGCGTGCTTCAAGATCGCCGGCACCGACGCGTTCCGCGACTACCAGACGCAGGTTCGCCGCAACGCCGACACGCTCTCGGAGACACTGATCGACGGCGGGCTCGACGTTCTCACCGGCGGCACCGACACCCATCTGCTGCAGCTCGACCTGCGCCGCACCGAGTGGACGGGCAAGGCCGCGGAAGAGCGGCTGCACGACGTGAAGCTGACCGTGAACCGCAACACCGTTCCCTTCGACGAGCGTCCGCCGACGGTGGCGAGCGGCGTCCGCATCGGCACGCCCGCGGCGACGATGCGTGGCATGGACGACGAGAGCTTCCGAGAGATCGGCCGCGTCATCGTCGAGTCGCTCGGCGACTCGCCCGACGTCGCGGCGCTGCGCGGCCGCGTCGAGAAGCTCTGTGACGAGCATCCGCTCTATCCGGGCTTCCGCGGCTGGACGACCTACGTGACGCAGTGAGCGTGGTCGCGGCGCGCACGGGAGCCGTCATCGAGGTTCGGCATCCGCTCGTCCAGCACAAGCTCGCGTACCTGCGCGACAAGGACACGCCGACCGTGCACTTCCGCAAGCTCGTCAACGAGCTGACGCTGCTGCTCACGTACGAGGCGACGAAGGACATGCCGACCGAGGATGTGGAGGTGGAGACGCCGCTCGAGGTGGGCCTCTTCCCGCGCATCAGCGGCAAGAAGGTCGCCGTCTGCCCGATCTTGCGCGCAGGCGTCGGCATGCTCGACGGCGTGCTCTCGCTGATCTCGAGCGCGCGCGTCGGCTTCATCGGGATGTACCGCGACGAGGAGACGCTGCAGCCGATCGAGTACTACGCGAAGCTCCCGGCGGACGTCGCCGACCGGGACGTGATCCTGCTCGATCCGATGCTCGCGACCGGGAACTCGACCGCGGCTGCGATCGAGACGGTGAAGAAGGCCGGTGCGACGTCGGTGCGCCTGATCGCGATCATCGCCGCGCCCGAGGGGATCGAGCGGATCCACCGCGACCATCCCGACGTGCAGATCGTCGTCGCTGCGATCGACCGCGGCCTCAACGAGCGCGGCTTCATCGTTCCCGGTCTCGGCGACGCCGGCGACCGCCTCTATGGCACGAAGTAGTCTCCGCGCGCGCCGCTGGCAGCGCTGGAGCGAGGTCGAGCCGGAGGACGACTGGCTGCGCTGGGCGCGCGCCGGCACAATCGTCGCCACCGTCTTCTTCGGATTGCTCGTCGCCGCGATCGTCCTCGCGCTGGTGTGGCGCTGATGCTGCACACACTCGCGGACCATCTGCAGATCGTCTGGGGTGCGCTGCTCGCCGCGGCGATCGTCGTGCTGCTGACGCCGGCGGTCGGCGGCATGGCGCGGCTGCTCGGCGTCGTCGACCGGCCGGAGGGCCGGCGGCTCAACCGCAGCACCGTGCCGCGGCTCGGCGGCCTCGCGCTCTTCTTCGGGATCTTCGTGCCGGCGCTGGCGTTCCTCGACCTCTCGCGCGAGACGCGCGGCCTGCTGCTCGGCGCGGCCGTCGCGACGACCGTCGGCGCCGTCGACGACTTCCGCGGCCTCCGCTGGTGGGAGAAGCTCGGAGGGCAGGTCGCCGCAGCCGCGATCCCGGTCGGCTTCGGCATCTGGGTCCACCGCTTCACGTTTCCGATCGTCGGGATCCACACGCTGCCGAAGTGGCTGGGGATGCCGGTCTCCGTTTTGTGGATCGTCGCGATCATGAACATGGTCAACTTCCTCGACGGGCTCGACGGCCTCGCAGCAGGCGTCTCGGCGATCTCGGCGTTCACGTTCACGCTGATCGCGCTCTCGCTGACGCGGCCGGAGATCAACGCCGCCATCCTCTCGGCGATCGTCCTCGGCGCGTGCCTCGGCTTCCTGCGCCACAACGTCTACCCGGCACGGATCTTCATGGGCGACTCCGGCGCGCTCCTGCTCGGCTTCGTCTTAGCGACGATTCCACTGCAGGGTCTGCTCAAGACGGCGTCGGTCGTCACGCTCTTCTTCCCGCTGCTCGTGCTCGCGGTGCCGATCCTCGACACGTCGTTCGTCGTCGCGAAGCGGCTGAAGTACCGCCAGCCGGTCTACGCCGCCGACCGCACGCACCTCCACCACCGCTTCGTGAACATCGGCTTCTCGCAGCGGCGCGCCGCAACCTACATCTGGCTGTGGTGCGGGACGCTCGCCGCCACGGCGCTCTCGCTCCGGTTCATCAAGCCGCATCAGCACGGCGACTGGCACCCCTGGCGGACCGCGATCGTGGGCGCGATCGGGCTCGTCGCGCTCACCGCCTCGGTGTACATGGTCTACCTGCTCGAGATCGTGAAGCTCGCGAACCCGATCATCCGGCGGCGTGAGGAAAGGGCTCGGGAGGTTCGGCGCTCGGCGTGATCGGGGTTAACGGGTCGCGGGCAAAGCCCGCGACCCTCTTAAGCGGCACCGCAAGCGGTGCCGCGGGCGGCGTGAGGAGCAGGCGCGGGCTCAGCGCAACAAAGTCGCTTGATTTCGGCCTGAATAGCGGCTTCGCGGTGTCACAAAGTTGGTATGCTCGGGGCGAATGGAGCCCTCTGCGCGCCGCCCGTTCGAACCCGCCGGGGCGGGAGGCCTTCTCCTAGGAATCCTCCTGGCCGCGATCGCGGCCGGCGTTCTGGTCGGGTGGCTGGCCGGCGGCGCCGGGATCGGCGCTCTCATCGGCGCCGTCGTCGGGATCCCGCTCGGGGTCTTCACGGTCTACAAGCGCTACAACGTCTGATGGCGGTCGGCGGTCTCTTCTCGACTCCGCGGCCCGAGCCGGGGCACGCGCTGCCGGCGCTTGGCGGCGCTCTCCTGATCCTCGCCGCGCTGCCTGTGTTCCTGCTCCTCGGCTGGCCGGTGTCGGGCTGGGCGCTCGCAGCGGTCCTCTGGGTCTTCGTGCACGGCCTCGACTTCGTGCTGGCGCGCGTGCGCAGGCCCACGGCTAATGTCGCGGGCTCAGCTGTGCAGGCATTCGGCGTTTTCTTCAAGGCAATCGTGTTGCTGGCCGTGCTCGTCGCGACGGCCGCATCGCATCCGCACGTCGCCGTCGCGGCGGTCGTGACGTACGCGCTCGCGTACACGTTCGAGCTCGGCCTCTCGCTGACGACGTACTTCAGTGGCGGCACGCGGTGAGGCGGCTGCTGACGGTCGCGCTGGTCGCGCTCGCCTTCCCGTCGACGGCGTTCGCCCGCGGCACGTTCGACCCGACGAAGGAGTTCGAGCAGCACCCGTGGGTCCCGATCCACCTCGGCCCGCTCGATCTCTCGATCACGAAGGCCGTCGTGTACCTGATGCTCGGCACGGTGGTGACGATCCTGCTCGGGATCTTCTTGATGCGCTTTCGACTGAGCGACCGTCCCGGCGCGCGACAGACGATCGGCGAGTCGATCTACGAGGTCGCGCAGACGCAGGTCGCGGAGCAGGGCCTGCCCTCGAAGGCGATCGGGCGCTGGTTCCCGTACGTCGCGACGTTGCTGCTGTTCATCTTCGTCGTCAACCTGCTCGGCTTCATTCCCCTGCCGATCACGGGGGAGACGTACCACGGCGTCCCGACCTGGGGCATCTACGCCGCGACGAGCTCTCTTTCGGTCACGCTCGCACTGGCGCTCGTCACCTTCGTCTTCACGCACTTCGAGGGGATCCGCTGGAACGGCCCGGTGCGGTACTTCAAGAGCTGGATCCCTGAGGCGCCGAAGGGCCTGCTGATCCTGATCGTGCCGCTCGAGATCCTCGGCCAGTTCATGCGGCTGATCTCGCTGAGCGTCCGGCTCTTCGCGAACATGCTCGCGGGCCACATCCTGATCCTCACGTTCCTCGGGCTGATCTTCATCTTCCAGTCGCTGAAGCTCTTGCCCGTGCTGATCCCCGCGACGATCTTCTACATCTTCGAGGTCGTGATCGTCGTCGGCATCCAGGCGTTTATCTTCGCCGCACTGTCCGCCATCTACATCGGCTCGGCGATCGAGCCAGAACATTAAGGAGGCTGTTGTGCACACGCTTCTCGCAACGACGGGCGATGTCACGAAGGCCGGCAAGGCCATCGGTCTCGCCCTCGGCGTCGGTCTCGGCGCGCTCGGCGCCGGCGTCGGCATCGGCAACATCTTCGGCTCGATGATCCAGTCGGTCGCGCGTCAGCCCGAGCTGCGCGGCGAGCTGCAGGGCATCCAGTGGCTCGGCTTCGCGCTCACCGAGGCCGTCGTCTTCTACGGCCTGCTCGGCTCGATCCTGGCGTACGTCCTCGTTTGATGCACGGTCTCGTCGCGTCCAATCCGCTGATCCAGGTCCGCCTGGGCCTGATGGTGTGGACCATCGTCTGCTTCGCGATCACGTTCTGGGTGCTCAAGCGCGTCGCGTTCACGCGCATCCAGACGGCCATCGACGAGCGGCGCGACCGCATCCGGCGCTCGCTGGACGAAGCCGACGAGGCCCGCGGCGAGGCGCGCAAGCTGCTCGACGAGCACCGCTCGCTGATCGGGCAGGCGCGCGGGCAGGCCGAGGAGATCCTCTCCGAGGCGCGCCGCGTCGCCGACTCGCAGCGCCAGCGCGTCAAGGAGGAGACCGAGGCCGACCGGCAGCGTCGCCTGGAGGAAACGAAGCGGCAGATCGAGGCCGAGACGCATCGCGCGCTCGAGCAGATCCGCGCCGAGGTCGCGGACCTGACACTGGTCGCGACAGCGAAGGTCACGGGCAAGGTGCTCGACGACGCCGACCACCGGCGGCTGATCGAGGACGCGATCAAGGAGCTCGACTTCTCGGCCCTCGAGGAGACGCGCACATAGCCGTCCTCCACCGCACCTACGCAGAGGCGCTCTTCGAAGCCGCCAAGGACGCGGGCCGGCTGCAGAGGGTCAGCGAGGACATCGCCGACTTCGCGGCCGCGGTCCACGACGTGCCGGAGCTGCGCGCGACGCTGCGCAACCCGCAACTCGAGCAGGGCACGAAAATCGCGGTCCTCGACGACCTCGTCGGCGATGGCGACGTGCTCTTCCGCAATTTCCTGCGCGTCGTCGCGGAGAAGGGGCGCATCGGCTCGATCGAGGAGATCGCGCGGGAGTTCGACCGCCTGCTGGCGCGCGAAGAGCGCCGCCTGAACGTCGAGCTGACGACGGCGCGCGAGCTCTCGGACGACGAGGCGCGCGAGCTGCTGCAGCAGATCGAGCAGACGTCCGGCCGCACGATCGAGGCGACGCGCCGCGTCGACCCCGGGCTGATCGGCGGCTTCGTGCTGCAAGCCGGATCGATGCGAGTCGACGCCAGCGTGCGCGGCCGGCTCGAAGGTCTCAGACAAGAACTCGTCAGAGGGAGATAACGAAGTGAAGCTGCGTCCAGAAGAGATCACCTCGATCCTGAAGGAGCGGATCGAGCACTACGACGTCGAGACGGACCTTGCGGAGGTCGGCACGGTGCTGCAGGTCGGCGACGGGATCGCCCGCATCTACGGGCTCGAGAACTGCGTCGCGCTGGAGATGCTCGAGCTCGAGCACGGCGTCGTCGGGCTTGCGTTCAACCTCGAGGAGGACGACGTCGGCGCGGCGCTGTTCGGCGAGTGGCAGCACGTCAAGGAGGGCGAGCCCGTCAAGCGCACGGAGCGCGTCGCGAGCGTGCCCGTCGGCGAGGCGCTGCTCGGTCGCGTCGTCGACCCGCTCGGCAATCCGCTCGACGGCGGCGGCCCGATCGACACGAACGAGACGCGCCCGCTGGAGTTCAAGGCGCCGGGCGTCGTCGCGCGCCAGCCGGTGAAGGAGCCGCTGCAGACCGGGATCAAGGCGATCGACTCGATGACGAACGTCGGGCGCGGGCAGCGCGAGCTGATCATCGGCGACCGCCAGACG
>JBJMJR010000052.1:0-129692 GCA_045806245.1 Gaiellaceae bacterium | reverse complement strand
GTGGTGAAGTTCGCCCACACGAGCAGCGGCATGCGCCAGAACGTCATGCCGGGCGCGCGCATGGTGATGATCGTGACCAGGAAGTTGAGCGCGGTCATGATCGAGCTCGCACCCGCCCACTGCACGCCCATGTTGAAGAAGATCGTTCCGAGCGGCTGGTGCACCGAGAGTGGCGCGTAGCCCGTCCAGCCTGACGCGAAGGCACCACCGGGGACGAGGAAGCTGGAGACCATCATGACCCCGGCGATCGGCAGCAGCCAGTAGGAGAGCGCGTTCAGACGTGGGAACGCCATGTCCGGCGCGCCGAGCATCAGCGGGACGACGAAGTTCGCCAGCCCGGCGAACGCCGGGATGACGAACAGGAAGATCATCAGCGACGCGTGGACGGAGAAGAGCCCGTTGTAGGTCTGGTTGTCGAAGAACTGCATCCCCGGTTTCGCCAGCTCCGCGCGAACGAGCATCGCGAGCAGTCCGCCGATCAGGAAGAACACGATCGTCGTCGCGAGGTACTGCATCCCGATCACCTTGTGGTCGGTGTTGACGCGGAAGTAGTCGCGCCAGCTGTACGCGCCGTGGCCGGAGTGGTCCTCGGGGACGGTCGGCGCGCCGACGGCGTACCGCGTCCAGTAGTCGAACGCGCCGATGCCGGCGAGGAAGCCGAGCGGGGCGGCGACCAGCGCGGCCACGAGGACGATGACCGAGCCGAACCAGATCGGATGCCAGCCGCCCCACCAGCGGCAGAGGACGACGATCCCCGAGCCGATCCCGAAGAACAGCGGCGTCATCCACGCAGCGCGCAGGAACCCTGGGTAGAACAGGCGCCGCCATCCGCGCGGCGGCGGCGGCAGTCCCTGGTGCACCGGGTGGGCGTGCTCGGCGGCGGCGGTCGTCGTCGTCACCCGGCTCCCTTCTGCGCGCCCCACTTCTGGAAGGCGGCCGGTTGCATGACGATCACGCGCGAGCGCATCAGCGCGTGGCCGAGGCCGCACAGCTCGGTACAGATCACCGGGTAGGTCCCGACCTTCGTGGGCGTGATGTGCAGGGTCGGATGCAGGCCCGGCACGACGTCCTGCTTCTGGCTGAACTCAGGCACCCAGAACGAGTGGATCACGTCCTTCGCCGTCATCCGCAGGACGACCGAGCGGTTCACCGGCAACCGCAGGATGTCGGACGCCTTGTTCCCGAACTCCGGATACCGGTAGCTCCAGAAGAACTGTTGAGCAGTCACCTCGACGCGCAGCGGGTTCGCACCCTGTGCGTCGTCTTTCGCGAGCACGATCGCGCTGACGATTGCGATGGACGTGACGAGCAGCGTCGGCACCGCGGTCCAGACGATCTCCAGTCCGGTGTGGCCGTGGATGGGCGGGCCGTCGGAGTCGTCGTCCGGCTTCGCCCGGAATTTCCAGATGCAGAAGACGGTGACGGCCGCGACGATCGAGAAGACGAAGATGCAGATGCCGGTCACGAACCAGAAGACGAAGTCGATTCGGCCGGCCTCGCGCGAGGCGGGCTCGGGGAGCCAGCCGGGGATGAGCGCGAATGCGGAAGCAACAGCGCCGGCCAAGACGCCGATCACGATCAGCTGGACGATCGAGCCCCTCCGCACGGACGCCGCGAGCCTACTTCAACGGGCCGCCTTGCTGCGTCGGTTTTCGACCTGCTCGTTGCGGGAATTCATGAGGCATATCGATAGGAGGTCGTATGGGACTCGGAGTTGGAATCTTCTTGATCGCGGTTGGTGCAATCCTCACATTCGCTGTCAACGCCTCGTCGAGCTCGGTCAACGTCGACGCGGTCGGCTGGATCTTGATGGCGGTCGGCCTCGCGAGCGTGCTGCTCTCGCTGCTCTTCTGGCAGTCGTGGGCAGGTCCCGGCTACTGGAACCGCCGCCGGACGACGTATGTCGACGATGGACCGCCGCCGACGTACTAGGACGACTCGCCGCGGCCGGGCTCGTCGGGCTCGGCCGCGGGCTCTGCTCGCCCGCCGAACATCCCGCTGAGCCAGCGGCGCAGGCGCCGGGCGGCGAAGGTCTCGTCCACGGCCCCGTGCGCCTCGCAGTCCGGCGTGTCGTTGCCCTTCTCGTCCTCGGGGACCTCAGACCACAGGACTGACCCGCCGCTCATGCAACAACTCTGGCAGGGTCTGTTGTCTTTTTCTAGTCCGCGAGTGGAAGTTCCACCACAAATGTGGAGCCCGACCCGACGAGGCCGCTCGACTCGACCCAGATGCGGCCGCCCATCCGCTCGATCAGCTCGCGGCTGATGTAGAGGCCGAGCCCCGTTCCGCCGACCCCGCGGGTCAGATCGGGGTCGAGGCGGTAGAACTTCTCGAAGATCCGGCGGTGCTCGGCGGGCGGGACGCCGAGACCTTCGTCGCGCACGGAGAACCGCAGTCGCGGGCCGGCTGCCGCAAGCTCGACCACGACGCGCCCGCCGTCCGGCGAATACTTGACGGCGTTGTCGACGAGGTTCGTCAGGACCTGGCGCGTCTTGTCAGGATCGGCCGCAACCTGGGGCAGCCGCTTCTTCGGTACGCGCAGGTCGATCTTGATGCTGGGCGGGATGTACTGCCGCGCGGCGTCGACCACGCTGCGCGCGAGCTTGACCGCGTCGCACGGCTCGACCGATGTGCGCAGGCCGTCGGACTCGAGCCGGCTCACCCAGAGCACGTCGTTGACAATGCGCGCAAGCCGGTCCGACTCGCTCGCGATCACCTCGAGCAGGCCGACGCGCTGCGGCTCGGCGAGGACCACGTCTTCACGCCGAAGGGTGAGTGCCGAGCCGTAGATCGCCGCGAGCGGCGTGCGCAGCTCATGCGAGATCGTCGAGACGAAGTCGGACTTCAGCGTGTCGACCGCGCGCTCCTCGGTCAGGTCGCGGAACGCGAAGACGCTGCCGTCTTCGAAGCCGACCCCCGTGATCGAGACCCAGAGCTCGCGACCGTTGATGTTGACGGCCTGTGTCCGCGGGCGCAGCTCGTGACTCGACACGAGATCGTCAATCGACGCCCAGTCGGTGAAGACGTCCGCGGCCGGCCGGCCGAACGCCTCGGCTGCGGGAACGCCGGTGATGTGCTCGGCGGCGGGGTTCCAGAGGCGGATCACGCCGTCGTTGTTCACGAGCACGACCCCGTCGGCGACATGCTCGACCACGAGCGCGGCACGGGCGCGGCGCTCGGCCTCGCGGTAGAGGCGCGCGTTGTCGACAGCTACGGCGGCCCGTCGCCCGAGGTGCTTCGCGAAGTCGAGGTCGGCCTCGTCGAAGATGCGTTGGGGATCCGCCGACACGAGCATCAGCGCGCCGAACGTCCGCCCGGCCGCGGTGAGGGGGACGCACATCGCGGATTCCATCCCGAGCTCGCGCAGCACCTGATGGTGTTCCTTGCTCAGCGTCGATGCGGCCAGCAGGTCATCGCCGATCGAGCGGTAGAGAACTGCCTCGCCGGTCCGCACGACGCGCGCCGTGCCTTCGAGCTCGTCCGGCTCCGGCGCGAACAGCTCCATCGACTTCCTCGCCCACTCGGCCTTGGACGGGTCCTTGTGCACGACCGCGATGCGGCGGAAGCCGCCGCCCTGTGCGACGTCGACCGCGTACCAATCGGCGAAGCGCGGCACGAGCAGCTGGGCGAGGTTGCCGAGCGTCGACTCGTAGTCGAGCGAGCCCGCGAGCTGCTGGCTGGCCTCGGCGAGCACGCTCAGCCGCTCGCCGGCAGCCTCCGCCGCTGCGCGCGCCTGCTCGCGCTCGCTGACGTCGGTGATGACGACGCCGACGCCGATCACTCCGTCTCCGGCGTCGCGCACGGGGAAGTAGCTCACGAGCCAGTTGCGGGCTTCCTCGGGGACTCCGGCGGAGCGGCCCTCGACGGCGAGGTCGAGGATCGGCTCCCCGGTCTCGAGCACATGGCGGTGGTATGGCTCGATCGTCCCGGCGAGCTCAGCTCCGAGCACGTCCTGGAGCGTGCGGCCGTAGTGCTCGTCAGCCGAAAGGCCGTTGATTCGGGCGAGCGCGTCGTTGACGCGGACGTAGCGGAAGTTCGTGTCCATGAAGGCGAGACCCACCGGAGCGGCACCGAAGACGGCGTCGACAACAGCGAGCGAGTCGAGCGCCTCGCGGCGCGCAGCCTGCGTCTCGCGGAACAGCAGCGCGTTGTCGACGGCCGTCGCCGCGCGGCGCGCGAGATCCTGCGCGGTGGCCAGGTCGTGCTCGTCGTAGCGCCGGCCGGTCTCGGCGGCGATGAACGTGATCGCCCCGAGCGCGCGCTCGCGCGCGACGAGCGGGACGCACATGGACGAGCGGAGCCCGAGCTCGCGCAACAGCTGCAGCAGCTCGGGCTTGTCTGCGGCCGCCGCCACGAGCAGGTCGTCGCTGATCTCCGAGAAGAGCTCGGGCCGCCGTGTCCGGATGACATTCGGGACGCCGTACTGCGCGTCGGGATCGGGCGGGAACTTCTCGGCGAGCTCGTCGGCGAGTCTCACCTTGTCCGGGTCGACGTGCGCTATTGCGAGGCGTTTCAGCGAGCCGTCGGGCGCGAGCATGTCGATCGCGCACCAGTCGGCGAACGCGGGCACCGCGAGCGACGCGACGTTCGACAGCGTCCGCTCGTACTCGAGCGAGGACGCCAGCACCTCGCTGGCGTGTGCGACGAAGCGCTGATCCTCGGCGAGGCGGCGCTGGCCTTCGTAGAGCTCCGCCGTGCCGATTGCCGCGGCGGCGATGTTCGCCAGCAGCGAGGCCGCGTTCTTCTCTGGCTCGGAGAAGACGTGTGGGCGGCGGTAGTAGAAGACGAGGGTACCGACGACGCGGTCGGAGTAGCGCAGCCCGACGACGAGCATCGCGCGCGTGCCGGCTTCTTCATGGGCCTGCCGGTGCTCGGGACCGATCCAGTCGGCCTTGGAGATGTCCTCCGCCACGAGCGGCTCCTCGAGCAGGACGGCGTCACCCCGGCCGCGGATCGCCGAGGTTGCGTTCTCGACGTACGACTCGGGCAAGCCCGCGTAGGCGGCGACGCTCCAACCGCCGTCACCGGCGTCCTTGCGCCACAGCGCGTAGGCGTCGGCGGCGAGCGTCCGGCTGGCGAGCTCCAGGATCTCGGGCAGCATCGCGTCGACGCTGAGCGAGCCGAGCAGGGTGGACGAGGCCTCGAGTAGCAGGCGGAGCCGCTCGATCTCATCGCTGAAGAAGCGGTCGTCCTCTAGGCGTTCGACGTCCTGAGTCGCCAATGAACCCCCCACGGGTTGGGCGAGCTGTCTGACTTTACTCCGCGGACGCCAAATTTCCTTACTCCGCGACCTTTAGTTCGCCGAGGCTCGGAGCGCGCCGGATCGCCGGGCTCAGCGTGCCCCACACGGTCAACGCGACTCCGCCGGCCGCGAAGACCGCGACCGTCGCGCGGGCGCTCGTCGTCTCCAGCAGCCAACCGGCGAGCAGCGGCCCGAGCGGGCTCGCGAGCAGCGAGATGGTTGTCCGCACACTCTCGACGCGGCCGACGAGCCGATCCGGCGTCGTCGCGAGCCGGTAGGCGAAGACGACCGAGTCGGTGATCGGGGCGGCGATGCCGAACAGCATCGTCCACGCGGCCAGCACCCATGCGCGCGGCCAGATCACGAACGCCCAGGCCGCCGGCCAGGTCCACAGTTCGAGCAGGAGGATCGCGCGAACGTCGAGCAGCTTCCGAAACAAAGGCGACGCGAGCGAGCCGGCGAGTGTGCCGACCCCGACTGCCGCGCTGAGCAGGCCGATCTCACCCGGTGTCAGCCCCTGGCGCTTGCCGATCAGGACGACCAGCAGAAGGAGTCCCGTCGTCAGGAAGTTGCCCGCCCCGTAGAGGAAGGCCGTCGTACGCAGGAATGCGTGGGCCCACATGTACCGAAAGCCCTCCACGAAATCCTCGCGGAGCGAGCCGGGTCCGCGTTGGCGCTTCTCTTCGAACGGCGTCCGCATTCCAAGCAGCGCGAGCGTCGAGAAGAGATATGACACGGCGTCGGCAACAAACGGGATCGCGCGGCTCAGGCCGTAGAGCGCCCCGCCGAGCGGCGGTCCGCCCAGGCCTGCGACCGAACGCCGCGCCTCTCGCGCGCCGGCCGCCGCGGGAAGCTGTTCTGTAGGGACGACCGACCGCAACGCGCCTGAGCCGGCCGCCAGGAAGAGCGTCGAAGCGGTTCCCTCGACGAGCCCGACGGTCAGAATCGACCAGAACGCGGCATACCCCGCGAGCAGCGCCGCCGCGAACGCGCCGATGGTTGCGAGGCGCACGGCATCCGCCGCGATCATCAGGCGCTTACGGGGCCAGAGGTCGGCAGCGAGCCCCGCGAGCACAGAGAAGGCGCTCAACGGAATGAGCCGCGCGAAAGCCACGACACCGGCCTTCGTGGGCGAATGCGTCAGCGCGAGCGTCAGCAGTGGATAGGCGATCGTCGTCAGCGACGACCCGACGGACGAGAGGAACAGTCCCGACTCGAGCATGACGAAGTCGCGGTTCCGCCAGAGCGGATGCCTGCGGTGGGTTCTCCGTGAGGAATCCATCGGCCGTGCGCATTTTTTCGCCTCGAACGGCGCAGAACCGCCGCTACACTTCGCTGCCGCTCGGGCCGTTAGCTCAGCTGGTAGAGCAGGGGACTCTTAATCCCAAGGTCGCAGGTTCGATCCCTGCACGGCCCACCTCGCTCAGTAGCCTTGCGCCGTATGAAGCCGGACGTTGCGATCATCGGAGCAGGCTACGTAGGGATGCCCCTTGCGGGCGTGTTCGCGAAAGCGGGCAAGAACGTCGTCCTCGTGGACGTCAACACGGCCGTCGTCGAGGGGATCAACCGCGGCGAGAGCCACATCGGCGACGTCCCGTCTGGCGAGCTCGCCCGCTTCGTCGCGGACGGACGGGTGCGCGCGACGGAGGACTACGACGTGCTCCGCGACGCCGGCGCGGTGATCGTTGCGCTGCCGACGCCGCTCTCGAGCCAGCGCGAGCCGGACCTTTCGATCGTCCGCGGCGCGGTCGAGCAGATCGCCCCGCGGCTGCGCAAGGGCCAGCTGGTCGTGCTCGAGTCGACGACGTATCCGGGGACGACGCGCGAGTGCCTGCAGCCGATCCTCGAGTCGAGCGGGCTGAAGGCGGGCGAGGACTTCCACCTCGCCTTCTCGCCCGAGCGCGTCGATCCGGGCCGCACGGACTGGACGACGCACAACACGCCGAAGCTCGTGGGCGGGCTGACACCCGCGTGCACCGAGCGCGCGGCCGAGCTCTACCGCAGCGCGGTCGAGACGGTCGTGCCGCTGTCGTCGCCGGAGGCCGCCGAGCTGACGAAGCTGCTCGAGAACATCTTCCGCGCGGTGAACATCGCGCTCGTGAACGAGCTCGCGCAGCTGTGCGAGCGGATGGACATCGACGTCTGGGAGATCGTCGAGGCCGCGGAGACGAAGCCGTTCGGCTTCATGAGCTTCAAGCCGGGACCGGGCCTCGGCGGCCACTGCATCCCGATCGACCCCTTCTACCTGACGTGGAAGGCGCGCGAGTACGACTTCTACACCGAGTTCATCGAGCTCGCCGGCAAGGTGAACGCGAACATGCCGTACTTCTGCAGGTCGCTGATCTCGCAGGCGCTGAACCACGGTGCGCAGAAATCGCTGAGCGGCTCTCGGCTGCTCGTCCTCGGCGTGTCGTACAAGGCGGACATCGACGATGTGCGCGAGTCGCCCGCGGAGAAGATCGTCGCGCTGCTGAACAAGGCCGGCGCCGACGTCGCGTACCACGATCCGCACGTGCCGGAGTTCGACGGGATGCGTTCGGTCGCGTACGAGCCGGAAAGCTACGACGCGGTCGTGATCATCACCGCCCACAGCGCGATCGACTACGACGAGCTCGTCGAGCGGGCACAGCTCGTCATCGACCTGCGTAACGCCACCGGCAGGAACGGCACCGGCAACGGAAAAGTGTGGAAGCTCTGATGGCTCGTCTCGCTCAGGTCGGGCTCGGCCAGTGGGGCAAGAACCTCGCCCGTAACTTCGCCGAGCTCGCCGACCTCGCCTGGCTCTGCGACCTCGACGACGCGCAGCACGACGGGCTCGCGCAGCGCTACCCGCAGGCGCGCCTGACGTCGAACTTCGACGACCTGCTCGCCGACGACTCCGTCGACGGCGTCGTCATCGCGACCCCCGTGCCGACGCACTACGAGCTCGCGCGGCGGGCGCTCGAGGCGGGCAAGCACGTCTTCGTCGAGAAGCCCCCCGCGATGCGCGGCGCCGAGCTCGAGGAGCTCTGCGACCTCTCCGAAGAACGAGGGCTCGTGCTGATGCCCGGGCACCTGCTGCTGTACCACCCCGGCGTCAAGAAGCTGAAGGAGATCGTCGGGTCGGGCGAGCTCGGCGACGTGCTGTACGTGTACGGCAACCGGCAGAACCTCGGCACCTTCCGCACGAACGAGAACGCGCTCTGGTCGCTCGGCGTGCACGACCTTTCCGTGCTGCTGTACCTGATCGAAGAGGAGCCGAGCGACGTCCGTGCGCACGGCAACGCGTTCCTGACGGGCGGAGTGGAAGACGTCGTCTTCTGCTACCTGAACTTTCCCTCGGGGAAGATGGCGCACATGCACTTGTCGTGGCTCGATCCGCACAAGATCCGGCGGATCACGGTTGTCGGCAACGACCGGATGGCCGTCTTCGACGACATGGAGCGCGACCGGAAGATCACCGTGTACGACAACTGGCGCACGCGCACCGGCGACGTCTACAGCCCGAAGGTCGACGCGACCGAGCCGCTCCGGCTCGAGTGCGGCCACTTCCTCCGGCTCGTCGCGGGCGAAGGCGACCCGCACAAGGCGGCACGCGACGCGGTCCCGGTCGTGCGCGCGCTCGAGCAGCTGCAGGCGTCGCTCGAGTCGGCCGTCGTTTGATCGCCGAGACGGCAGTCGTCTATCCGGGGACGGTCGTCCCGGACGACTGCACGATCCTCGACTACGCCGTCGTCGGCAAGCAACCGACGTTGTCCGCTCGCTCGACGGCGAGGCAGGAGGAGCTGCCGCCGCTCGAGCTCGGGCCGGGGACGATCGTCTCGACCGGGGCGATTGTCTTCGCGGGGACGCGAGTCGGCGCGCGTGTGATCGTCGGCGACCAGGCGTGCGTGCGCGAGCGCTGTGTCATCGGCGACGACGTCGTCGTCGGCCGTGGCTCGCTCGTCGAGAACGACACGACCGTCGGTGCGCGCACGAAGATTCAGGCGATGGCCTATGTCACGGCGTACGCGACTCTCGAGGAGGACGTCTTCATCGCCCCCTGCGTGCAGACCTCGAACGACAACTTCATGGGCCGGACCGAGCGACGGCACGAGCTGCGCAAGGGGCCGACCATCCGTCGCGGCGCGCGCGTCGGCGTCGGCGCGGTGATCTGTCCCGGGGTCGAGATCGGCGAGGAGGCTTTTGTCGGCGCGGGGACGGTCGTCGTCGAGGACGTCCCGCCGCGGGTGCTGGTCGTGGGCAACCCGGCGCGCGTGCTCCGCGACGTCCCGCCAGAAGAACTGCTTACTTCGAGCGAGTGACCGTCAGCGCGTACGGCCCGGAGCCGCGCGTCGTCACCTTCACCTCGACGTAGTACCAGCCCTTCTTCAGGACCCGGTAGCCGAGGCGGTGCGACGAGCCGGGACTGATCGACTGCGCCGCGCGCAGGTTCTGCCGGCGCAGGTCGTTGATGCGCGTCGTCGCGGGTTTCCAGAGCAGCAGATTCGAGGTCGCACCCGCGGGCCCGTCGAGTGTGAGCCGCACGCGCTGTCCGTTGCGCAGGTAGATGCGGTAGACGTCGACGTTGTCGTCCCAGAAGTCGATCGTCGCCTTGAGTGACGTGACGGCCGCGGTCAGCTTGACCGCCTGCGCGCCGGCGTCGTCGTTCGGCTCGTAGCGGTCGGGCGCGGGCAGCACGCCGTCGAGCGCGCCGACCGCCTTCGCGACGTCGAGCCGCCCCCAGCCGCTGAGCGAGTCGCGCAGCAGCGGGCACGACCGGCAGCCGTTCGACGCGTTCACGTCGGTCGCCGACCGCTCGAGGATGTTCTCGACCTGATCTGCCTGCAGTGTCGGCTTCAGCGCGAACAGCAGCGCGGCGGCGGCGGTCACCTGCGGCGCGGCGAACGACGTTCCCGCCGCGTGCCGGAACTCGTCCGAGCCGCAGTCGGAGTAGCCCTGGTTCGGGCACAGCGGGCGAAATGACGTCAGCGCACGCGGGAGTGTCGAGTAGATCTCCTGCCCGGGCGCGGACATGTCGTTGTAGATCCGGTCGCGGTCGGAGAAGTTCGGGACGTTGCCGGTCGGCGAGAGGGCGCTGACGCCGATCACGTGCGGCAGCGCCGCGGGGTAGCTCGCGTACGGCCACGGCGTCTGCGGAGCCTCGTCGGAGTTTCCGACGGCCGCGACCAGCACCGCGCCTTTGCGGACGGCGTACTCGATCGCGTCGGCCTCCGCCTTCGAGAACGTGTCCACCTTCGGGTTGAACGGGTTGCGCAACCCGCCGATCGACAGGTTGATCACGCGCGCGCCCACGTCGACCGCCCAGCGGATCGCCTGCGCCTCGTCGCGGACGTCGATCGTCTGATCGGAACGGGCGATCTTCGCGATCACGAGCTGCGCCGGAAAAGCCATGCCGGCGATCCCCTCGTTGTTGTTGATCGCCGCCGCGATCTCGCCCGCCACGAAGGTGCCGTGTCCCTCCTCGTCGGTCAGCGGGCTGCCGCCGACCCAGCTGCGCGCCTGCCAGATGCGAGAGCGCGGAAACTCGGGATGCCCGCCGTCGAGGCCGGAGTCGATGATCGCGACGCGGACGGGATTGACGACCGGCAGCTCGGGGCCGAACGCGTCGAAGGCGTGGTCCTGCCCGAGGTAGTACTGGCGCGGTGCGAGCGGGTCGCTCGGCGTGAACGCCGTCCGGACGGGCAGTGCATGGGCCGACGGCGCGAGCACGAGCGCGAGCGCCGCGGCCGCGGCCGTGCGCCTCACTGGTTCGAGACCTGGAGCACCGGCGTGATCCCGGCCACGTACCCATGGCCGGAACCCACGCGTGCGCGGTACACGCCGTCCGTCAGCTGCAGCTTCGCAAGGAAGCTGCCGTCGGCCGCGACGGTCGTCTGCGCGGCGGTGACCCAGCCGCGGCCTTGCTGTCGCTGGACGAGCACGCGCGTCCCGGCGAGCGAGAGCGGCCGCACGTAGCCGCTGAGCTGGTCGGGCGTCGTCGGTGCCGAGAAGCGCACGAGCGGGGAGACCGGCACGCGGACAGCGGCGGCGCTGACCTTGCCCGTCGCAAGCCGGAAGCGCGTAGTCACCGCGGGCTTGATCGAGAACGTGACGGTGCCGTCGGTGTCGGCCTTCGCCGTGTCGAGGTCGTGCCAAGACGTTCCGTCCAGCTGCTGCAGCGTCGCGTTCGCGACGCCGCGCGCGATGCCTGTCAGCTGCGCGCGCGAGCCGTAGACGACGGTCCTGGCCGGTGCGTTCAGGGAGAGCACGCCGACGGTGAACCACGTCGACTGCACGCCGAGCCGCGCGCGCACGCTCGCGCCCGGGATCACGAGTGTGTCCTTCGAGCCGATCACCGTCAGCGTCTTGACGCGCCCGGAGGAGTTCAGCTCGGACTGCACGTCGACCACACGGCCCTTGAGCTTCAGCCGCTTCGCCAGCGTGGCGCCCGTGTACGCGACGGGGCCCCACGTGTGATGCGGCGAGATCGAGTCGTACGGATCGGGGACCGAGACGAGGTAGGGGACCGGCTCGCCCCACACATCTTCGGCGGACGCCGTTCGCCCTCCGGAGGTCGAGAAGAAGAACGTCTTCGCGACCGCGCCCTGGTAGAGCAAGACCTGGCCGGCGGTCGCGTCGACGGCCGCGTTCGTCGAGGGCCGCTCGTGCTCGACGCCGAGATAGACCTGGCTGCGCGTGTCGGGATAGAGGTCGAACGCGCCGCTCCGCCGTGTCGCGAGCGCGTACGAGCGCGCGGCCACGGCCTGCGCCTTCAGCGCCTCCGACGCCCACGTGTACGGCATCTCGGAAGGGACGACGCCGTAGAGGTATTGCTCGAGCCCGACGACGTTGATCGCGCGCAGCTTGCCGCTGACGACGTCGACCTGCATCGAGCCGCGGTAGAGATGCTTGAGCTGCAGCGGCGACGTGCCCGGCTGGAAGAGAAGTGGCCCCGGCAGCGCGTGCGCCGTGGCCGCGTCGTCGACCTTGAGCTTCAGCGCGGGCGTCAGCGTGTACTTCCCCGCCGCGACGTCGTGCACCGCGCCGCTGCCGTCCCGGACGCGGAAGTCGGAAGCGGACCCGATCGGCAACGTGCCGACGCCGCTCGTGAGCAGCACGCGGACCTTCGAGACCGGGGCGTCCCCGAGCTCGGTGCCCGGGAAGTAGTGCAGCACGATCTTCTCGTAGCCCACGCCCTTCTGGGCGTACCCGTACGCGCCGTACTGGCTCATCCCGACGCCGTGCCCCCAGCCGTGGCCGGTGACCACGAAGGTCGCGGCGCCGGCAGTCGCCTTCGCGTCCACGCGGGCATGCGCCGCCGGACCAGTGCCGAGCAGCAGGAGAACGGAAGCAATCGCGACGGTTCGACGCATCGAGGTGACCCCAGCGAGGACCCGGACGAGGCTAGCAAAGGTGTTCATGTGCAGCCTCTTTTCTTTACGGACCCCTGACCTCATCGTTTGCGCGACCACGGGCGGGGCACACTCGTTTCACTTCTGTGGCAGTGACGGCCGACATCCTCCCCGCGCGCTACCGGGATCCCGAGCGAATCGGGCACGGCGGCATGGGCGACATCTACCGAGCGACGGACTCGCTGCTCGGGCGCGATGTCGCGGTCAAGATCCTCGCCGACCGCTATTCGCAGGATGCATCCGTGCGCGAGCGGTTCACGCGCGAGGCGCTTGCAGCCGCCCGCCTCTCGGGCCAGCCCAACACCGTGACCATCTTCGACGTCGGCGAGCACGGTGGCCGGCCGTACATCGTGATGGAGTTCCTGGGCGGCGGCTCCCTCGACGACGTGCTCCGCCGGGAGGGCGCACAGCCGCCGCAGCGTGCCTTCACGTGGCTGGAGCAGGCGGGCCGCGCACTCGACGCGGCGCACACTCGCGGCGTCGTGCACCGCGACGTCAAGCCCGGAAATCTCCTGCTCGACCGCGAGGACAACGTGCACGTCGCCGACTTCGGGATCGCAAGCGCCGCCGGCATGGACTCGCTCACGATGACGGGCACGGTCCTCGGGACGGCTGGTTACCTGTCTCCGGAGCAGGCGCAGGGCGATCGCGCGACGCCGGCGAGCGACCGTTACGCGCTCGGCGTCGTTGCCTTCGAGCTGCTGACCGGTTCCCGTCCGTTCGAGGCCGACAGCCCCACCGCCGAAGCGGCCGCGCACGTGAACGCGCCCGTGCCGTCCATCTCCGCGCGGGCGGACCTGCCGCGCGAGATCGACCGCTGCTTCGCGCGTGCGCTCGCCAAGGACCCCGCGGAGCGCTTCGAGTCGTGCGCCGACTTCGTCGCCGCGCTGCGCGCATCGTTTGCGGATGCCGCCGGAGAGACCAGGCAGTTCGCAGTGGCGCCGGCCCCGACAGCAGCGACGCGCGCGCTGCCGCCGCCGCGCTCGTCGAACGCCATGCCCTTGCTCGCCGCGCTGTTGCTCGCCGGCGCCATTGCCGGCGCGCTCCTCGCGTACTTCCTCACTCGCGGCAAGAGCTCGTCCTCGCCGCCTGCGCCGACGACGATCGTCACGCACGTGCACACGGTGACGACGCAGGGACAGGTCACGACGGTCGAGCGGCCCGTGACCATCACCACCGCTCCGGCGTCGCCCGCCACGACGCCCGCTCCGACTCCGGCTCCGCCTGCGTCCCCTTCGAGCCAAAGCGGGGCCGCATTGAACAACGCCGGCTACGCGAAGATGCAGGCCGGCGACTACAAGGGCGCGCTACCGCTCCTCGAGCAGGCCGTACGCAAGCTCGGCGGAACGGGAGTCATCGACGAGGCCTATGCCAAGTACAACCTCGCGTACACGCGCTACCACCTCGGCAACTGCACGGGTGTGCTCGACCTGCTCGACCAGGCGCAGGCGATCGAAGGACGGAAGGCGCCGATCGACCGACTGCGCTCCGAGGCGCAGCAGAACTGTTAGCTCACGCGAGCCGCGCGGCGTACTGCCGCTCGTAGAACTCGCGGAACCCGTCGGAGCGCTTGATCGTCTCCCACCACTCGCGGTTCTGCCGGTACCAGTCGATCGTCGTGCGGATCCCGTTCTGCCACTCGCGTCGCGGTGCCCAGCCGAGGCGCCGCAGCTTCGCCGTGTCGAGCGAGTACCGGCGGTCGTGCCCCGGCCGGTCATCGACATGCCTGATCAGCGACGCGTCGGCGCCGAGGTGAGCGACGATCAGGCGCGCCAGTTCGGCGTTCTCGTGCTCCTCGTTCGCGGCGACGTTGTAGACCTCGCCGGGCTCGCCTTCGCGGAGGACGAGCTCGATGCCGCTGCAGTGGTCGTCGACGTGCAGCCAGTCGCGCACCTGCCGCCCGTCTCCGTAGAGCGGCAGCGCCTCGCCGTCGAGTGCGTTCGTCGCGAAGAGCGGCAAGAGCTTCTCGGGATATTGGTTGGGGCCGTAGGTGTTCGAGCCGCGCGTCACCGATGCGTTGACGCCAAAGGTTCGAACGCCGGCGAGCACCTGCAGGTCGCCGCCCGCTTTCGACGCGCTGTACGGGCTCGACGGTCGCAGTGGATCGTCCTCGCGCGACGACCAGCCGGGCTCGATGTCGCCGTAGACCTCGTCGGTGGACACCTGGACGAAGCGGGCGCCGAGCTCCCGCGCGACCTGGAGCAGGACGAGCGTGCCGAGCACGTCGGTGCGCACGAAGTCCTCGGGGCCGTGGATCGAGCGGTCAACGTGCGTCTCGGCCGCGAAGTTGACGATCGCGTCGACCGCGCCGACCTGCTCGAGGTCCTCGCGGACGGCGACGTCGCCGCGGTGGCAGTCGATCTCTGCCGGCAAGTTGGCCGCGTTGCCCGCGTACGTGAACTTGTCGAGAACCACGACGTCTTCGCCGGCGGCGAGCATCCTCTTGACGAAATGCGAGCCGATGAATCCGGCGCCGCCCGTGACTAGAAGGCGCATCGCATCAAGGTATAGACTCCAGCCGTCGTCGAGGCAACGGGGCCTCGGGTGCGGTGTCCGCGCCTGAGGCTTTTTGCATTTCAAGGGAGGATCCATGGCGCAGGTCGAGACGAAGAACAGGGCGACGTCGAGCGAAGAGACGCGCAAGCGCGTGGTCGCGCGCATCGAGCAGGAGGGCGTCGAGTTCGTCCTGCTGTGGTTCTCCGACATCGAGGGCCACCTGAAGAGCTTCGCCGTCACACCGAGCGAGATGGGAGACGCGCTCGACGACGGCATGGGCTTCGACGGTTCCTCGATCACCGGCTTCAACGCGATCGAGGAGTCGGACATGGTCGCGATCCCCGACCCCGAGACCTTCCAGCTGATGCCGTGGAAGGAAGGCGAGACGAAGGTCGCTCGCATGATCTGCGACATCGTCACGCCCGACGGCAAGCCGTACGAGGGCGATCCGCGCTACGTGCTGCGCCGCGCGCTCGAGCGGATGACCTCCCTCGGGTTCGACACCTTCAACGTCGGCCCGGAGCTCGAGTATTTCCTCTTCCGCGACGACAAAGGCACGGAGCCGCTCGACGAAGGCGGCTACTTCGCGATGACCACGCTCGACGCCGCGAGCGACCTGCGCCAGGAAACGGTGCGCGCCCTCGAGTCGATGGGCATCCCGATCGAGTACGTCCACCACGAGGTCGGGCCGTCGCAGCACGAGATCGACATGCGCTACGCGGATGCGTTGTCGATGGCCGACCACACCGTCACGTACAGGCTGATCGTCAAGGAGATCGCGAAGAAGGCCGGCTTTCACGCGACCTTCATGCCGAAGCCGCTCTTCGGGGAGAACGGATCCGGCATGCACACGCACCAGTCGCTGTTCAAGGACAGCCGGAACGCGTTCTTCGACGGCGACGACAAGTGGCACCTCTCGGACGTCGGCAAGGCATTTATCGCCGGGCAGCTCCGGCACGCGCGGGAGATCAGCGCGGTGTTCGCGCAGTGGGTGAACTCGTACAAGCGGCTCGTGCCCGGCTACGAGGCGCCGGTGTACGTCGCGTGGTCGCAGCGCAACCGTTCCGCCTTGATCCGCATTCCGCTCTACAAGCCCGGCGCCGAGCAGGCCACGAGGGCGGAGATCCGCTGTCCCGATCCGGCCTGCAATCCATATCTGACGTTCGCGGCGCTCCTGCACGCCGGGCTGGAGGGAATCGAGCAGGGCTACGAGCTGCCCGAGCCGATGGAGACGAACCTCTACCACCTCACCGCCGAGCAGCGGCGCGAGCGCGGAATCGTGTCACTGCCGGAGACGCTGGGGGAGGCCATCGACGCCCTGTCGCAGTCGGAGCTCGCACGCAAGGCGCTGGGCCCGCACATCTTCGACCGCTACGTCGAGCTCAAGCGCGGCGAGTGGGACGACTACCGCGTCCAGCTCACGGAATGGGAGCTCAAGAACTACTTGTCGGTTCTCTGAGAAAGAGAGACAATCCGGCCGCGATCCCGCGAGCTCTGCGGCCTGCGGGATCCAACTGACGGCCGACTGCGAGCTGCGTGATTTCCCGCAGCTCGTGGTCGTTCTGGGGACCCGAAAAGTGCTGCGCACTTTCGGGGTTCGGGTTCGGGTACGCCGCTTCGCGGGGAACGCTCGCGGGCTCAGCCCGCGAGCTCCAGTGCTGGTCGGCGGATGGTCTCTGCCGTGCGGCTCGGCCATGCTGCGCGTGGCCGACTCGCATCGGTTCGCCTCCGCGTAAGCCGGCTTCGCCTGGCTTACGCTCCGGCTCGGTGTTGGCTTAGAGGAAGCGGCGGATTGCTTCGCGGGCGACGCGGAGGCCGACGATGCGGCTGGTCTGGTCGACCTCGGCGATCGTGTCGGCCGGGACGAGGCGTCGCTGCCTTGAGAGGAAGCCGCTCTTCACCGAGAGGGCGTCGGGCACGTCCGGGAGCGTCCCGTACATGGGGCACTCGACCTTGCCGATGACGCGGCCTCGGTTGTCGGCTACGAGGAAGCCGGTTGTGGCCGTGAGATTCAAGGGGAGAGCGGACACGCTCGGAACCTATTCCCCGTCTCTAATGAAAATCCCTTGCTTGCAGTAAGGGTTCTGTTAACTGCCGGGCTTCCCGGTCATGGCGAACATGGCCACCAGCAAGGCGAGGAGATAGGCACCGGTGATCACCGCAACGGCCCGGATGGGCCAGGTCCGCTGCGGCCGCCGCACGCTGACCGCCGCGAGGACGATCGCGAGGATCAGCAGCACGAAGCCCGCGTCGGCGACGATATAGCCAACCCCGAGCCAGCCTTTGCCGTCGCCGATCGGCGACCGCGAGTCCTCCCAGGCGCCGCCGAGCCGCATCAGGATCCACGCCGGGAAGGTCGCGAGCAGGAGCGTGCGAGCGACGACGAGGCGCAGCCACGGCCACCGGCGCTCGGAAATCGCACCGATGAACGCCGCGGCGGTCGCGCCCGTCACGGTCATCGCGCCGAGCACGTGCAGGAACAGCGGGAGGTTGAAGCTGTCGGGCCGGAGGATCGCGAGCATCAGGCGCCGGGCTTCCAGATCATCAGTGCGAGGATCGCGACGACCGCCAGCCCGCTGCCCCAGCTGAGCGCGAGCGAGACGGGGTCGCGCAGGCGCGCGCGGAGCTCGCCGCTCGGCTGATCTCCCTGGGCGGCGAGCTGCTCGGCAAGCTGACGCGTCCGTTTGTCGCGTTTTCCACCGGCGCCGCCCAGCGCGTTCGCGAGCACCCAGAGAATCAGCGCGAGGACGATCCACGTGTCCCCCCAGCCGTAGTTCGCGTCGCTGACGAGCCAGAGGCCGAAGATGAGCACGATCGGCATGCCCGCCATGACGGAGACAACCGCGACCCGGGCGAGCGAAAACAACGTGGCGATCTCACTCGGCCGCTCGCGTCGCAGCGCGGCGACGTTGAAGATCCCCGCGATCGTCGCTCCACCGAGCACGAGCAACGCGCCGGCGACGTGGAAGACCAGGAGCCAGTGGTAGCGATCCACGCCGCTAGCCTACGAGTCCGAGTGGACGTCCGAGAGCGCCATCTGCGCCTGCTGACCGAGACGATCGCGGCGGTGAACTCGACGCTCGATCTGGAGGAAGTGCTCGCGCTCGTCGCGCGAAAGGTCGCCGACGTGCTGGCCGCCGACGCGTGCTTCGTCTACCTCTACGACGAGCGCAGCGACGAGCTCGTCCTGCGCGCAACGCACGGCACGAAGGTGGAGGAGATGACGAAGCGGCCCCGCATGCGGCCCGGGGAAGGCATCACGGGGACGGCTGCCGCCGAGCTCGCGCCCATCATGATCCCGGCACAGGCGCATCTCGACCCGCGCTTCAAGCTCTTCTCGAACCTGGCAGAGGATCAGTACGAGTCGATCCTCGCCGTCCCGATCGTCGCGCGCGAACGCCTTGCCGGCGCACTGAACGTCCGCACGATCGAGCCGCGCGAGTTCACGCACGACGAGATGGAGCTCGTCGTCGCGATCGCGGCGCAGGTTGCGCAGACGATCGAGCACGCGCAGCTCTATGCGCAGGCGCAACGTCGCGTGGCCGAGCTCGAAGCGCTTGCCAAGATCTCGGAGGCTGTGTCCGAGTCGCTCTATCTGGAGGAGTCGCTCGAGGCGATCGTGAAGACGACGATGGAGGCCGTCGACGCCACAGGTGCGGCGCTCGTCCTCGAGGACGGGAACATCGCGTGGCCGGGAGGTCGCCCGGGGACGCACGCCGTGCGGCTGCCGCTCCGGTGGAAGCGCCGGCAGATCGGCGAGCTCGTCTGCGACCGCGACACGCCCTTCACTGCGGACGAGCGTGCGCTGCTCGCGTCGATCGCCCATCACGCGGCCGTGGCACTCGAGCACGGGCGCGCGGTGATGCGCGGCGTCCTCGCGCAAGAGATCCACCATCGCGTGAAGAACAACCTGCAGACCGTCGCCTCGCTGCTGCGGTTGCAGGCGCGCGCCGAGGACGCCGATCCTCGCAAGGCGCTCGAGGATTCCGTCAACCGGATCCTCGCGATCGCTGCGGTGCATGAGGTGCTGACCGAGCAGCGTGAGGAGGTCGTCGAGCTACGCGAGCTGATCGACCGGCTGCGCGCGATGCTCGTGCAAGGGCTCGCCGGCGGCAAGCAGGTTCGCGCCGAGCTGCAAGAGGTGTCGCTCGCCGGAAACCGTGCGACGGCGCTCGCGCTCGTCTTCAGCGAGCTGCTTCAGAATGCGCTCGAGCACGGCGGCGAGGCGGTCGACATCGAGCTGGCGCAACACAACGGCGAGGTTCTGCTCGCGATCGCCGACGACGGCACCGGCATCGACAGCGAAGCGTCAGGCACAGGCCTCTCCATCGTGCGAGCTCTCGTGCGCGACGAACTGCAAGGAAAGCTCAACCTCAAGAACGACGGCGGCACTCGCGCCGAAGTGACTTTCCCCGCATGAAGCGCGCTGTCACCAAAGCCGGAGCGTTAGACAGGCGAAGCCGTCTTACGTGGAGGCGAGCTCGTGCGATTCGGCCACGCGTAGCATGGCCGAACCGCACGGCAGAGAACAAAGGCCAGCCACTCAAGGAGCGTGCGAGCTTGGCTCGCGCGCGTTCAGCGCGAAGCGCAGTACCTAGAACAGCGGTCGAAGCGAAGCTTCGAGCGCTTTAGTAAACGCCGCCGTCGCCGCCGGCGGGGCGGGACCACCATGCGTCGTTCACAGGACCCGACATCGCGCCCTGCAGCTGGTCGACGTAGCTCACTAGATCCTTTTCGCGGCGCTCCAGTGTTTGCTCGAGCTCCTCGAGCTCCGTGCGCCAGCGCTCCATCTTGTCCTCGCGCAGCTGGACGTCGGCCTCGAACTCCGCCTCGCGCAGCTCGAGCTCGCTCTCGCGTTCCCTCAGCTCGAGGACGCGGGCGTCGACCGCGACCTCCGAGACGGGAGCGGGAGTCGGCGCGGACGGCAACGCCGTGCCGCTCAGCAGGGGAGTCAGCGCATCCGCCTGCTCCGCCGAGATTTCAACGCGAAGGACGAGAGGCTGGGACTTGGGAGTGAAATCCGATTCAGACATCGGTGGCCGCACCTCCAGCATCGCCCCGACGCGGCGCCGTGACCATCCCTCGCCTGAGCGGTTTCGACGAAACTCACCCACAGATGAGGATCCTGGTCGCCGAGGACGAGACGATCATCCGGCTGGATCTGCGGGCTCTACTGGAGCGTGCCGGCTTTGAGGTCTGCGCCGAGGCTCGCGACGGCGAGGAGGCGGTCGCGCTCGCCCGCTCGGAGCAGCCGGACGTCGCCGTCCTCGACGTGAAGATGCCAAAGCTCGACGGCATCGAGGCGGCGCGACGGATTCTCGACGAGCGGCCGATCCCGATCGTGATGCTCACCGCGTACGGACAGGACGAGCTCGTACAGCGCGCCGCTGAGGCGGGCGTCTTCGGTTACCTGGTCAAGCCGTTCCGCGAGCAGGACCTGCTCCCCGCGATCCGCACCGCCCGCGCGCGGCACGAGGAGCTGGCGGCGCTCCGCGAGGAAGCCGAGTCGCTCGCGGACGCACTCGCGGCGCGGAAGGCGATCGAGCGCGCGAAGGGATTGCTGATGAAGAAGGAGGGGCTCTCCGAGCAGGACGCGTTCGCCCGGCTGCGCAAGGCGAGCCAGATCTCCGGACGTCCGCTGAAGGTCGTTGCGGAGGCCCTGATCGCCACGCTCGACGACTAGAACGGCCGCGTCAGGTCGAAGACGACGCCGAGCCCGATGAGGATCAGGCCGATGACGAACATCGGCTCCTGCCGGGCCCCGATCGGCTTGCGCCGCGTGATCGTCCCGCGAATCATCGAAAAGCCGCCGGTCGGGAACATGCCGACGACGAAGAGAGCCGCGCCGACCAGGTAGTACGCCCCGGCGATCCCACCGGCCGCGTCGTGGCCGCTCGCGAGCGCGACGAGCGCGCCGAGCCCGCCGACGACAACAGCGGCCACGAGGGCGCTGCGCGCGAAGCGTGCGAGCGCTTCGCCCATGCCCGTCCAGCGGCCGACGGGAGGCGGCGTCGGCTCGGTCACGTCTGCGCGCGATCGAACGCGCTCTCCCAGCGCTCGAGCAGCGCCTGCAGCTCGTCGCGCGCGCGGCGGTGCGCCGCCAGCGTCTCGACGTCGTTCCAGTCCTCGGCGAGCTTGCGCTCGAGGTCTGCGACAAGCGTCTCGCGCTCGGCGATCTGCGTCTCGATGCGCTCGAGCTCCGATGGTGCGCGCTTGCCTGGCTCGCGTTGCTTCGCCTTCCGCGGTTTCGGCTCGGACGGCGCCGGCGGCGGCGGTGTCGCACGCTCCTCGCGCGCGCGCACGTACTCGGCCCAGCCGCCCTCGTAGGAGTTGAGCTTTGCGTCCTCGATCGCGAGCGTCCGTTGCGCGACGGCGTCGAGCAGTGCGCGGTCGTGCGACACGAGCAAGACAGTGCCGGGGAACGCTTCGAGCGCTTCTTCGAGCGCCTCGCGACTCTCGAGGTCGAGGTGGTTGGTCGGCTCGTCGACGACGAGGAAGTTCGCGCCGGAGGCGACGACGAGCGCGAGCGCGAGTCGACGCCGCTCGCCGCCCGAAAGCGCGACCACGGGTTTTTCGTGCTCCGCCCAACCGGAGAAGAGGAAACGGCCGAGCAGCTTCTGCGCATCGGGACGCTGCAGTCCGGTCGCCCGCTGCACGCACTGGAGGACCGACCCGCGCGTGTCGAGCTCGACTTCCTGCTGCGAGAAATAGGACGGAATCACGCCGTGTCCCATCCGCACGGAACCGGCTTGCGGCTCGCGCCGCTCCAGCATCGTCTCGAGCAGCGTCGTCTTGCCCGAGCCGTTCGGGCCGACGAGCGCAACGTGCTCGCCGCGCTCGATCGCGAACGAGACGCCGTCGAGCAGCACGCGCTCGCCGATGCTGACGGTCAGATCTAGCGCCTCGACGACGGTGCGGCCGCTGCGCGCGGGCTTGAGGAACTCGAAGCCGAGCCGCTTGCTCTTGCGCGTCAGCAGTTCGATCTGGTCGGTCGACTTCGCCTGCTCTTTCTTGTACCGCTCGATCTGGCGCATCTTCACCTGCGCCTTGCGCGCCATCTTCTCCGTGGACGCTCGGAACCGGGAGACGAAGCGCTCGAGTCGTTCGATGTCCGCGCCGATGCGCGCCGCGTTCTTGGATGCGGCGTGCAGCCGCGACGCCTTCTCGATCCGCCACTCGTGCCAAGGGCCCGCGAAGTACGTCGAATGTCCGGCCTCCAGCTCGAGCACGGCGTTCGCGACTGCCTCGAGGAACCAGCGGTCGTGCGCGACGATGACGATGCCGGCGTCGAGCGACTGCAGCTCGCGCTCCAGCCACTCGAGGCTCTCGACGTCGAGATGGTTCGTCGGCTCGTCGAGGAGCAGCAGATCCGGATCGCCGCCGAGCGCGCGCGCGAGCGAGGCGCGCGTGAGCTCGCCGCCGGAGAACGTCTCCAGCTGACGGTCGAGCTGTTCGTCGACGAAGCCGAGCCCGCGCAGCACCGCGGTGGCGCGCTCGCGCCAGTCGTAGCCGCCCGCATGCTCGAGCCGACCTTGGGCCTCCCCGTAGCGCCGGATCGTCGCCGGCGCGTGGTCGCCGCCGGCCATCGCCTGCTCGAGCCGCCTTAGCTCGTCTTCGAGGGCGAGCAGGTCGCTCGCGCCCGAGAGCACGTATTCGCGCAGGCTGAGGCGGCGCTCGAGCGGCGGCCGCTGGTCGTGCAGAGCGACCCGCGTCCCCTTCTGGAACGCGAGCTCGCCCCCCTGCAGGTTTGTCTCGCCGACCAGCGCGCGCAGCAGCGTCGTCTTGCCCGCCCCGTTCGAACCGGAGAGCGCCACTCGGTCGCGGCGCTCGACCTTGAAGGACACGCCGTCGAAGAGCGGATCCCCGCTCAGCTCCTTGCGTAGGTTCGATGCGATCAACACGGCCATGGGCTGTAAGGGTACGGCGGGTGGCGCGCGTGCTGGGCATCGATGTCGGAACCTCGTCCGTCCGCGCGCAGGTCTTCGACGCCGACGCGCAGGAGCGCGAGGCCGCGCAACGGAAGTACCCCGGCGAGAACGATCCCGCCCGCATCGTCGGCCTCGTGCGGGAGGCAGTTGCGGAGGCAGCCGACGGCGAGGACTACGACGCCGTCGGCGGATCGTGCTTCGGCCACAGCTTGCTCGCGCTGGACGAGAACGGACGGCCGCTGACGCCGATTCTCGGTTGGCGCGACACGCGCTCCGCCGACCCCGCCGACTGGCTTTCGCGCCGTGTCGACACGGCGGCGGTGCACGCCCGGACGGGCTGTCACATCCACACGAGCTACTGGCCCGCGAAGCTCGCGTGGCTCGCGGCCGAGCATCCCGAGATCTGGCGGCGCACGCGCCGGTTCGTGTCGTTCTGCGACTTTCTCTATGCGGAGGTGCTGGGACGGCCTGTCCCCAGCAGCGTCTCGATGGCATCGGCGACCGGGCTGCTGGATCTACACGCGCGCGCGTGGGACCCGGAGCTGACCGCGACGCTCGGCGTCGAGGTGGAACGTCTGCCGGAGATCTCCGACGACGCAGTCGACGGCTGGTACCCGGCGCTGCTCGACGGCGCCTGCTCGAACCTCGGCGCCGGCCTCGTCACCCGCGAGCGCGCGGGGCTGATGATCGGCACGTCGGGCGCATTCCGCACCGTCTACGAGACGGCGCAGGCCCATCCGCGAGCCGGACTGTTCCTCCACTGGGTCGACGAGCGCCGCGTCGTCGAGGGCGGCTCGCTCTCCGACGGCGGCAGCCTCGTCCATTGGCTGGACGAGACGCTGAAGGACGCCGAAGGCTCGCTCGCCGACCGCGACCCCGAATCACACGGGCTGACGTTCCTCGCGCTCCTCGGCGGCGAGCGCAGTCCGGGCTGGCATCAGCACGCGACGGGCGCCGTTCACGGCCTGACCTTCGACACCACCCCGCTCGACATCCGCCAGGCCGCGTTGGAGGGCGTTGCCTTCATGTTCGCCGCGGTCGCCGAGCTGATGCCGGAGGTGGAGGACGTCGTGGCGACCGGCGGTTCCTTGCTGCGGGACGGCGACTGGCTGCAGATCATGGCCGACGCGCTCGGCCGTCCGGTCACGGCGTCGGGGATCAAGGAGGCATCGCTGCGCGGAGCGGCGGTCGTCGCGCTCGAGCGCCTCGGTGAGTCGCCGGCTCCCGCGCCGTTGGGAGGTGTGGTCGAACCGCGCCTCGAGCGGGCCGACGCGTACCGCGCGGCACGCGATCGGCAACGGCAGCTCTACGACGCGGTGATCGGCTCTCGGACTACCTGACGGGCGGTGTCGGCGATGTGCTCGGCGTCGATGCCGTAGGCGGCGAGCAGCTCCGCCGGCTTGCCGGAGTGCGGCATCTCGGTCACGGCGATCTTGCGCACGAGGGCGCGCTCTCCGTTCTCGGCGAGCGCGGCGAGCACGGCGTCGCCGACACCCCCCTCGGGGTAGTGGTCCTCGATCGTCACGATGCGCCCGGTCGCCTCGGCCGCCGCCTGCAACGTCTCGGCGTCGGCGGGCTTGATCGAGTAAAGGTCGATCACGCGCGCGCTGATGCCCTCCTGCTCCAGCGCCTCGGCCGCTTTGACGGCCTCGGGCACGGTCACCCCGCTCGCGACGAGCGTGACGTCGTCGTCGTCGGAGGAGCGCAGCACGCGGCTGCCGCCGACGTGGAACTCCTCGTCGGCGCCGTAGATGACGGGCGTGTTCGGGCGCAGCGTCCGCAGGAAGACGATCCCCTCGGTGTCGGCCATTGCAGCAACGAGCTTCGCCGTCTGATTGGCGTCGCACGGCTGTAGCACGACGCTGGAGTGGATTGCGCGCAGCGAGGCGATGTCCTCGAGGGCCATCTGCGACGGACCGTCTTCGCCGATCGACACACCTGCGTGGGAGCCGGCCAGGCGCAGGTTCGCGCGGCTGATCGCCGCCATGCGGATGAAGTCGTACGCGCGCGAGAAGAACGCAGCGAACGTCGAGGCAAACGGATTCCAGCCACGCCGGCTCAGCCCGACCGCCGCCGCGAGCAGTTGCTGCTCGGCGATGTACATCTCGAAGTACCGCTCCGGGTGAGCCTTGGCAAAGATGTCCGCGAAGGTCGAGTTGCTGACCTCACCGTCCAGCGCGACGACGTCGCCGCGTGCGGCGCCGAGCGCGGCCAGCGCCTCGCCGTACGCCTTGCGCGTCGCGACTTCGTCGCCCACCTCGTAGCGCGGGAGCTCGAGCTTTCCACTCGGGAACGTGTGCGCCTCCGCAGCGTCGGGTTGGGCGACGTCGACGTGGATGTTGCGCAGGCCGCCGAGCTCCTCGATCGCCTGCTCGGGATGATCCAGTGCCTTGCCGTGCCAGCCGGGTTGGTTCTCGATCTCCTTGACGCCCTTGCCTTTGATCGTCCGTGCGATCACGACGGTCGGCTTGCCGGTCGTCCCGGCCGCCTCGGTGTACGCGCGGTCGATCGCCTCGACGTCGTGTCCGTCGATCTCGATCGTCTCCCAGCCGAAGGCGTGCGCACGGTCGCGGTACGTGTCGAGATCCCAGCCGACCATCGTCTCTCCGCGCTGGCCGAGACGGTTGACGTCGAAGATCGCCGTCAGGTTGTCGAGGTCGTAGTGCGCGGCGTGCTCGAACGCCTCCCACATCGAGCCCTCGGCCATCTCGCTGTCGCCGCAGAGCACCCAGACGCGCGACGGCAACCGGTCGAGGCACTTCGCCGCGAGCGCCATGCCGACGCCGATCGGCAGGCCCTGCCCGAGGGAGCCGGTCGCGACGTCGACCCACGGGATGCGCGGCGTGGGGTGACCCTCGAGGATGCTGCCGAACTGCCGGTACTGGAGCATCTCCTCGTCGGTGATCGCTCCGGCGGCGCGGAAGATCGCGTAGAGCAGCGTCGACGCGTGACCTTTCGAGAAGATCAGCCGGTCGTTCTCGGCCCGATGCGGATCGTCGAAGTCGAAGCGGTAGTGGTTGGCGACGAGAACGGCCATCAAGTCTGCAGCCGACATGCCGGAGCTCGGATGACCCGACTTCGCCGCGGCGGCGCAACGAATGGAGTCGACGCGGAACTGCTGGCCGAGCTCGCGGAGCTGCTGAGCGTCCATTGCGGCCATTCTAGGTACGGTCCAGCTATGAAAGTCGCGGTCGCCTTCGACCACCGTGGAGTCCACCTACGCGACGCTGTCTTCGAGGCGCTCGGGGCACATGAGATCCTCGACCTCGGCACCGACACCGACGCGGTGCGCATCGACTATCCCGACAAGGCGCGGGAGCTCGGCGAGGCCATCCTCGCGGGGAGCGCGGAGCGCGGCGTGCTCGTCTGTGGCTCCGGTGTCGGCGCCTCGGTGGCGGCCTGCAAGCTGCCCGGGATCCGCGCGGCGATCTGCCACGACGTCTACTCGGCCCACCAGGGGGTAGAGCACGACGATATGAACGTCCTCTGCCTCGGCTCCGAAGTCGTCGGACCGTCACTGACCCGTGACCTGATCGACACGTTCCTGCGGGCACGTTTCGACGGCGGCGAGCGTTATGTGAAGCGACTCCAGAAGATCCAAGACATGGAAAGGGCGATGTCGAATGCCTGATTCGAACCTGCACAAGCTTTCGGCGCTCGGCCAGAGCGTCTGGCTCGACTATCTCTCGCGCGAGATCCTGCAGACCGGGAAGCTCGAGCGGATGATGCGCGAGGACACCGTCGTCGGCGTCACCTCGAACCCGACGATCTTCCAGAAGGCCCTCGCGGAAGGCAACCGCTACGACGACCTGCTGAGAGAGGTGGTCTCCGGCGGCGAGACCGATCCGAAGGAGATCTTCCTGCAGCTGTCGTCGCACGACGTCGCCGAAGCGTGCGACCTCCTACGCAAGGTGTGGGACGAAGGGGAGGGGCTCGACGGCTACGTCTCGTGGGAGGTCGATCCGACGCTTGCGTACGACCGTGACGGGACCGTCGCGGAGGCGAAGCGCCTGCACGACTGGATCGACCGCCCGAACCTGTACGTCAAGATCCCCGCGACCGAGCCCGGCCTGGGTGCGATCGAGGAGATGACCGCGCTGGGCAAGAGCATCAACATCACGCTGATCTTCTCGCTCGCGCGCCACAAGGAAGTGATGGAGGCGTACATCCACGGGCTCGAGCGGCTCGTCGAGAGCGGCGGCGATCCGGCGACGGTGCATTCGGTCGCGAGCTTCTTCGTCTCGCGCGTCGATACCGAAGCCGACAAGCGGCTCGACGAGATCGGCGGGGACGCGACGAGGCTGAAGGGCAAGCTCGCGATCGCGAACGCGAAGCTGGCGTACCAGAACTACCTCGAGACGTTCTCCGGCCCGCGTTGGGAGGCGCTCGAGCAGAAGGGCGCGACAAAGCAGCGCTGCCTGTGGGCTTCCACCTCGACGAAGAACCCGGAGTACCGCGACGTCATGTACGTCGAGGAGCTGATCGGCGCCGCGACCGTCAACACGATGCCGGAGGAGACGATCGTCGCGTTCCAGGATCACGGGAACGTCGCGGCGAGGCTCACCGAAGGCATCGACGAGGCGCGCAAGGTCCTCGACGATCTCCGTGCCGCCGGCGTCGACTACGACGACGTGACGCAAGCTCTCGAACGCGAGGGCGTGCAGAAGTTCACCGACTCGCTCGCCCAACTGAAGGACGGCATCGAGGCGAAGCGCGGCGAGCTCGCGCCGGCTTGATGGTCGTCGCGTCGCAGCAGGAGCTGGTCGAACGCATCTGGTCGCGCGACCCGACCGTGTGGACCGACGCCGGCGAGGAGAAGTGGCTCGGCTGGCTCGACGAGCCGAAGCGCATGCAGGAGCGGCTTGCGGACCTCCGCGAATTCGCCGAGCAGGCGCGCACGCGCTTCGACACGTTCGTGCTGCTCGGGATGGGCGGCTCGTCGCTCGCACCGGAGGTGCTCAAGCGCACGTTCGGCGTGCAGAGCCTGCACGTGCTCGACACGACGCACCCGGCGATGCTTCGCCACGCGGCCGGGTTCCTCGACCTGGAGAAGACGATGTTCATCGTGTCGTCGAAATCCGGCACGACCCTCGAGACCCGCTCGCACTTCGACTACTACTGGGAGCGGGCCGGCGGCAACGGCGACCAGTTCGTCGCGGTCACCGATCCCGGGTCGGAGCTCGAGCAGGTTGCACACGAGCGCGGCATGCGCGCCTTCGCAGGCGAGCCGACGATCGGCGGACGCTACTCGGCGCTGTCGGCCTTCGGGCTCGTCCCGGGTGCGCTGATGGGGCTCGACCTGGAGCGCATCCTCGGCGGCGCGGTCCGCATGGCCGAGGCGTGTCGCGGCGACGACGGCCCCGGGCTCCAGCTCGGGTTGAGGCTGGGTGAGGCCTGGCAGAACGGGCGCGACAAGGTCTGCATCACCGAGACGGAGGGCCGGTTCGGCCTCTGGGCGGAGCAGCTGATCGCCGAGTCGACGGGCAAGCAAGGCAAGGGCCTCGTCCCCGCGCCGGGCGAGAGCCCGAACGGGCCCGACCGGCAGCCCGGGGACGTCGAGCTGTCCGAGCCGCACGACATCGGCGCCGAGTTCTTCCGCTGGGAGTTCGCCGTCGCGGTGGCCGGCGCGATCCTGCAGATCAATCCGTTCGACCAGCCGAACGTGCAGGCCGCGAAGGACAAGACCAAGGAGGTGCTCGCCTCCGGTGAGGACCCGCAGCTCGAGCAGGAGGGCTCGCTCGACGAGCTGCTCGCCGCCGCGGAGCCGCCGAACTACGTCGCGATCCAGGCGTTCATCGATCCGATGCGCGAACGCGAGCTGGAGCCGTTGATCACGCGCGCACGTGAGACCGGGTGCGTCGTCACGCACGGGCTCGGCCCGCGGTATCTCCACTCCACCGGTCAGCTGCACAAGGGCGGCCCGCCGACCGGCCTGTTCGTGCAGGTCGTCGACGACACGGGCGCCGAGATCCCGATCCCCGGCCAGGAGTTCGGATTCGGCCGGCTGATCCGCGCACAGGCGGAGGGCGACTTCCGCTCACTGCGCGATCTCGGTCGCAAGATCGTCAGAGTGAGGATCTGATGCAGCTCGGAATGATCGGTCTCGGGCGGATGGGCTCGGGCATGACGGAGCGCCTGCGCGAGGGCGGGCACGACGTCAAGAGCTACGACCCGCAGGTCGAGTCGCGGACGGCCGGGTCGTACGACGAGCTGAAGACGCAGCTCGAGGCGCCGCGCGCCTTCTGGCTGATGATTCCGGCCGGAAAGATCACCGAGGACGCCTTCCAGGAGCTGCTCGGTCTCGTCGACGAAGGCGACACCATCGTCGACGGGGGCAACTCGAACTTTCGCGATTCGCAGCGGCGGTACGCCGAGGCGCAGAAGCGCGGCGTGCATTTCGTCGACGCCGGCGTCTCCGGCGGCATCTGGGGCCTCGAGGTCGGCTTCTGCCTCATGGTCGGCGGCGACGACGAGCCCGTGAAGCGCCTCGAGCCGGTCTTCCAGACACTCGCACCGGAGCAGGGCTACGCGCACGTCGGCCCGTCGGGTGCGGGGCACTTCGTGAAGATGGTGCACAACGGCATCGAGTACGGCCTGATGCAGTCGTACGCGGAAGGCTTCGAGATCATGGAGCACTCCGAGTTCCCGCTCGACCCGCATCAGATCTCCGGCATCTGGCGCAACGGCTCTGTCGTTCGCTCGTGGCTGCTCGAGCTGCTACATGCGGCCTTCGAGCAGCACGGCTCGAAGCTCGAGGACATCGCGCCGTTCGTCGAGGACTCCGGCGAGGGGCGCTGGACGATCACGGAGGCGATCAACGAGAACGTCCCCGCGCCGGTGATCTCGGCGTCGCTGTTCGCGCGCTTCGCGTCGCGTGACGAGATCAAGTTCTCGGCGCGCGTGGCGGCGGCGCTGCGGCAGCAGTTCGGCGGCCACGCGGTTCGCGCGCTGGAGCGCGCGAAGGCCGGCGACGATCCGCGCTAGCCGTGGCGACGACACAGGAGAACCCGCTCCTCGAGGGACTGCAGGTCCGCCGCACGCCGGATCCGTGCGTGCTCGTGATCTTCGGCGCGTCCGGCGACCTGACGAAGCGCAAGCTCTTCCCGGCGCTGTATTCGCTCGCGTACCGGCGTCTGCTGCCCGAGAAGTTTGCGGTCGTCGGCATCGCGCGGACGGAAGAGAGCGATGACGACTTTCGCGGGCGCATGAAGGAGGCCGTACAGCAGTTTGGGCGCGACGAGTTCCGCGACGACGTGTGGGAGACGCTCGCCGAAGGGATGCGCTACATCGCTGCCGACTTCTCCGACGAGCAGGGGCTCGACCGTCTCGTCGACACCGTCAATGAGCTCGACGAGGAACGCCAGACGGGCGGCAACCGCGTCTACTACCTCGCGATTCCGCCGTCGGCGTTCGACACGGTCGTGCGTGCGGTCGGCAAGCGGCGCAGTGCCGACGGCTGGGCCCGCCTGATCGTCGAGAAGCCGTTCGGCCACGACCTGGCGTCGGCGCACGAACTGAACGGCGTGATCGAGGAGCATTTCTCGGAGCGCGAGATCTTCCGCATCGACCACTACCTCGGCAAGGAGACGGTGCAGAACATGCTGGCGCTGCGGTTCGCGAACGGCATCTTCGAGCCGATCTGGAACCGGCAGTTCGTCGACCACGTCGAGATCACCGTCGCCGAGTCGATGGGCATCGAAGGGCGCGCGGGCTATTACGAGCAGGCCGGCGCGATCCGCGACATCTTCCAGAACCACCTGCTGCAGCTGCTTGCGATCACCGCGATGGAGCCGCCGATCGACTTCACCGCCGACTCGGTGCGCAACGAAAAGGTGAAAGTGCTGCGCGCGCTGCATACGCCGGGCCCGAAGTCGGTCGTCCGCGGCCAGTACGGGCGCGGGTTCGTAGAAGGGGAGGAGGTGGCCGGGTATCGCGAGGAGGAGGGCGTCGGCCACCAGTCGATGACCGAGACGTACGTCGCGGCGAAGCTCTACGTCGACAACTGGCGCTGGGCCGACACGCCGTTCTACGTCCGCATGGGGAAGCGGCTCCCCCGCCGCGAGACGACGATCGCGATCGAGTTCAAGCGGGCGCCGCACCCGCCCTTCGAGGAGCTCGCCGCCGAGGGCCTGCGGCCGAACGTGCTGCTCGTTCACGTCCAGCCGGACGAGGGCGTGTCGCTTGCGATCGGCGCCAAGGTTCCCGGCCAGGGGATCACGATCCGCACCGTGCACATGGACTTCCTCTACGGCGGGGCGTTCCGCACGGGTCTCCCGGAGGCCTACGAGCGCCTGATCCTCGACGCGATGCTCGGCGACGCCACGCTCTTCACGCGCATCGACGAGGTCGAGGAACAGTGGTCGCTCGTCGACGCGATCGTCGCGCCGTGGGCGCGCGACCGCCCGGCCTTTCCGAACTATCCCGCCGGCACGTGGGGGCCTCCGTCGGCCGAGGATCTGTTGAAGCGCGACGGGCGTTCGTGGCGGAGGCACTGACCTCCATCCGCGAGATCGAGCGCGAGCTGTCCTCGCAGCGCGTCGATCCAGGCTCGGAGCAGCCCTATCAGCGCACGAGCGTCATGACGCACACGGCGTGGGTTCCGCCGGAGTGGGTCGAGGCCGCGGAGGACGTTCTCAGCGGCCTCGCCGAGCGTCATCCGTCGCGCACCGTGGTGCTCTTCCCGCAGCCCGACGAGAAGGACGGGCTCGACGGCGACGTCGAGATCGGCGTCTACCCCGCGGGCGACGGCCGGGGCATCTGCACCGAGACGATCCGGATCCGGCTGAAAGGTCCACGCGCGTCTGCGCCGGCAAGCGTCGTGCAGCCGCTCTTGCTGCCGGATCTGCCGGCGTTCCTGCGCTGGCGCGGGTTGCCGCCGTTCGGCGCGCCCGAGTTCGAGCAGCTGGTCGACGTCGCCGATCGCCTGATCGTCGACAGCACCGAGTGGCCCGATCTGCCGGAGAGCTACGAACGCCTGCCGGACATCTTCGGCCGCGTCGCCGTGTCCGACATCGCGTGGGCGCGCACGAGCCGGTGGCGCCCGATGCTCGCGTCGCTCTGGCCCGGCATCGCCGGCGTTCGGCGAGTGCGCGTGACAGGCACGGTCGCGCAGGGCCACTTGCTGGCCGGTTGGCTGCGCTCGCGGCTGCAACATCGGATCGAGCTCGAAGTCGAGCCGTCGGACCGGCTCGTTGGTGTCGAGCTCGACGGGAAGCCCGCGCCGTTCCCGCCCGGCGATCCGCCCTCGGGCGCCGACCTGCTCTCGGAGGAGCTCGACACCTTCGGGCGTGACCGCATCTACGAAGAAGCCGTGCGCGCGGCTTTCGGTTGAGCGACTTCCAGGCACGCGTCAAGCCGCTGATGGCGGACATCCCCGGCTGGTTGACGGACGAGGAGGGCGAGGCGCTGTACGAGCTCGCGCGCAGCTGTCGCGGCGACGGCGTCATCGTCGAGATCGGGTCGTGGAAGGGGAAGTCGACCGTGTGCCTCGGCCTCGGCTCGCTGGCCGGTGCGTCCGTCCCGATCTACGCCATCGATCCGCATGCCGACTACCGCTTCGGGGACTTCAAGACGAACGTCGAGCGTGCCGGCATCGCCGAGCTCGTCCGGCCGATCGCCTCGCTCTCGCAGCCGGCGGCGGATTCATTCGACGAGCGGGTCGAGCTGCTGTTCGTCGACGGCTCACACGAGTACGACCTCGTGCTCGAGGACTTCGAGAAGTGGATTCCGAAGGTCGTCGAAGGCGGGTGGGTTGCGTTTCACGACACGACGTGGACCGCAGGTCCGCGCAAGGTCGTCGGCCAGGGGATCTACCGCTCGCGCCGCTTCAAGGACGCGCGCTTCGTCGTCGGCTCGACGACGGTCGCGCGCAAGGTCGACCGGAATTCGGTCGCCGACCGTGCGCGCAACCGCTACGTGCTTGGCGTCAAGACGGCGTTCTGGCTCGGGTCGACGGCGGTGAAAAAACAGCGTCGGCTGCTGCCGGAGAGCGTGGAGCGCTTGGGGCGGCGGCTCTTCCGAACGATCCAGTGATGCGGCTCGACGAGCACGGCGACGCGCGGGCGTTCCTCGCTGCGGCCGCGCCCGTCCTGGCGGCCGACGAGGCGCGGCACAACCTGATGTACGGGATCTGCTCGACGTTGATCGACGCCCCAGAGGTCTATCGCGAGGCGCATCTGTGGACGGTCGTCGACGGGGACGACGTCGTCGCGGCTGCGCTGATGACGCCGCCGTTCAACCTCGTCGTCGCGCAACCACTCGACGCGGAGGCGCTGCCGTTCGCGGCGCGCACGTTGCACGAGCAAGGCGTCGAGCTGCCGGGCGTGAGCGGTGCTATTCCGGAAGTCGATGCATTCGCTTCGACCTGGGCCGAGCTCCTCGGCACGAAAAAGCAGGTGCGCATGCGGCAGGGCGTCTACGCAGCGCGCTCGGCCCGGATTCCAGCGGACGTGCCGGGCGTTCCGCGTCCGGCCCACACAGACGATCGGGAGCTGCTCGTCGGCTGGCTCCACGCGTTTCAGGTCGAGGCGTTCCACGAGGACACGCCCCACGTCGACCTCGAGCAGATCGTCGAGCGGAGACTGACAGCGGCGACGGCCGGATTCGTTCTCTGGGAAGACGAGTCGCGGCCCGTGTCCCTGTGCGGTTTCGGCAACCCGACGCCGAGCGGCATCCGTATCGGCCCGGTCTACACGCCGCCGGAGCTACGGCGACGAGGGTATGCGGGCGCGCTGACGGCACACGTCACGCAGCAGCAGCTCGAACGCGGACGCGACTACTGCTTCCTTTATACCGACCTCGCGAACCCGACGTCGAATCGCATCTACATGAACGTCGGCTACGAGCTGGTCTGCGAGGCGCTCGACTACGGCTTCAACGCGCCCCAAATAGCCGGAGCGTAAGCCGACGCGAAGCGTGGCTTACGCGCAGGCGAACTGATGCGAGTCGGCCACGCGCAGCATGGCCGAGCCGCACGGAAGAGAACATCCGCCGATCGTCAAGGAGCGTGCGAGCTCAGCTCGCGCGCGTTCGCGCGAAGCGCCGTACATCTTCCAGGGCGAAAGCGCAGCTTTCGCCCTGCTCCTAGGGGCCGACGACGCGGAATTTCGGTTTCGCGACGACGATTCGCGAGGGTTCCGACCACGACATTTGCTGAGCGCCGGTGGGGAGGTTGATGTTGAAGCCGCGGACGCGGTACCACCAAGTTCCGGCGGGAAGCGGGAGCACGACGGAGGTCCCCAGCGTCATCGTCCCGAGCGCTCCCTGGTTCTGCGGGTTCGGCTGCGGCGTGAAGGGATAGCGCGTCTTGCTCCACTGCACCTCGTACGCGGACGCGCCGAGCGCCGGCGTCCAGGCGACGAGGGGGTTGCCGTAGAAGGCGGCGCTGCTCTTGCCGGCCGTGAGCTTTCCGCTCGGCGAGAGGCCTGAAGCGAACAGCTCGCCGGCGGCCGTCAGCGAAGGCTCGCTGTCCTTGCCGAAGCGCTTGACCCGTCCCGCCGCGCAGACGTCCTGCGGCAGCTCGAGGTCGTCGTACTGCAGGTTGCCACCGGTGCGGACGATCGGCTCGCCGGGGCCGTGCGCGAACTTCAGCGGCGACGCGAAGCCGATGTTCGAACCGCTGGCTGTGATGATCGTCGCGCTCTCCTGGTTGCCGGCGTTGCCGATGAGCACGGTGTCGCCCGTCGAGAAGCCGGCTCCGTCGACGGCGGTCGCGGAGACGCTGCCGACTGCGCTGACGCTCTCGGTTGCCGTCGTGATCGCGCCGGGCGAGACGGCCGCGACGCCGACAACGGTCCAGTAGTAGCCGCCGCTGGGCCAGTCCGTGTCCCAGAGATCGACGGGCGCGCCGAGGTCGCCGCTGAACTTCAGCTGCGTGGGGCCTGCGGGCGCCGAGGTCGTGGAGGTCGAGTCCGAGTCGGCGGGTACGGCCGTCGTGGGTGTCGCCGACGGTTCCAACTCGTTGGTCTTCATCTGCAGTCCGTCGAACGAGAAGCTGTCGGGCTCGCTCCCGTCGCGCAGGTAACTCGACCGTGCTGCAGGAAGGGCCGTCGGGCTGCGCGGCAGCGCGAGCGGGCCGTACGGGCGCGGAGCATAAGCCGGGCCACCGACGATGGCGCTCGTGTAGACGCGGTTGAGGCACTGCCGGTCGGTGAAGACGTACACGCGGAAGAGCTCCGCCTTCGTCCCGTCGAGCGTCGTGTCGCCGGTAAACGTGAATCCCGGCATGAGGCGATGCGCCGGCGAGGAGTCGGTGCCGTTTGCGATCACGTCGGAGACGGTGTCGCCGAGTGCGATCGGCCCGGTCTTGTAGGCCGGATTCGTCGAGTTGTACACCGGGCTCCACGGGCCGTAGGCCACGGCGGGAAGCCCGTTCTTACGCGCGGACGGGTCGGTGTCCATCCGCAGCGCGCGGATGCGCCAGCGAATCGACGCGGTCCAGCTCGCCGAGCGGTGCAACGTGTAGAAGTCGCGCTCGTCGAGGACGTTGGTCAGAGACATCTCCATCTTCGCCGTCGGGTTGTTGATGTCGATCAACCAGACCTGGTACATGTCCGCGCCCTCGATCGGTGTCCAGCGGAGCAGCCCCGCCTCGCTCGGCAGCGGCTTTGGCGCGCTCGAAGGCTCCATGTCGAAGCCGTACGCTGCGCTCCACGGCGTGGACGAGGAGCGCTTGATCGCGCGGACGCGCGCGAACAGCGCGTGCGGGTTCCCCGTGATCCAGGGCAGCGTCAGCTGCGGCGCCGCAACCGGCGTCGTGAGGTTCGTCGCGGTGTAGATGAGCCCGTTCTCGCGGAAGCTCGAGCTCGTCGAGAGCTGGAACTGGTACCGCGCCGCACCGGCGACGGGGGTCCACGCGAACGACGGCGTGCGCGGGAACGAGGTCGCGACCGGCTCGTCGGCGCGCAAAAGGAACCCGTGCAGGTGCGCGGGAGCGGCGCCCGTGACAGGCGTCGCCGCGTCGGCCGCCGAGACGGCGCCGAGCAGGCTGAGACAGAGGGCCGCAAGTGTGAGGACACGCATTTCCTCATGGTTTGTCGGCAGCCCCGTCGCCGCGGCTGTCCCTCGAACGAGGGACGCCTAGACGGCGGAAAGGGCCGTCGCAAGCCGCTCTCCGGCCGCGAGGACGAGCGCGTCCGCGCCGGGGCGACCCACGAGCTGCACCGACGCCGGCAATCCGTCCTCCGCGGGGCCGCACGGTAGGGCGAGGGCAGGCCAGCCCAGCGTGTTGAACGGCAGCGTGTTCCGGACGAGCGTCGAGCGCACGGCGAGGTCGCCCAGGCCGGTCGGAGGCGCGACGCACGAGAGCGTCGGTGTCACGAGCAGGTCGAAGCCGTCCAGGAGCGCGGTGCAGCGCTCGTGGTATTCGTCGCGATGGCGCGCCGCGAGTGTCGCCTCGGCGTCGGAGATCGCGAGGCACCGCTCGATCTTCGTCGCCAGCTCCTCCCCGTAGAGCTCCGCGTTCTCGGCGTAGAGCTCGCGGTGGACGTCCGCGACCTCGCGCATGAACAGGGTGTCGATGTTCGGCCTCGGCCAGGCAACGTCTCGCGCGCGAGGAAACTCGGCTGCCGCCGCGCGCACGCGTCCGGCGACGAGCGGGTCGGCCTCGTCGACCCAGGCAACCGCGACGGTGACTTCCTCGAGCGATTCGACCGCCGTCGCCGCGAAGCCCTCGGCCAGTGCTTCGAGCTGGCGTGCGCAGCCTCCGACGTCGCGCGCCATCGGGCCGACGTGGTCGAAGCTCGGCGCGAGCGGGAAGCAGCCGGCCGTCGAGACGAGATCGAACGTCGGCTTGAAGCCGACCGTCCCGCAGCACGCCGACGGGATGCGAATCGACCCGCCGGAGTCGGTGCCGAGCGCGGCGTCGGCGAGGCCCGCCGCCAGAGCTGCGGCCGAGCCTCCGCTGGACCCGCCGGCGATGCGCCCCGGCGCGAGCGGGTTGGGGACCGTGCCGAAGTGATCGTTCTCCGACGTCGTGCCGTACGCGAACTCGTGCAGGTTCGTCTTGCCGACGTTCGCGTAGCCCGCGGCCTCGAGCCGCGCGACCGCATCGGCCGAGCGGGAAGGCAGATGGTCGGCGAAGATCGCGGAGCCGTATGTCGTCGTGAGCCCCGCGGTGTCGAGCAGGTCCTTGACCGCGAGCGGAATGCCGTCGGCCGGCCTGTCGGGTGTCGCGAGGAAGATCCCGTCGCCCGCCATTAGGCGGCGACTCTAGTGCTTCTTCTTCGCCGTCTTCTTCTTTTTGGGCTTCGGCTTCGGCGGTGCCTGCACGACGACACGGCGTGTGAACGTCGCGCCCTTCGCGCCGCTCGGCGACTCGCTCGTCAGCTGCAGGAGGTTAGAAGAGCTCTTCGCGCGCAGCGACTTGAACAATCCCGTCGGCAGGACGAAGCGGACGTCGTTGTTGCCGCCGCGGAGCATGGCGGCGCCGAGGCCGGTCGAGCCGAGCGCAGCGCCGAGCTTCCCGTCGCCGCTCGAGAACACGACGAAGCGCAGGAGGCGCGTCTTGCTCGAGACGTGCAGCACCTCCGGCGCATAGACGTTCAGCGTCGGGGCGGGATCGCTGCCCGGAGTGGGGATCGGGGTGCCGATGATGTGAACTCCGGGCGGCGGCTCAGTTGCAGCGGCCGGCGTGTCGAGCTTCACGTGGACACTCCCCTTCACGGTGAACTCGCGGCCGTCGAGGTCGAGCGTGTCGTTCGGCAGCGAGAGATACGCGTTCGGGCTGCCGGCGCAGGTGTTCCACGGGACGGTGATCGAGGCAGTCGAGCCGGCGACACTGAGCGGTTGGGCGACGGCGGTCTTCGTATTCGCGTAGTAGGTCGGCGTCGAGATGACGTTCGCGGGGATGTCGACGCTCAACGTCAGGTCCGCGGCAAAGCAGGGAAGGGTGGGGTCGATGCCGTGCGACAACGTCACGTAGCGAACGGCTATGTGGTTCACCGCGACCGGCGTTTCCGGAAGGCTTCCGTCCGCGGTACCGACGTGGATCTCGGTCCAGACCTCAGGCCGTGAACCGGCAAGGAGCGCGAGCTTGAAGTTCCCGGTCATGCGCGCTGTCGCGTAAGCGTTGAAGAAAGGCGCCAGCGACGTGCCGTGCGACTGAAGAACGAAGTCGAGATCGTCGGTCCCGGGCGGCAAGAGCGGGAGTTGCGAATGCGCTCGATCCCACACGGCCTTGACGGCGCCGTCCCCGTATGTCTCCGCGAGGTACTGGAACAGCATCCAGCCGGGATAGCCGTTCTTGTCGAAGTTGGTGTCGCCGCAACGCGTGCCGACGCAGTCCAGTGTGCGATCGGGATTCATCTCCTCGCCGCCGGCCGCCTTGTCGGCCCGGACGGCCGCCCATTCCGCGGTGCCCTCCTGCAACCATCGGTCGACATTCGGCGCCATGCCGTCCTCGACGAGGTGGAAAACCTCGTGCGCGATGATGTGATACGTCAGACCGGTATGCGCGTCCAGGTGGATGTTGCCGTTCTCGATGAACGCATTCCAACGGCTGAGCGGCGTCGCCACCCCGAAGGGAAGGCCGTTCCCGAACGGGGCGCATGCACCGTCGGCGGTAAAGTCGTCGATCGAGACCTGGACGCCGGGACCGGGCACCGGCCAGCCCATGTCGGCGTAGAACGTGCGGGCGCGGTCGAGCATGCCGAGGATGGTTCCGGCGTGCTCCTCTGTGATGTAGTTGCTGCAGTTGGCCGTAGCGTCGTCGCCGTTGTAGGTGACGGTGAAGTTGTCGTTCGACAGCGTCACGATCCCGTCGATCGGGAACTGATCGATCGCAGACGCGCTCGGCACGCCGACGGCGAGGCCGAGCAGCGCGAAGGCAAGCGCAGCGAAAGTCCGAGCAGACCGCATCAGAGGCCCAATCGGCCTCCGAACCCGCTTTCTTTAGTCGAAGTGGAGGTAAATGAGGGACACCGCGACCGCGCCGGCGGCAATCAGCAGCGAGATCGCCAGCAGCGCCCAGCCGAGCAGGACGTTCTTGCGCGCCAGCTCCGGGGTCACCTCGGCGGGCTCGACGGTCGTCCGGGGCGGCAGCGGCTCGCTCATCCGAGCAGTGGGTCGAGGGCCATGGCGACGAAGATCAGAGCGAGGTAGAGCAGGGAGTAGTGGAAGAGGAGCGCGGCCCGGCGCGGCGTCGCGTCACGCCTGAGCCTCAGCGCCAGCCAGATGAATGCGCCGCCGAGGACGAGCGCGGCCGCGAGGTAGCCGATGCCGAGCGTTCCCCAGACGAACGGGACGGCCGTCACGCCGACGAGCACGATCGCGTAGAGGACGATCTGCTTCGTCGTCTCCCTGACGCCGCGGACGACCGGGAGCATCGGGATCCGTGCGGCCTCGTAGTCGCGGCGGATCAGCAGGGCGAGCGCCCAGAAGTGTGGCGGCGTCCAGAAGAACACGATCAGGAACAGCCAGAGCGCCGGCAGCGTCAGGTTCCCGGTGACGGCCGCCCAGCCGACCAGCGGCGGAACCGCCCCCGCAGCGCCGCCGATGACGATGTTCTGCGGCGTGCTCCGCTTCAGCCAGCGTGTGTACACGAGCACGTAGAAGAGGTTGCCGACGAGAGCGAGTGTCGCGGTCAGGACGTTGACGAGCGACGCGAGCAGCACGAACGAGAACGCCGACAGCGCGAGCCCGAACTCGAGCGCCCGTGTTGGCGGCATGCGCTCCGCGGCAACCGGACGCGCACGCGTGCGGGTGCCCATCAGCTTGTCGATGTCGCGGTCGAGCACGTGGTTGAGCGCCGAAGCGCCGCCGCACGCGAGTGCGAGGCCGGTCATCGTGACGACGACGAGCCACGCGGCCGGAGCTCCGTCCGCGCCGACGAACATCGCGCAGAGACCCGTGATCAGGAGCAGCGACATGATCCGCGGCTTCGTCAGTGTCACGTAGTCGCGCAACGAAGCGCGCGGTGCGGGCTCGCCGCGGTAGGTCGCGACCGTGGCGACGAGCGTCGCGGCAAACGCGACGGCAGCGAGCGCCAGGTGCAGCCCCGGCATGGTGACGAGCGCCGCAACGCCGAACAGCGCGAGCGCACCGGCGGCCGGAACGAGCAGGCGCCTGTGCGCGATCCACGCCGCGACGACGAGCGCCACGAGCGGCGGCAGTGCGAGCGCGGCGAGCACGCGGTGCGCCGCGCCGAGCGAGGCCGCTCCGCTGACGACGGCGAGCAGAACGGCCGCCGACGCGAACAGCGCGGTCAGCCGCAGCGCGGCGCCGGGCCTAGGCACTCTGAAGCCTCCTGCGCAGATCCCGCAGCGGCCGCGCGCTGGTCACGTACGGGAGGCGCTCGAAGTTCCAGGGCGGCGGCGGCGACGTCGTGTACCACTCGAGCGTGTCGGCCAGCCACGGGTCGTTCGGCGCCCGCACGCCCGACCGCGCCGTCTTGACCACGTTGACGAGGAAGACGAGCATCCCGATCGTCATCACACCCGAGCCGATCGTCGAGATCAGGTTGTAAGCCTGAATCAGCCCGTGCTCGGAGTAGGTGAAGTTCCGGCGGGGCATCCCCAGCAGCCCGAGCATGTGCTGCGGGAAGAAGGTGAGGTTGAAGCCGATGAACACGAGCCAGAACTGAAGCTTCCCCAGACGCTCGTCCAGCAACCTGCCGAAGAGCTTCGGCCACCAGAAGAAGAGCGCCGCAAAGAGACCGAACACGGCGCCGCCGAACAGCACGTAGTGCATGTGCGCGACGACGAAGTACGTGTCCGTCACCTGCCAGTCGACCGGAAACGCGGCGAGGAAGATGCCGGAGAGGCCGCCGATGGTGAAGACCGCGATGAACCCGAGTGCCCACAGCATCGCCGTGTCGAAGATGAGATTCCCGCGCCACGTCGTCGCGAGCCAGTTGAAGATCTTCACGCCGGTCGGAACGGCGATGACCATCGACGAGAGCATGAAGAAGACGTTGAGGAAGTTCGGCAGCCCGACGCTGAACATGTGATGCGCCCACACGAGCATCGAGTAGAACCCGATCGCCACGGTCGAGAACGCGATCGCCTTGTAGCCGAAGATCGGCTTGCGCGAGAAGACGGGAATGACCTCCGAGATCACGCCCATCGCCGGCAGGATGATGATGTACACCTCAGGGTGGCCGAAGAACCAGAACAGGTGCTGGTACAGCACCGCGCTGCCACCCTGGTCGGGTAGGAAGAAGTGCGTGCCGACCTGGCGGTCGAGCAACAGGAACGTCAACGCGACACCGACGACCGGCAGCACGAGCAGCAGCAGGATCGAGTAGATCTCGATCGCCCAGACGAAGAGCGGTATGCGCATCCAGCTCATGCCGGCCGCGCGCATGTTGTGGATCGTGCAGATGAAGTTGATCGCGCCGACGAGCGATGAGATCGCCACCAGGTGGAGGGAAAGGATCCAGAGGTCCTGGCCGTTGCCCGGCGAGAAGAATTTCTCCGACAGCGGCGGGTAGCCGTACCAGCCCGACTTCGCCGCGCCCCCCGAGGCGAAGAAGCTGAGGAACATCGTGATGCCGCCGAACAGGAACAGCCAGTAGGAGAGCGCGTTCAGCCTCGGGAAGGCCATGTCGCGCGCGCCGATCATCAGCGGAACGAGGTAGTTCGCGAGCCCGGCCCAGAACGGGACGATGAACAGGAAGATCATCGTCGTGCCGTGGATCGTGAAGAGCTCGTCGTAGCTGTTGCGCGTGACGAAGTGCTCGTTCGCCTGCGCGAGCTGTGCGCGCATCAGCAGCGCGAGGATGCCGCCCGCGGCGAAGAACACGAGCGACGTGCAGATGTAGAGCAGGCCGATCTGCTTGTGGTCGACGGTCGTGACCCACGATGCAATCCGTCCGCGGCGCCAGTCCGCCCGGTACGTCTCCGTCCTAGCCGCCACTCGGCGACCCCTTGTAGATGTTCCTTCTGAGGTAGAGCTCGAGCGCCGCGAACTGCTTCGGCGTCCAGCCGCGGCCGACCGGCGGCATGTAGCTCGACGTCGGCGCGATCCGGTTCTGGCCGTTCACCAGCAGCGTGTGCAAGCCCTCGGGCTGCACGAGCAAACCGTTCGTCGAGATCGCCGGTCCGTAGTCGCCCAGGCCCTGCGGCCCGTGGCACTTGGCGCAGGCGCCGATCCACTCGTTCCGGCCGAGGTCGCGCGCCGCCTGCGTCGAAAGCCAGGACTTGTACTGGCCAGGCGACTCGGCGAGCACCTGAGCCCGCATCTCCGCATGGAAGACGCCGCAGTACTCGCCGCAGCGCCCGCGATACGTCCCGAGCGCGTCCGCCTTGAACCACGTGTGCGTCTGGCGTCCCGGGATGGCGTCGAACTTCCCGCCGAGCTCCGGGATCCACCAGCTGTGGTCGACGTCGTGCGAGTTGATCTTGACCTCCACGACACGGTGCACGGGGACGTGCATCTGGTCGATCGAGATCGCGCCCGACGGATACGTGAACTGCCAGTAGAACTGATGTGCGTCGACGCGGATCACGAGCGGACCGCCCTGCGCCTTCGCCGCCGGGACGTCTTCGATCCCCGGCAGCTTGTAGAAGATGAAGCCGGCGATCGCCGCCAGGATCAGGACCGGGATGACCGTCCAGATCAGCTCGAGCCGCGTGTGCGCGTGGATCTGCGGGCCTTCGGCGGTGCGCGGCCGGCCGCGGCGGCGGTAGCGGACCACGAACACGATCAGCGCCCCCTCGACGAGCACGAGGTTGATCGCAGCGAACAGCGCGATCCACTTGTACGCGTCGTTGATGCGAGACGCGTTCGGCGAGTGCGGCGTCTCCGGCGCGAAGCCTGCGTTGCCCGCGTAGGCGACAGCAGCGAACGCCAGCGCGGCGCCGACCAGCAGAGCGAGGACGAGGAGTTTCCGCCGCACGGGCAGTGGCATCCTACGAGATGGATGTTGGAGAGTTCGTCTGTGTCGTTCGGCGATTTCCGACGGTCGCGCGGGCGGTGCCCGCGCGACCTGGAGGCGGCACCGCAAGCGGTGCCTTAGGAAGAGGTGGAATCGTCCCGCGTGCGCCTACCCCCGGGAATCGGAGATCGTTACGAGGTGTATGTGAACGGCGTGCGCCAGGACCCCGGGAGGGACTTCGACCGCCTGGGGGACGAGCTCGTCTTCCGGCGAGTGCTCGCCCAGGAGGGCCGGCTGGGCGCGATCCGCTGGCTGTCGATGCTGCTCGGGGTCGCCGGGACGTACCGCAAGCACGAGACCGTCGACGTGGTCTACGAGGTCGGCGGACGACGGACCGTCGCGTCCCTCACCCCCAGTCTTTAGATCTTCGCCACCGGCTCCAACCGGTACCCGACCCCGTACCGAGTCTGGATGAAGGTGTGCCGCGTCGCCCGGCGGTCGATCTTGTCGCGCAGCCGTCGCACGAACACGTCGACCGTGCGGTCGCGATGCGTCTCGCGGCGCCCCCAGATCTTCTGCAGCAGCTCGTCCCTTGTGACGACACGCCCGCGCTCGAGCGCGAGCTGGTAGAGAAGGCGGAACTCGGTGGGCGTGAGCTGCGCGCTCTCGCCGTCGATGAATGCCTGCACCTCGCGCGGGTCGATTCGCAGCTCCTCGATGTCGATCGCCTCGCCGCGGGCAGCGTCGTCACGACGCAGCGCTCGCCGCGACGCAGCGCGCACACGTGCGACCAGCTCGTTCATCGAGAACGGCTTGACGAGGTAGTCGTCGGCCCCGATCTCGAGTGCGTGGACGCGGTCATGCTCCGTTCCGCGGGCGGACACGACCACGATCGGCGTCGGGATCCCCTCAGCGCGTGCGTTTTCGATCACGCTCCACCCGTCGCGACCGGGGAGCATGAGGTCGAGCACGCAGACATCGGGCTGCTCGAAGCGCAGGCGCGCCAGTCCCTGGTCGCCCTTTCCGACCACGACCGGGTCGAAGCCCGCGGCGGCGAGGTGCTTGGCCATGCCGTCTGCGATCACGGCGTCGTCCTCGACGATCAGGACCTTGGCCATACTCGTCTCGGATGCAGGAAGAGACACGGGCTTACGAAGAGCTGCGCGTCGGCTTCACGGCCGCAGTCTCCCACGAGCTGCGCACGCCGCTCGCGCGGCTGCTCGCGCTGCTCGAGACGGCGGCGCTGCCGGGGGCCGATCGCGACGACCTTCTCGCTCAGGCGCGCGGGCAGGTCGAGGAGATGAGCGAGCTCGTCGACGACGTGCTCTTTCTCTCGGAGCTCGAGAGCGGCCGCGAAGTCGTCGCGCTCGGCTCCACCTCGGCCCTGCCCGTCCTCGAGGAGGTGCGCGACCGCCTCGCCGACAGCGCCGAGCGCGCAGATGTCGCCATCCGGATCGACAGCGACGCCGCCGTCACGCTGCCGCTCCGCCGACGCATGCTCCAGATCGTCGTGGAGAACCTCGCCGAGAACGCGATCCGCTACGCCGGGCCCGGGTCGACGCTGACGCTCGCGGTACGCCCGGGCGAGCTCGAGACATCGGATGACGGCCGCGGGCTCGACGCCGACGAGCTTTCCCGCGTGTTCGAACGGTTCTATCGCGGCGACCGGGCCCGTGCGTCGCGCGGCACGGGCCTCGGTCTCGCGATCGTGAAGCACGTCATCACAGCTGCCGGCGGCGAGGTCGATGCCTCCGGCGCACCGGGTCATGGGTTCACTGTTCGTTGCCGCTTCCCGGCAACTACGCGTGGATCAGGTTGAGCGTCTTCATCGACGCGTTCAGGACGACCTTCGGAATCGGGACGAACAGCAACTTCGGGCCCGAGGACTGACCCTTCGTCAGCGCCCAGCGAACGAATTGCTTCACCTCCGCGGACTTCGCGGACTGCTTGGCGACGATCACGTAAGTGAACGTGCAGATCGGATAGGCGAGCGGCTGCCGCTTCGATGGGTTGACGATCGAGATGCCGCCGTTGTCGGGAGCGACCCGCAGAATCGTCGCGCCGGCGGCCGTGATCGCTCTCAGGCCCGGCAACTGGTAGACGCCGGCGCGGTTCTTGACCGCGGCGAAGAAGAAATGATTCTTGAGCGAATAGGCGACGTCGACGTAGGTGATGCCGCCGTTCGTCTGCGACAGCGTCGCCGCGACACCGGAGCTGCCGCGCGCGCCGACGCCCGTCGGCCAGTTGACCGCGACGCCTTTGCCGACGCGGCTCTTCCATTCGGGGCTGACGCTGTTGAGGTACTCGGCGAGGTTGTACGTCGTCCCGCTGTTGTCGCTGCGGTGGATGACCGTGATCGCCAGGTCCGGCAGCGCCTTCCCCTTGTTGAGCTTCCTGATCGCCGGATCGCTCCAGCGCTTGATCTTGCCGAGGAAGATGTTCGCGATCGTCGGTCCGTCGAGATGAAGGTGGTTCGAGAGGCCGTCACCTCGATAGGCGATGGATGTCGCCGACAGCGCCCACGGAATCTGTGCACAACCCTTGCACGCTGCGAACTGGTCCGGAGTGAGCGGCGCGTCGCTTGCGCCGAAGTCGACGGTGCGGTTGATGATCTGCTGAATTCCCCCGCCTGATCCGATCGGGCCGTAGGTGACCTTGAGCCCGAGGGCGGAGTCGACCTTCGGGATCCAGGCGGAAACCAGCGGTGCTACGAACGTGCTCCCTGCGCCGACGAGCGAGCCGCTCGAGCGCTGTGCTCCGGCGGTCGAGGCCAGCGCGAAGGCCGCCCCGAGTGCGGCGAGGACGGCAAGTGTCCTGCGGGTCAAGGTTTCTCCTCTCCTGTAGTTCATCGTCGCGTCGAGCGTGCCCACGCTCCTCCCGCGCATGGGAAGAACCTTGGTGTCGGGGTGGTGACAACGTGGTGAACGACGTTTCGATCGTGTTGACGGCGCAGTACGCTCGACGCCGGGTGAACGCTGTTCGAACGACGAGCCGGCTGCAGGCCCGCCGCCGTATGAGCGGTCGCCTGGGGGACGTCTCGCTGTACGGCGTCACGGCAGCGGCGGCCGTCGGCTCGGTTGTCCTCGTCGGCGCGATCGTGTGGAAGGTTCTGCACCTCTCAGGCGACGCCTGGGACACGTACGGCCTTTCGTTTGTGACCGGCCGAGTCTGGGATCCCGTCAAGGAGACGTTCGGCGCACTCCCGTTCATCTACGGCACGGCCGTCAGCTCGGCCGTTGCGCTGGTGATCGCGGCGCCGCTTTCGATCGCGATCGCGCTGTACCTGAGCGAGCTCGCCCCGCGCGGCATCCGCGGGATCGTCGGTTCGCTCGTCGAGCTGCTCGCGGCGATCCCGAGCGTCGTTCTCGGGCTGTGGGGGATCCTCGTGCTCGCGCCGTTCGTCTCGCACCACGTCGAGCCGTGGCTCCACTCGGCATTTGGCTTCATTCCGCTCTTCGGCGAGCCCCAGCAGACCGGCCAGGGCCTGTTCACCGCGTCGTTGATCCTGACGATCATGATCGTCCCGATCGTCGCGTCGATCGCCCGGGAGCTCTTTCTCGGCGTGCCCCGCGACCTCGAGGAGGGGGCGCTCGCACTCGGGACGACGAGGTGGGAGATGGTGCGCGGCGTCATCCTCCCGGCGACGCGGTCGGGCATCGCTGCAGCGCTGATCCTCGGCCTCGGACGGGCGCTCGGCGAGGCGATCGCCGTGACGCAGGTCATCGGCGGCGGGACGCGCATCGGCTGGTCGCTGTTTCCGCCGGCCGACACGCTCGCGAGCAAGCTCGCGTCCAGCTACCAGGGTGCGAACCCGGGGCTCGAGACCTCCTCGCTGCTGTACCTCGCCGCGATCCTGCTCGTGATCGGGCTGATCGCGAACCTCGTCGCGCAGATCGTCGTCCGGCGGTTCGACCCGCTGCGGGGAGCGCGGGCGTGAGTCGATCTCGCCGCCGCAAGCTGGTGAACACCACGATGGAGGCGCTGGCGACCCTCGCGGCGCTGGTCGCCGTCGCCGTGCTCGTCATCGTCGTCGCCTCGGTGGCGGTGCGCGGCGCCGGCGCGCTCAGTTGGGGATTCTTCACCGAGCCGCAGGCGCTCTTCGGGCAGCCGGGCGGGGGGATCGCAAACGCGATCGTCGGGACGATCATTCTCGTCGTGCTCGCCGCGGTGATGGCGCTCCCCGTGGGTGTGCTCGCCGCGATCTACCTGACGGAGTTCGCCCCGAAGCGCGTCGCTGTCCCGATCCAGATTGTGATCGACGTCCTCGCCGGGCTGCCGACCGTGGTGATCGGGATCTTCGTCTACGCGCTGCTCGTCATCGGGCACACGCAGAGCGGCATCGCGGGCGCCGTCTCGCTCGCGATCATCATGCTGCCGCTGATCGCACGTGCGACACAGGAGGTCCTGCTGCTCGTGCCCGGCACGCTCAGGGAGGCGAGTCTCGCGCTCGGTGTCCGGCGGTGGCGCACGGTCGTCGGCGTGATCCTGCCCGCGAGCGTCGGCGGCATCCTCACCGGAACGGTCCTCGCCGTGGCGCGCGCCGCTGGCGAGACCGCACCGCTGCTCTTCACCAGCTCGATCTTCGCGAACACCGTGCAGACGGACGTCACGAAGGCGCTGCCGAACATTCCCGTGTTGATCTTCACGTACTCGGAGCAGGCGGACCCCGCGCTCCACGAGCAGGCATGGGCCGCGGCCCTCGTCCTGATGGCGTTCGTGCTGATCGCGAGCCTGGCCGGCAAGGCCCTGCTCGGCCGCAGCCGGAGGAGGCTGGCGTCGTGACGTCTACGATCCCGCGCGTGATCGACATCGCGCAGGCGCGCATGGACGAAGCCTCGCCACAACGCGATGTCGTCTTCGACGTCCAGGACCTTTCGGTCAACTACGGCCGGGGGACGGTCGCGATCAGCGGCGTCGACCTCGATATCTACCGCAACGTCATCACGGCCGTGATCGGGCCTTCGGGCTGCGGGAAGAGCACGTTCATCCGCTGCCTGAATCGCATGAACGACCTCGTTCCCGGCGCCACGATCGGCGGCAAGGTTCTCTATCAGGGCGACGACCTCTATGCGGCGGGCGTCGATCCAGTCGAGGTGCGCCGGCGCATCGGCATGGTCTTCCAGAAGGCGAACCCGTTCCCTAAGTCGATCTACGACAACGTCGCCTGGGGACCGCGCGTCCTCGGGCTGAAGCAGGGCCTCGACGAGCGTGTCGAGAAAGCGCTGACAGGTGCGGCTCTCTGGGACGAGGTCAAGGACCGACTGAAGAAGAACGCCCTGTCGCTCTCGGGCGGCCAGCAGCAGCGGCTCTGCATCGCCCGCGCGATCGCGGTAGAGCCGGACGTGCTGCTCCTCGACGAGCCGGCGTCGGCGCTCGACCCGATCGCCACGTCGGCGATCGAGGAATTGATGCACGACCTCAAGCGCGAGTACACGCTCGTGATCGTGACGCACAACATGCAGCAAGCCGCGCGCGTCGCGGACCTGACGGCGTTCTTCAGCCTCGAGGTCGACGAGCAGCGGCGCAGCGGCGTGCTCGTCGAGTACGACGCGACCGACAAGATCTTCACGAACCCATCCGACAAGCGCACCGAGGACTACGTCACGGGACGCTTCGGTTGAGGACCGCCTTTCAGCAGGAGCTCGACCAGCTCGAGGCGACGCTGCAGGAAGAGGGCACGCTCGTGCTGCGAGCCCTGCGCGGCGCGATCAACGCGCTCGAGCAGCGCGACGACGAGCTTGCCGACGAGGTCATCGCGTTCGACGACGACGTGGACGCGCGCTACGTACAGATCGAGGACGCGATTCCGCTGCTGCTAGCGCGGCAGACACCTGTCGCCACGGACCTGAGGCTCGTCCTTGCGATCCTGCACATCAACCTCCACCTCGAGCGAATGGCCGACTACTGCGTCACGATCGCCAAGCTGTCGAAGCTCGTGCCGGCGGTCGACCCGGGCCCGCGCTTCGTCGAGGGCTTCGAGGAGATGGGCTCTCGCTGCGAGGAGATGACTCGCATCGCCCTCGACTCGTTCGCCCGGCGCGACCTGGCCGGAGCCGAGTCTCTCGTCGACCTGGACGAGCTGATCGACCGGGCGAATCGCCGCGTCGTCCAGCGGATCCTCGAGCTCGGAGAGGACCCGGAGATGCGCGAGTACGGCCTGCGGATGGTCGTCGTCTCCCGCGCGCTCGAACGGATCGGCGACCACGCCGTGGACATCGGCGAGCAGACGGCGTATCTCCTGACGGCGGAGTTCCGTGAGTTCACGGATGCCTCCCACCCGTCGCCCCGCGAAGCCTGACAGACTCCCACGCGGTGGCACGGATCTCGCTCGTCCCACAGAAGCGTGAGTTCTTCGTCCTCTACAGCCGCGCGGCGCAGAACGCGGTGGAGATCGCGCGCCTGCTCGTCGAGCTCCTCGAGGAGTTCCCGGCCGGCGACGCGCTTCTGCGGGACATCAAGGAGCTCGAGCACGAGGGCGACCGCCTGACCAGGGAGGTCGTCGCGCTGCTCAACCGGACTTTCGTGACGCCGTTCGACCGCGACGACATGTACGAGCTCGCGAGCGCGCTCGACGACATCTGCGACCACATCGACGAGGCGGCCGGGAACATCGCCGGCTACGGCGTCAAGGAGATCCGTCCGAGCGCCAAGGATCAGGCCCAGGTCATCCTGCGCTCGACGGAGAAGCTGACGGAGGCGGTCGAGCGCATCGACGGGTTCGGCGACGCCGAGCGGCAGCTGCACGAGCTGCGCGACCTGGAGGACGAGGGCGACCGCCTCAACCGCGAGGCTGTGTCGCAGCTGTTTCAGACGGAGACGGACGCGCTGGTGGTCATCCGCTGGAAGGACATCCACGAGCAGCTCGAAGAAGCGGTCGACGCGTGCGAGAACGCCGCCGACGTGCTCGAAGCGATCCTCGTCAAGAACAGATAAGGCATGAGCGACGTCCTGCTCGTTGCGGTCGTCGTCATCGCGCTCGGCTTCGACTTCACGAACGGCTTTCACGACACCGCGAACGCGATCGCGACGTCGGTCGGAACGCGCGCCGTCACGCCGCGGATCGCCGTGCTCGTCGCATCGATCGCGAATCTCGCCGGCGCGTTCGTCACGACGGCCGTCGCGAAGAGCGTCGCGACGGGGATCATCAACGGCAACCTCGCCACGCAGCAGACGCTGCTTGCTGCCCTGCTCGGCGCGATCGCGTGGAACCTCCTGACCTGGTGGTTCGGTTTGCCGTCGAGCTCGTCACATGCGCTGATCGGCGGACTGATCGGAGCCGCGCTCGTCCAGTCCGGAGAAGAGGGCGTTCTCTGGCACAGCGTCGCGCACAAGGTCGTCATCCCAGCGCTGTTCGCCCCGGCAATCGCCTTCGCCGCGGCGTTCGTGTTGCTGCTGGCCGTGTACTGGTTGTTCCGGTGGCTCACACCGGGGGTTGCCGCGCGCGGCTTCCGGCTCGGCCAGCTCGGCACCGGGACGTGGGTCGCATTCACGCACGGCGCGAACGACGCCCAGAAGACGATGGGCGTGATCGCGCTGGCGCTCGTCCTGCACGACAACGGCGACGTCTCCCAGCTCGAGATTCCGACCTGGGTCAAGGTGTCCGCCGGCCTCGCGATCGGCCTCGGCACCTACGTCGGCGGCTGGCGCATCATCCGCACGCTCGGGCAGCGCGTCTTCCAGATGGAGCCTGAAAGCGGGTTCGCCGCCCAGGCCGCCGCGGGCACGACCATTTACCTGGCGACGAAGTACGGCTATCCGCTCTCCACGACGCACGTCGTGTCCGGCGCAGTGATGGGTGCCGGCGCGACGAAGCGGCTGTCCGCCGTCCGCTGGGGGGTGGCGGGCAACATCGTCGTCGCCTGGGTGCTGACGATCCCCGCCGCCGCGCTCGTCTCAGCAGCCCTGTATTGGCCGATTCAGGCCCTGTTCTAGGCCACCCCGGTGGCGCCCGTGGTCACCGCGTAACGAAGACGCGCGGTTTCCCGTTGTTCTGTTGCGGAGACCTACTCCGCAGGTCGACAGCCATAAGGGAGGCAAGAGAAAGCATGGGCATTCTCTGGATCATCCTCATCGTGGTGCTCGTGCTCGCGCTGCTCGGATTCTTCTCGCGCGGGCGCTGGTAAACGCGAAGCGTTCGTCCGCGTAAGCGGACCAGTGGAGGGGGTCTGGGGGAACCGGGAGGTTCCCCCAGCTACCGCCTTACAGCATGAACAGTAGGACCTGCAAGCAGTAAATGATGGGCCGCCCGGCACTTGCCGGGCGGCCGTTCTATGGCGATCATGGCTAGGTGGACCGGGCCGCCGTCCTCCGCCAGCTCGAGCTCGCCGATCGCGCCGAAGCGCCTCGGCTCGGTGGCATGGCCCGTTCGCACGGCGTCGTCATCGTCAGCGAGCGCTACTGGGCGTACGCAGGCGTCGACGGGAGCATCAGAGAGGGCGAGATGCCGCAGGCGCCGCGCGCGCTGCGCGCCGTGCCGTTCGCGCGGGGGCTCGTTCGGCTCGCCGCTTCGCTCGCGCCGCTGTTCAAGCGCACGGGCGTCGCGCGCGGCCGCGAACGACTCTTCCTCATCGTCGCGGTCCTCGCACCGCTCGCACTCGTCTTTGCGCCGCACTGGGTCGGCCTCGCCGCAGGCACCGTCACGACGTTCGCGCTGCTGGGCTGGCTGCTGCGGGGACGCACGCTGTATCTCCACGGTGCTGAGCATCGTGCGATCGCCGCCGCGGAGGAACGTCGCCTCGTCGACACCTGGAACGGCGTTGCACGGCCGTCGCGCTTCTCGGTCCGCTGCGGTACGAACTTCGCCGCGCTGCTGATGCCGATCGCTGTGCTCGGCGGCCGCATCTGGCCACTGCCGGCGACGGCGTTCACGCCGCTCGTCGTGTCGGTGCTCTCGCTCGCGTTGACGATGGAGCTGTGGTTGCTCGTGCAGGGCTCGCGTCGTCTCGCGCGTGTCGTGCTGCTGCCGGGCCTCGGGCTGCAGCGCGTCACGACGCGCGAGCCGCAGCTGCACGAGACGCAGGTTGCGCTGACCGCCGTCGCGGCGGTGCTTCGGCGCGAATCCGCGCGCGGGTAGCCTGCGGGGCTTGGCGCCCCGCGAGAACAGCATCAATGCTCACGAGCTCGTCCGTGAGTTCCGAAAAGGCCCGCGCGCCGTCGACGGCATCGACCTTCACGTCGACGCGGGCGAGATCTATGGCTTCCTGGGCCCGAACGGAGCGGGCAAGTCGACAACCGTGCACATGCTCACGACGCTGCTCCCGCCGACGGCCGGCACCGCGACGGTGGGCGGCTACGACGTCGTCAAGGAGGGCCCGCAGGTCCGCAAGACGATCGGGGCCGCGCTGCAGGAGGCCGCGCTCGACCCGTACCTGACCGGCCGCGAGCACTTGCGGCTGCAGGCGACGATGCACGGCATCACCGGCGACGAGCGGAAGCGCCGCAGCGCCGAGCTGCTGCACCGTGTCGGGCTCACCGACGCGGCCGACCGCAAGATCCGCGGCTACTCGGGCGGGATGAAGCGGCGGCTCGACCTCGCGCTCGCGCTCGTGCATCGCCCGCGCATCCTCTTCCTCGACGAGCCGACGACGGGGCTCGACATCCAGAGCCGCACCGCGCTCTGGGAAGAGGTGGGCCGCCTGGCGAAGGAAGACGGCGTCACCGTTTTCCTGACGACGCAGTACCTCGAGGAAGCCGATGTGCTCGCGGATCGCGTGGGCATCATCGACCACGGTCGGATCGTCGCCGAGGGCACGCCGGACCAGTTGAAAGCCGAGGTCGCACGCTCGACGGTCGAGGCCGTGCCGACCGAGCCGCAGCAGAAAGGCGCGGTCGCGACGGTGCTCGAGCGCTTCGGCACGCCGACGACGGGGTTCGGCCCCCAGGCCGTCGCCGTCCAACTGGCTGCGAACGACGGCGACCTCGTGCAGATCGTGCGCGCGCTCGACGCTGCCGACGTGCGCATCTCCCACCTGCAGATTCACGAGCCGACGCTCGACGACGTCTTCCTGGCGAAGACGGGGCGCCACCTCGAGGGTGCCGGCGACGAGGAGCAGGAAGAGGTCGCGGCGACCTGATGCACACCGCGGTGCTGCAGGCCGCGACTCTCGGCAGGCGGGCGGTCGTGCGGACCGCACGCCAGCCCGCCAACGTCGTCTTCCCGCTCATCTTCCCGATGCTGCTGTTCGCGGTGAACTCCGGCGGGCTGAAAGCGGAGACACGGTTGCCGGGCTTCCCGACGAACTCCTTCCTGGCATTCGCGCTCGCAGTTCCATTCGTGCAGGGCGCGCTGCTCGCAACGGTGAATGCAAACGTGGAGTTTGCGCGAGACATCCAGACCGGTTTCCTCAACCGGCTCGCGCTGACGCCGGTGCGCGGGATGGTGCTGCTGCTCGGCCAGCTCGGCGGGCTGCTGGTGATCGCGCTCGTGCAGGCCGTCTTCTATCTCGCGGTCGGGCTCGCGTTCGGCGTCCGGCTGCAGAGCGGAGTCGGCGGTGCGCTGCTGCTGCTCGTCCTCGAAGCGGTGATCGCGCTCGCCTTCGCATCGTTCGGCTGCTGGGCCGCGCTCCGCACCGGTTCGACCGAAGCGGTGCAGGGATTGTTCCCCGTCTTCTTCGTCTTCCTGTTCCTGTCCTCGATGAACATCCCGCGCAACCTGATCGAAACGACGTGGTTCCGCTGGGTGACGACCATCAATCCGGTCTCGTATCTCGTCGAGGCGGTGCGTGCGCTCGTGATCTACGACTGGCGCTGGGAGACGATCGGGCTCGGCTTCGCCGTCGCGGGCGCTATGTCGATCATCGGCTTCGCGCTCGCGACGCACGCGCTGATCCAGAGGATGGCGCGGACGTGAGAGACTTCTTCAACGTCGCAAGGGGCGTCGCATGGCGGCAGGCGCACATCTTCTTCACGAACCCGTCGTTCATCGTGCCGTCGCTGCTCTTTCCGCTCTTCTTCTTCACCGCGTTCGTGGGCGGCCTGTCGCGCATCCGCGAGATTCCTGGCTTCGACTTCCCGCTCGGCTACACGGCGTTTCAGTTCGTGTTCGTGCTCCTGCAGTCGGCGGCGTTCTCGGGCGTCTTCACCGGCTTCGGGATCGCGCGTGACTGGGAGAGCGGCTTCATGCGCCGCCTGATGCTCGCCGCGCCGAACCGGCTCGGCATTCTGCTCGGCTACGCGATCGCCGGGCTCGTGCGCTGGGTGACCGTGATCATCGTCGTCACCGGCGTCGCGTTCGCGGCGCAGATGAAGATCGGCGGCAACGGCGTCGATCTCGTCGGCCTGTATGTGCTCGGCTTCTTCCTCAGCATCGTCGGCACGCTGTGGTCAGCAGGCGTGGCGATGCGCTTGCGGACGCAGCAGGCTTTCCCGGTCATCCAGATGCCGGTCTTCATCCTGCTCTTCTTCGCCCCTGTCTACGTCCCGCTCAATCTGCTCCAGGGCTGGCTGCACGGAGTCGCCCGGGTGAACCCGATCACGCCCTTGCTCGAGGAGGGGAGAGGATTGATCTCGGGGTCGCCGGACAAGACGCTCCTTGCCTTTGGGATCGTTCTCAGCCTCATCGCCTTCTTCGCCGTCTGGGCCGTCCGCGGGCTCGCTCGTGCCGAGGCCGCGGGCTGACGGTTTACCAGCGTGCGTTGTTCGGGTTTCTACGCTCGAGATCCGAGGTTGTTAGTTAAGACGGGTGCCCGAGCAAAGCTCGGGCACCCTCTATGCGGCGTCGCCGAGTCGACGCCATAATTCAGTGATGGAGAACGAGGCCTGGCCCACTCCGCAGACGCCGGCGCGCGACCCGCTCCCACGCGTCGAGGATCTGCCGCTCGCCGAGCAGGGCTACGAGCAGGAGAGCGTCAAGGCTGCGTTCGACTCCTTCTACCGTCACGCGGCACAACTCGACGCCGCGCTGCGGACGCTCGAGGCGGTCGACTCGTTTCACCGGCACGCATCGGCGTTGCGCTCGGACTTGCGCGCCCTGCGCTCCGCGGGCTGGACGCAGCAATCCTGGCCGGGGTCGCCGCCGTCGTACGGTTACGGGCTGCGCGCGCCGCGCGAGGGCGTGTCGCCGGTCGTGTGGCGCATCGCCGGCGAAGTCGCGTTCCTCATCGCCGTCGCGGTCGCGGTTGGACTGGCGAACCTGTCGTGGTGGACGATCCTGCTCGCGATGGCGGGCGCGCTCTTGATCGTCTGCGCCATCGAGTGGGCAGCCGGACGCGAAGAGTTGACGTACGCGCAACCTGCGCCGGCCGCGCCGGTGCATCCAGTTGTCGAAGCTCAACGCTCGGAGGACACCGAGGAGCACGACGCGCTCGGCTGGACCGCGTTCGAGGAGGCGCAGGAGCCGTCGGACGCGATGACGATCATCGGTGCGCTGCCGCGCGACGACGCGGAGGCGCCGTCGGTGGATGCTCCGGCCGAGTCCGAGGGCGGCGACGAGGAGCCCGAACCGGAGCTGCCGCCGGCGGCCGAGGAGGAGCACGAGCCGGTTGTCGCGCAGGGGAGCCGCCGGCGCTGGTGGCAACGCAGTGGTGCGGAAGAGGTGCAACCCGAGCAGGTCGACGACGCACCGCGGCACGTGCGCGTACTGCCTCCCGCCGCCGCCGACCCGTGGGAGCAAAGCTTCGACGGCGACGAGGCCGGCGAGGACGACGAAGACGACGGGCGCCGCTTTTTCCGCAAGCGCTGACCCCAGCCCTTGCTCTTGTGTTGTCGCCGCAAGCCTGAGATGGTCAGAACGTGGAAGGCAGGCCCCGCCACCCCGTGCAATTCGCCGTCGCGTATCCGGACCGCGACCTGGACCGCGCGACGACGTTCTTCCGCATCTTCACGCTGATCCCGATCGCCATCGTGCTCGGCGCGGTCGACGGTGGCAGCACGTACACCTCGCGAGCCGGTCACTACAGCGGCACCTTTGCGGCGGGTGCGGGCGGGACGCTCGTGCTCGCGCCGCTGCTGATGATCCTCTTCCGGCAGAAGTACCCGCGCTGGTGGTTCGACTGGAACCTGCAGCTGCTTCGGTTCACGAGCCGCGTCGCGGTGTACGCCACCCTGATGGACGACACGTACCCCTCGACCGACGAGGAGCAGTCAGTACGGCTTGACTTCCCGTACCCGGATGCTCGCGAGGGATTGAACCGCTGGCTGCCGCTCGTGAAGTGGCTGCTCGCGATTCCGCACTACATCGTCCTCGTCTTCCTGTCGATCGCCGGTCTCGTGTGCGTCGTCATCGCCTGGTTCGCGATCCTCTTCACGGGGCGCTACCCCCGCGGGCTCTTCGACTTCGTCGAGGGCGTCCTGCGCTGGTGGAACCGCGTGGTCGGGTACGCATTCGTCCTCGTCACGGACGAATACCCGCCGTTCAGTCTTAGCGCCTAGCTGCCGATAGAGACGCCATGCGGCGTCCGATCGGACAGATTTTGGTCGAGCGCGGAGAGATCTCCGAGGTCGACCTCGAAGCTGCGCTCGCGGAACAGGAGCGCTCGGGCCGCCGCCTGGGCGAGATCCTGATCGAGCAGGGCCGCACTTCGTGGCTCGCGATCTCCCGGGCGATCGCCGAGCAGGTCCTCGACTTCCAGAACGCCGCGCCCGAGCCGGAGCCCATCCCGGAACCCGTCGCGGCGAAGCCGGACCCCGTCGCGATGGTGCGCGAGCTGGCGGAGCGGGTCGCAAGCCTCCCGCCCGTGCCGGACCTCCTCCCGCCGCCCGATCCAGAGCGAGCGTTCGCGCGTGAGGTCGCCGAGCAGGTCGCGAACCTGGACACCCCCTCGTTTCAGCCGCCCGTCCAGGAGACGAAGTTGCTGACGCTGACGCCGAAGCCCGCGCCGATGTCGTCGGACGAAAAGCTCGTCAGCATCGAGGCATTACTGCGGGAGCGCCAGCGGGCGTTCATCGAGCTCGTCACCACCGCGGAAACACTGCGCATGAAGGTCGCGCGTCTCGAAGAAATTCTTGACGAGCGCGACCGAGAGTTGACGAAACTGAGAATCGCGCGCGCCGTCTGACGCGACCGGGGGTCTGGCCCCGTGGTTAGCGGTGCAGCGTCTTGGACACCGCGAGGACGCGGCCGGTCTTGTTCAGGGCTTGCACTGCGACGTAGCTGCCCTTTGCCGGCAGCTTGATCGCCGTCTCGAAGCCTGACCTCGGCACGGCCGGGCCGGCGGCGAGGTCGTCGTTGACGTTGCCGGTGAGCACCTGCCACCTGGCGACGTCGGTGGCGCCGTTCCAGCTGACGTAGACCTTGCCCGCCGAGATCGCGACCGACGGGACGTCGGTCGGATGGCCTTGCCAGACGATGCGGTACGCGCGATAGGTGTCGGCATCCGCGCCCGGCGGCTTGCCGTGGCCGAAGTACGCGTCGAACAGCACGCGTCCGTCCTTGCTCAGCTCGCTGACGTAGGGATCGCCGCCCCAGCCGACGAACACGTGGCCGTCCGGTAGGAATTGCGCGTTCCCCTCGAAGGGCGACAGGAGCTTCTTCGGATGGTGGTAGCTGCGCACGAGCGTCACCTGCTTGCGCTGCTCGTCGACTTTCAGGACGAGCACCCGCGTGAACTTGTGCACCGGCGGCGCCGAGCCGTTGTCGAAGACGGTGATGGTTCCGTCAGGCTGTCGCCGCACGTCGTGCTGCCACGCGAAGCGCGCGCCAGGTCCGACGCGGAACGTGCTCTGCTTCCCGCCCAGCCGCCAGAGGATCTTGCCCGTCTTGCGGCTCACCTCGTAGACCGCGTGCGTGTTGCGTCCCGAGATCAGCAGATTGCCGTCCGGCTCCTCGTCGATCGCGTTCAGATGGATGTAGTCGTACGGGAACGGCTTCGTCCCGAGCTGCTTCTTGGGCGGATTCGAGTACGACTCCTTGATCCCGACCTGCGGGAAGCTGTGCCACTCGAACACGACGCGGCCCGTGGCGATGTCGACCTCCTGCACGATCCCGTCCCAGATCAAGCCGTCCTTCGGGCCGCCGATCGAGGTCAGGTCGACGTGCCGGCGGTGGTAGATCGTCATCAGCGCCGTTCCGCGCGAGGTCAGGCGGAACTCGTGCACGTCGCCGACGAGCCCGTGCCCGGGGCGCACTTCCGCGACCGGGCGGTACGAGTCGTCGTAGATGGCGTACCAGCCGCTGCCGACTCCGACATCCGACAGGCGGCCGCGCCACCACGTCAGGACGGGTCTCCCGCGGTATCGCTGCGCGCGAAAGTCGGTCACGCCCTTCGTCAGCTTCAGCGGGTGGAACCAGACGAGCTGGCCGCGGTTGTCCATGATCATCGGCCCCGCCTGCGCAACGGCCATCTTCGGTGCGAGGAAGATGTAGCCGGGAGCCGTTCCGTGCGCCGCGACGCGGATCTTCACCACCGGCGGGTGGAGGTCCGGGCGTGACTTGAAGTGCTGCGTCGGGCCGGGCGGCGGTCCGGGCTTGGCCGCAGCCGGCTTCTTGCTGTCGCCGCACCCGGCGACCGCCAATGCGAGCGCAAGCACCAGGACGACGCGCGTCATGCGCGTCCGATCGCCGCCGACCGCGCGAGCGAACGGCCGAGCCGGTCGAGCGCGCGTACCGCGACCCACGGAATGTCGGCGGGCAAAGGAATCGCAGCCTCGAACCCGGTCTTCGGAACGGTCAGGAGCGGCTTCAACTGCTTGCGCGCCGGGCCGCCGAGCAGCTGCCACGAGCGCACCTCCGTCGCCCCGTTCCAGCTTGCATACAGCGTGCCGCCGTCGACGGCGACGGTGGGCTTGCTGCGCGGCCGACCGACCCACGAGAACCGGTACGCGCGGTACGAGTCGACGCCCGAGCGGCCGAAGCGAAGGTCGAGCAGTGGCTTGCCATGCGGTCCGAACTCCGTCACGTAAGGCTGGTGTCCCCAACCGACGAGGTAGTGCCCGTTCGGAAGCTTCTGCATGTTCCCCTGGTCGACCGCCACGAGCGGCGGAGTGTGAACGAAGCTGTGCACGAGCGTCACGGATCGGTGCCGTTCGTCGATGCGCAGCACCAGCCCGCGCGACTGCTTCCGCAGCTTTGGGGCCGCCTCGTTGTCGAACATCGTCAGCGTCCCGTTCGCCTGTCGCCGCACGTCGTGCTGCCAGCCGAAGGCGACACCGCGCCCGAGCTCGAAGTTGCTGCGCTTGCCGCCGAGTCGCCACATCACCGCTCCCGTCCGGCGGTTGATCTTGTAGATCGTGTGCGTGTTGCGCGCCGAGACGAGGAAGTTCCCGTCGCGGTCCACCTCGATCGTGTTGATGTGGAAGTAGTCGTAGGTGCGATCCGGGTTGCGCGGCAGGTGGTAGTACGACTCGATCAGTGCGACGCGCCCGACGCTGTGCCATTCGAACAGCACGCGGCCGGTGCGGATGTCGACCTCCTGGAACGCACCCTCGAGCACGTTCCGCGTCTTCACGCGCACGCGGTGCGACAGCGTCATCAGCGCGGTGTCGTGCGGCGTGATCTTGAACTCGTGCATGTCGCCCGACAGCCCGTTCCCCGGCCGGACGTGCGCGATCGGGCGGTAGGAGCTGTCGTAGATGGAGTACGCACCGAGCCGCTTGTCGTCGGCCGACTTGCCGCGCCACCAGGTCAGGACCGGTTTGCCGCGGTAATGCTGGACGCGGAAATCTGTGACGCCGCGCCGGTCGACCGGCATGAACCAGATCACCCGGCCACGGTTGTCGAGGATCAACGGCCCACCCTGCTCGACCTGCTTCTTCGGCGCGATGAAGAGGTAGCCCGGCGAGGCGTAGCGCGTCGCGGTCAGCAGCTTGACGCGCGGGGGCTGCAAATCGGGGCGCGAGCCGAAGTGCCGGTACGGCGCGTAGCCACCGGCGCCCGCCGGCGCGGCGATCACGAGGAGCGCACACAGGACGAGCGCATATCTCATGCAGCCTCCTGTGCGGGGCGGCGCCCGCCCGGCCTCGCGATCAGGATGATCGGCGAGGCGACGATCACGGTGGCGCCGATCGCGAGTGCTGCAACGCCGATCGCGTCGAGCGCGTAGCCGCCGAGGAGTGCGAGACCGGCGCCGAGGAAGGCGGCGAGCTGGTCGTTGAAGCCGAGCAGCTTGCCCCGCTCGGCTGGGCTCGTGCGGTCGGCCATCTGCGCCGTCGCCGCCACGAACGAGATGTTCCAGCCGATGCCGAGGCCAAGCAGCAGCACGGCCGTCGAGAAGACGCTCGTCACCCACAGCAGCCCGATCGTCGACAGCGCCATCACGACGAGGCCGACCTCGAGCGCCGGAGTCCGGCCGACGCGGTCGATCAACGCGCCGATCACGAGCACGAGCGCATACATCCCGAAGACGTGTGCGCCGATGATTGGAAAGACGGAATCCTGATGGTGGTGATGGTGCTCGACGACGACGTAGCCCGTCAGGTTCATCACCGAGACCATCACTCCGAAACTGGCGAGTGCGGCCAACATCGCGGGAATCACGCCCGGGCGTCGCACGATCTCGCGCAGCGGCGCCGCCGGAGCGGCCGGCCCGGCTTCCTCGCGCGGGGCGATCAGCTCGGCGATCTGCTTGGGATCGGGACGCACGAACTGGACGATCACGAGCGCGACGAGCGAGATCCCGCCGGCCGCGAGCCACGGGACCGTCAGCGAATCGACGCTGACGTCCTTGCCGGCGAACATGGGGCTGAAGACGGTCGGCCCGAGGATCGCCCCGAACACGCTGCCGAAGAGGACATAGGAGATTCCGCGCGCGCGGCGCGCAGGCGGGTACATGTCTCCGGCAGCCGTGCGGATCAGCAGCGACACCGCGCTCGCGGCTCCGATCAGTCCAAAGCCGGCAATCACGGCCAGCGTCGAGTCGATGCGCGTGGCGAGTGCCGTCAGTGCACAACCCGCCGCGCCGAGGACGAAGCCGACGCTCATCACGGGCGTTCGCCCGAACCGGTCCATCATCCGGCCGGCCGGAACGGCCGTCAGCGCAGAGGCGGTGAGAAAGATCGCCGGCCCGAGCCCGAGCAGCCCGCGCACACCCGTGACCAGGACGAACGTCAGCGAGGAGACGGCGGCGACGAGCTGCAGGACGGCGGAGTTCACCGCCATGGTGGCTGCCAGCAACACCGTATTGCGCCGGATCGGCAATGCCGGCGGGCTCTGGCTCACCACGCATTCATTCAATCAGGCGGCTCCAACGGCCAGGTTGCTTCAATGGCCCGTGTGAGAGTTGCGGCAATTGCCGTTCTGCTCACGGTCGCGCTCGCCGGCTGTGGCTCGTCGTCGCCTCCGCAGATCACGATCGGCGCCGCCCGCACGTTCAAGCTCGCCGGCTTCGCGCCCGCCCGGTTCACGGCCGGCAAGCCCGCGGCACTCTCGTTCCGCATCGACGAGCCGTCCGGTGCGCCGCTGACGGACTACCGCACCGGCAGCGGACCGCACACCGGCGTGCACCTGATCATCGTGCGCAGCGACCTCGGGACGATCATCCATCGGCACCCGAAGCCGCATGCCGACGGAACGTTCACGCAGGCGGTCACGTTGCCGACGCCGGGGCGCTACCGCATGATCGTCGACGCGTACCCCGCGCTGAGCGGCCCGTTGCGGAATTTCCAGCTGCCGCGCTGGATCACCGTGCCGGGCGCAGCGCCTGACGTTCCGCTGCCGCCGTTTCGCTCGGTCGTGACCGTCGACGGCTTCCGCTTCGTCATGACCGGGAAGCCGAAGCTGCATGCAATCCAGGCGAGCTTCCTGACACTGCACGTGACGGCGCCGAACGGCAGTCCCGCGAGGTTCACGCCCTGGTTCGGCGCGCTCGCCCATGCGATCTTCTTCCGCGCCGGGACGCTGGCCTACTTCCACACGCACGTCTGCTCGGCGGGCGCGACCGGTTGCACCTCGATCTTCGGCGGCTCGCGTGTGACTGGGACACAGACGCGCCCCGGCGTGCTGCGCGTCGGCGTGCTCCTTCCCCAGGGCGGAACCTGGCGACTGTTCCTGCAGTGCAAGGTTGACGGCCACGTGCTGACGGCTCCGTTCACGCTGGTCGTCCGGTGATCCGCCGCAGCCTGATCGGCGTCGTCACCGCTGCGCTCGTGGTGCTGCTCGCACGCTTGCTGGCGTATGCGGCCGTGCCCGGGCCGTCGGCCCGCTTCCTCGCGCGGCGCGCGGGCGGCCCGTCGTTGCCGCTGCTCACGCTCGTCGCACTCGGGCTGGGTGCGCTCGTTGCCGTCAGCGTCTGCTGGCTCGTCTCGGTGGCGGTACGCGAGCGCGCGCTGCTCGAGCGCCGCGAAGCGCACGGGTTCGGCGTCGCGCGGACGGTTGCGCTCGCAGCTGCGTTGACGCTTGCGACCTCCCTCGCCGGAGGGCTGCTCGAGGCGTACCTGCACTGGCGCGCGGGGCTTGGTTGGCACGGGTTGCACTGCCTGATCGGCCCGGTGCACCGCGATCTGCTCCCGTTCGAAGCAGGGCTCTCGTTCGTTGCCGCTGCGCTCGTCGCCGGCGGACGCCACGTCCTCGCGTGGATGCGTCGCACGTTCGCCCGGCTTGCTGCGGAGCTGCCGCGACTGAGAGTTTTGGAGACGCCTCTCTTCGGGGAGGCAACCGCGTTGCGCGCGACCGCGCGCCGGCGCGGCGTGTCGGCGCGCGCTCCGCCTTTGCCGGGTTGACCTGACCCGGCAACCAAAGGAGACAGACACGTGTTTCGCTTCGGCGTATTGATCGCCGCCCTCTGCGGCGCGCTGTTCGCCGCCGCGTCCGCCTCGGCGCACGCGGAGATGAGCCCGGCTGTGGCCCTGACCAAGCACGGCCAGCTGTTCACGCTCGCGGTGCCGACCGAGAAGGACAACGCAACGACGACGAAGGTCGAGCTGACACCGCCGAGCGGCTTCGCGATCGACTCGTTCGCCCCGTCGCCCGGCTGGACGCGCAAGGTGAGCTCGACCGGTTCCGGCGAGTCCACCGAGATCCAGGGCGTGACGTGGTCCGGTGGGAGCGTGCCGTCGGGCGAGGACGCGGTGTTCCAGTTCCTTGCAGCCGCAGACTCGGCGAAGACGTACTCGTTCAAGGTGCGCCAGACCTACTCGGACGGCAGCATCGTCGACTGGGCGGGGCCGGAGTCCTCGGACAATCCGGCTCCGCAGGTCGCGCTCGAGTCGTCGCTCGGCGGCGGTGGAAGCAACACGCTCGCGATCGTGGCGCTCGCGGTCGGCATCGTGGCGCTCGTCGTGGCCGGAATCGGGTTGTTCGCGGGCGGCGGAAAGCGGACGTTGGCTTGACGTTCCGCCTGCGCACGGCGCTCGTCCTCACCGCGGCCGCGGCGGCGTTTGCGCTGCCCGCGGCCGCGTGGGCCCACGCGGCGCTCGAGGGCACAGTGCCGAGAGCGAACGTCGTGCTCGACCGGCCGCCGGCGCTCGTGCAGCTGGGCTTCAGCGAGGCGGTCGAGCCGCGCTTCGCCGCAATCTCGGTGACCAACGCGGCGGGCCAGTCGCAGACGGCCGGGCGGCCGCGCCGTTCGGCTTCCGACGCGAAGACGCTCGTCGTTCCGCTGAAACGCGTTGCCGAGGGCTGGTACCTCGTCTACTGGCGCGTCATCTCGGTCGACGGTCACCCGGTGCGGAGCGCGTTCACGTTCGCAGTCGGGCCGAATCCGGGACCGCAGCCGCAGTTCGCCGTCCCATCGATCTCGGAGACTGCCGCGACGCCGCGACTGATCGCCGCGCGCTCGGTCGTGTTCGTGGCGCTGATGGCCGCGATCGGACTCTTCATCCTGCGGATCGCGATCGCGCGGCCGGTCGTGCGGCGCGTGCCCGAATCGCGCCTGCGGCCGGTGTCGATCGCATTCGCAATCTCTGCGCTCGTCGCGCTCGTCGCGATTCCGGTGTACGTGCTGATGGCGACGGCGCAGTTCGCACTGCGCTCGACGTTCGACCTCGGCGCGCTCGTGCCGGAGTTACGTGCGTCCGCGTTCGGCCGGGGGATGCTCGACCTCGAGCTCGTCTTCGCGCTCTTCGTCGTTGCCGCCGCGCTCGCGCTCTGGATCGACCGTCCGGAGCGGGAGCAGCGCTCGATCGCAGAGCTCCTCTCGGTGACCGGCGCGCTTGCGGGTGCAGGTGCGTCGCTCGTCGTGCCCGGGCTTGCCGGACACGCCGCGCAGACGTCGCCACGCGGGGCGATGCTGCTGTTCGACTGGCTCCATCTCGCAGCCGGATCGATCTGGGTCGGCGGCCTCATCGGCCTGCTGGCACTCTGGCGCAGCTTCCCGGTTGCACGCCGTGTCGCCGGTCTCGTGATCTGCGTGCCGCGCTTCTCGAACACCGCGTTCGTCTCCGTGCTCGTCCTGATCGGCTCGGGCATCGGCGCGTCGCTCATCCACCTGCCCACGCTCGCGTCGCTCTGGCAGACGTCCTACGGGCAGGCGCTGCTCGTGAAGATCGGGCTGCTGAGCGTCGCCATGCTGCTCGCGGCGGTGAACCTCCTACGCGCACGGCCCCGGCTGCTCGCCTACCGGGATCGTCCGGAGCTCGCGCCCGGAGCGGCCGTGCTCCTGCGCCGTCTCGTCTCGGGTGAAGTGCTGCTCGTCGTCGCCGCAGTCGTCGCGGCAGCCGTGCTGTCGAGCCTCGCACCGCCCGCGAAAGCCCTGGCCAAGATCGGCGGCGCCAGCGCCCATGTCGGGCCGGGACCGGTCGCAGAGGTCGTCAACAAGAACGGCTACCGCGTCGAGCTCCGCGTCAGCCCGAACCGAGCGGCCACCGAGAACAGCTTCTCGCTTCGGATCACCCGCGGCGGTGTGCCGGTGCGCGGTGCCGAGGTCGTCATCGGAGCGACGCAGCTCGACATGGAGATGGGGACGCAGTCCTATCCGCTTCCGGAGACCGCGCCCGGCGTCTACACGCACGCCGCGCCGGCGCTCGTGATGGTCGGCCACTGGGGGCTTTCGTTCGACATCACGCCGAACGGGCGGCCGCCGTTTAGCGTTCTGGTCGTGGACCGGGCGAACGGATGAGCAGCCGCAACGTCAGCGTCGTGCTCGCAGCCGCAGTGCTCGCCCTCGCGGCGGGCGCCGCGGCCTGCATCGTCGTCGCGCTGCTCGCAGTCGATGTCCTTGGCTAGACGCGTCGCGCTCGTCGCGACGCTGCTGTTGCTCGCGGCGCCGGCGGTAGCCCGCGCGAACGGCGATCCCGCAAGCGACTACCTGCTCGTGCAGAACGTCTTCCTGCCGTTCAACGCGAAGGTCGACCCGAGCGTCTCCACGCGCCTCGCCGAGACGATCCGCGCGGCGAACCAGTCCAACTTCAAGATCAAGGTCGCCGTCATCGGGTCGCGCTACGACCTCGGCACGGCGTTCTCGCTCTACAACAAGGCGCAGAGGTACGCGCAATTCCTCGGCCTCGAGCTGTCGTTCCAGTTTCACGGCAGGCTGCTCGTCGTCATGCCGAACGGCTACGGGTACACGACCGGAGGCAAGACGGACGCCGCCGGCGTCCGCGTCGTCGCCAAGCTGCCGCCGCCCGGGAAGGACGCGACCAAGGAGGCCGCGGGCGCGACGGAGGCGATCCGCAAGCTCGCCGCCGCGTCCGGCATTCAGCTTGCGAGCTCCGCCGGCAGCGACTCGAAGACACGCGACCGGATCACGATCGGCGCCGGGGCGGTCGCGCTCGCCGCCGTCCTCGCCGCGATCGTCTTCTGGCGGCGAAGACCACATTCTGGGGTCTGACCCCTTCCAGCGGTCTGGCCCCAGCCTTACGCTTGGCGGGTGCAGACGTGCCCTAACTGTGGAAACGAGAACCCCGCCGGCGCGCGGTTCTGCAACGCCTGCGCGACGCCGCTCCCCGAGTCGGCGCCCGCCCTTGCCGAGGAGCGGAAGATCGTCACGGTCCTCTTCGTCGACCTCGTCGGCTTTACCGCCCGCTCGGAACAGCTCGACCCGGAGGACGTCCGCGCGATCCAGACGCCGTACTTCGCGCGCGTACGAACGGCCATCGAGTCCTTCGGCGGCACCGTCGAGAAGTACATCGGCGACGCGGTGATGGCCGTGTTCGGCGCGCCTGTCGCGCACGGGGACGATCCGGAGCGTGCCGTGCGCGCCGCACTGGCCGTGGCGGAGGGCGTGGATCTCGACGTGCGCATCGCGGTCAACACGGGGGAAGCGCTCGTCTCGGTCTCCGCCAACCCAGCGCAGGGCGAGGGGATCGTCGCCGGCGACGTCGTGAACACTGCGGCGCGGCTGCAGTCTGCGGCGCCCGTCAACGGCGTCCTCGTCGGCGAGGAGACCTACCGCGCCACCCGCTCGGCGATCGACTACGAACCGGCAGAGCCCGTCGTCGCGAAGGGAAAGCAGGAGCCGGTGCGCGTATGGCGCGCGGTTGCCGCCCGCGGCGCGCCGGGCGAGCGGCCGAGCGGACGCGTGCCGATGGTCGGCCGCGCGTCGGAGCTCGAGGCGCTGCGCGGCATCTGGTCGCGCGTCGCCTCCGAGCGGCGTCCGCAGCTCGTGACGATCTTCGGCTCCGCCGGGATCGGCAAGAGCCGGCTCACCGCAGAGTTCTCAGCGCTCGTGCGCGAGCAGGGCGGGCGCGTGATTCGCGGGCGGTCGCTCCCGTATGGCGAGGTGACGCCGTACGGATCCTTTGCTGCGCAGGTGAAGCAGGTCGCCGGCATGTTCGACACCGATCCCGCCGAGGAGGCCGCCGCGAAGCTTCGGCAGGCGACCGGCGCGCTGCTCGACGGGGACGCCGCAGACGTGGCATCGCACATCGCCATGCTGATCGGCGTCGGCCGCGAGGGCGAGGTCGGCGACCGCCAGACGCTCTTCTACTCCGCTCGCCGTTTCGTCGAGGCGCTTGCGACCGAGCAGCCGACGGTGCTCGTGTTCGAGGACATCCACGTTGCCGCCGCGAGCATGCTCGACCTGCTCGAGATGCTCGCGTCACGTGTCCGCGATGTGCCGCTGCTGCTGCTCACGCAGGCGCGCCCCGAGCTGCTCGCCGAGCGCTCGAGATGGGGCGGCGGACTGCCCGGCTACACGGCGCTGCAGCTGGAGCCGCTTTCGGGCGACGACTCGACGGAGCTGGCGCGGCAACTTCTCAACGCCGCCGGCGCCGCCGGGCGCGCGACGCCCGGCCTCGCCGACACCGCGGAGGGAAATCCGCTGTTTCTCGAGGAGCTCGTCGCGTCGATCGCCGAAGGCCGCGGCGACGAGGGAGATCTCCCGACGAACATCCGCGGCATCGTCGCGGCGCGTCTCGACGCGCTGCCGGCGGCCGAGCGCGACGCGCTGCTCGATGCCGCCGTGGTCGGCAAGGTCTTCTGGCCCGAGGCGCTGGGCAGCACGACGGCGGACGTCCTCGACGCGCTCGAGGGCCGCGACCTGATCAGGCGGGACCCGATCTCGCGACTGGGCGAGCATCCACAGTTCACGTTCAAGCATCAGCTGATCCGCGAAGTCGCGTATGCCACCCTGCCGCGCGCACGTCGGCGCGAGCGGCACGAGGCGATCGCGCTCTTCCTGGAGGAGGCAGTTCCGGACACCGGTGATGTCGCGCCGGCGCTCGCCAACCACTGGCATGAGGCAGGCAACCTCGACCGCGCCGGCCGCTACTACATCGACGCCGGCGACCAGGCCAACCGTGGCTGGGCAAAGGACGAGGCGGCGTCGTACTACCTGCACGCGCTCCAGGTCCTGCCCGAGCACGAGCGCGACCTCCGGCGCGAGGTGACCAAGCGCCAGGTGGTCGCCAGCCAGGCGAAGTACCACATGCGCGAAATGCTGGCGGGCCGGGGGGCTCCCCGGCGCGACGACGACTAGAGCGGGAAGTCTTCCGGCGTGACGTCGCCGGCGATCTCGCCGATGTAGGTGATGTCGTGGAGGCCCAGCGCCTGCGAGTGGTTGCGCACGTCCTCGGCGGTCGGCGCCTCGTACACGCAGTACGTGCGCACCTTGGCCTCGTCGTCGACGACGACGTGGGTGTGGTGCCAGGTGATCTCCGGGAAGCTCTCCTCGATCAGCCGCCGCGACTTCTTTCCCACCGCCTCCATCTCGTCCTGGCCGACGTGGAACTGCCGCTCTACGAGAAACATGGTCATGGCTACAAGCCTACGCTCTCAGAAGAAACTTAGGTAGGGATGCTGTCGTATATGACTCTGGACCAGCGACTGAGGGAGGCAGGGTGACAGAGCAGCCGACGTCCACTCCGGCCGAGGCGCAGGAGCGCCTCGAGCAGGCGCTCTTCGAGATCCGGCGGGTGATCGCGGGGCAGGACGCGATGCTCGAGCGAGTCCTCGTCTGCCTGCTGGCCCAGGGCCACCTCTTGATCGAAGGCGTCCCCGGCCTCGCCAAGACGCTCACGATCAAGACGACAGCCGGCGTTCTGGGCGGGACGTTCGCGCGCGTGCAGTTCACGCCCGACCTCGTCCCCTCCGACCTCGTCGGAACGCGGATCTACCGTCCCGGCGAAGGGACGTTCGACACCGAGCTCGGCCCCGTCTTCTGCAACTTCCTCCTCGCCGACGAGATCAACCGCGCGCCCGCGAAGGTGCAGTCGGCGCTGCTCGAGGTGATGCAGGAGCGGCAGGTCACGATCGGCCACACCACGTACCCGGTACCGGAGCCGTTCCTCGTGATGGCGACGCAGAACCCGATCGAGTCCGAGGGCACCTACCCCCTGCCCGAGGCTCAGGTCGACCGGTTCATGTTGAAGATCCTGATCGACTATCCAGAGCACGACGAGGAGCTGACGATCGTGCAACGCCAGCTGGTCGAGGCGCCCGAGCTGCGGCAGGCGCTGTCGCTCGACGACCTCAAGGCGCTGCAACGCGGGGTCGCGGCCATCTACGTCGACCCGGCGCTCGTCAGCTATGCGGTCGACCTGGCGGCGGCGACGCGCAATCCCGGCGACGATCTGAAGGAGTACATCGGCTTCGGGGCGAGCCCGCGCGGCCCGATCAGCCTCGTGCAGGCGTCCCGAGCGCTCGCGCTCGTGCGCGGCCGCGACTACGTCCTCGCCGAAGACCTGCAAACCCTGATGAAAGACGCGATGCGGCACCGCCTCGTGCTGACCTACCAGGCGCTTGCGGAGGAGATGTCGCCCGATGCGATCCTCGACCGCGTGCTGGCGGACGTCCCGGTCCCGGCGACGGATCTCGCGAGGCCGAACGTCGCGTGACGCCGTTCCGCGCGCTCCGGGCAGCGCCGACGCCCGAGCGCCCGGGCCCCGGCCCCCTGCCCGACGCGCTGCTGCGTGCGCTCGAGGTCAGCATCGGCCGCCGGGTCGGGAGCCTGCTTGCCGGCGAGTACCGCTCGACGGTGTTGGGCGAGGGAACGGAGCTCGCGCAGGTGCGGCCGTACAGCCCCGGCGACGACGTCCGTCACATCGACTGGAACGTGACTGCGCGCACGGGCGAGCCTCACGTGCGCGTGCATCTCGCAGAACGCGTGCTGGTCACGTGGCTCGTGCTCGACACGTCGCCGTCGATGGAGTTCGGCACCGCCGAACGCCGCAAGGCCGACGTAGCGGAAGGCGTCGCGATCGCCGTCGGGCACATCGCGACGCGCCGCGGGAATCGCCTCGGCTTCGTCACGTTCGGCGGGCGCGAGCCGCGCCGGCTACCGCCGCGGCAGGGCCGGCTCGGACTGATCGGCCTGCTCGAGGCGTTGCGCGAGCAGTCGCCGCACTCTGAGGAGCGCCTCGGTGCAACCGAGCTCGGCGCGGCCTTGCGTCACACCGGCTCGATGGCGACGCAGCGAGCGATCGTGATCGTCGTCAGCGACTTCCGCGGCCCGCTCGACTGGAAGCGGCCGCTGGTCGAGCTCGCCGGCCGCCACGAGGTCATCGCCGTCGAGGTGCGGGACCCGCGCGAGCAGGAGCTGCCGAACGCGGGCCTGCTCTGGCTCGTCGATCCGGAGACCGGCCGGCAGGTGCGCGCCGATACGCGAAGCTCGAAGCTCCGCGCGCGCTTTGCGGCCGCGGCGGCGGGGGAGCGCGCCGAGGTGGCGCGGACGCTTGCTTCGGCCGGCGCCCGCCACGTCGTGCTCTCGACCGAGGGCGACTGGCTCCGCTCGCTCGCCGTCTTCCTGCGGAGAGGACGGCGCCGGTGACGTTCGAGTGGCCGATCGCGCTGGCCGGGCTCATCGTGGTGCCGCTGCTCGCCGCGTTGTACGTGCTGCGCGAGCGTCGCACGACGGAGTACGCCGCGCGCTTCACGACGCCCGGGCTGCTGCCGAATCTCGTCGACGCCTCGCCCCGCTGGCGCCGGCACCTCCCCCTTGCGATCCTGCTCGTCGCGCTGACGGCGATGGTCGTCGGCGTCGCGCGGCCGCACGCGACCGTGAGCGTCAAGCGGCAGGAGGCGACCGCGATCCTCGTGATCGACACATCGCTGTCGATGGGCGCCGGCGACGTCAAGCCGACACGTCTGGAAGCGGCCCGCAGAGAGGCGCGCGGTTTTCTCGACCGCCTGCCGTCGAAGTACCGCATCGCGATCGTCGGCTTCGCGGGCCGCGCGTACGTCGCCCTGCCGCCGACCGACGACCGCGACCTTGCCGTCGCGGCGCTGCGCAACCTGCACACGGCGGAAGGAACGTCACTCGGCGACGCTGTGGCGCTCGCGACGCGCATCGCCGGGCGCCAGCGCACGTCGGACGGATCGAAGCCGCCCGCGGCGATCATCGTCATCTCCGACGGTTCGCAGCAGAGCGGTCGCACGTCGCCCACAACAGCGGCGCTGCGCGCGCGCCAGGCGCACATCCCGGTTTACGCGGTGCTGATCGGAACGCAGGACGGCGTCATCACCGTGCCGCTCGCGGGCGGCTTCCAGGCGCAACTGCGCGTGCCGCCGAGCCCGCAGACGTTGCGCACCGTCGCGCAGGCGACCGGTGGGCGCTTCTTCACGGCGTTGAGCGCGTCCCAATTGCGCGCGGTGTACGAACGGCTGGGGTCGCGGCTGGGAAGCCGGAAGGAAACACGCGAGGTGACGGATCTCTTCGCCGGCGGGTCGGCGGCACTGCTGCTGCTCGGCGGCGGCCTGTCGGCGCTGTGGTTTCGGAGGGTCCCGTGAGGCGCGCGCTCGTGGCCGCGTGCATCGCGGTTGCGGCGCTTGCCGCCGGCGCCGGCCCGGCCGGCGCAACGAACGAATGTCGCGGACTGCAGGTGTGCGTGCGGGTGCGAGGCCCGTGGGTCGTCGTGCCCGCGCAGGTCGGGACGCCGCGTACCGCTGCGCAGTTCCAGCTGTCGTGTCCGCGGGGCTTCGTCGCGGGCGGGCTCGACGCAGAGCTGAGCGATCGCGCCATCGATCTCGACTTTCTCGGCCTGCTCGGCAGTCCCGTCGGCCCCGGGACGACGACGTCGCGCGCGGTGCTGTTCCGCGGCACGTACACCGGCTCGTCGCCGCGCAGGCCGACGTTCCGTCCGCATCTCGGCTGCCTCCCGGCCGCGGGTGGCGGTGCGGGGCCGGTTCCGTACCGAAAGCTCCAGGCGTTCCCGCCCGGCCAGCCGACGATTCGGCGCGTGCGGACAGTTGTTCTGCGCGTGGGCAGCGTGCGTGCCGTAGCCGCGTGCGCCGCCGGTGAACGGCTGATCTCCGGCTGGCACGCCGTCGGCTTCTACACGGCGTCGGCGCCCACGGCCGCGCTCGTTCGCAGCGTCTCCGTCACGCAGACCACACGTGGCAGCCGCGTGGAGATCCGCGCGCGGGCGGGCGCCGCCGTCGGCGGTGTGCGGGCCGTCGTGCAGGCCGGTGTGGTCTGTGGAGGTGGATCGTGACTTTCGAGCGGCCGCTGCTGCTGTTGACGCTGCTGCTCATACCGCTGGCAGTTGCGCTCTACTTGCTCGCCGAGCGGCGGCGCATGCGCTACGCGATCCGCTTCACCAATGTCGAGGTGCTGGCCGGAGTGATGCGCGGGCGGATCTGGCGGCAGTACGTCCCGCTCGTCCTGTTCCTGCTGGCGCTGGCCGCGCTCTGCGTCGGCATGGCGCGCCCGCAGCGCTCGACGCTGGTCCCGAAGGACCGCGCCACCGTCATCCTCGTCGTCGACGTCTCGCGGTCGATGGAGTCGCACGACGTGAAGCCCTCGCGCATCGGTGCGGCGCAGGCCGCCGTGCGCCTCTTCCTGAAGAAGGTGCCGGACCGGCTGCAGGTCGGGTTGATCGCCTTCGCCGGCGATCCTGCCGTCGCGGCGCCGCCAACGACCGATCACGACCTCGTCCGCCAGGCGCTCGACACGCTCGAGTGGTATCCGAGCTTCGGCGGCACCGCGATCGGCGACGCGCTCGCCGAGGCAGTGCGCCTCGGGCAGGAGGCGGCGGGCAGCGGCAGCGGCAATCTCGCGTCGGTCACCGCGGCGCCGCCGCAGGCGACGCACGGGCTCGTCTCGATCCTGTTCCTGTCCGACGGCGCGCAGACGCGCGGGCAGCTGCAGCCGCTCGAGGGCGCCGACCGCGCGCGCTCGGCCGGCATCCCCGTGTACACCGTCGCGCTCGGCACGCCGAACGGCACGCTGCAGTTCGGCTACACGCGCCCGCCGCAGGGCTTCCCCGGCGGGTTTGGGCAGGGCCGGCGCGTACCGGTGCCCCCGGACCCGGACACGCTGCGGGCGATCGCGAACCACACCGGCGGCCAGTTCTTCGCCGCGCGCGACGCGAAGTCGCTGGAGGCGGCGTACGCGAAGCTCGGCTCGCGCCTGGGCCGCAAGCCGGGAAGGTCGGAGATCACGTATGGGTTCCTGATCGCCGCCGCGGGGCTGCTGATCGGCGCCGGGCTGCTGTCCGCGGCCTGGTCTCCGCGCCTGCCGTAGGAATACGCTTGGCCGATGCGTTGTCCGAATTGCGGGCAGGAAAACCCCGCGGGCGCCCGCTTTTGCTTCTCCTGCGGTAAGCCCTTCGAAGAACAGGCAGGGCGAGAGGAGCGGAAGGTCGTCACCGTCCTCTTCGCCGACCTCGTCGGCTTCACGTCGCGGGCCGAGCAGATGGACCCCGAGGACGTGCGCGCGCTGCTCGCGCCGTATCACCAGCGTCTGCGAGCTGAGCTCGAGCGGTTCGGCGGCACGGTGGAGAAGTTCATCGGCGACGCCGTCGTCGCGCTCTTCGGCGCACCGGTCGCGCACGAGGATGATCCCGAACGCGCAGTTCGCGCCGCGCTCGCCATTCGCGACTGGGTCCGCGAGGACGACGCGGAGATCCAGCTGCGAATCGCGGTGAACACCGGCGAGGCGCTGATCGCGCTCGGCGCACGGCCCGAAGCCGGCGAGGGGATGGCCTCCGGCGACGTCGTCAACACGACAGCGAGACTGCAGTCGGCTGCGCCCGTGAACGGCATCCTGGTCGGAGAGACGACGTGGCGCGCGACGCGCGATCGCATCGACTACGCGGCACACGATGCCGTCACGGCGAAGGGGAAGTCGGAGCCGATCAACGTCTGGGAGGCCGTTCAGGCGAAGTCTCGGCTCGGGATGGACCTCGAACAACGCGTGCTCACGCCGCTGGTCGGCCGTGAGCGTGAGCTCGGCACCGTTTTCGACGCGTTCGACCGGGCGGTTGGTCAGTGCGAGCCGCAGCTGGTGACGCTCGTCGGCGTGCCGGGCATCGGGAAGTCGCGGCTCGTCGCAGAGCTCTACCAGCGCATCGAAGAGAACCCGGAAATGATCCACTGGCGGCAGGGCCGCGCACTGCCGTACGGATCGGGAGTCAGCTTCTGGGCTGTCGGCGAGATGGTGAAGGCGCAGGCCGGCGTCAACGAGAACGATGCGCCGAAGGCCGCCGCCGCCAAGCTCCGCGAATCCGTCGAGCTAGCGGTGGACGAGCACGAGCGCGAGTGGGTGTTGCGCCACCTGCAGACGCTGCTCGGCCTGTCGGATGACGCCCCGCTCGACCGTCAGGAAGCGTTCGCGGCCTGGCGCCGCTACCTCGAAGGCGTCGCCGACGAGCGACCACTTGTGCTCGTGTTCGAGGATCTGCACTGGGCGGACGAGGGGTTGTTGGACTTCGTCGACCACCTCGCCGAGTGGGCATCCGGAGTGCCGCTGCTCGTGCTCGCGAGTGCTCGGCCTGAGCTGCTCGACCGCAGGCCGAACTGGGGAGGCGGCAAGCTGAACGCCGTCACGCTGGCCCTGCCGCCGCTCGACGACGTCGACGCGGCGCGCGTCATCGCTGCCGTCCTCGAGCAGGCGGTCTTGCCGGTTGAAACACAGACCGCGCTGCTCGAGCAAGCCGGCGGGAATCCGCTCTATGCCGAGCAGTTCGCGCGGTTGTACCTCGAAGATCGGAACGTTGTCGTTCCGGAGAACGTGCAGGGGATCATCGCTGCGCGCCTCGACGCGCTGCCCGACGAGGAGAAGCGTTTGCTCCAGGACGCTGCGGTGCTGGGCAAGGTCTTCTGGACCGGCGGTGTGTCGGGCGGTGATGGAGCTGCATTGCACTCACTCGAGCGCAAAGGCTTCATCCGGCGCGAGCGCAGGTCTGCCGTTGCGGGGGAAACCGAGTACGCGTTCCGGCACGTGCTCGTCCGGGAAGTGGCCTATGGCCAAATTCCGCGTGCGACGCGTGCCGACAAGCACATCGCGGCAGTCGCGTGGACGGAATCACTGGGGCGACCCGACGACCACGCGGAGCTGATTGCGTATCACTACAGCCGCGCGCTCGACTTGCTGACTGCAGCGGGCGGCGAACCGGATTCCGATCTCCGCGACAGGGCACGTCACGCATTTCGGCGCGCCGGGGACCGCGCGACGGCGCTCAACGCGTTCGGTCCTGCAGTCGATCACTACGGCGCGGCCGTGGCCCTCTGGCCCGAAGACGACGATCGGGCGATGCTCGAGTACCAGCTCGCGCGCGCGGAATACCTCTCCGGCCGCAATGCCGGGGACTCCCTTGCGTCGGCAGCGGAGAAACTGCTCGAGGGCGACGACGTCGAGAGTGCGGCGACCGCCTTTTCGCTCGCTAGCGAAGCGGCGTGGCACGACGGACAGCGCGAGGAGACCGATCGCTTGCTGGAGCGCGCCGTCGAGCTCGTCGAGCCGCTACCGGCATCCGAGGCGAAGGCATGGATCTTGAGTCGCGCGTCGCGAACCGCGATGCTCGCTTCCGATATTCCGCTCGGCCTCGAGCGTGCTCGACGTGCGCTCGAGATGGCGACCGCGCTCGATCTTCCAGAAGTGAGAGCGCATGCGCTGAACAACCTGGGCGCCGGTCAGCAGGGAACCGTCGAGGCGCTGGAATTGCTCGAGGAGAGCGTCGAGCTAAGCGCTCGTCTCAACTCGCCAGAGGAAGGCCGAGGTCATCACAACCTTGCCGTTTGCGCGTACATGCTCGGCGATGTTCCGAAGGCCCTTACGCACCTCGAGCTGGCAGTCGCGCGAGCCGAACGCTACGGTCTCGTGCCGCTCTGGCGCTTCTCGCGCGGGCAGGTCCCGGGTTACTACCTTCGAGTGGGCCGCTGGGACGATGCGCTTGAGCTCGCGAGTTCCGTGATCGCCGAAGCCCATGGCCCGACTGAGTCTCCGCGTCTCGTGCGGGCATGGGTTCGTGTGCTTCGCGGGGACCTGGTCGGTGCGGTCGAGGACGCGGAGCTGGCGCTCGAGACGGCGCGTCGCGTCGGCCTTCCGCAGACTATGTATCCAGCGCTCGGAGTCGCTTCTTTCGTGCACGCCGAGGCAGGCAACTCGGAAACGGCAACCCGTTTGCTGCACGAGCTGGCCGACGGGTGGAGCGGTCAAGAAATCGCGTACGGTGCGCCCGCCGATATGGCCATCGTCTGGCTCGAGCTCCTCGGCGCCGAGCTGTGGCGAGAGAAATACGACATTGCAGCGGCGCCGCAGACGGCCTGGCTCGAAGGGGCGCGCGCGCTTGCCGACGATGACTTCGACCGGGCTGTCGCGATCTACGAGCGGACTGGCGCGACGGTCGACACCGCCGCGGCGCACCTGTATGCAGCCCGCAGGCTGGTCGCCGCCGGCAACCGGGCGGAGGCGGATGCCTATCTCCAGCCTGCGCTTGCCTTCTATCGCTCGGTCGGCGCAACTCGGCGCGTACGCGGAGCAGAAGACCTCCTTCAGGCGAGCGCCTAGCTACTCTGCCGCGATGCCCGAGGAGAAGGCAGAGCACCTCACGCAGGCGCAGAAGGAGCAGCTCGAGGCGGAGCTTGCGGAGCTCGAAGGACCGAAGCGCGCCGAGGTCGTTCAGGCGATCGCGACTGCGCGTAGTTTCGGCGACCTCTCGGAGAACTTCGAATACCACGCAGCGAAGAACGAGCAGGGACTGCTCGAGCGGCGCATCACCATGCTGCGCGACCGCCTCGAGCGATCGGTGGTCATCGACGAGAGCGCGCGCAAGAGCGGCACGGTCAGCGTCGGCTCGACCGTCGAGATCGAAGACGAGCAGGGCGAGAAGATGGAGGTCGAGATCTCGAGCGTCGGCGGCGTATCGCCGGAGTCGCCCCTCGGGCGTGCGCTGATGGGCCGGAAGGTCGGCGACGAGGTGACGATCGAGGCACCGCGCGGGTCGTGGCGCGCGCGCATCCTCTCGATCGCCTAGCCGCTGCTGAGTGCCCCCGGCAGGATGAGCCGCTCGATCTCGTCGAGCTCCGGCGTCACGTCGATTTCCGCTGCGCGCGCGTTCTCGCGGACGCGCTGCGGGGAGCGAGTTCCGGCGAGCGCGGCCGCGACACCGGGTTGTTGCAGGACCCAGGCGATCGCGAGTTGCGCGAGTGTTGCTCCTCGCCGCGCAGCGATCGGGCGGAGCGCGTTGACGACGGCATATGTCTGCTCCACTTTCTCGGCGGCCAGCAAGGGATGTGACCACCCGCTCGCGCTGAAGATTTCCCACGCTTCGAGCACCTCCTCGCGCGACCTGTCGGTGAGAACCGAAGACGAGAGGGAGTCGTACGCAGTACCAGTGATTCCGAGCTCCTCGCAGCGCGCAAACAGTTCTCGATTGTCGCGGTAGTCGATGAGGTTGAGGCCGTCCTGGATCACGTCGACCCGCCTTTGTGCATGGCAGCGCTCGATGTCGCCGATCGCGTAGTTCGAAAGGCCGATTGCTCGGACGAGACCGCTTTCCGCGAGTTCCGCCATGGCGCCCCACGTTTCCTCGAGCGGCACGGCCGTGTCGTCCGGCCAGTGAAGCAGGTACAGGTCGATGTGCGCGCGTCCGAGCCGACGAAGGCTGTCGCGGCACGCCTGATGCACGTTCTCGCGGCGAAAGCCACTGCCGCCGCCGCTGATTGCCGCACCCGGCGCGACCTTCGTGGAGACGAGGAAGTCGCCGTCAATCTGCGCGAGCGCTTCACCGATCAGCGACTCGTTTCGCGTCGCCAGGTAGTTCTCCGATGTGTCGAGCCAGTTGATGCCGGACGAGATCGCAGCCTCGATCACGCCGACGGCCCGGGGAACATCGACTTCCTCGCCGCCCATCGGCCCTAGTTCGACACCGCCCAACCCAACGCGTGAGATGAAGACGTCGCTCTGGCCGACGCGGCGCGTATCCATGCGCCGGACACTACAAAGCCATCGCGCACGCAGCGGCACGCGCGTCCACTCTCGGAGTGCCCCCGGCATGAGTCGAACATGCGCACGCGGTTTAGGAAACCGCTGCTCTATCCACTGAGCTACGGGGGCCCGCGCGCAGGGTAGCGCCGTCGCGCCGGTGATACGGGGCCCTCTTACTGCGGACGTCAGCCGCCGCCTGGCGCTGTGCGGAACTCCGCGCGACCAGTTCCTTCGCGCTTGCCGGGTGAACGGTCGGCGGCTAACGCGCTTCGAACACGCTGAGGCCCGCACCGATGGGCGTGGCGCCGGCCGGCTCGAGGCCCGCGGCGCGGAACAGCGCTGCGTACTCGTCCTCGGTGCGCTCGCGCCCGCCGAGCATGACCAGCATCTGCAGATCGAGCCACGATGCGGCCGGAGCAGTTAGATCGCGCTCGACCAGCAACACGTGCGCGTCGCCGTCCAAAGCGGCGGCGCAGGTACGAAGGATCGCGATCGCCTCGTCGTCGCCCCAGTCGTGAATGATCGATTTGAGGACGTACGCGTCGCCGCCGCGCGGCACAGCCTCGAAGAAGCTGCCCCCCACCACCTCGACGCCGTCGATCTCGACGTCCGCGACGACGTGCGCCTGGTCGAACAACGTCCCGCGCACGCCCGGGTGCGCGCGCACGATCGCCGAGATGAGCGAGCCGCGTCCACCTCCGACATCGACGACGTGCCTGAAACGGGAGAAATCGTACGTGCCAGCGATCACGTCGTTGACCGTTTCCGTATTCGCCGTCATCCAACGATCGAAGATCGCCGACTCCTCCGGGTCCTCCGCGCGGTACTCCCACACGGACTTGCCGTACAGACTCGGGAAGGCGGGCTCTCCGGTCCGCACGCTCTGCTCAAGGTGCGACCACGCGTTCCAGTGGTAGTCGCGCCCTATGAAGATCGCATGCGCGTGCTCGGAGCCCGGCACGTTGCTTCGCAACTCCTCCCCGACCTCGGTCAGCGCAAAGCGTCGCTCCGGCTGCGCCTCAAGCACGCCGATCGAGGCGAGCGCGCGCAGTAGGCGGTAGAGGGAGTCGGGATGGGCGCCACACGTGGCGGCGAGGTCGTCGCTCGACCGCGAACCGTCCGCCAGGAGGTCGGCGATCCCGAGCACCGCGGCGACGTGCAGCGCCTGCGATACCTGGTAGCCGTTGACGGCGCGGCGGAGATCCACGGTCGGCCGATTATGTGGGGCGCGTGCGCGTCACGCAATGCGGCTTGCGACCGAGATCTGCGGCGCGGCAGCTCGGACGACAGCGCGACTACTTAACGCCAAGAACGATCTAAAGGCCGCCGATTCAGAGGCTCGGTCGGGCCGTCAGCGCTACGCGCCGCGCCCGCGCGTTTCACGGGCGTCATGGTGGATACCGAGCTTCCGTATGCAGCAGCAAGAGCACGAGCAAGGTGTCGGCAGGAGCGGCGAACGCGTCGCCTTCAACGACGACATCTTCAGGAAGGCGAACGAAGAAGTAGCCGCGCGTGCAGAGGCCCTGCCGGCAGACCTCGACACCTTGCCGTTCATCTGCGAGTGCCCGGAGGAAACGTGCACCAAGATTCTGTCGATCCCGGTCCGCGAGTACGAACGCATCCGGTCCGACCCGCTGCTGTTCTTCAACGCGCCAGGGCACGACGCAGCGGGCGGCCCGTTCTCCCGCGTTGTCGAGCGGCACGAGGGATACGTCGTGATCCAGAAACTCGGTCGCGCCGCCGAGATTTCGGAAATGCTCGACGAAGACTGACGCCACAAAAGCGCGACGACGTCTACGCGGCGGGCTCGGGCTTCTCCTCCGACACCAACTTGAGAGCCGCGCGCTCCACGGGCTCCGCAGGCGGCCAGTCGATCCAAAACGATTCATCCGTCTCAGGGTCGTGGAGCCCGACGCGGAACGGCGTAACCGAGACCGGCGTGAAGCCGACGACGGCATAGCGTCGGCCGTTGTAGGTGAGTTCGTCTCCGATTCGCATAGCCGCAGTAACACGTGGTCCGCTCGCGACCACGTAGACCTATCTTGTCCGCCGCGCGGCGCAGTTCAATCATCCAATGGTCTAGGTCACGACCGAGCGCTCGCTCCCGCCGAAGGGGCGGTGGTGCCCAGGGCCGCGACGTCTACAGCCCACGCCGCAGTCGTCAACCCCAAGGGGAGACAGAGGTTGAACGAGGGAGCCCTGGGCGAGAACGCTTTTCGACGCGCACGGGGCCCCTCCTATGCCTGGCTGCGGCCGAATGCGACGTTCCCGAAACCGCGCCGGGCGGTCCCAAGGAGTCAACCGTCGTCGTCAACCGAGTAAGAGGGAATAGTCAACCCAAGGCTTCGTCGATGCAGTTGCTGCGGCGAGGCGGGGCCCTATGCGGCGGGGCCTCGATCGTCGTGACGAGATCCGTGTTAGGAAGGGGCGGGATGCAAGCGGCGCTTCCCGCCCTCACCTAAAGACTCGACTGGGGATGCCTGCCGGGTGTCCCCGCCCGCCGGAGCGCATGTCTTCTCGTAGGTGATGAAGCCATTGACTCGCAGCGGCGACTTTGAAAGTGTCGAAGCTCGATCGCCGACGACAATTCGCCGCGCGTCGCCGTAGTGCGACGGCCCCCACGATTGAGCGTCGACCCGACGAACCGAGAGGTGACCATGGCAACTGTCGAGGCTCTAACCGAGATCCGTCCGCTCCAGTTCGATGTTCAGGAAGACGTGCTGGAAGATCTGCGCCGGCGCATCGAGGCGACGCGTTGGCCCTCGGGAGAGCTCGTAGAGGACCGGTCGCAGGGTGTGCAACTGAAGATGTTGCAGGCGCTGGCGCGTTACTGGACGACCGACTACGACTGGCGTCAGGCCGAGGCAAAGCTGAACGCGTTGCCGCAGTTCACGACCGAGATCGACGGCGTGAAGATCCACTTCATCCATGTGAAGTCCGAGCACGAGAACGCGCTGCCGCTGATCATGACGCACGGGTGGCCCGGCTCCGTGGTCGAGTTGCTCGACTCGGTCGGCGCGCTCACAGACCCGACCGCACACGACGGCAGCGCCGAGGATGCCTTCGATCTCGTCCTGCCCTCACTACCGGGCTACGGGCTCTCCGGCGAGCCGGCCGATCTGGGCTGGGACCTCGACCGGACAGCATCTGCCTGGGCGGAGCTCATGCGCCGACTCGGCTACACGCGCTACGTCGCTCAGGGCGGCGACGTGGGCGCCGGCGTCACCGACGCGATGGCCCGCCAGGCACCCCAAGGATTGATCGGCATCCACACCAACCTGCTCGTGCCGGCGCTGGGCGGCACCATGCCAACGCACACGGACGAAGAGCGCGCCGCGGCGGCGCAGATCGCCACGTTCGGGCAGTCGGGCAACGGCTACTTCGTCGAGATGGCCACCCGTCCGCAGACGATCGGCTACGCCCTGCTCGACTCCCCCGTGGCACTCGCGGCCTGGATGGTCGACCACGACACGGACGCCTACTACAAGATCGCGCGTGCGTTCGTCGACGAGGAGCCCTCCGGCAACCTTACGCGCGACCACATCCTCGACAACATCACCTTGTATTGGTTGACCGGCACCGGCGCGTCCGCGGCTCGGTCGTACTGGGAGGCGTACGGGCCTGACGCGCCCGCCGCGGGCCGTCAGCCATTGCCGCCGCCGACGATCCCGTTCGGGTTCACGACATTCCCGGGCGAGATCTGGCGGACGCCACGCAGCTGGGTCGAGGCGAGCTATCCGAACGTCATCTACTTCAACGAAGTCGACAGCGGCGGCCACTTCGCCGCCTGGGAAGTACCGGAGCTGTTCGCGACCGAACTGCGGGCCGCGTTCAGATCATTGCGATAGAGAGCGGATGAGTTCGTTCAATCGCTCGGGAGTCCAGGCAGCGGCGCTGCCGTACGAGGGCCGGCTGCCGGGGTTCGGGGCCGCAACCGGCTGGCTCAACTCTGCGCCATTGATCGGGCAAGAGCTACGCGGGAGAGTCGTCCTCGTCGACTTCTGGACCTACACGTGCGTCAACTGGCTGCGCACGCTCAACTACCTGCGCGCATGGTCGGAGAAGTACGCCGACGGCCTGGTCGTCGTCGGCGTCCACACGCCGGAGTTCCCGTTCGAGCACGACGTCGACAACGTGCGGGCGGCGGCGGACGACCTGAACGTCAGCTACCCGATCGCGGTGGACAACGCGTATGGCGTCTGGGACGCATTCGCGAACAACTACTGGCCCGCCGTCTACCTCGCCGATTCGGACGGTCACATACGCCACCACCAGTTCGGCGAGGGCGGTTATGACGAGTGTGAGCGCGTGATCCAGCAGTTGCTGCGCGACGCAGGCGGCGACCCCCCGGACGACCTCGTCACGGTGCACGACGCTGGGTTCCAGGTGCAAGCCGACTGGGCGAACCTCGAGACGCCCGAGACGTACGTCGGCTACGACCAGAGGCGGAACTTCGCGTCACCGGGCGGTGCGAAGCTCGAGCAGCCACGCACCTACGAGACACCGGATTCCCTCGAGCTGAACGAGTGGGCGCTGAACGGTGCTTGGACCGTTGGGAGGCGGGCGGCGGTCTTGGATGCGGCAGGCGGCAGCATCACGTTCCGTTTCCACGCGCGCGACGTGAACCTCGTCATGGGACCGAGTCTGCGAGACGCCCCCGTCACGTTCCGAGTGCGACTCGACGGAGAGGCTCCGGGCGATGCGCACGGATTCGACATCGACCCCGACGGTCGCGGAAGCGCGGCACAGCAACGGCTCTATCAGCTGATTCGTAAGAGCGGCTCGATCGAAGACAGCACCGTCGAGATCTCCTTCGCGGACGCCGGCGTCGAGACCTACGCGTTCACGTTTGGTTAGGCCGATGAAACTGATTCTCCGCAGCGCTGGGACATTGCTGGTGCTCCTCGGCTTGATGGGGTTCGCCGCAGCGTCGACCGCCGCGCCGCGAGCGCGTGTGTCCGTCTTCTTCCTGAAGGGTGAGCAGCTCGTGCCGGTCACACGCACGGGTACGTCCGCGGCAGACGCAGTCCGGGAGCTCGTCGCCGGCCCGACGGCCGCGGAGAGGGCGCGTGGCATGCGTACATACGTCCCGGCGGGAACTGTCGTTCGGAAGCTGACGGTCACGCCGAAGCTGGCAACGGTGGACGTGAACCGTCGCTTCACCGTCGGCACTCGCGCTGACAGTCTTCTCGCGCGGTTCGCGCAGCTCGTTCGGACGGTGAGCGGCTCGAGCACGACACTGCCCGTGCAACTGCTGGTCGACGGGCGAAAGGTGTCCGGTGTCTTCCCCGGCGTGCCGACTGCGCAGCCGATTACGTTCCGATACCTGCGGACGCCGTCCGTGCCTCCGCCCCCTGCACCGAGAGTGGAGAAGACGCCGGTCGATCCCGCACTGCGCGTCGTGCAGCGTCGACTGGTCGACCTCGGCTATCTGCCGGCCGGAAGCGCCGACGGGCGGAACGGTGCGATGACGGAGGAGGCGGTCCTCGCATTTCAGAAGTGGGAGCGGCTGCCACGCACTTCGCTGCTCGACTCGAAGACGAAAGCGCGGCTACCGACAGCCGTGCGGCCGACACCTGTTGCGCACACAGGCACGAAGCGTCGACTCGAGGTCTTGCTCGACCGCCAGGTCGCGCTGCTCGTCAATGCGAATCGAGTAGTGCTCATCATTGCCGTATCGAGTGGAAAGCCGTCGACTCCGACGCCGCCGGGTCGCTATCGCGTTTACGCCAAGATCACTCGCTGGTGGTCGGTGCCGTTTCGCGAGTGGCTCCCGTGGGCGGTGCCGTTTGTCGGTGGGATCGCGTTCCACCAATACCCGAACGTGCCGGCGTACGCGGCCTCCCATGGCTGCGTCCGTCAAGTGCCAGCCGTCGCGCGAATGACGTACGACTTCGCCGAGGTCGGCATGCCGGTCGACGTCATTGCACGCTCCTGAACCCCGGGCGCGCCGGGCCGCGTGACAACTGTTGCTTATCGCGACCGACGGGCGTAGTGTCGACCAGGCTTCTATCTGAGCCGCTTTGCCGTCGCGCGACCGAGCTCTCCACTCATCGGATGCAGCCCTAGAAAGTCCGACGCCTCCAGCTCAGCTTTCTCGAGCGGCGCTCCTCCACCCGCGCCCGCTCCTTGACCAGCGGCCGTTCCCATGCGCACACTGTTTCTCCTAGCAACCGGGGAGGTTCTGCGGTGATGTCTCGTGTGCGCGTTTTCGCGCTACTGATTTCTGCGCTCGTGATCGTGGCGATGGGCGGCGCCGGCGGATCGAACGCAAGCACGGCCAGTCACTGCAACACGCCGGATCCGAACGGGCGGCTCTTCTGCGTCACGGTCGAAGACCTCGACGGCGTCTCGCCGTCGGGCCACCTCGGCTCCGGAGCCGACGTCCGGGCGTACCAGTTCTACAAGCTGACCATCGCCAACGGCGGCGGCAGCACCCTCACGAACGGGTCGTTCAGCGTCGTGCTCCGCGACAACACGCCGGCCGGGAGCGTGAACTCGACGGCGGTCTACGTCCCGTCGGCCGGAGCCCCGTTCTGTGCCGTCGTCTCGACGTCGCCGAACCGGGTCGATTGCTCGCTGGCGAATCTCGGCGCGGGCGCGTCGACGCCCACGATCGTGCTCGCGTACCTCACCTCGACGACCCCTGGTGTCACCTCCACCGATGCCGCCGTCACGGTGGGGTTCAAGGAAGCCTCGAACGGGCCGAACGGCGCGAATCCGGCGACGCTCTCGTTCACCGAGAACACGAGCCTCGAGCCCGATCCGGAGTCGTCGGTCACGTGGTCGCCTTCCGGTCAGAACGTCCAGCTGAGCACGACGCCCGGCTTCGACACTCAGTTCTCGACGCTGCAGTACAGCGTCCCTGCGGCGAAGAAGTCGTTCGCGGCGACCCTGAGCGAATCCAACGGGCCGGCCTGCGCGCCCGGAATCACGTGCTTCGGCGAGCTGGTGACGACCGACCTGAGCGGTGCCGACGCGGGCACGTTTGCAGCCGCGAACCTGTTCCACCTGCGGCTGACGCTCTCGCTCGACCTGCTTCCGGGCGGCAACACCAAGGCGATCGTCATGTCGCACCGGCTCGACAGCGGCGCATTCGAAGTGATCAGCCGCAGGTGCGGCTCGAACCCGCCTACGTCGTCGGAGACGATCCCGTGCATCGTCGTCACGGTGGACAGGAAAGCGAACGTGCTCACGCTGGATGCGTGGGGATTCCAGAACGGAGGCTGGCACCCGGGCCTGTCGTAAGGGCATGCTCGGCGGCGCGCTCGCCGATCACATTGCCCTTGCGTCGGTAGAGCGCTGCGGCGTCCGCGAGCACGGCCGCACGCTCGGCGGTGCGGCCTTGGTCCTCGAGCACGCTCGCCTGTACGACCAACGCGTCGGCGATCTGGACGAGCGCATCAGTTCGCCTGAGCAGCTCGACCGCCGCGCGGGCGGTCGCGTCTGCCGCTGCGCCGTCGCCCCCGCGGACGAGTATCAGCGCCTTGGCCGACCGCCAGAGCGCCTGCGATTCGACGTCGTCGTCGGCGGCGACCTCCTCTGCGAGAGCCGCGAACTGTGCAGCCTCGGCAAAGTCGTTTCGCTTGCACCGGATCAGGGCGAGGTTCGCGGCGACGGTCGGACGGAGGTAGCGCTCGCCCAGCTGCTCGAGCGTCTCGTAGTCGCGGCGCAGCTCCCGCTCGGCTGCGTCGAGGTCGCCCGCGAGCAGCTCGACGACGGCAGACTGCAGAGACGTGCGAGCGCCGAGCAGTGTCGCGCCGAGCTCATCGAACGACGCGCGCGCGTCACCGTAGAGGCGGCGCCCCGTGTCGAAGTCTCCCGACATCGCATACAGCGGCGACAGCAGCAGCGTCACGAACGCCCGCAGCTTGCGGTTCCCGGCGACCGTCTCGAGCGTCTCCTCGCAACGGGCGATCGCTTCTGAGACCGGCGTCGGCCCGTACAGCGCAGCCATGGCGTACGTGGTCGCCGCAGCCGTCGCTCCGCGCATGTCGCCCCCGAGCCGCGCGTGGCGCACGGCGCGCTCCGCAGCCGCCGCCGCGTCGCCGAAGCGGTAGGAGATGCCGTAGGCATCCATCGCGAGCCGCCAAGCCTTGCCGAGGCGGCGGTGGTCGTCGTCCTCCTCGAACACGGGTACGGCGCTCTCGAGCTCGGCGAGCACGGCCTCGCTCCAGTTCGACTCCTCGCCGCCCGCGAACCGGTGCGTCATCAACTGTGCCAGTCGCGCCTCGGCGGCGAGCGCCGACTTGTCGAGCCGTCTGGCCGTCTCGACGGCCTCGGCGAGGAACACTTCGGCCCACGCGAACTCTCCCGTGTGCGTGAGCGCGTCGGCCAGATCGGGAATCAGCTGGACGCGCTGCAGGTCGTCGTCCGCGAATAGCGCGTGCGCTCGTCGCAGGAGGTTCGCCGCCGCAGGCATGTCCTCGCGCCCGATGGCGCGTCGGCCCGCCGTGGCGAGCTTGTCGGCTGCGCGCTGCGCCAGCTGCCGCTGATGCTCGTCCGGCTCCTGCAGCTCGGCGAGGTAGGCATGTGCTTGCTCGAGGTGGAAGCCAAGGATCTCTTCGTACTCGGCCGCGCGCCGGCGCTCGGCGTTGACGCGATCTCCCCAGTCGGCGAAGTGCTCGTGCAGCGCTGCACGTCGGCGCTTGAGCAGTCCGCTGTAGGCGGCGTCTCGGATCAGGATGTGATCGAAGCGATAGAGGCCGGCGCCGTCGTCGCGGCTGTGGCGGCGGCGGACGAGATGTTTCTGTGCAAGGGAGTCGAGGCGAAGCTCGAGCTCGCCGCGGACCGATTCGGGGACGAGCGCCTCGACCGCGTCGCGAGCGAACTCGAGCCCGATGACCGAAGCGACGTCAACGACTGCGCGCTCGGCGTCGCCGAGCGAGTCCAGCCTCGATGTGAGCAGCGCGTTGATCGTCGGTGGGAGGGGTAGCTCGGCCAGGCCCTCCGCCGCCACCCAGCCGTCGTCCGTTTGGCGGAGCATCCCTTCCTCGACGAGCATCGAGAATGTCTGCTCGGCGTAGAAAGGGTTCCCCTCGGCGGCGTCGATGATCCTGTCTCGGACGGCCGCCGGCGCCGAGCTCCCGAGCAGGCCGTCGATGAAGCGCTCGATCGCGTCCGGCGACAACGGCTGCAGGTCGATCAGGTCGCCGGGCAATCCGCGCTGCCACACGTCGACGAACGACGGCCGTCCCGTGCAGACGAACATCAGCGCACCGGTCGCGGTCCTGGCGAGCCGGTCGATCAGGTCGAGGAGCGTCGCCTCGGCCCAGTGCAGGTCCTCCCACAGGACGACGACGGGGCCATCGCAGGCGAGCAGCTCGAAGAAACGTCGTACCGCCAGGAACGTCTCGTCGAGCGGGAACGAGGTCTCGACGAGGCCGATCGCCGCCGCGAGCCGCTGAGTGACGTCCTCGTCGGCCTGTGCCGCCGCGCGGATCCGCTCGACCGCGAGCTCCGACGAGTCGTCCTCGGCGATGTTCGCAGCTCGCCGGACGATCTCGCCCAGCGCCCAGAAGGTGATGCCACGGCCGTACGGCAGGCAGCGGCCCACGAGGACGATCGGGTTGTCCGGCAGCGAGGCGAGGAACTCCTCCGTCAGACGCGACTTTCCCACGCCGGCCTCCGCGAGGATCGTGACGGTGCGCGGGCTCTGTTCGGCCAGGACGTCTGTGTACGCAGCCGCGAGACGATCCAGCTCTGGTTCGCGTCCGACGAAGACGCGGGGACGGGCGCGCTCCTGTTGGCCGAGCTCCTGGACCGACACGAGGCGATACGCGGGCACCGCCTCGGCCTTGCCTTTGAGGGCGAGCGGCTCGACGGCCTCGACCTCGACGGCATTGCGAACGAGCCGGTAGGTCGGCTCGCCCAGCAGGACTTCGAGCGTCGGAGCGGCCTGCTCGAGCCGCGCGGCCGTGTTGACCGTGTCGCCTGTCACGAGCCGCTGCCCCGTGGTTGGGTCGCCGGCGACGACCTCGCCGGTGTTCACGCCCGTGCGGTTCCGGAGCGTGACGCCCCAGCGCGACTCGAGCTCGGCGTTCAGCGTCGCGAGACGCCGTTGCATTTCTGCGGCCGCGCGAACGGCGCGCAGAGCGTCGTCCTCCCGAACGACCGGAAGGCCGAACACCGCCATGATCGCGTCGCCGATGTATTTCTCGATCGTCCCGCCGTGCAGCTCGAGGGCGGCTTTCATCTCGTCGAAGTACCGCGACATGACCTCGCGCAGGGCCTCCGAGTCGAGCTTCTCGCCCAGGGCCGTCGAGCCTTGCAGGTCGGAGAAGACGACGGTCACTGTCTTGCGAACCTCTTGCGCCGGCAGCGGCGCGACGAGTGGCGTGCCGCAGAATCCGCAGAGCCTGAACCGCTCGGGATTTTCCTCGCCGCAGTTCGGACAGGTAAGCACGCTTTCGAGTCTGGCAGGGAGTCGTCGATCCGTCGAGCGACGGCCGAAGATGAACGGCCGCTGATCGGGACACTTCCCCGGTGTAGACGCGGCCCGCGGGCACCCCGTGAGCACGAGGCGCGGCTGAACGATTCGTCGTCCGCGGCCTGGTTCCGGCGTGCTTCTGAGCCTATCCTCCGTCGCGATGACGCCAGAGACGCGGTACGCACAGAGCGGGGACGTCAACATCGCGTACCAGGTGACGGGTGAGGGAACGCGCGACCTCGTCTACGTTCCGGGCTGGGTCTCAAACGTCGAAATGATGTGGGAGGAGCCCGCGATGGCGCGCTTCCTCGACCGCCTGGCGTCCTTCTCTCGTCTGATCCTGTTCGACAAGCGCGGCACGGGGCTCTCAGACCGCGTCTCGAACAACGAGCTGCCGACCCTCGAGCAACGCATGGACGACGTCCGCGCCGTGCTCGCGGCAGTGGGCTCCGAGCGCGCGGCGCTCTTCGGGCACTCCGAGGGAGGAAATATGTGCGCCCTCTTCGCCGCGACGTATCCTGAGCGGACGGCCGCGCTCATCACGCTCGGCTGCTTCGCGAAGCGCCGAGACCCAGATGACGACTACCCATGGGCGCCGACGGCCGAGAATCGGGAGGCGACGACTGCGGACGTCGAGCAAAACTGGGGCCACCTTCGCCCGGAGGACGTCGAGTACTACGCGCCGAGCCGGGTCGGCGACGAGCAGTTCGTGCGCAACCTCGAACGCTACCTTCGCCGCGCGGCGAGCCCGGGAGCGGCAGCGGCGCTGCTGCGCATGAACTCGTACATCGACGTTCGAGAAGTGCTACCCACGATCGGGGTCCCGACGCTGGTTCTCCACCGCGGCGGCGACCATGACGTCAACGTTGCCGAGGGGCGTTATCTGGCGGCGAAGATCCCGGGCTCGACGTTCGTCGAGCTTCCGGGCGCCGACCACTGGATCTCGGCCGGGGACACGGATGAAATCGCGGACGAGATTGAAGAATTCCTCACCGGCACGCGGCCGGCGCCGGAGCCCAATCGCGTCCTCGCGACCGTGCTCTTCACCGACATCGTCGGCTCGACCGACCGGGCGGCCGAGCTCGGAGACCGCCGGTGGCGCGACCTGCTCGGGGCCCACGACGCTGTGGTGCGACGCCAGCTCGAGCGCTTCCGTGGTCGCGAGGTCGACACGGCGGGCGACGGCTTTTTCGCAGCATTCGACGGCCCAGCGCGCGCCGTCCGGTGTGCGATCTCGGCGGGCGAGGCCGTTCGGGAGCTTGGGGTGGAGATCCGGGCCGGAATCCACACCGGCGAGTGCGAGCTCGACGGGCAGAAGATCCGTGGCATCGCGGTCCACACAGGGGCGCGAATCGCCTCACTCGCAGGGCCGGGCGAGGTCCTGATCTCGCATACGGTCAAGGACCTCGTCGCCGGCTCCGGTCTCGAATTCGAGGATCGGGGCGCGCACGAACTCAAGGGCGTGCCCGGCGAGTGGCGACTCTTCGCCGCACTCTGAAGGCTGTCAGTGTGCGAATCGTCGGCGCAGCAGCAGCATCAACCAGAGTGCGCCCGCGACAACGGCGAGGATCAGAAGCCATTTGATGACGACGATTGCGAGCCAGATGGCGATGCCGATGAGGGTCGCCAAGATCACGTAGACCCAGATCACGCGGAGAGTGTCCCCGATCGCCGGGCCTTCAATCTCCGCGACTTCGCTTTCAGTATCCGTACGCATGGCGGCCGCGGAATCCCGCGGCCGCCAGTTCGGTTCGAATGGAGCGATCTAGTACGGGTACGTCGTCGAGGGCGGCGCAGGAGCAGCTGCCTTGCCGATCGTCGCCACGTGCCAGATACCGACGTCCTTGAAGCCGTTGCCGTTCACGTCGCCGCGCTTGTGGTCGCCCGTGAACGTGTAGAGCGGACCGCCGCGGTATGTCACTTGTCGCCGTCCGTCCGGGCGCCGCACGGTGCCGAGGTGGGCGGCTCCCGTGGGAGTGACGCCTTTTCCGACGACGAGCGGCTTCCAGAGCGAGATGCAGGTTGCATCCGTGCAGATGAACCGGCCGTTGCGCTCGGCGCTGAGCGAGTAGAGCGACGTTCCGTTCCGGTTGACGAGGATCTTCGCGTGCAGGGTCGCGTTCTGCGCCGTCGCGACGACGCGCGAGGTTCCTGCACTCGAGCTCGCAAACGCGCTGGCGACTGCGACCGCTGCGATCGCAACGACGAGCGTCAGTGCCACGCTGATTCGCTTGGTGTCCTTCATCTTGTTCGCGTCTCCTTTCGGTGAGCCACACCGGCTCGGGGAGGTCTGCTGTCGTGACGAGGATGGAGGCGCCGGAGACGCGTTCGCACCGTGGCGACCCCCCTGTTTTTGCGGAGTGCGCGCTACGACAGAACGGGCGTGCCGTCGGCGAGCGCGGCTGGAAGCTCGTCCCGCGACTCGACGTGTAGCTTGCGAAACACGCTCGTGAGGTGACCCTCGACAGTCCGTGCGGTGACGAAGAGCGTTTGGGCGATCTCGCGGTTGCTCAGGCCCTGGCCGGCGAATTCGGCAACGCGGCGCTCGCTCGCGGTCAGGGCGTCGAGCCCGCTGAGCGCGACGCGGCGCGGTCGCGCGCCGGTCGCGCGAAGCTCCGTCTCCGCGTACTCGGCGAGTGGTCGCGCGCCCGCTTGGTGGGCGGCGTCGAGCGCCTCGCGAAGGAGCTCCCGAGCCTCCGTACGGCGGTTGCGCCTTCGCAGCATCGCGCCCAGGTCGGCGAGCGCACGCGCCCGCTCCAACGCCGCGTCCCCGCGCTCGAACGAGGCAATCGCCTCGCGGAGTAGCGACACGCCACGGTCGCCGCCGGCGACAACGCCTGCGGCACGCAGCGAGACGCCCAACGCGCGCGGCGCGCCGAACGAACGTGCAAGCTCGACTTCCTCGTCTGCGAGGCGTCCGGCCGTTTCGAGATTCCCGCGGCCGAGCTCCGCGAGTGCGGCATCGGATCGCCAGGACAGAACGGGCGACGTGACGAGCGATCGCGTCAGAAGCGTGCCGACGGCCAGCATGTCCTCGAGCCCCTCGGCGACTCGTCCTTGCGCGACTCTCAGGCGGCCGCGCGCGAGGCGGAGCGGCGGCGAGAGCAACGAGCCGCTTTCGACTTCGCAGTCGAGGGACACGACGGCTTCCTCTGCTGCATCCAGCTCGCCTCGCGCTGTGAGAGCTTTCACGAGCACCGCACCGTTCAGGACCCGGAACATCGACGGCGCGGGCAGCTCGATTGCGGCAAGCGCCGTCCGGCCGTCCGCCTCCGCCGCTGCCAGATCGCCGCAGCGGAAGGCGAGCCACCCGCGGTTCGCCAACCCCATTGCAAGTCGTGTCCTGTCGCCGGTCGCGCGCGCCTGCACGATCGACGCATCGACCAGCGGCCGCAGCTGGTCGTACCGCTCGCTCCAGAGCAGCGTGAACAGCGCGTGTGAAAACCATCCCGTTGACGAGACCCACTGTCTGCCGCCGCGCCGGTGGAGCCCGCTGTCCGTGGCCTCGAGCGCGCGCGTCGCGAGCCCGGCGCCGATGTCCGCGGGCTCGTTCGACAGCACGGAGATGAAGCCGGCCGCCGCCAGCACCTCGGCGGGTGCGGTCGGGTCATCGGAGGCGCGTGCACGCAAGGCGACGCGGCGGCGGGAAACCGGCGGCATCGACGCCGGGTCGTTCATCTCCGCGATCACGGCGGCCGCCTCGAGCTGAAGCGCAAGGTCAACGCGTTGCGCACCCAGCATTGCCGCCGCGCGGTCGAGGATGTCCACCGCCTCGTCGTAGCGTTGCGCGCCGCTCAGTGCATGCGCCAGCACGAGCGCCGCCTCGGCTGTCGCGACGGGATCAGCCGCGGCGTCGACGGCCTGTTGCAGGTGCTCGGCCCACCCGGCGAGCCCAGAGTTCGCCTCGGCCATGCCCAGTTGGACCAGCAGCAGGCACTGGACGCCCGGCCCCGGCGGTTCCGCGACGGCGCGGCGCAGGAAGACGGCCTCCGCTTCTGGCGCGCCCTGCTTTCCGGCGGCGCGGGCGGCCGCGACCAGCTGCTCGACGACCCAGCCGTCGCCGGCGGGCTCGCTCACGAGCAGGTGCTCGGCGACGCGCGCGTCGTTGCCTGGTTGCGCGGCGAGCAACTCGGCGGCGGCACGGTGGCCTTCGGCGCGGCTCGCGCTCGAAAGCTCGGCATAGATTCCATTGCGCACAAGGGGATGCACGAACGTCAGCGGGCGACCGGTGTCGAGGATGCCGGCGGCAGCGAGCAAATCGGCCGCATTGGCCGCGTCGGCCTCGTCAAGCTCTGCGAGCCGCGCCGCGCGCAGCAGGTCGCTTTGCTCGAGGATCGCCAGCGCTCGCGCCAGCCGGCCCGCGTTCTCGGGCAGCCGTAGCAGTCGCAGGCGCACCGAGCGGCCGAAGGTCTCTCCATCGCTTCCGACACCGCTCTCACTCAATGCCGTCACGAGCTCCCGCACGAGGAACGGCGTGCCTCCTGTTACTCGCAGGCAGGTATCGACCAGGTCCGCGTCCGCAGCCCGGCCGAGGCCGGCTTCGAGCAGTTGGACGACGGCAGCCCTCGTCAAAGGAGCGAGGCGGATCACATCGGCCGACATGTCGGTCGTCACTGCCGTCAGCAGCTCGGTCCCTGCGCTCTCGGGAGGTCGTGTCGCGACGACGAGCGCGACGTCGAGCTCATCGAGTCGCGTGAGCAGAAACGCCAGGTAGCGCAGAGACGCAGCATCGGCCCAGTGGGCGTCGTCGACGACGAGGCAAAGCGGGCCGGCCGCGGCCAGGTTCGCGCAGAGCCAGTAGAGACCGTGGAGGATCGCGAATGACGGATCGACGCTCGACGAAGGCGCGGCGGCTGCAGACGGTGCGCCCGGAAGCGCGAGCAAGTCGGCGGCGACGCCGGCGGCCGCTTGCAGCAGCTCGGCACGCTCCGAATCCGTTGCCTCGGCGAGCGGCGGTTCGAACAGCTGCCGGACGACTCCGAAGGCGAAGTTGGTCTCCAGCTCGGTCGACCGTGCGCGCAGCACGCGCATTCCACTCTCCGCCGCGTGCAGGCGTGCAGCCGCGAGCAGCGCCGTCTTGCCGATGCCCGCAGGCCCTTCGACGACGACGAACCTGCCCCGGCCGTCGCGAGCGTCGGCGAGGGCTGATTCGATCCGCACCAGCTCCTCGTTCCGCTCGAGCAGCGGTCCGGTGGCTGCGGCAAGTGTCACCTGCCTCAACCCTACTCCTCGTCCGTGTGTCAAAGACAGGGGGGTCACCACGGTGCGAGTGCGCATCCGCCGTCTCCACGATCGCAACACACGTCAAGGCCGCTCAGCGGCTCAGCGAAAGGAGACAGAAGTGACGCAGCTCAACCTATTCCGCCCCGTGGTGCTCCTGGCGATTTCGGCGACTCTGATCGCCGCCATCGCGACGAGCTCGGCGAACGCAACGTCGTCGGCGTACGGGCCCCATTCGGCCCGGGCGAAGTTCAAGACGCCGAAGCTCGAGGACGGCGTGCTCACGGTCAAAGGCACGGACGCGGGCGAAAAGATCGCTCTTCGTCTGCAGGCCGGCAATCCGGGCACGCTGCAAATCGACGTCCGCGACGACAGCACGGCCGACTTCTCCGTCGACCGGAGCAAGGTCACGAAGATCGTCGTCAACGCGAAGGGCGGCAACGACGCCGTCCGCATCGACGAAAGCAACGGCCCCTTCACCGACACCATCCCCACGACGATCGACGGTGGGAACGGCAATGACTCGATCGCCGGCGGCAAGGGCATCGAGACGCTTCTGGGCGGCCGCGGGAACGACTCGATCGACGGCAACGGTGGAAACGACCGATCCGCGCTCGGTGCCGGCAACGACACGTTCATCTGGGACCCAGGCGACGGGAGTGACTCCGTCGAAGGACAGAGCGGTGCAGACACGATGGTGTTCAACGGCGCAAACGCCGCGGAAACCGTCGACGTCTCGGCGAACGGGTCACGGCTGAAATTCTTCCGGAACCCAGGCAACGTCACGATGGACACCGCAGGTATCGAGCGCGTCGACTTCAACGCTCTCGGCGGTGCCGACACGGTCACCGTGAACGATCTGACGGGAACGGGCGTCAGCAGCTTCAACGTCGACCTCGCCGGGACGCTCGGCGGCGCGACCGGCGACGGACAGGCCGACCGCGTGCTCGTCAACGGAACGAACGGCAACGACGCGATCGACGTCAGTGGCGACGCGGCCGCTGTCAAGGTCGGCGGTCTTGCCGCGACAACGAAGGTGCTCCATTCCGAGGCTGGCGACCGGCTCGAGATCAACACGCTCGCGGGCAGCGACACCGTCCAGTCGAACGCACTAGCTGCTGGTGCGATCCGGCTTCTCGTCGACGGAGCGATCGTGCTGTAGGGCGATGCGCAGAGGAACGGGGTCGTCGGTGATGCGCGGCGGGAGGAGACTCCCGCCGCGCATCTAGCGAGTGACGTCGACGACGCAGAAGCGGTTCCCCTCTGGATCGGCGAGGACGACGTAGTCGGCGTCGGGCGGTCGTTTGTCCCAATGAACCTCGGACGCGCCGAGCGCGAGCAACCGCTCGACCTCTGAAGCTTGATCTTCCGTGTAGAGGTCGAGGTGCAGGCGGGGAGGGACTTGAAGAGTCGAGCGAACCCGATCGAGCGAGAGGTGCGGGCCGGCGCCGTCGGAGGGTGCGAGAAGGACGAAGTCGTCGCTCTTGCCGTCGTCGCGGCGGACATAGCCGAGAGCTGCTTGCCAGAACGCCGTCTGACGCTGCAGGTCGTCGACGCGCAGAACGATCGAGCCGATGCGTAGCACCGTTGCTGATCCTACGCAGGCTCGAAACGTGAACGTCAAGGGAGTTCCCGCACACTCGCGAACTACCGTTCCGAACCGCGTCTGTGCGTTTCCGCGCAGCCGCCAGTCAGCCGCGCCGGACGACCTCGCAGTCGCGGCGGACGCGGTCGCGCCGATCGACGTATGCGATGTCGACGCCGCCGCCGCACGAAACAATGTCGCGGAATTGGTTACGGGTGTTGACAACATCGGGCAGCCACGTGCCGAAGAAGCTTTCGCCCGCGTTCTCTTCGCGACTGGCGCAGTGGTAGGTGAGCCGGCGCTCCCTGCGGCCGTCGGGGCGTATGAGCCGGAGCTCGGTGCCGCCGAACTGCGGCTCCGCGGCGAAGGCGATCGTTCCCGGCGCGGCGGTCGGCTGGAAGTCGTCGCTGCCGTAGAAGAGGGAGGCGTCGTGGGTCAGCGTCCGGACGCGTCCTGTCGCGAGATCCGCAATGCGCAGGGCGTGGTGCACAAGACCTCGTCCGACGTAGAGGACGTCGACGATGTGTCGGCCGTCGGCGGTCCACCGTGGGTTCGTCGCCTTGGGGTCGACGAGCCTGTCGCCGGTGCCGTTGGCGCCGATCACATGCGTGCCGACGCCGCGCGCGGCCGTATAGGCGATTCGCGTGCCTTCGGGTGACCACTCCGGCTGGCTCCCGTCGGCGAGCACGCGCGCGTTGCCGCCGTTCGCGTCGGCGACGGTGATCCCTTTGGTACTCACGTAGGCGATCCGGTCGCCGGCCGGCGACCATGCCGGCTGCGTCGCGCCGTGTGCGAGCACGCGCTGCGGCGTGCGCAAGTGACCGTCGAAATCGACGTACGCGAGCTGGTCGGCGCTCGACCAGGTCAAGAACGTCGTCGGCGGCTCGCGCATGCCCTGGAACGAGGCGACGACGTCCGCACCGGTCCCGTCCGCCCGCGCGACCACGATGTGCACGACCGCGGCAAGGTCGAAGATGGCGTACGCGATCCGCGTCCCGTCCGCCGACCAAGCGCCACCGTAGGCGTAATCACTGAGCCGCGTCAGCCGCCGTTCGTTTCGGCCGTCGACGGCGATCCTGTACACGCTGGAAACGCCGCCGTTCGGGGTGCGCTGACGCGTGAACAGGAGCGCGCGCCCGCTTGGCGACCACGCAGGCTCGAAGTCCGAGAATCCGCCGCACGAGGTGGCGAGCGCGGGCTTGGGCCGCGACGGCGCGGCGACCGCAAGCGACGCACCCAACAGCGCGCCGAGCATGACGACTCCCAGCCTGGCCACGTGTCGACGGTAACCGCCGAACGTTATGAGTCCGTAATTGTGACCGGATCCCTCGCACTAGCGATCCCGCCGGTCACATCGACTACCGACGTTGACGGGAGTCGCTTGTGCAGCCCGCACCTGCACCCGCGCAGACGCCGCCAACGCAGGAGGACCCCGCATGCAGAGTGCCGCCACACGCGGTTTCACCGTCGTCACGGTCGTGACGCTCATCTTCACGCCTGTGTGGAGAGGGCATCACTGGGTCGACGTCATGACCGGCAAGACGACGGAGACGACAATCGTGAGGTGCCAGCCGAAGGAACCGTGTCCGGCGCACAAGCACATCACGAAGAACGTCGTCACCCCGCACCCGTAGTAGGTGTCTTCGCCTCTCCTACTCGTCGTTGCGATCTTCCTGGTCGCATTCGACTTCCAGAACCTGCTCTCGTGGTGGGGCGGCCGCACGATCAAGCCGGGGAGCCAGAGATCGCAGGACTTCACGATCATCGTTCCGGTCTTCGGCCATCCCCGCTACTTCGAGCGCGAGCGCCTGCTGCGCTACCGGCACAGGGTGCTGATCGCGATGGAGATCAGCGCACCGCTGATGGCGGCGTACGCCGACGAGCTGGAGACGGAGGGGTGGCACGTGGCGCGTCTCGCGATCCCGGAGCCGAACCCGGCGGCGCTCGTCGCCGGCGCGCTGCCGGCGGTCGCCACCAAGTTCACGTTCCGGCTCGATTCCGACACCCTCATCGGCGACGACGTCGCCGCTGCGGTGGCTGCCGCAGACATGGCCGGAGCCGATCTCTGCTCGATCAAGTGCGCTGTCGACAACCGCACGAACGTCGTCACCAAGCTGCAGGCCCTCGAATACCGGATGGCGATGCTCTGCCGGCACTTCCGGCCGTGGCTCACGTCGGGCGCCTGCTTTCTTGCGCGCACCGACGCGCTCCGCGAGATCATGGCCCGGCACTCGACGTGGACGCCGGGTGAGGACATCGAGACGGGGCGGACAGCGCTCGCTCTTCGGATGCGTGTCCGGCACCTCGACATGGTGGTGTACACCGAAGCGCCCGACACGTGGGCCGCGCTCGTGCGGCAGCGGCGCCTCTGGTGGGCCGGCACCTTCCGCCACTGGTGGGTCAATCTCGACCGCAACCTGCTGCACCTGCCGGTGCTGACGACGTATTACCTCGTCGCCATCTGGGCGTCGTTGTACTTCAAGTGGTGGACGATGGTGCACCCGGCGGCCGTCGTCTCGAGCCTCCCGGTCGTCTACGCCGCGTATCTCTTCGTCACGGCGATATCGAATCTGCAGGTGCTCTCACCCTGGATGATCCTCTTTCCCTTCTATTCGCTCGCGCAGGTGCTCGTCATGCCGCTGCTCGGCGTGGTGAAGTACGTCGAGCTCGCGCGACGCCGCAAGCGGCTCGGGCGTTACCGCTTCGGCTTCCGACGTAACGAGGTCCTGCGCGACGTCTGGCGCGTCAAGACGTATCCGTCGGGACGTCCTTAAGTTCAGCGAGTTGTTGTGCGGCGCCTCGCGGCGACGACGACATAGAGCGCCATCGCCAGGCCGGCGGCAACCTCGGCCGCCCAGACGCCGTCGAAGCTGACCGCCGCTCCGGCGGCCAAGTGCGCGAGCGGCTCACAGGAGATGACGAGAGCGACAGCGAGTGCGCTCACCCAGTCGCGCCGGCGCCACCGATAGCCGAGCCAGCCGAAGAACGGGCCGGTCACGACACCGCCCACGGCGTATGCCGACTGGCCCGCGAGCAGGCCGCGGACACCGCGCAGAGTCACCACGGCGCCCTCGATCGGGCTGAGCGTCATCGCCCAGTAGCCCACAAGCGCGGCGATCGTGCAGACGAACCCGAGGATCACGGCCCGCTTCGCCGTACGCTGCGACCGTCCCGCAACGAAGGCGACAAGAAGCCACGGTGCGGAGAGAAGGCTGGCGTCGGTCGCCCAAGAGCCGACAACCCAGGCGCGCGCCCCGAGAAACTGGTCGGCCGCGCCGAATGCAACGGCCAAGGCGATCGGTAGCGCGGAACGGCGCACGACGTCAGCCTAGTCTCCAACGCGATGCGGCTGGAGTAGGCCGCCGGGACAAGGAGCTGGCAGATGACGCGATACCTGATCTCGTTCGATGCGCACGCGATGGACCACATCCCCGACGAGGACATGCCGGCCGTGGGCAAGGCCGCCCACGAGGTGGTCGACGAAGCCATGAACGCGGGCGTCTGGGTGTTCGGCGGCGGATTGGAACATCAGAAAGCGAGCATTGTGGCCACCGACGGGGCGGTCACGGAAGGCTCGCACCCGGAGGCGGTCGGCGGGTTCTGGGTCGTCGACGTGCCCTCGCGCGAGGAGGCGCTGAAGTGGGCTACAAAGACCGCCGTCGCCTGCCGCTGCGCGCAAGAAGTCCGGGAGTTCATGCCCGACCCGGCCGTCGGGAACTAAGCGCGAGCCCGAGTGCGTTAGCTTAGGTCGGCCGGAGGCAGCGAGCGGAAGCGAGGGCGGATGGACGCCAAGACGTGGGACGTCTATGTCGTGATCGACCTGTTCCTGTTGTTGCTGATCGGCATCGGGCCCAAGATCGCGCTCGTGCCGTTCCTCGAGCTGACCAAGGGGATGGACGACAAAACAAGGGCCAGCGTGACGCGGAAGATGCTCACCACCGCTGCAGTCGTCGCCGTCGTCCTCGTCGTCCTCGGGGAGCTGCTGCGGCGGTTGCTCCATTTCTCGACGGGTGCATTGGGAATCGCTGGTGGACTCGTGCTCGTGATCATTGCGGTGTCGATGATCCTCTCGTCCGGCGATCCGGATACGCACCGCGGACTTCAAGGCAAGGACCCAGCGCAGTTGGCGGTCTTCCCCCTTGCTGTGCCCTACCTGCTCAATCCGGCCGGCATCGTCGTGCTCGTCACAGAGTCTGCCGAGGCCGGCTCGGTTGGCCACCTCGCAGTCGTGCTCGGTCTGCTCGCGCTGGTACTGGCGATCGACGTCGCGGTCTTCCGCGGCGCGAATCGCATTAGCGCGCACGTGGACGAGAGCCGGATGCTGGTGACCGAGAAAGTCTTCGGCTTCTTGCTGGCGGCCCTCGCCGTCCAGCTCGCGCTGAATGGGCTCGACGACCTCGGTTTGATTCACCTGGCGGCTCACTGAGCAGCAGATAAAGCACCACGCACCCCGGTGAGTGCGTTCTTTAGCGCCGAGCTCTCATGAGCCGGTGCCGGTCGGCGGTGGCAACTCGCCTCCGGCGAGCTTCGCGCTCATCGTGATCGCTTTCACCGCGCCGGTTGCGCCGGCCTGGAGCGTCAGTCCGACGACGAGCAGGACGACGCCGATTGGGAAGAGGACGTGGGATCCGAGCAGCAGGATTCCGATCCGACCGATCACGTAGGGCGGCGTGCAGATGAGCGCTCCGAGAGTCCCGCCGATCGCCGCCGCCACCAGCTTGTCGCGGCGAGATCCGGCCGGGCGGATCCCCACGATGCGCGCGGGGACCGTGACGTACGTGAGCATCATCACGCCGACCACGATCCCGAGTGAGAGCGTGAACCAGAAGACGCCCCACCGCGGAACGACGATCGCCGAGACTCCCACCGCGACACCAACGATGATTGCGATCCCGAGAACGACCGCGAGGTTCTTCCGCACCTGCTTGAACGCCGGTCGGATCCGCGGCGTACCCGGCAGCGCGACCGCGAATGCGAAGACGGCGTTGAGGTAGAAGCTCGCCGCGGTGAGGAGCACGATTAGCAACAGGAGCACGAGCTGCTGGAGGCTTCCCCAGGCGCGAAACTCTTGGTTCTTGAACGCATGCGCCTTGAGGTCGAGCAGCGCGGCCCAGATCCACATCGCCGGGAGAATCTGGACCAGCGTCAATCGCCAGTTCGAGAACAGGAGCGAGAGGCCCTGGAGGAGCATGACGAACGCGCCGAGAGCGAACACGAGCGGGGCGAAGATGCGCCGAGACCGGCTGAGCTCGAGCACGGCAGCCTCGACGGCAGCCTCGTCGCCGACCCGGATTGCGCGGACGAGGCGCGACCGTGACTGGCCAGGATCTCCCTCCGCGAAGGCCGGCGGCCGTTCCTATCCGGTGGGTGGTGGGGCGTCTACGCAGCGCCGCTTTCCGACATCAGCGCGTGCCAAGGTTCCGCAGCAGTGCCTCGATTTCGTCGAAGCGATGCGCAAACTCGTCGAAGCGCCCCTCTACACGCCCTTCGAACGCTTCCTCCTCCGCGCCCTCGGTAAGCGCGCGCTCGCGCGCGGCTCGAGCGACGAAGGTCGACGTGATCGCTGCGGTGATGATCGCGAGGAAAGCGATCCCCTCGAGCATCACGAACGCACCCACGGCGCGGCCGAGGGGCTTCGTCGGCGTGACGTCCCCGTATCCGACCGTCGTCACGGTCTGCAGCGCCCACCACATACCGACCCAGATGTTGGCGTACTCGCGATGATCGAGCACTCTGATCAGGATCCCGCCGCCGGCGACGATGATCGCGGTCGCAGTGACGATCACGCTTGCTGCGACGCGAATCGACGGCGGCGCCTGCAGAAACTTCGACATGCGCCGCTCGATCGGGTTTCGCTGCACGTTGCGAGCTCCACGGCCGTCATCGGCAAGCCGATGCCGCGTGCTCGTCACACTTTCGCCTTCGCGCCTGGGCCCACCTCGCGACGTTGCCGCTCGCTCTGTCGCCAGTCGGCCCAGACGGGCGAGAACACCGCGCAGACCAGCGACATCACGATCAAGCTGAAGAACCAGCCGACCATCGTGATGACGACCCCGAACGAACCGAACGCCGTCCCGTTGGCGTTCACGGTCGCAGGCAAGAAGAAGGGTGCCGTAGCGCTCGCGCCGCCTATGACGATCGTTGCCAGCAGGGCGCCGGGGAGCAGGGCGCGCAGCCCGATCTTGCGGTGCAGGAGGAACCGCGGGACCCAGAGCCAGAACACCGTGGAACCCAGAAACCAGACTGGCAGGGGGATGAGCCAGCCGGAATCGCGGAGCGCTCCGCCGGAGACGACTTCGAACGCGACAGCGCCGGTGAAGACGAAAAAGAAGAGTGCGTACAGGACCTGATCAGCGGCCGATCCGACCTTGATTCCCCAGGCGCGTGCGTAAACGCCCTGGTAGATCTGGCCGATTCCGATGCCCCACAGGAGGGCGCTGACGAGCACGGTGATTGTCGCCGCGAGCCGATTCGCAGAAGCACTACCGAAGGTGTCCCGGACGAGGCTCGCGGTGGAGCCGGTCAGCTTCAGGTGGGAGATGAGGTGCGCGGCGAACGTGTTTGTGCTGCTTCCCGAGTGCAACAGCGCGACGGCCACGAGTGCACCCGGCAAGACCGACAGCGTGGCGTAGACGGTCACCGCGCATCCCGAGTTGCGGCTCGCGGCGAAGTAGCCGCGGAACCACTGCAGCGCGAGCCGACCCAGGCGCGTGTCGGTGCGTCCGCTGAGCCAAGCCTGCACCGCCTTGATGCGACCGCCCGTTCCGGCGGGAACTCGATCAGTTCTGGCGTTGCGCTGCGATCCAAAATCGTCCCCGCCGCCCCAAGCATTCGCCTCAGCGGGAGCTCCGCCTATACGTCGAACAGTCACCGAGTGCCGCTCGGCTTGGCCTCAGCGATCTACGCGGGCTGGACGGCCGTGGGCTTGCTGAAAGCGCCGAAGATCCAGAGGATCGGGAAGAAGATGCCGAAGAAGAACATCCAGCCATGGCCGTTCCTGAGCGTCATCAAGCCGAGCGTGAACGCCACGATCAGGTACAGCAGCGCGCCACCGATTCCGATTCCCCACCACATGTTTCCTCCTTGCCCACCGTCGTTTTTAGCTCCCCGGTGAGTTTCGGGTCGAAAAACGCGTCGGGCATCATCCGATCAGGACGACTGCGATCGCCCGCGCACCGGCGACGGTGTTCAGCCCTGAACGATCCTGGGTTCGGGCCGAGGAAGGTCGGCCGGAGCGGACTTCGGTTGCTTTGTCGGAATCCCACCCGCGCCGAAGAGCGCGACCAGCGCGACCAGCCCGACCAGTGCGAGTGCTGCCTGCAGCGCCACGAGGCGCGCTTTGCTGTTCTCGTTGACGATCGCGTCGGACGTCTTCTTCGGCACGTGAGCGTCGCCGAGCGCTTTCTCCAGGTCGGCGTCAGAAAGGAACGGAGCCCCGCCGGCGAGTTTCGTCGACGCCTGCTTCGAGACGCTGGGCGGAACGCTGGGGTTGTTCTGGATGCCCGTGAGGAAGACCGAGGTGAGCGTCGCGATGAGGAGGGAGCCGGCAAGCGCAGTTCCGAGTGCGGCGCCGAGGTTCGTCGCCGTGTTCTGGAGGCCGCCGACCTCCGGACTCTGCTCGTCCGGTACCGAGGAAACGGTGACGCTCCCGAGCTGGGAGGCGAGCGCGCCGACGCCGAGCCCGAGCAGGAGGAGGGGGACGAAGACGATGCTCGCGGTGGCGTTCTCGTCGATCGCGCCGAGGAGAACGACATCCCCGAGGAACATCGCCAACAGTCCGCACCGCACGACCCGGCGCGGGCTCACGTCGGGGAACAAGCGCGGGATGCCGATTGCCGACGCCAGCAGCGTTATCGACAGCGGCAGCAGCCGGACGCCCGTGGCGATTGCCGACAGCCCCAACGACACGGACAGGAACAACGGCACGACGAAAAAGATGCCGGACTGAATGAAGTACTGGAAGAAGAACATTCGCAGACCGCCGCGGAGCTGCGGCACCTGAAAGAGCGCGCGGCGGACAAGCGGCTCTTCCCTGCGCGCCTCACGCCGGCTCTCCCACTCGAAGAAAAGCCAGAGGAGGAAGATGCCGCCGAGAATCAGCCAAATCGTGAGCGAGATTCCCGCGAGGTCAGGCGCTCCGCTCTTGGGGTGGATCCAGCCCCATGTTCCCGACTTCAGGACCCCGAATACCGCCAGCGAGAGGCCGGATGCGGAGAGGATCACGCCGACGACGTCCAGCTTCGGCCGTTCGCCGGGGGGCGTGTCGACGATCCCCCTGCTGAGGAGCAGGATCGCGATCACGATGAGCACCTCGCCCAAGAAGACAAGCCTCCAGCTCAGGTACGACGTGAACGCGCCGCCGATCAGCGGGCCGACGGCGACGGCGATCGCGCCGGCGGCGGCCACGAGGCCGTACGCCTTCGGCCGTGCCTTGGCCGGGAAATTCGCGGCCACGAGCGCGACGACCGCAGGAAGGATGAGCGCTGCGCCGATCCCTTCGAGGAAGGACCAACCGATGATGAGCACGGTGAGTGAATGCGCAAGCGAAGTCGCCAACGAGCCGGCGCCGTAGATCACGCACCCGATCGAGAACGCGCGCTTGCGGCCGACGAGCGCACCGATCTTTCCGCCCGTGATCATCAACGCCGCCATCACGAGCGCATACAGCGTGATCGCCGTCTGGACCCCCGAGACCGTCGTGTGACAGTCCTTCGCGACAGTCGCGATCGCCACATTCATCACCGACGTGTCGAGCGTCATCAGGAACTGCGCCGACGCGAGTGTCGCAAGGACGAGAGTCGCGCCGGTCAGGGCGGCCCGCGCCGTCGTCGATGCCTCTAGTGTCCCGCTGGCCATTGTCCTCTCTTCACTCGGCGGCAGGCTCTCGCTGCGGCGAGGCCTCCCCGCCGACACTCATCTGATCGGCCCCTCCGGCGGGACGCTTCGTCCGAATGGCATGAAATGCGACGCCGAGGGACGGGGATTCGTCTCTCGCGCTTGTGGAACGTTCCTCTTCGTACGATGGCGAACGTGGGCGCTGTCCAGGAGCGAGAGCACGGGTCGAGCGTGGCCGACGTTTCCGTCGGCCCACCGACGACCGGTCTACCGCGCAAGCTGCGCAACTGGGGCTTGGCCATCCTGGGCACCTTCTGCCTGATCCTGCTGCCCTGGACGGTGTACCTCGCATACTCGCTGCCGGCCCGTCATGTGACGCCTCACTGGAGCCTGGTCTGGACCGGATTCGACGTGATGATGGCGGCCGTCGCGTCGTGGACCCTCGTGTCGCTCGTTCGGCAGTCGCCCTACCTTCCGATCGCCGCGTCCACCACCGGCACCCTGTTGTTCTGCGACGCGTGGTTCGACCTCCTCACCTCGCGCCCCGGGTCGGAGCTGCTGGAGTCGAGCGTGTTGGCCGTCGCCGGCGAGGTGCCGCTCGCAGCGCTGTGCTTTTGGATCGCCTTCGACGCAGAACGGGTCGGTCGACATACCGCTCACTACTGGCGGCGACGGTGGTCGCGTCTGTCGCACTCCACGCCGCGCTAGCTCGCCGCGGCGGGCCGTGATACTCAGGCCCTGATGTCGGTGCTGGAGACACAACCGCCGCGCTTCGCCCCGGAGGAGGTGGCCCACATCGCAGCCGAGGTCTTCGGTGTGGCGGGGACGGCCAGGGACCTCGGTAGCGAGCGCGACGCCACGTACCTGATCGACGGCGACGGTGGCGGCGCGATTCTGAAGATCTCGAACCTGGGCGAAGACGCGGCCGTCCTCGACCTCGAGGAGGCGGCGATCGAGCACGCGCTCCGCGTCGACCCCGAGCTCCCGATCGCGCGACCTCAAGGACGGGGGACGTTCGAGCGTCACCACGTGCGGCTGTTCGAGCGGATGTCGGGACGCAATGGCGGACCGGGGCTCGACGATCGCGCCGTCGCGGACTTCACCCAGATGCATGCGCGACTCAACCTCGCGCTGCGCTCGTTCTTCCACCCCGCTGCGCGCCGCGATCTGCTCTGGAACCTCGAGCACACCGCGCGTCTGCGGCCGCTCCTCGACGCGATCGACAATTCGGAGCGCCGCCGCCTCGTCGCCCGCGTCATCGACACCTTCGAGGAACGAGTTACGCCGGCCTGGCCTCGCTTGCGCGCGCAGGTCGTGCACGGAGACTTCACGCTCGGGAACGTCCTCCTCGACGACGGCGACCGCGTCAGCGGCATCTTCGACTTCGGCGACTGCGGGTACAGCGCGCAGGTCGCCGACTTCGCCGTCGACGTTGCGTCCCTGCTTCGCGGCCGCGCGAACGACGACGTGTTCCGCAGCGCGCGCATCGCCGTGGACGGCTACGTGTCACGGCTGCCGCTCGAGCCCGGCGAGCTCGCCGTCCTCGGGCACCTCGTCGCTGCGCGCCTCGCCATGATCGTCGCGATCAGCGCGTGGCGCGTGCGCCGTTATCCAGAGAATGCGGAGTACATCCAGGCCGAGGACGACGACTCGTGGGCGCTGCTCGACCTCTTCGACGAGCTCGGGCCTGACGCGGCCGCACGCGAGCTCGGCGCGCCTGCCGCAGCAGGCTCGACTGCCGCGCTTGCACAGCGACGCGCCGACACGCTCGGTGCGCTCCTGACACCGCTGACGTACGCGCGTCCCGTGCACACGATTCGCGGCGAAGGCGTCTGGCTGTACGAGGTCGACGGGCGCCGCGTGCTCGACGCGTACAACAACGTCCCCGTCGTCGGCCACTGCCACCCTCGTGTCACGGAAGCGATCGTCCGGCAGACGCGCACGCTCAACACGCACGCGCGCTACCTGTACGAGCCTCTGGTCGAGCTCGCCGAGCGGCTGCTCGCGACGATGCCGCCCGAAGCGGGCCTCGACACCGTCATGCTCGTCAACTCCGGCAGTGAGGCGAACGACATGGCCTGGCGTATCGCGACCGCGGTGACCGGAAACCGGGGCGCGATCGTCACGGAGCACGCGTACCACGGCGTCAGCGACGCGATCGCCGACCTTTCGCCCGAGGAGTGGCCCGCGGGCTACGTCCCGGAGAACGTGACTCGCGTTCCGGCGCCCCGGCTGAACGCAGACGCAGTCCCGGGAAGACTTGCGGCGACGTTCCTCGACTGCGGCCTCACGAGTGACGGCATCTGGACGCCGTCACCACACGATCTCGCTGCGCTCGTCGACGCCACGCACGCGGCGGGCGGCCTCTTCGTGGCTGACGAGGTGCAGGCCGGGTACGGACGCCTCGGCACGCACCTCTGGTCCTTCGCGCACTACGGCGTCGTCCCGGACATCGTCACGCTCGGCAAGCCGATGGGTAACGGCTATCCGGTCGCGGCGCTTGTCACGCGCCGCGAGCTCGTCGAGCGGTTCCCGTTTGCCGGCGAGGTGTTCAGCACGTTCGGCGGCAATCCCGTCGCAGCGCGGGCTGCGCTCGCGGTGCTCGACGTGATCGACGACGAGCGCATCGTCGAGCGCGCCGCACGCGTGGGCGGTCTTCTGACGCAGGCATTGCGCGGGCTCGACCACCCGCAGCTCGTCGAGGTTCGGGGCGCCGGCTTGCTGATCGGCGTCCAGCTGACCGACGCCGAAGCTGCGGCTCGGACTGTCGACCGCCTGCGCGAGGGAGGCGTGCTGATCGGCCGAACGGGCCCCCGCAACGACGTGCTGAAGATCCGCCCACCGCTCGTGTTCGGCGAGGAGCACGTCGCGCTGCTCGTCGACGGCCTGCGCGCCGCGCTCGACTAAGAGTCGACCTCCTCCTCCGCCTGTTCACCGGCCTCGACGATGTCGCCGTCGGTGAAGAGAATGCGCTTGAGCTCGGCTCGCCACGTCGGCTGGCGTCGCAGCAGAAACTCGAGGTCCATCCCGAAGTGCTTGAACTCCTCGATCTGCGCGTTGGCCATGATCGCCTTCGCCTCCTCATCCGACTCGAGCGACATGCGTTGCTCGTACCAGTTGATCGCCTCCGTCTCTTCGGTCAGCGACGCGATCATCCGCGCAAACGTTCGCGTCTCGGAGCTCAGCTCCGCGGGTGGCTCGTGATACTGCTCGAATCCCACGCTTTGTCTCCCTTCGTGTCGATTTGAGCACAGCCTCGCAGACGACTCCCTCAGTCGGGGGACGGCGCAGCGCAAGTTTCGCGCCGTCGCGGCGACTGAGTGACGTAGGCCCAACCACCGCAAATCGAAGGGATTCAACGTGCAGAGACGATTCAGCCGATTCAGCCGGCGCTCCATCGTCGGAGTGGTCGCCGGGCTCGCTTTTGCCGCGGCCGCCGGCGTCGGCCTCGCGCAAATCACCTCTGACCCGTCGACCAGCAGCGCCTCGACGCTGAGCTCGACCAGCATCCCGTCGTCGACGACCAGCTCGACCGCGAGCGGCGACGAGAACGACTCGGCCGACGACACGAGCGACGACATGCTCGACTTCGACCAGGAGAACGGCGGCAATGAGTCGACGTCGACCGGGGCGACCGGCGGCACCACGACCTCCGCGCAGGAGACGAACACCGCCGGCGACGAAGCAGGCGGGCAGGAGAAGGTCGACGTCTGCCACATGACCGGCTCCGGCAAGTCGCACACGATCAACATCGCGCGCCCCGCAGTCGCAGCGCATGTGGCGCACGGCGACACCGAAGGTGCATGCGCCGAGACGGCGAGCACCAAGGCCGTCACGACGACGCAGTCGACGACGACAACGGCCCGCACGAAGAAGACGAAGCACGAGCACTCGGCCGGCCCCGGGAGCTCGAGCAGCCACGCCTCGACCCACGCCGTGCACAGCAACTCCATGCACACGTCGCACGGCAACTCCGGCCAGACCTCCCACGTCCACGCCAGCCACTCGAGCCATGCCAAGTCCGGCACGAGCCACGGCAACGGCGGCGGTCACGGGAACGGCCACAACAAGTAGTCCCGACCTCCCCGCGGGACACGCGAGAGCCCCGTCTCGGCGGGGCTCTCGTCATTTCGGGAGCGGTACGCTCCGGCGGTGATCCGCGAGCTCCTCCAAGCGCGCGCGGGCGAGGAGTACGACCTCTACGCGCGCACGATCAACCCGCAGTTCATGCGCGTGCTGAAGACGATCGGCTTCGACCGTGTCTGGGCGCGCGCCGAAGGTCAGTACCTCTACGAGCGGGACGGCGAGCGCTACCTCGACGTCCTGGGCGGGTTCGGGATGTTCAACGTCGGCCGGAACAATCCGCGCGTGCGCGCTGCGCTGATCGAGGCGCTCGAGCTCGACACGCCGGGCTCGGTCCAGCTCGGTGTGTCGCTGCTCCCGGGTCTGCTCGCGGAGGAGTTGCTGAAGCGGACGCCCGAGCGCCTCGCGCGGGTGCTGTTCACGAGCTCCGGCACCGAAGCCGTCGAGGCCGCGCTGAAGCTCGGCCGTGCTGCGACCGGCCGCAGGCGCGTTCTGTCGACGACGCATGGCTTCCACGGCCTGACGCTGGGCGCACTCTCGGCGAACGGCGGGCCGCAGTTCGCCGAGCGCTTCGGGCCGCTGCTGCCCGGGTTTTCGCAGGTTCCGTTCGACGATCTCGACGCGCTCGAGCACGAGCTCCGCAACGAGGACGTGGCGTTGTTCCTCGTCGAGCCGATCCAGGGCCATGGCGTCTATTTCGCACCGGACGGCTACCTCGCCGCCGCGCAGGAGCTCTGCCGCCGCTACGGGACGCTCTTCGCCGTCGACGAGGTGCAGACCGGCTTCGGGCGCACGGGGAAGCTGTTCGCGTTCGAGCACTGGAAGCTCGAGCCGGACCTCGTCACGGTGGCGAAGTCGCTGTCGGGCGGCTACGTGCCGGTCGGCGCACTGCTCATGTCACAGCGCGTCTACGACGGCGTCTTCGACTCGCTCGAGCACTCGGTCAGCCACGGCTCGACGTTCGCGCCCAACGATCTCGCGATGGCGGCGGGTCTCGCCACCCTGCGCGAGTTGGACGAGGCGCATCTCGTCGAGCAGGCCGCGCGCCTCGGCGAGGTTCTGCTCGAGCGTACGCGCGAGCTGGCCGCGGAGCACCACGTCGTGCGCGAGGTGCGCGGCCTCGGCCTGATGTGGGCGATGGAGTTCGCCGAGCCGGGCTCCGGCAGCCTTTCGTGGCGCGTGCTCGAGCGGATGCAGACCGGCCTGTTCGCGCAGCTGGTCGTCGTCCCGCTCTTCACGAAGCACCACATTCTCTCGCAGGTCGCAGGCCACGACCTGCCGGTGCTGAAAGGCCTGCCGCCGCTCGTCATCTCCGAGCAGGACGTCGACGACTTCGTCACGGCGCTCGACGACGTGATCGCGAAGGCGGCGCGGCCGACGCGGGTTGCAAGGCTGGCCCTTAAAGCGGCTAGAGCTCGCTAATTTCCGAATGCCGTTCGTTGATGCACTGGCGGGCCCAGATCTCCGCCAGGGTCACGAGCCGCTCGCAGAACTGCTTCCGCTCGCCTCTGTCACCGGGCAACGACTCGGGCGGGACCGCGACGCGCACCTGGTGCACGACGACCTCGACCGACTCGGTCAGGTCGTGGCGTTCCTCGCCGACGATCGTGACCTCCCCGGCTTCGGGCAGCAGCAGCCGGCCGAGCTCCTCGAGCTCGGCGGTCGTGGCGTCGCGCCCTGCGAACACGCCGAAGTTGATCCGGATCTCGAGGCCGGCGGGCTCTTGCTCGACGGCGAAGGCGATGGCTTCTTCGACCTGCATTACAAGTCGTATTGCCGGGCCGCGCCCGGTTCTAACCCTCGCGCGGCTCCCAGCGGAAACGCCGCATGGCTACGAGGATTCCGAAGATCCCCCAGCCGGCGAGGACGGCGACGTCCGTGCCCTCGTGCCAGAGTTGGTGCCCGTGCAGGTAGACGGAGTTGATCGCATCCAGGAGGTATTTGAGCGGCAGCGCGTCGCCGATCGCGCGTAGCACGCGCGGGTAGTGGCGCGTCGTGCCGAAGGACCCTGAGAGGAACGCCATCGGCAGCACGATCAGGTTCAGCACCGCAGACGATCCTTCGAGCGAGCGCACGAAGCCGGTGATCGCCAGCCCGAGCCCGGCGAACGCGGCGCCGCCGAGCGCGAGCGTCAGCACGACCGAGATCAGGTGTCCGGGCCACGGCGTCGACTTGAGCACGCGGCCGAGCACGAACAGCGCCGCAGCTTGCAGCGCGAACACGATCATGATCGAGACGAGCACGGCGGCGAGGTACGCGGCCGTCGGCAGCGGCGTCGACCTGATCCGCTTGAGGATGCCCAGCTCGCGCCGCGAGATCAGCAGCAGCGCCAGGCCGGCGAACGCCGTGTTCGCGCAGCCGTAGCCGAGCATCCCGGCCAGCAGCGCCCAGGGCGCGGGCCGGCCGTACAGCGTTCCGTTGTAGACGGCCGTCAGCAGCGCGAACAGCATCAGCGGAAAGAGAAAGACGAACACGGCCGCCTCGCGGCTCCGCCAGAAGACGCGCTGCTCCCAGCGCAGCTGGTGCAAGAACAACCTCACGCGTCCTCGTCCCCGGTAAGGGCGAGGTATACGTCTTCGAGCGTCGGACGGCGAACGGTCAGTCTTTCGAGCTCGCGCCCGTCCGCGAGCGCCTGCTCAGTCAGCTCGTGCAGCACCTTCGTCGGCTCGCTCGTGCGCACGACGACGTCGTGACCGTCGCGGCGGAAGCGCACCTCGGTCTCGGTGCTGTCGCCCGTGAGCTCGGCGGGCGTTCCTTCGCGCACGATGCGACCTTCGCGGAGAACCGCGACGCGGTCTGCAAGCTGCTCCGCCTCGTCGAGGTAGTGCGTCGTCAGCAGGATCGTCTTGCCGAGCGAGCGCAGCGAACGGATCATCTCCCACGCCGCTCGTCGCGCTGCCGGGTCGAAGCCCGTGGTCGGCTCGTCGAGGAAGACGAGATCGGGATCGCCAACGAGGGCGACACCGAGATCGAGCCGGCGCTTCTGCCCGCCCGACAGTGTCTTGACGCGGTCATCGCGCTTCGCGCCGAGCCCGACGACGTCGATCACCTCGTCGACGTCCCGCGGCGCGCGGTAGTAGCCCGCGAACATGCGGTGGGTCTCCGCGACCGTCAGGTTCGCCCAGAGCTGCGACTGCTGCAGCACGACTCCTATGCGCTCGCGGTACGCGGGCTCGGCGCGCGCGGGATCGAAGCCGAGGACGTCCACCTTCCCGCCGTCGCGCCGGCGATACCCCTCGAGGATCTCCACCGTCGTCGTCTTGCCGGCGCCGTTCGGGCCGAGGAGCCCGAACACTTCTCCGTGCTCGATGTCGAAGCTGATGCCGCGCACGGCCTCATGGGCGCCGTACGACTTGCGCAGCTCCTCGACCCGGATCGCGGTCACAGCTCGACGATCTGGACGCCCGCCGGCGGGAACGCGGGCGCATCGCCGCCCCGCAGCGCGGCCGTGATCAGGCTGCAGTCCGGCTGATGGCCCACGACCACGACCGTCTCGCCGCGTGTCGAGACGGCCGCCTTCACGTCGTCCGCAGTCGCGCCGGGGCCGAGCTCCTCGAGTGGCTCTGGCTCGCCGAAGCCGAGGCCGGCCGCCGTCTCTCGTGCGCGACGAAGCGGGCTCGTCAGCACCGCGTCCGGTTCTACGCCGTCGGTGCGGAGCTGCTCGCCGAGCCGGCGCGCCTGCTCGCGGCCTTCAGGCGTGAGCGCGCGCAGCTCGTCGGGATCTCCCGGCGCGGCTTCAGCATGGCGGACGAGCACGACCTTCATCGGAACCGGCGCCGTAGGCTACCTGTGTGGCTTCGCTCCGCTACGTCGTGGCCGACGTCTTCACCGACACGGCGCTGACGGGCAACCAGCTCGCCGTCTTCACCGACGGCCGCGAGGTGGACGGGGAGACGATGCAGCGGCTCGCTAAGGAGATGAACTACTCCGAGAGCGTCTTCGTGCTCCCGCCCGAGGCGGACGGTCACGTTCGCATCCGCATCTTCACGCCGATGACGGAGCTGCCGTTCGCGGGTCATCCGGTGCTCGGCTCCGCGTTCGTTCTCGGCGGCCCGCTGCAGCTCGGCGAGATCCGGCTCGAGACCGGCGCCGGTGTCGTTCCCGTCACGCTCGAGCGCGAAGGCGCGCGCATCGTCTTCGGGCGCATGCGCCAGCCGATTCCGAAGTACGAGCCGTTTGCGGACGCCGACGCCGTCGAGCGGCTGCTCGGCATTCGCTCGCAGCTACCGGTCGAGCTCTATCACCAGGGGCCTGGCTTCGCGTACTTCACGCTCGAGAGTGAGGACGCCGTCGCGGCGCTCGCACCGGATTTCGGTGCGCTCGGGGAGTTCACGGTTTACGGCATCAGCTGCCTGGCAGGCTCCGGGACGAAATGGAAGACGCGCATGTTCGCTCCGGCGAGCGGCGTCGCCGAAGATCCCGCGACGGGGTCCGCGGCCGGGCCGCTCGCGATGCATCTGGCGCGTCACGGGCGCATCGGGTTCGACGAGGAGATCGAGATCTCGCAGGGAGACGAGATCGGTCGCCCGTCGAAGCTGTACGCACGGGTCGAGGGCACTGCCGACCGAGTGGAGACGATCGAGGTCGGCGGCTCCGCCGTGATCGTCGCGCGCGGCGAGTTCAAAATCTAGGAGAACGCCACCGCTTCGATGTCGGGGAGCTCGGGGAAGAGCGAGCGCCAGAAGACACCGCCGTTCTCCGAGATGTACAGCCGGTTCCGCGCCGCGAACAGCATCACGTCCGGGTTGTCGTCGCTGATCGCGACGGCGAAGCCCGGCGGCAAGCCGCCACCGGCCTCGCGCCACGTGCGGCCCGCGTCGTTCGAGATCGCCAGCGGCGGGCGGCGGTCGACGACCGCGACGACCGTCGCGCCGCACCGTGCCGCCGCAACGACGCGCGGCAGCTCGACGGCGACGTGCGCCCTCTCGAACTCCTCGCCGTCGCCGACCACCTCCTCCTCCTCGAGATCGACCTCGAAGACGCCGTCGGAGGTGCGCACCGCTGCTCTCACGACACCCGCCGCAACAGGATCGCGCTGACGAGCGCGGTGGCCCGGCGCGCCGCCGAGGCCGGGGTCAGACCCCGGGACCTGCCCGCGAGGTACGCGGCCGAGAACGCGTCGCCGCAGCCCGTCGGGTCGGTCGCCACCGGCCACGCGCCGACCTGCTCCCAGCGGCCGTTCGAGTACACGCGTGAACCCTTGGGCCCGTAGGTGACGAGGATCTCCGGCACGCCGAGCCGGTCGACCGCGCCGATCACCTCGGCCTCTTCTTCGGCCAGCTTCAGGATCTGCAGGTGCCGGAGCACCGTGTGGTCGAAGTCGGCATCGAGCCGGAGCGGACCGAGCTCGGGAACGCGCACGAGCCCCTGCCCGTCGAGCGACAGCCGCCGCCCGCGCGCGAGCGCGGCGAGCGTCTCCGCCGGGAACTCCGAGCGCAGCAGCGGCGCGATGTGCACCCACGCGCCGGGACTCACCTGCCGCACGTCGGCCGGCGTCCAGGTGTCGCCCGTGTGCTCGACGGTCATGACGCGCGTGCTGTCGACGTAATAGAAGGAGAACGCGGTCGTCGCCGCGCCCTTCAGCATCACGACGGGGAGCCCGACCGAGATCAGCCGGCGTGAATACGCGGTGCGCTCGTCGGGGCCGCAGCGCGTGTAGATCGTCGCCCGCGCGCCGAGCGCGCGCCAGGCGCGGGCCGCGTAGAAGGCACCGCCGCCGATGCGCGGCGGCCCGCCGTCAACGACGTCCCGGGAGAGGTTCCCGACGAGCGCGAGCCGCGGCACGCGCCGAGCCTAACCACACGGCAGCAGCCGTCAGCAGGAACGCCACGACGAACGAGGGCAGCGACGCGCCGATCTGGTACTTCGGCGTCCAGAGGTGGCCGAGCCACCGCGTCCAGAAGCCGAGGTCCGTCGGCTGGTAGAGCCACTCGTAGACGAGGAAGCCGACGATCCACGCGGCGACGGCGCCGGGCCGCAGCGCGGGGCCCTCGAACACGTCCTCGCGCGTGTAATGCATTCCGCGGAGCAGCCAGTCGGCGACGAGCGCGCCGAGGAGCGGGACGAACACCGCACCCAGCAGCAGCAGGAAGCGCTGATAGCTGCGCATGTCGATCGCCAGCGCCGCGCCGGTGGAGAGGACGGATGCGCCGACGATCAGCGCGCGCTGCGGAACGCCCGGGAAGAGATTCTGCGTCGAGACCGCCGAGGAGTAGACGTTCGCGAACGCCTCGTCGGTCTCGTCGACGGTCAGTGCGAGCAACGCCAGCGCCGCCGCGACGCCGCCGCCCGCGATCGCCGTCAAGATCAGCTCCGGGTGGTTCGGGTCGACGCCTCGCGACAGCACGAGGATGGAGCCGAACCCGAACTGGAACAGCGTCGGCAGCAGGTAGCCGATGCCGACGCCGAGAAACGCGCTGCGGCGGTCGCGCGAGAAGCGCGTGTAGTCCGCGACGAGCGGCGCCCACGACACCGTCACCGCGACGACCGTGTCGACGGCGAGCCAGAAGGAGCCGTGGTGCCCGCCCTGCGACCAGATCGCGTGGAGGTTCGCGCCGTCGACGATCCACCACGCGAGGTAGAGCACGGACGCGACCACGGCCCAGATCGCGAACTTGCGCACGAACCGGCGGACGAAGCCGATCGGGCCGAGCAGCGCGAGCACCGCCGCGACGGCGCCGAAGACGAGCTTCCACAGCCAGACCGCCTCGAAGCCGAAGAGCTTGTTGCACAGGAGGCCGGCCGCCGTTGCGATCACGATCAGCTCGAACACGGCCCAGCCGAGGCACTGGAGGATGTTCAGCGCCGTTGCGAGATACGAGCCGCGCCGACCTAGTGGAGCGCGCTGCAACACCATCGTCGGGACGCGCGCGTCTGCGCCGATCAGCGCCGCGACTGCGAGCATCCCGTTCCCGATGATCGCGCCGACGACCGTTGCCGCGAGCGCCGTCCGCAGCGGTAGATCGAAATACGCCGGCAGGACGAGGACGAGCAGCGACACGCCGAGGTTTGTCCACAGCAGCGTCGTGTCGACGGTCCCGAGCACGCGGAGGCGCTCGGGTACCGGCTCGATTCCCCAACTCGGCGTCTCCTGCAAGGGCGCCGGGTAGCGTACCGGCCACTGTGTTGCGCTCGTTCCTGATCGTCGGCGCGCTCGCGTGCCTGCTCGCGGGCTGCGGTAGCAGCCCGAAGGACGTCTCGAAAGCGGAGTACGAGCAGCACCTGCAACTGATCGGGACGAACCTGTACACGGCTGCGAACCATCTCGGTGAGTCGACGGCGATCGGCCCGTTCAACCAGAACGTGCAGAGGCTGCAGGACACGATCGACGACTCAGCCCACGATCTGAGCGGGCTCCGTCCGCCCGGCGCCGCCGCGCAGGCGGCGAACACCCGCCTCGTGCACGCGTACCACGATCTTTCGGACGAGTTCGAGAAGGTCAAGGATGCGCGGCGCGAGAGCTATCCGAAGGCGATCGCGGCACTCGTGGCCGTGCAGACCTCCGAGCCCGCGAAGGCGTCGATCCGGGCTGCCAACGACCTGCGCAAGCTCGGCTTCCAGGTCCCCACCTCGGCGACGATCGGCACGAGCCCCTAGCAGTCTGGTTTCCGCTTCGGCAGCGCCGGAATCATCCGGATGATGTCGAGCGGGACTGTGCCCGTTGCCCTCGGGCCGCGGCAGAACGTGCTGCATCCGCACAGCCCTGCGGAGCACAGCATCGCGACGCTGTGGTGGGTCATGTTCGGCGTCGCCTGCGTCGGCCTCACCTTCATCGCGATCCTGCTCCTGCTCGGCTGGATCCGGCGCAACAGCGCGTCGCTCCCGTTCGGCGGCAACGAGCGCACGGCCACGCGACTCGTCGTCGGCCTCGGGATCGCGACGCCGATCGTGCTGCTCTCTGCGTTGTTCGTCTGGTCGGACGTCTTCGTCATCCGCTCCACGGCCGCTCCCTCGCCGAGCTCGACCGCCCTGACCGTGAACGTCGTCGGCCACCAGTGGTTCTGGGAGATCTCCTACGGCAAGAGGCCCGGGTCGACGGCGAACGAGCTGCACATTCCAGTGCGTACGCGGGTGAACGTCGTGGGAACGACGGCGGACGTCATCCACAGCCTCTGGGTGCCCGAGCTGAACCGGAAGATCGACCTGATGCCGGGTCAGCGGAACGAGGTCCTGCTCTACGCGGATCGCGCCGGCACGTACCTCGGCCAGTGTGCGGAGTTCTGCGGCCTGCAGCACGCGCACATGGAGCTGATCGTCGTCGCGCAGCCGCGGGCGCAGTTCCAACAGTGGCTGCGCGGGCAAGCGCGCGATGCGGCGTCGTCGCCGAGCAGTGGCACGGGTTTCCACGTGTTCAGGCAGCGCGGCTGCGACAACTGCCATGCGATCCGCGGCACGAAAGCAAACGGACAGGTCGGCCCTGATCTGACGCACGTCGGCTCGCGGCGGACCCTCGCCGCGGGGACGCTGCCGAACGACCGGCCCGACATGCGTGCGTGGCTGCATGACCCGCAGGCGATCAAGCCGGGGGCGAAGATGCCGAGGATTCCGCTCTCTCCGCGCGACCTCGACACGCTCGTCTCCTACCTCGAAGGGCTGAAGTGACGGCCGTCGCTCCGCCCGTCGCGCGCAGTCGCAGCGAGCGGCTCGAGCTGATCTGGGAAGAGCGGCCGGGCCTGCTCGGCTGGCTGACGACGGTCGACCACAAGCGCATCGGGCTCCTCTACTTCTTCACGACGCTCGCGTTCTTCGCCGCGGGCGGGATCGAGGCGCTGCTGATCCGCACGCAGCTCGCGGGCCCGAACGGAAAGGTGCTCTCGCCGGAGGCCTTCGACGAGGTCATGACGATGCACGGCATCACCATGATCTTCCTCTTCATCATCCCGATGACGACGGGAGCGTTCGGCAACTACCTGCTGCCGTTGATGATCGGCGCGCGCGACATGGCCTTTCCGAGGCTGAACGCACTCAGCTTCTGGCTCTTTCTCGGCGGCGGGCTCTTCCTCTACAGCAGCGTGTTCATGGGCAGGGCGCCGAACTGCGGCTGGTTCTGTTACACGCCGCTGAACACGAAGACGTACGACCCCGGTCTCAACGTCGACTTCTACGCGCTGGGCCTCATCTTCAACAGTCTCTCGAGCACTGCCGGCGCGCTCAACCTGATCGTCACGAGCTTCAAGCTGCGTGCGCCCGGGATGTCGTTCAACCGCATGCCGCTCTTCGTCTTCGCGATGCTGGCCGTGTCGTTCTCGCTGATCTTCGCGCTGCCGTCGCTGACGACCGATCTCGTCTTCCTCGAGCTGCAGCGGAAGCTCGGCTTCCACTTCTTCGACGTCGCGCACGGAGGCGATGCCTTCTTATGGCAGCACCTGTTCTGGCTGTTCGGCCATCCCGAGGTGTACATCATCATCCTGCCCGCGATGGGGATAGCGACGTCGATCATCCCGACGTTCGCGAAGCGGAAGATGATCGCGTTCCCGCTCGTCGCGCTGGCCGAGCTGCTGGTGGCGTTCATCGGCTTCGGCGTGTGGGGGCACCACATGTTCGCGACGGGCCTCTCGATCAGCACGCTCGTCTTCTTCGCGGCCGCCTCGATGATGGTGGTGATCCCGAGCACGATCCAGATCTACGCGTGGCTGTTCACGGTCAACCTCGGCCGTCCGGAGTTCCGCGCGCCGCTGCTCTTCATCGGCGGCTTCATCGCGTTGTTCGTGATCGGCGGCCTCTCGGGAATCATGTTCGCGGCGATCCCGTTCGACCAGGCCTCGACCGACACGTACTTCGTCGTCGCGCACTTCCACTTCATCATCTTCGGGGCGGCGGTCTTCCCGATCCTCGGCGGGATGTTCTACTGGTTCCCGAAGGTGACCGGCCGCATGTATCACGAGCGGCTCGCGCAGGCGTCGTTCTGGGTCACGTTCGTCGGCACGATGCTGACGTTCTTCCCGATGCACATCGTCGGCCTGCTCGGGATGACGCGCCGCGTCTACACGTACCACTCCGGCTTCGGCTGGGACTCGTACAACCTGGCGGAGACGATCGGCGCGTACGTTCTCTCGGTCGGCCTGCTGATGATCCTCGGCAATCTCGTCTGGAGCCGGTTCCGCGGGCTGCCGTCCGGGCCCGACCCGTTCCACGGCGGCACGCTCGAGTGGATGACGACCTCGCCGCCGCCGCCGTACAACTTCGAGGTCATCCCGACGGTCACGAGCCCCTATCCCAACTGGGACCTCGACCCCGGCGGGATCGCGCTCGACCACGGCCACGAGACGCAGGCGAGCACCGTGCGCGACGGGCAGCTCGACGAGGTGCTGCACATGCCCTCGGAGTCCGGCTGGCCGATCGTGCTCGGGCTCGTCGTCTCGGTCTTCTTCATCATGCTGCTGACGACGCATTACCTCGTGGCCGGGATCCTCGCCGGCATCGTCGCGCTCGTCGTCGTCGCCTGGAACGTCCACGAGCCGGCGCAGGAATGAGCTCCGTCCCTTACAGCCAGCGCGTCGCGAAGCCCAACGGCTGGTGGGGGATGGTCGTCTTCGTCGCAACGGAGGCGACGCTGTTCGGCACGCTGATCGGCAGCTACTACGACCTCCGCTTCAGGTCGCCGCACTGGCCGCCGCCCGGCATCCCGGACCCGAAGGTCGCGGTGCCGCTGATCCTCCTCGCCGTGCTCGTCGCCTCGAGCGTGCCGGTCCAGCTCGCCTCGCGATTCGCCCGCACGGGCCGCGTCGTGCCGACGCAGCTTGCGCTGCTCGTCGCGCTGATCATGCAGAGCGGCTACCTCGCGATGCAGATCCATCTCTTCGTCGACGACCTGCACCGCTTCTCGCCGCAGGACAGCGCCTACGGCTCGATCTACTTCACGATGGTGGGCGCGCATCACGCGCACGTCCTCGTCGGGATCCTGCTCGAAGCGTGGTTCTTCCTGCGCCTCTTCGCGGGCAACACCGTCTATCGCGCGGTCGGCATCCACTCGACCGCGTTCTACTGGCATGCGGTCAACGTTCTCGCCGTCGCGGTCACCCTCGTCCAGCTGTCGCCTTCCCTGTGAGGTACTTGCGCCCCGAGCTCGTGCAGTGGTACGGCCTCTTCGGCGCAGCGTTCGCGTGGACAGGGCAGCATCTGGTCGGGTTCGGCGTCGCGTACTCCGACTGCCTCGACGCGTCGCGGCACTGGGGCAACGATCCGGTCACGTGGATGATCGTCGCGACGGTCGGCGGGCTCGCCTGCGCCGGGGTGGCGGAGCTTGCGGCGGTCAAGGTGCTGCTCGACACGCGAAGGCTCTCCTACGACGACGCGCCGCCGCTCGGCCGGCGCCACTTCTTCGCGTACGGCGCCGCGCTCGGGAACGTGCTCTTCATCATGGCGATCGCCTTGAATTGCGTCGGTCTGATCGCGAACGCGACGTGTAGGCCGGCATGAGGCGCGCGCTGCTCGTCTGTGTCGCACTCGCGCTGCTCGCGGTTCCGGCTGCCGCGGCAGATCCGCCGCAGCCGGGCGTCACGCACGTGCACGTCACGCCCGGTACGTCGCCGGTGGACTGGGGCGCGCAGCTCTTCGATGCGAATTGCGCCATGTGCCACGGGCCGCAGGGCCGTGGCATCGAGGCGCGCGGGCCGTCGCTGCGAGGCGTCGGCGCCGGTACCGCAGACTTCTACCTGCGCACCGGCTACATGCCGCTCGACGATCCCCGCAGCCAGCCGCGCCGGAGCCGCGTGCTCTTCTCGAAGGGAGAGCTGGCGGCCCTCGTCTCCTACGTCGCGTCGCTCGGAACAGGCCCGCGCATTCCGAAGCCACACCCCGGGCAGGGCCGGCTCGCCGAGGGGCAGCAGCTGTTCCTGGAGCACTGCGCGGGTTGTCATCAGATTGACGCCGAGGGCGGCTACGTCACGAACGCGGTCGCGCCTCCGCTCGATCAGGCGGCGCCGGTCGAGATCGCGGAGGCCGTGCGGGCGGGGCCGTACCTGATGCCGCACTTCTCGGGCAAGCAGATCAGTGACGGCCAACTCGATTCGATCATCCGCTACGTGCAGTACGCGAAGCATCCGGACGACCGCGGCGGCTGGTCGCTCGGACACGTCGGGCCGGTGCCCGAGGGCCTCGTGGCGTGGTTCATCGGCATCGTCGTCCTCGTTGCGACGTGCGCGGTGATCGGGGAGCGGATCAGGTCGTGAAGCGCTGGCTCGTCGCCCTCGTCGTGCTGCTCGTCGGGCGTCTGCGCCGCCGGCCGCTCATCGACGACGAGCGCGAGCGGATGGTGCCGCCGGGCACGCCCGATCGGCGTGCCGAGAACCTCGTGCTGCTGCTCTTCGCGGCGGCGACGCTGTGCGCGGCGGCCGTACCCGTCATCTACGCGTGGGATGCGATCCCGAACCAGACGCAGTTCCTCGGCCTCGCGTTCGGCCTCGCGTTCGCGTTCGTCTCCGCGGCGTGCATCGTGATCGCGAAGCGGCTGGTCGTCACCGAGGAGCTGGAGGAGGAGTACAAGACGACCCATCCCGACGAGGAGGAGTCGCTCGAGCAGCTGGTACACGAGAGCGGCGATCGCTTCACGCGCAAGCGGCTGATCACCCTCGCCGGAGCAGGCGCCGGCACAGCGCTCGGCGCCGCATTCCTCGCGCCGGCTGTCTCGTTCGGCCCCGTTTTCGACGTCTCGTCGCTGTACAAGACGCCGTGGCGGCGCGGTGTGCGCCTCGTCGACGAGGGCGGCCACGTCTTCCTCGCGGACGACATCGAGGAGGGCACGTTCTACACCGCGTACCCCGAGCACGCCGAGCGCGAGCAGATGGGCGCGCCGATCGTCGTCGTCCGCCTGAAGCCGGCAGAGCTACGGCTCCCCGGTGACCGAGACGGCTGGGCGCCGGAGGGCATCCTGGCGTACTCGAAGATCTGCACGCACGCCGGTTGCGCGATCGCGCTCTACCGCAAGCCGACTTTTTCGCCGGTCGAGCCGCGGCCGGCGCTCGTGTGTCCGTGCCACTACTCGACGTTCGACGTCGCGGACGGCGGCACCGTCCTCTTCGGTCCCGCGGGACGCGCGTTGCCCCAGTTGCCGCTGGCGATCGACGCGTCGCGTCAGCTGCGGGCAGCCGGAAACTTCTCCGGCGCGGTCGGGCCGTCGTGGTGGGGCGTTCGGCGCCACGGGGCACGCTGATGCTCCGCCGCACGGTTCGCTACGTGGACGAGCGGAGCGGCGCAGCGCCGTTCCTCCGCAAGGCACTGCGGTACGTCTTCCCGGACCACTGGTCGTTCCTGCTGGGCGAGGTCGCGCTCTACTCGTTCGTGACCCTCGTCATGACGGGGATCTACCTGACGTTCTTCTTCAAGCCGAGCCTCGCCAGCATCACGTACCACGGCGACTATCTGCCGCTGCGCGGCCGCGAGATGAGCGAGGCCTACCAGTCGACAGTGCACATCTCGCTGAACGTGAAGGCCGGCCTGCTGATCAGGCAGACGCACCACTGGGCGGCCGACGTGTTCGTCGCGGCGATCGTCGTGCACATGCTGCGGATCTTCTTCACCGGCGCGTTCCGCAAGCCGCGCGACGTGACGTATTACATCGGCCTGCTGATGCTGGTCCTCGCGCTGCTCGAGGGCTACCTCGGCTATTCCCTCGTCGACGACCTGCTCTCCGGGATGGGGCTCGCAATCGGGTACGCGGTGCTGATGTCGATCCCCTTCGTCGGCGCGAACCTGGGTCAGCTGCTCTGGAACGGGCCGTTCCCCGGCGGTGCCGACTTCGAGTCGCGCATGTACATCGCGCACGTGCTGCTCCTGCCGATCGCGATCGGCATGTTGATCGCGTTGCACCTCACCCTCGTCGCTTCGCGCCATCACACGCAGTTCCTGACCAGGCGAACGAACGAGCAACGGGTGGTCGGCATGCCGACGTTCCCGGCCTATGCGCCCCGTTCGCTCGGGCTCATGTTCGCCGTCTCGGCCGTGCTGTTCCTGATGGGCGGCTTGATCCAGATCAACCCGATCTGGCAGTGGGGCCCGTATCACGTCTCCCAGGCGACGAACGGCGCGCAGCCCGACTGGTATCTCGGCTGGCTGATCGGCGCACTGCGGCTCGTGCCGAACTTCGACGTGACGATCGGGAACTACACGCTCGTGCCCAATGCGTTCTGGGGCGGCGCCGGTTTTCCGCTGTTCGTGTTTCTGGTGCTCTTTCTCTGGCCGACGCTGGAGCGGCGCGTCACGGGTGACGACGCGTTCCACAACCTGCTCGACCGGCCGCGCGACGCGCCGTGGCGCACGGCGCTCGGCGTCGCGTTCTTCACGTGGATCTTCATCGTCTTCCTCGCCGGATCGGCCGACCGGATGTTCGTGCTCTTCGGCCTCTCCTACATCGGCCAGGTCTGGGCGTTTCGCGTGCTGGTGTGGGTCTTGCCGGTCGTCGCGCTGATCGTGACGAAGCGCATCTGCGAGGAGCTGCTGCGCGGCGAGGTCGTGGAGGTGCGACGAAAGCTGGTCGAGGCGGAGCCCGTCGTCTAGACGGGCAACTCTGGCGCGACGCGCTCTGCCAGTGCCTCGGCGACACTGCGCCCGATCTCGGGCGACTTCTTGAGCAGGCTGTCGAAGTCCCGTTCGGTGATCACCAGCACGTCGACGTCGCTCGTCGCCGTGACCGTGGCCGTGCGGGGCATCTTGGTGACGAGGGCGATCTCACCGAAGAAGTCGCCGTCCGTCATCGTGTTGATCTGCTTCCCTGCTCGGGTCACGTCGGCGGCGCCGTGCAGCAGGACGAAGAACTCGCGGCCGCGGTCGCCCTCCGTCGCCATCTCCTTGCCGGCCGGCAGGTCGAGCTGGTCGGCGATCTGAGCCACCTCCTGCAGGTGCTTGCTGTCGAGCTTCGAGAAGAGCGGGACCCGCTTGAGGAGCTCGAGCTTCGCGTCCTTGCCCAGGCGCATGGAGCGAACATATCGCCTTGCTGGTGTGCGCAAAGAGGCACCACTCGGTGCCAAATTCTCGTACCAAGCGGTGCTAAGCTTTGGCACCGTGATCACCGACGTCAATCCTTTCGTCTACTCGCATCCAGTCGCGCCGGACGACGTCATCGATCGCGACGGCGAGACCCGCGAGTTGCTCGCGGCGGCAGTCGGGGGTCACTACGTTCGCCTCTACGGTCCCCGCAAGTACGGGAAGACGAGCTTGCTGCGACGTGCGCTGCTCGAGGGAGAACGCGAGGAGGGGCTGACCCCGGTCCTCGTCGATCTGTACGGCGTCCTGTCGGTTGCCGACGTGGCGATCCGGTTCGAGCGGGCGTACGCGAAGCAGCTCAAGGGCAAGACCCGCGCGCGCATCGAGGAGTTCCTGCAGAGCACCGGCCTCGGTCTCTCGCTCGGCGCCCTGGGAATCAGCGCCCGGCTGCAGCTCGAGCCGCGCGCCGATCCACTGCCCGCGTTGCACGCGCTGCTCGACCTCCCCTTGCGCCTCGAAGCAGGCGGCGGCTTTCGCGCACTGATCGTCCTCGACGAATTCCAGGACATCGCGAAAGTGCGCGAGCTGGATGCGCTGATCCGTAGCCACATCCAATTCCAGGGCGAGGTCGCGTCTTTCGTCTTCGCGGGATCCGAGCCCGGGCTCATGCGCGAGCTCTTCGAGGACGGCGAGCGGCCCCTCTACGGACAGGCCGTGCCGATGCGGCTGGGCCGCCTCGCCGACGCCGACATCGCCGGGTACATCATCGGTCGCTTTCGCGAGACGGAGCGTAGTGTCGGCGAGGCCCTGAACCCCCTGCTCGACGCGGCCAAGGGCCATCCGCAGCGCGCGATGCTGCTCGCCCATCGCCTGTGGGCCGCTGTCGAGCGCGGCGGCACCGCGACGCTTGCCGACTGGGCGACCGCCCACGCCGCTGCGCTCGCCGAGTTGCAGCCCGAGTTCGACGCGCACTGGCGCCGCCTGTCGACGAACGCCCAGAAAGCGTTGCGGGCCGTCGTCGTTGGAAACGGTTCCCCGTTTCAGCGCCGGGTGCTCGAGCAGCTCGACCTGCACAAGAGCACCGCTCGCGCCGCGCTCCAGGCGCTGGTCGCCAACGCGACCATCGAGCAGGACGCCGAGACGTACGCCTTGATCGATCCGCTCTTCGCGGAGTGGATCGCCGCGCTGGGCGAGCAGGCCGGGGTCTGACCCGCGTTGACGACTTGGTATACAGGGAGTACGGTCGTCCGGTCGGGGTAACCAACGAATGGGGAGAGGGACGAATGCGTAACAAGTTGTTGCTCGCCTTGCTGGCGTTTGCGACTTTCGCAGCCGCTGCTGTCGTCGGCATGGGCACGAGTGCAGCTTTCGCCGGTGAGGTGACCGGTAACTGCAACCACGCGACGAACGATCAGTCTGCTTCGAATTGCAAGGACGAGTACTCGAATGGCAATTCGTGGTGTCGCTTCTCGGGACAGAACGACAACCCAAGCTCTACTGATCCGGCCAATCCTGGCGGGAACACGCAGAACTGGGGACAGCTCGTGAACTCGGGCGCCGTCGATCCGTCGGCAATCAAGGGCGGCGACCCAAGCCCTGGCACGGCTTGCAACATGAACAAGCCGGGCGCTGGGGGACTTCCGACGGAGACGCCTCCCAGAAAGTAGGGCGCCGGTCGTTGAAGGTCTTGCTGGGCCCCGGCGCCGACGCCGGGGCCCAGCAATCACGCCAAAAGCCGACGCAGGACGAACGGCAGGATCCCTCCGTGCCGGAGGTACTCACGCTCGACCGGCGTGTCGAGCCGCACCCGGGCGCGGAACTCCTTGTCGTCGGCACGGACGGTCACCTCGCGGGCGTCGCCGTTGTCGACGCCTGTCACCGAGAACGCCTCCCGGCCTGAGAGGCCGAGCGAGTCGGCGTTCTCACCGTCCTGGTACTGGAGCGGCAGGATGCCCATCATCAGCAGGTTCGAGCGGTGGATCCGCTCGTACGATTCGGCGATCACGGCGCGCACGCCGAGCAGGTTCGGCCCCTTCGCCGCCCAGTCGCGCGACGAGCCCGACCCGTACTCCTTCCCGGCCAGCACGACCAACGGCGTGCCTTCCTCCAGGTAGCGCTGCGACGCGTCGTAGATCGTCATCTCCTCGCCGCTCGGTATGTGCACCGTCCACGTCCCCTCGGAGCCCGGCACGAGCAGGTTCTTCAGCCGCACGTTCGCGAACGTTCCGCGGACGAGCACCTCGTGATTGCCGCGCCGCGATCCGTAGGAGTTGAAGTCCTTGCGCTCGACGCCGTGCTCGACGAGGTACTGACCGGCCGGCGAGTCCGGCTTGATCGACCCGGCCGGGGAGATGTGGTCGGTCGTCACCGAGTCGCCGACGCGGATCAGACAGCGCGCTCCGGCGATGTCGTCGACGCGGCCCGGCTCGCGCGACATGCCGTCGAAGTAGGGCGGGAGCCGGACGTACGTCGACTCCGCTTCCCACGCGAAGAGGTCGCCCTCGGGAATCGGTAGCTCCCGCCAGTCGGGATCGCCCGTGAAGACGTCCGCGTAGGTGCGCGAGAACATCTCGCCGCGCACCGCGTGCGAGATCGTCTCCTGGATCTCCTCCGCGGTCGGCCAGAGGTCGCGCAGGTAGACGTCCTCCCCGTTCGCGTCCTCGCCCAGGGGCTCGTTGACCAGATCGATGTCCATCCGGCCGGCGAGCGCATACGCCACGACCAGCGGCGGCGACGCGAGGTAATTCGCCTTCACCTCCGGATGGATCCGCGCCTCGAAGTTGCGGTTTCCCGAGAGCACGGAGCAGACGACGAGATCTCCCTCGGCGACGGCCTCCGAGATCGGCTGCGGCAAGGGGCCCGAGTTCCCGATGCACGTCGTGCACCCGTACCCGACCGTCTGGAATCCGAGCTCGTCGAGGTACTTGGTCAGGCCCGCCTGGTCGTAGTACTCCGTCACGACCTTCGATCCCGGCGCGAGTGACGACTTCACCCACGGCTTCCGCCGCATGCCGCGCTCGACCGCCTTCTTCGCCAGCAGGCCGGCGCCGATCATCACCTGCGGGTTGGAGGTGTTCGTGCACGACGTGATCGCCGCGATCACCACCGAGCCGTGCTCGAGCTCGAACTCGGCGCCGTCCAGGGACGCCGAAACGCGCTGCGGACGCAGCGCAACCGCGACGCCGCCGTCGGTCTGGACCTGGGCGCCGTTGTCGATGTCGATCGTCGACGGAGGATCGCTGGCCGGGAACGACTCGGCGACGGCCTCGTCCCGCGAGTTCCCGTAGTCGACGCCGAAGCTCTCGAGGGCTTCGAAGAAGGACTCCTTTGCCTGCCGCAGTGGAACGCGGTCCTGCGGGCGCCGCGGGCCGGCGAGCGACGGCTCGACATCCCCGAGGTCGAGCTCCACGATCTGGGAGTACTCCGGCTCGACGCCGGGGTCGTGCCAGAAGCCGTTCTCCTTGCAGTACGACTCCACCAGCAAGACATGCGCCTCGGCGCGCCCGGTCAGCCGCAGGTACTTGAGCGTCTCGTCGTCGACGGGGAAGAACCCGCACGTCGCGCCGTACTCGGGCGACATGTTCCCGATCGTCGCGCGGTCGGCGAGCGCGAGCCCGGCAAGTCCTCGGCCGAAATACTCGACGAACTTCCCGACGACACCCGTCGCGCGCAGGATCTGCGTCACCGTCAAGACGAGGTCGGTCGCCGTCGCGCCCTCCGGCAGCGAGCCCGTCAGCTTGAAGCCGACGACCTGCGGGATCAGCATCGAGATCGGCTCGCCGAGCATCGCGGCCTCGGCCTCGATCCCGCCGACGCCCCAACCGAGCACGCCCAGCCCGTTGACCATCGTCGTGTGCGAGTCGGTCCCGACGAGCGTGTCCGGGAACGTCTTGCCGTCGCGCGTCTCGACGACGCGCGCCAGAAACTCCAGGTTCACCTGGTGGACGATCCCGGTGTTCGGCGGCACGACCTTGAAGTTGTCGAACGCCTCCTGGCCCCAGCGCAGGAAGGCGTAGCGCTCGCGGTTGCGCTCGAACTCGAGCTCGGCGTTTCGAAAGATCGCGCGTGCCGTCGCGTACTCGTCGACCTGGACGGAATGGTCGATCACGAGCTCGACCGGCAGCTGCGGATTGATCAGGGAGGGCTCGCCGCCGAGGTCGGCCATCGCATTGCGCATCGCGGCCAGGTCGACGACTGCGGGAACGCCCGTGAAGTCCTGCAGCAGCACCCGCGAGGGCCGGAATGAGATCTCCTGGGACGGCTCGGCCCGCGGATCCCAGGCCCGGATCGCCCCGGCGTCGGCGTCCTCTCCGTGCCGTTCGGCGTTCTCCAGAAGGATCCGCAGCGTGTAGGGGAGGCGGTCCACGAGACGACTTTACCTTCCCATTTGACGGGCGCCGGGCTTCTCCCTAAAGTCCACCAACTCACTGGACTAATAAGGAGAGCCCATGAGAAGAATTAGCCTGGCTTTGCTGCTCGCCCTCGTGTTCCCGGCCCTGGCGGCCGGCGCCGCCCGGGACACGAAACTCTCGCTCGTCGCCTACTCGACGCCGAAGGACGCGTACGGGCAGCTGATCCCTGCGTTCCAGAAGACTGCGGCCGGATCGGGCGTCAGCTTCTCGCAGTCCTACGGCGCGTCGGGCGAGCAAAGCCGGGCTGTTGCCTCCGGGCTCGATGCCGACATCGTTGCCTTCTCGCTCGCGCCCGACATCACGTCGCTCGCGCAGAAGCACCTCGTCGCCCAGAACTGGAACAAGGACAAGTGGCACGGGATGGTGACGCGGTCGGTCGTCGTCTTCGTCGTCCGCGACGGCAACCCGAAGAAGCTCAAGACCTGGAGCGACCTGCTCAAGCCGGGAGTCCAGATCGTCACGCCGAACCCATTCACCTCCGGCGGCGCACGCTGGAACGTGATGGCGGCGTACGGCGGCGCGCTGCGCGCGGGCAAGACGCCGAAGCAGGCACAGGCCTACCTGGCGCAGATGTGGAAGCACGTCGTCGCGCAGCCGGCGAGTGCGCGTGAGGGACTGCAGACGTTCCTGGCCGGCCGCGGCGACGTCTTCCTCGCGTACGAGAACGAAGCCATCTTCGCGCAGCAGCACAACCAGCCGGTGCAATTCGTGATCCCGAAGGCGACGATCCTGATCGAGAACCCGATCGCGGTCACGAGCACGTCGAAGCACAAGCCGCAGGCACAGGCGTTCCTCAGGTTCCTGCGCACGAAGCCTGCGCAGCGGATCTTCGCGCAGAACGGCTACCGGCCCGTCGTCCAGGGTGTGACGCAAGGGTTGAACTTCCCGTTGCGCCCGCAGCTGTTCACGATCACGTACGTCGGCGGCTGGCTGCAGGTCGAGAAGAAGTTCTTCGACCCGAAGACGGGGATCATGGCCAAGATCCAGGCGGCGAGTGGCGGCTAGAGCCGAAGCGCTTCCCGCACCAAAGGCCCGGCGCTCGGCAGCGCCGGGCCTTGCCGTTGGCTTGAGCACGCTGTACCTGAGCATCGTCGTGCTCCTGCCACTCGCTGCGCTCGCCTGGCGCGCGCACGGGTGGGACGCGATCACCAGCCACCAGGCCGTCGCGGCGCTGAAGCTGACGCTCGCGTTGTCGCTCTTCGTCGCGGTGATCAATGCGTTCGCCGGGACCGCGATCGCGTGGACGCTCGTACGTGATCGCTTCGTCGGTCAGAGCTTCGTCAACGCGCTAGTCGATCTGCCGTTCGCGCTGCCGACGATCGTCGCAGGCCTGACGTTGCTGGCGCTCTACGGCCCGAAGTCGCCGGTCGGCGTCGACGTCGCGTTCACGCGCTGGGCGATTCTTTTCGCGCTGCTCTTCGTCACGCTGCCGTTCGTCGTGCGCACGGTGCAGCCGGTGCTGCTCGAGCTCGACGCGGAGATGGAGGACGCCGCCGCGTCCCTCGGCGCCTCGCGTTTCGCGACGTTTCGCCGCGTGATCCTGCCGAACATCCTGCCGGCGATTCTCTCCGGCGTCGCCCTGGCCTTCGCTCGCGCGATCGGGGAGTTCGGTGCAGTCGTGCTCATCTCCGGGAACCTGCCGTTCAAGACGGAGGTCATCTCTGTCTACGTGTTCGGCCGGATCGAGAGCGGCGATCCGGGCGGCGCCGCGGCCGCGTCCGTCGTCATCCTCGCGATCTCGTTCGCCGTGCTCCTAGCGATCGGCGGCCTGCGCCGCCTTGCCACGCGCCATGATCGGTAAGTACGCCGTTCGCTTTGCGTCGCTCGGGTACCTCACGGTGCTGCTCGGGCTGCCGGTGGGCTACGTCTTCTGGAGGACGTTTCGACACGGCTTCTGGCCGGCTTGGCACGCGGTCACGACGCCCGATGCGCTGCACGCGCTCAAGGTGACCTTGATCCTCGCCGGGATCGCGGTGCCCGCGAACACGATCTTCGGTGTGCTCGCTGCGCTCGCGATCGTGCGCTACCGCTTCCCCGGCGCAGGCATCTTCAATGCCGTCGTCGACCTGCCGCTGGCGCTCTCGCCCGTCGTCGTCGGGCTGGCGCTGCTTCTGCTCTACGGCCGCGGCGGCTGGCTCGGGGGCCACCACATCGTGTTCGCGCTGCCGGGGATGGTGCTCGCGACGATGTTCGTCTCGCTTCCGTTCGTCGTTCGCGAGGTCGTGCCGGTCCTGCGGGAGATCGGCACCGAGCAGGAGCAGGCCGCGGCGACGCTGGGGGCCGGCGCATGGCAAACGTTCTGGCGGGTGACGTGGCCGGCGATCCGCTGGGCGACGGCATATGGCGTCGTGCTGACGACGGCTCGCGCACTGGGAGAGTTCGGCGCGGTCAGCGTCGTGTCGGGACGCCTTGCCGGGCAGACCGAGTCGCTCACGCTATACGTTCAGGACCGCTACCAGTCGTTCGACGAAGTCGGTGCGTATGCGTCGGCCGTCGTGCTCGCACTGATCGCCGTGACGACCCTGATCCTGATGACTGCGCTCAAGCCGAAAGAGGAGACCCGGTGATCGAGGCACGAGGGATCGTCAAGCAGTTCGGCGACTTCACCGCTCTCGACGACGTGTCGGTCGCGGTCGACGCCGGCTCGCTGACGGCGCTGCTGGGCCCGAGCGGCAGCGGCAAGTCGACGTTGCTGCGGGTGATTGCGGGGCTCGAGCAGCCCGATGCGGGAGTGGTCTGCCTGGACGGGCGCGACGTGACGGGCGTCGCCCCGCAGGAGCGCGGCGTCGGCTTCGTGTTCCAGCACTACGCCGCGTTCAAGCACATGACCGTCGCCGAGAACGTCGCCTTCGGGCTGCGGATCAGGCGGCGGCCGCGGGCCGAGATCAAGCAGCGCGTCGCAGAGCTGCTCGAGCTCGTGCAGCTGAGTCGGCTCGGCAACCGCTATCCGGCGCAGCTCTCAG